>NZ_FXXN01000028.1:0-600000 GCF_900184795.1 Magnetospirillum sp. 15-1 | reverse complement strand
GCTGCCCCATGGCGGGGCAGCACTAGACACTTCGGCCGCAGCCTATTCCCGGCATACGCCGGCGATGAAGGCTTCCACCTCGCGGCGCAGCATCTGGGCGTCGTGAGCGAGGCTCCGGGCCGCGTCCAGCACGTGAGCCGCCTCGATGCCGGTGGACTCGGCGACCTGGGTCACCCCTTTGATGTTGAGCGAGACATCGCGGGTATCGGTGGCCGCCCGGCTCAGGGTGTCGACGATGTCGCGGGTGGCGGAGGTCTGGGTTTCCGCCGTGGCGGTGACGAGGGCCGAGATGTGATCCATGCGCGAGATGATCTTTCCCGCGCCGCGAATCGCCGCGATGGTATCGCCGGTTTCGGTCTGGATGGCTTCGATCTGCCGGCTGATCTCCACGGTGGCCGAGGAGGTCTGGGTCGCCAGCGCCTTGACCTCGCCCGCGACCACGGCGAAGCCCTTGCCCGCCTCGCCGGCCCTGGCGGCCTCGATGGTGGCGTTGAGCGCCAGCAGGTTGGTCTGGGCCGCGATGGTCTGAATCAGGCTGATGACCGCCGTGATGCTTTCCGCCGACTGCGACAGCTCGCCCAGGGTCTGATCGGTGCGGGTCATTCCGGCCACCGCCTCGCGGGCGATTTCCGAGGATTCGGCGGTGCTGCCGCCGATCTCGGTGGCTGACCTCGACAATTCCTCGGCCGAGGACAGCACCTTCTCCAGGCTGGTCAGGGCCTGATGGGCCGCCTCCGCCACCCATTGGGCCTGGCGCGAGGTCTGGACCGAGCTGGCGGACAGGGATTGGGCGGAATGCTCCAGCCGGGACGAGGCTTCCGTCACGCCGTGCACCAGCGAGCCCAGGGTCTCGCGCATGGTTTCGGCGAGGCGGAGACGGACCTCGCGCTGTTCCTGCCGGGCGCGGATTTCCTGCGCCGCCTTATCGGCCTGGAGACTGCGGACCTCCTCGGCGTTCTGCTTGAAGACCTTGACGGCGCGGGCCATGGCGCCGATCTCGTCCACCCGGTCGGTGCCGGCGACTTGGACCGCCAGATTGCCGGTGGCGAGGTCCTCCATGAGGTGGGTCAGGGTGCGGACCGGCCGCACGATGCCCTTGGTCAGGACGATGGCGATGCCGGTTCCCGCCGACAGCCCCAGAAGCACCCCGGCCAGCAGCAGCCAGGTCGAGGTGCGCTGAACCCGCTCCATGGAGGATTTGACCCGTTCGGCATCGCCGCGCAGGAGTTCCTCCAGCCGGTTGACCGCCTGGGCGATCCGCTCGTCGGCGGTGCGCCGGTGGTCGGCGACCTCGCGCACGCTTTCGAATTCGGTGCGGTATTGGTGAACGGTGTCGGCCACCTTGGCGACCTGTTCGGCCAGCGGACCCGAGGTCATCTGCTTCAATTTGATGGTGGCGGTGAACAGCGGGCGCAGCGCCGCCATCATTTCGGCGGTCGCCGTCTCGATGCGTCCACCCCGCAATCCCTGCTCGATGCTGTGCATGGAAGCCTGGGCCAGACGCATGGAGAACACCTGCTCCCGCGCGTCCTCGGGTGCGGAATCGGGAAAATCCTCGGTGAACCGGGTGATCTCGTCGCTGCGCCGCTCCATGCTTTCCAGCGAGGCGGCGTTGCGCCGGCTGGCCTCCACCAGGGCGGCGAAGGCGGCGCCGAACTCATCGACGGCGGCCCTGGCGCCCTCGGCGTCGCTCCCGTCCCAGCGGGAGGCGGCGATGACCTGGGCGAGAAGCGGGGCGACGCCGTCAAGGCGCGCCGTCACCTCGGCGGCCAGCCCGTCCTCGGGCTCGTGGCGGTAGCGCAGGACGTCGGCGCGGATACCGTCGATCAGGGTGGCCAGGGACTGCGCCTGACGGGCGGCGGCGGCGGCGGTGCCGACCGAGTGAAGGCTGAACCAGCCCACGCCGCCGATGATGGCCGCCAGGACCACCACGACGGTGAAGCCGGCGGCGATCCTATTGCCGATGCGCATGGGACGGGCCCTTGCCGTCGCCGACCAGGAAGGCGGCGAAGGCCGGCAGCAGGAAGATGGCGCCCAGCATGTTCACCAGGAACATGAAGGCCAGCAGGATGCCCATGTCGGCCTGGAACTTCAGCGCCGAGAAGGCCCAGGTGGCGACCGAGATGGTCATGGTGACGGCGGTGAAGACCGAGGCGGTTCCCCGCTGCTTCAGGGCGGTGGCGAAAGCCTCCTCCAGGCAGTGGTTGCGCTCGCGCATTTCATGCTTCATGCGCTCGAACAGATAGATGCCGTAATCCACCCCGACGCCCACTCCCAATGCCACCACCGGCAGGGTGTTGACCTTGAGCCCGATGCCCAGCGCGGCCATCAATGCGTTGCACAGCACGGTGACGATGCCCAGCGGGATGACGATGCACAGGGTGACCCGCCACGAGCGGAAGGTGACGAGGCACAGCAGGCTCACCGACAGGAACAGGGTCAGGTTCACCCATTTGTCGGCGGCGGCCACCGCTTCGTTGGTCGCCGCCATGACGCCCACGTTGCCGGCGGCCAGACGGAAGCGGACCTTGTCCGAGTCGTTCTCCGCCTTGAAGGCGCGGATGCGCTCGATGATGTGGGTGATGGTGCCGGCCTGATGGTCGCGGGGATAGATGGTCAGGGGCATGGCCGTGCAGTTGGCGTTCATCAGCTCGTTGCCCATGCGCCGGGCATAGCCCACCCCCTGGGCGATCTGCATCTTCTCCTCGGGCAGGACGCGCCATTTCACGCTGGTTTCGGCGAAGCCCTGGGTCACGGTCTTGACGAAGCCCACCAGGCCGCGCACCGAGGCGACGCCGTCGGTCTGGCGCATGATGAATTCGAAGTCCTCCAGCTTGTCCATCACCTCGCGGTCGACGCAGGGGGATTCGTCGCCGCTGGCCTCGGCGACCACCTGCAGGTGGTCGACGCCGATGGCGAAATGGCTGGTGATCATCTCGATGTCCCGATTGTAGCGGGAGTCCGCCCTCAGTTCGGGAATGCCCTTGCCGAGATCGCCGATCTTGAGGTCCCGCGCCTCCCACAATCCGAGCCCCAGCAGCGCCAGGGCCAGGAGCAACGCCCAGCGGCCGTTCCGGCGGGAGGCCAGGGGGGCGACGCGCTCCCACAGCCGGTCGCCGGCGGTTTCCATGCCGTTCAGCCGCTGGGCGTCGGCCGGCGACAGCTTCATGAAGGACAGCAGGACCGGCAGCAGCAGCTTGTTGGTCAGGATCATGATGGAGACGCCGAGGGTGGCGGTGATGGCCAGCTCGCGCACGACGTCGATATCGACCATGGTGATGACCAGAAAGCCCAGGGCGTTGGCCAGCAGGGCCATGGCGCCCGGAATGAACAGCTTCTGGAAGCTGTTGCGCGACGCGGTCACGCCGTCGGCGCCGTGGAGGCTTTCCAGCTTCCAGGCATTGGTCATCTGCACGGCGTGCGAGACGCCGATGGAAAAGATCAGGAAGGGGACCAGGATCGACATGGGATCGATGCCCATTCCCAGGATCGGCAGCAGCCCCAGCAGCCAGACCACCGGCACCAGGGCGCAGACCAGGGCGCAGGCGGACAGCATGGCCGAACGGCAATACCAGTACAGCAGCAGGGCGGTGATCACGAAGGCCACGGCGAAGAAGGTGACGACGCCGGCGGCACCCTCGGCGAAATCGCCCACCGCCTTGGCGAAGCCGATTTCGTGCAAGGTGATGGCATCGGTCTGGTAGCGGGTGCGGATGTCTTCGAGCTGATGCGCCACCCGCTGCAGGTCCACCTGGCCGTCCAGCAGATTGGCCACCACCAGGGCCGCCGTCTGGTCGGTGGCGACGATGCGCCCGACCCAGTCGGATTTCAGGGTGTTCTCCCGGATCTTGCGGAGTTGCTCGGGGCTGCCGCTGAAGTCCGAATCGACGATGGTGCCGCCCCGGAAGCCGTCCTCGACCACCTCGGTGTAGCGGACGTTGGGGCTGAACAGGGACAGGACCGACGAGCGCTCGACCCCCTTGATGAAGAAGATTTCCTCGGTGACGGCGCGCAGGGTGTCCATGAACGCCTTGTCGTAGATGTCTCCCTGTCTGGCCTTGACCGCGACGATGATCTTGTTGGCGCCGCCGAAGGTGTCGCGGTAGCGCAGCAGCGTCTTCATGTACTCGTGGTGCAGGGGGATCATCTTCTCGAAGCTGGCGTCGACCCACAGATGGGTGGCGGAATAGCCCAGGCCCAGCGTGATGAGGATGCCCAGGGCCAGCAGGGTCCTGCGCCAGTGGAAGATCTGGTAGGAAAGCCGACCGACCCAGCCGACCGAAAAGTTCCGCGCCTCCAGCCCCTTCTCCTCGAACACCGGGCTTGCCATCACTCTATCGCCCATGTCGGGAGTCCTTGTTTTCTGCCGTCGGCATATCAAGACGAAGAATGCCGGCATCGCCGCCGGCGATCAGGGTGCCGGAGCGCGCTTCGGCGATCTGGGCCAGATTGGCGCCCCGCGCGGCCTTGACGGCGCGGAAGGTCTTGCCGTTGTCGTCGCTGATCGCGGCGACGCCGTTGTTTCCCGCCAGGATCAGGCGCCCGTCGGCCAGGGTCAGGCCATTGTTGAAGGCGGTATTGGTGTCCACGGGCACGGCGCTCCATTCCCCGTCCGGGGCGGTGGAGCGATAGACGTGGCCGCGCATGCCGAAGATCAGGGCGGCGCCGTCGCGGGCGACGATGGCTCCGAAAAACGAGCCGGCATAGGGCGGGGTACGCATGCGCCAGGTGGCGCCGCCATCGGCCGAGACGGCCAACGTCCCCGATTCGCCCACCAGCAGCAGATCGCGCGGCGACCGCGCCACGATCTTGTAGATATGGCGGTCGAACTCGTCGCCCAGGATGGTGTGCCGCGTCCAGGTCCGGCCGGCATCGTCGGACAGGAGGAACAGGCCGAAGGCGCCATGGGCGATGAAGCGTCCATCGCCCAGCGCCACGACCCCCAGCAGGGAATCCCTGCCGGCCGCCGGAACCTCGACCGCCTGCCAGGTGCGGCCGTCGTCGGCGGTCCTCAGCAGCGTGCCGCCATGCCCGACCGCCACGCCGGTGCCGTCCCGGCCGAAGGCCAGCGCGGTAAGGGTCCGCGTGGTGGCGGGCATGGCGGCGCTCCAGGTGCCGCCATCGTCGTCGGAGCGCAGAACCGTGCCGCGCTCGCCCACCGCGATCAGCGAGGCCCCCTCGCGGACCAGATCGAGCAGGATGATGGCGTCGGGATGCGCCACCGCCACCGGTTCGGCCGCTGCGGGACCGATCAGCGGAGCCAGGGCGAGGAGAAGGATGGCGATGGAATGTCTGGTCATGGACGGCATTCTCAAAGTCGGTGGAATGAAAAGGGGCCGCCGGCGACAGGCGGCCCCGATCCCTACTTGGTGCCGGCGCGGCGGAGCGCGTCGGGCTCGAAGTCGCTCGCCTTGCCGGTGGTGCCGATCTTGCGCACCGCCCTGGTCTCGTTGTTGATGCCGTAAAGGGCATAGCCGCCGCTGGTCAGGTCGTGCCACAGGTTGAAGCCGTACAGCGGAACCTGGGCGTCGTAGTACTGGATCAGGCCGTGGATGCCGACCCGCCACAGGCCGCCGCGGGTGTCGTAGGCGTCCTCGAGCAGGACGTTCCACGAATCCTCGTCGATGTAGAAGGTGCGCTTGCCGTACAAGTGCTTGGCGCCCGACTTCAGCGTGCCCTCGACCACCCAGACCCGGTGGGGCTCGTAGCGGACCACGTCGGGGTTGATGGAGGATTTCTGGATGATGTCGGCGTATTTGAGGCTCTTGTCGCCGATCTTGTAGCTGTTGTAGGCGACGTACAGTTCCTTCTTGCCCAGCAGCTTCCAGTCATAGCGGTCGGGGGCGCCGTTGTAGCCGTCCACCTGATCGACCACGTACATGCCCTCGGACCCGTCGGTGATCATGTCGTAGGCAAGGTCGGGCGCCCGGCGGACGCGGCGCTGGCCGGCATTGTAAATCCAGGCGGCGCGGCTGCTTTCCACCTGGTTGACCGGGTCCTGGACCAGATAGATGGTGCCCTCCAGCGAGGCCGGATAGGTGTAGAAGGACATGTAGCGCATCAGTTCGCCGTCGCGGGCGCCCTCCAGGTTGCCGGCATAGATGCGCTTGAGGCGCAGGCCGAACCGGGAATAATCGCCGCTGCCGCGAACCAGGAAGGTGGAGTAATCGTCCTCCAGCCCGCCGCCGGTATAGCGGACCAGATGATTCCACAGAACCTCGATGCCGGTCTTGGGGATCGGGAACGGAATGTTCGAGGTCCCCAGGTTCTTGACGCCGAATCCCTCGATCTCGACCTTGTCCGCCTGGGCCTTGGCCTGATCGGTCACCGCCTTGGGCAGGGCGACGGTGCGGTGGCTGGGATAGACCGGCATGCGGAACGTCGGATACTTCTTGAGCAGTTCCAGCAGGCCGGGCGACAGCTTGTCCTTGTACTGCTCGGCGTTCTGGCCGGTGATGGTGAACAGCGGCTTCTCGTCGGCGAAGGGGTCGGCATAGGGTTGGCCGGGGCTCCAGCCGGCCGGCGCCTTGCTCAGTCCGCCGTCCCAGGCCGGGATGGCGCCGTCCTTGCTGCCGGCTTTCTCGGCGCCGGCCGGGGTCAGGTCGGCGCCCAGGCGCTCGATGTCGGTCCGGGCCGGGCCGGCGACGGCGGGGAACGCCAGGGACAGGGCCAGGGCGATGGACGCAAGAGGAATGGTGCTGATCTTCATGGAACTGGCCTCCCGTCAGAAGCTGGCGCTGATGCTAAGCGAGTAGAAGTCGTGATCCCGCAGCGGATCATACTTGGCGTTGTCGCCGTAATAGACGTAGTTCATGTCCAGATTGTACTGCTGGGACAACGAAAAGCGGCTTCCCAGGCCAATGGCCATGCGCCCCTCGTTCAACTGTCCGTCGGCCGAGACGCCCTTGACGTCGTGGGCGAAGTAGATGCTGGGAGTGAAGGTCACGGCGGTGTCGAAGATCTGCGGATATTCCAGTTGGCCGCGCAGGCGGTAACCCCACGAGAACTGGGTGACGTAGCCGTCGTTCCGGCAGCCGTCGGCCTGGGGATTGTTGCTGCCGCTGCAGGTGTTGTTGCCGGCGCTGGAGCCGGTCCCGAAGATGAATGACCGGCCGTAGCGGACGGAGGTGCCGTCGCGGTAGTCGGGGACATTGACCCACTGGAAGGCGCCTTCGGCGGCGAGGGTCGATTTCGCGCTGCCGGCCACGCCGCCGAAGGTCTTGATGCCGTTGAGCTGGAACTGGGTCTTGGTGAAGCGGTCATAACCGCTGATGTCGCCCATGCTGGGCGTCGAGGTCACCAATGACGCCAGCGGTCCGGTCTGGTTCAGCAGGCCGTTGAGGAGATCGTTGGCGTTGCGCTGCACCGGCAGGTTGGGGATGACGCTGATCTCGGACCCCACCGACCATCCCAGGACGGTGGTGGCGGCGCTGGCACCGAACACCTGGACGTCCTCGGGATATTCCCAGAAGGCGGAGGCGGAGACGATGCCCTTGCCGGCCAGCAGGGCGTTGGTGCTGATCTGATGGGCCATCAGCGGATTCTTGGTCGATTGCGCGTTGATCACGCCGGCCGCCGTGCTGCCCCATGTTCCCTTGTTGCCGGTGATGATCGGGGTGCGGGAATGGATGTTCATGCCGTAAAGGCCGAATTCCGTGTCGATCGGGTCGGCGGAAAGCCGGACGGCCATGCCGAACTCGCCCAGCGACCGGGCCTTCTTGCCGGGGTTCAGCGGGGCGTAGGTCCCGCTGGCGATGGCCGCCGCCGACGAGGTGGAGCCGACGACGATCTTGTTGCACTGGCCCGGATTGGCGCTCGCCTGGATATCCAGGGAAGACCAATAGGTGCCGCAGGCCTCGACCGTGGTCGGTTCCCAGGCCAGCTGATAGAAGCCCTCCACCGAGACGCCGGCCCCCAGATTGGCGTTGGCGTCGATGGCCCAGATGGGCAGCATGCCCTCCTTGACCTCGGCGCCGGGCCGCCGCAGGGCGGGGGCGTCGATGGGATTGATCTGGTTGACGCCCTGGAAGAACAGGCTTTCGCCCCAGTTGAGGGACTGGCGCCCCAGGCGGACCTGCAGCGGCCGGTTGGCCACGTCGAAGGTGTTGTAGACATAGGCGTCCAGCAACTGAACGCCCTTGAACTGCTGGCTGGTTTCCAGCCCGCTGTCCGACAGGGAAGTTCCCTTGGCGTAATTGTCGGCCATGTTGCCGTAGCGGACGCGTTCGGCGCTCAGCGCCTCGTCGTACCAGGCCTTGAAGCGGACCAGGCCGCCCATGTCGTCCTTCTTGATCTCCAGGTCGCTGACCATCTTCAAGATGGTCGAGACACGGTCGCCGGCCTTGGAGTTGAGGGTGTTGGCATCGCTGCTGCTGCCGCCGGTGCCGCCGGCCAATCCGATCGAGGCGCCGTCGGCGGCCTTGAACAGCTTCGGATTGGGGTCCTGGGCGCGCCAGGTCGAGCCGAGGGACACGGTGGTGTTCCAGTTGCCCTGCCACCCTTCGTATTCGAACTGCTCCGCTCTGGCGGCTCCCCCCAGGGAGGCCGAAACCATCGCCGCCACGGCGGCGAGACCCAATCCTCCGGAACGTGACCTACTGCTCATCGTTAATCCCCCAGTCCTGTTCAAGTCTTGGCCCTGCGTCGCCGCTCCGGCCGGAACGGCGACAGACGTTGATGCATGGAGGATTCCACAATCAGCTCAGCGGCCTACCCTGACGAACCGGAGATCGAAGCCAGCCATCGGTGCAGCGCATCAGTATGATGAAAGCCATGGTCGCGGCCGCGGCCGCGTGACTCCCCGGATGATCGTTTGCCTCCACCGAGGGGCCGTTTCCCGACCTGCATATGGTGCTTGCTCTCGGCATATCTATTCGGCACAAACATGACGATTACGTCAACATAAAAAATCATCACCATTTCGGCATATTCCTAAAAGCCGGCTCGCCTCCTGATTATATGAGGTTCGCACCGTGGTTTTGTGGGGAAATGGCGGCAAACCGCGCTCTTTGCCGCGTGCTATCCCTGTTGCGCCAGCGGCCGCCGCATCAATTACCGAGGAAATGGCGTTGACATGCCTGAGTGTTGATGTTTACGTAAACGTCAATTGAGCGACGCAAGGGGCGAGCCGATGTCTGCCGACGAGCTTGAGCGATTGATTGAAGAGAGTTTGCCGAAGCTGTCACGCCTTAACGCGGTGGTCTGTTTCGATCTGACGGCCGACGGCCAGTATCTGGTCGACGCCCGGGGCGGGCGGGCGGTGCTGATCGACGGTGACGGCGACGAATGCGATTGCACCGTCAAGATCAGCTCCGAGAACCTGATAAAGTTGATGACGGGAAAGATGGACCCGATGCTCGCCTATGCCATGGGGCGCATCAAGGTCAGGGGATCGATGGGAGTGGCGATGGCCCTGGTCGGGGCGATCGGCTGACGGAAACACGTCGGCCGGGGATAAAAAAATATAAGGCGGCAAAAGTCCGCCAGCTGGGAGGATGAAGCGTCATGAGCGTACCACCGGTCGCTATTCCGCTGCGGCGGGTCGACAGCCTGCTGGACGATGCCGTCGCACGGTTCGGCCCCGCCATGGCCATGGATTTCCTGGGCCGGCGCTGGACCTATGCCGAGCTGGGCAATCTGGTGGCGCGCGCCGCGGTCGGCTTCCGTCAGCTGGGGGTTCGCAAGGGCGTCCGTGTCGGGCTGTGCCTGCCCAATTCCCCCTATTTCGTCATCTGCTACTACGCGGTGCTGAAGGCCGGCGGAACGGTGGTCAATTACAATCCGCTCTACGTGGAGCGGGAACTGGCCACCCAGGTCAGGGATTCGGGAACCGTCATCATGGTCACCCTGGATCTGCAGCAGATCTATCCCAAGGTGGCCGGGCTGCTCGAGGAGTCCTGCCTCGAGCGGGTCGTGGTGTGCTCCATGAAGGACATCCTGCCGGCGGTGAAGGGGCTGATGTTCCGCGTCCTCAAGCGCAGCGAGCGGGCCGACATCCCCGAGGATCTGCGCCACGTCTCTTTCGCCCGCCTGACCTCGTTCGGCACCGACCTGCGCCCCGAGACCATCGATCCGGAACAGGATATCGCGGTGCTGCAATATACCGGCGGCACCACGGGCGTGCCCAAGGGGGCCATCCTCACCCACGCCAATCTGACCGCCAATGTGGAGCAGCTTCGCCGGGTGGTCGGCTGCCTGGAGCCCGGCAAGGAGCGCGTGCTGTGCGTGCTGCCGTTCTTCCATGTGTTCGCCATGACCGTGGGCCTGAATTTCGGCGTCCTGATCGGCGCCGAGCTGGTGATGCTGCCCCGGTTCGAGCTGAAGCAGGTCATGCGCACCATCGCCAAGACGCGGCCGACCCTGTTTCCCGGTGTCCCGACCATCTATACCGCCATCAACGGCGCCGCCAAGGGGGGCGGCAGTGATCTGTCGTCCATCAAGTTCTGCATTTCCGGCGGAGCGCCCCTGCCCCTGGAAGTCCGGATGGATTTCCAGCGCCTGACCGGCTGTTCGCTGGTGGAAGGCTACGGGCTGTCCGAGGCCTCACCGGTGGTCACCTGCAATCCGCCGGACGGAACCATCAAGGACGGCTCCATCGGCCTGCCCCTGCCGGGGACGCTGGTGGAGATCCATGCCGCCGACGAGCACGGCAAGCGGCTGGGAACCGGCGAGAAGGGCGAGGTCTGCGTGCGCGGCCCGCAGGTGATGGCGGGGTATTGGCAGCGGCCGGACGAGACCGCCGCGGTGCTGCGCGACGGCGTGCTGCGCACCGGCGATATCGGCTATGTGGACGAGGACGGCTACGTCTTCCTGGTGGACCGCATCAAGGATCTGATCATCTGCGGCGGCTACAACGTCTATCCCCGCATCGTCGAGGAGGCGCTCTACCGCCACCCCGCCGTCGCCGAGGTGGTGGTCATCGGCATTCCCGACGCCTATCGCGGCCAGGCCCCCAAGGCGTTCGTGCGGCTGCGCGAGGGAACCGCCGCCTCGCCGCAGGAACTGCGGACCTTCCTTGCCGATCACCTGTCGCGGATCGAGCTTCCGGCGGAGATCGAACTGCGTGATCAGTTGCCGAAGACCATGATCGGCAAGCTCTCCAAGAAAGAGCTGGTCGCCGAGGAAGCCACCAAGGTGGCGGCTTCCGATCTGACCGCCGCGTCCTAACCCACGACATCAGCCGACGGAAAGCGTGATCATGGTGATTTCCCCTGACATCAAGATGACGTATGGTGCCGAATTCGGCCTGATACGTCATCTGTCTTGCAAAGAGGAATTTCACCGTGACGGACAAGATCTATTCCGTGACCCAGTTGGCCAACGATCTGGGGATCACGCCCAGGACCATTCGTTTCTACGAGGATCAGGGTCTGATCCTGCCGCAGCGGGCGGGCAACACGCGGGTCTACACCCATCGCGACCGGGCGCGGATGATTCTGATCCTGCGCGGCAAGCGCCTGGGCTTCAGCATCAAGGACATCAAGGAATTCCTCGACCTCTACGTGGTGGACACCACCCAGGTCGAGCAGCTGCAGTTGCTGGTCGGCAAGGTTCGCTCGCGCGTCGCCCAACTGGAGGATCAGTTGCAAGCCGTTCAGGCCAGCCTGAGCGAGCTGCGGGAAATCGAGCGCCTCAGCCTCGAAATGCTGTCCAACAAGGGCGTGGACATGCCTTCGGCCTAGGAGAGGGAAGGGAGCATCACAGCCTGCCACCCTCTTCGACGGCAGCCCTCCAAGCTTTTCAATCCCTGGAGAAACGTCGATGAAGAAGGTGGTAATCGCGGGGTACGCGCGTTCGCCGTTCACCCTGGCCAAGAAGGGCGCCCTGGCGTCCGTCCGTCCCGATGAGCTGGCCGCCCAGGTGGTCCGCGCCCTGGTGGCCAAGGCCGGAATCCCCGGGGAGGATATCGAGGATCTGCTGCTCGGCTGCGCCTTCCCCGAGGGCGAGCAGGGCTTCAACGTGGCACGGCTGGTCAGCCTGATGGCCGGCCTGCCCCGTTGCCTGGGCGCGGCCACCATCAACCGCTTCTGCGGTTCCTCCATGAGCTCGGTGCACATCGCCGCCGGCGCCATCGGGATGGGAGCCGGCGAGGCCTTCATCTGCGCCGGCGTCGAAAGCATGAGCCGGGTGCCCATGATGGGCTTCAACCCCCTGCCGCATCCCGATTTCGCCGCCAGCAATCCCGGCGCCTACATGGGCATGGGCGACACCGCCGAGAACGTGGCCGCCAAGTGGAACATCTCGCGGCGCGAGCAGGAGGACTTCGCCGCCCGCTCGCACCAATTGGCGATTGCGGCCCAGCAGGCCGGCAGGTTCGCCGACGAGATCGTCGCCATTACCGGGCGGAAGGGCACGGTCGGCGCCGACGGCTGCATCCGCCCCGAGACCACCGCCGAAAGCCTGGCCGAGTTGAAGCCGGCCTTTTCCGCCACCGGCGTGGTGACCGCCGGCACGTCCTCGCCGCTGACCGACGGCGCCTCGGCGCTGCTGGTGTGCAGCGAGGATTACGCCGCCCGCCACAAGCTCGACGTGCTGGCGGCGGTGAAAAGCGTCGCCGTCTGCGGCTGCGATCCCGAGGTCATGGGCATCGGCCCGGTGGGCGCCAGCCTGAAGGCCTTGAAGCGCGCCGACATCGACGCCGCCCAGCTCGACGTGGTCGAGCTGAACGAGGCCTTTGCCAGCCAGGCCATCGCCTGCATCCGCGAACTGGGCCTGAAGCCCGAGACGGTCAACATCGACGGCGGCGCCATTGCCCTGGGCCATCCGCTCGGCGCCACCGGCGCCCGCATCGTCGGCAAGGCCGCCTCGCTGCTGAAGCGCCAGAAGGGCCGCTATGCCCTGGCGACCCAGTGCATCGGCGGCGGCCAGGGCATCGCCACCATCCTGGAGGCGGTGTGATGGCCGGAATCAACAAAGTCGCGGTCATCGGCGCCGGCGTCATGGGGGCGGGAATCGCCGCCCATGTGGCCAATGCCGGTGTGCCCGTGGTGCTGCTGGACATCGTTCCGGCCGGCGCCGAAAACCGTAACGCCATCGCCGAGGGCGCCGTCGCCCGGATGCTGAAGGCCGATCCCGCCCCCTTCATGAGCAAGGCGGCGGCGCGGCTGGTCACCACCGGCAATACCGAGGATCACCTCGGCCTGCTGGCCGAATGCGACTGGATCGTCGAGGCGGTGATCGAGCGCCTGGACATCAAGCAGGCGCTGTACGCCAGGATCGACGCGGCGCGCAAGCCGGGCAGCGTGGTGTCCTCCAACACCTCGACCATTCCGCTGGCCGCCCTGGTGGATGGCCTGGGCGAGGGGTTCGCCGCCGATTTCTGCATCACCCACTTCTTCAACCCGCCGCGCTACATGCGGCTTTTGGAAGTGGTGGGCGGCGCCAAGACCCGGCCGGAGGCCCTGGCCACGGTGTCGGCCTTCGCCGATCACCGCCTGGGCAAGAGCGTGGTGTCGTGCAAGGACCGCCCCGGCTTCATCGCCAACCGCCTGGGCGTGTACTGGCTGCAGGCGGCGGTGGCCGAGGCCGTCGACCTGGACCTGGATATCGAGGAGGCGGACGCCATCATCGGCAGGCCGGTCGGCATCCCCAAGACCGGCGTGTTCGGCCTGCTGGATCTGGTCGGCCTCGACCTGATGCCCCACGTCAACGCCAGCATGGCCCAGGCCCTGCCCAAGGACGACCCCTTCCACGCCATCAACCGGCCGGTGCCGCTGGTCGATCGCCTGATCGCCGAGGGCTATACCGGGCGCAAGGGCAAGGGCGGCTTCTATCGCCTCAACCGCGAGGGCGGCCGCAAGGACAAGGAAGCCATCGATCTGGCCAGCGGCCGGTTCCGGCCGCAGCGCAGGGCCGAGGTGGCGGCGGTCAAGGCCGCCGGGCGCAAGCTTTCCGCCCTGTTCGACCACGACAGCAAGCATGGCCGCTACGCCTGGCGCGTCATGGGTGCGACCCTGACCTATGCCGCGACCCTGCTGGGTGATGCGGCCGACGCGGTCGATGCCATCGATGAGGCCATGCGGCTGGGCTACAACTGGAAGTTCGGCCCCTTCGAGCTGATCGACAAGCTGGGCGTCGATTGGCTGGTGGCGCGGCTCGAGGCCGAGGGTAGGGCGGTGCCGGCCATCCTGCGCAAAGCCGCCGGCCGCCCCTTCTACCGCATCAAGGCCGGGCGCCGGCAGGTGCTGGGGCTGGACGGGCAATACCGCGACGTGCTCCGCCCCGATGGCGTGATCATGCTCGAAGACATCAAGCTGACCACCGAACCGGTGCTGAAGAACGGCTCGGCCGCCCTGTGGGATATCGGCGACGGCGTCGCCTGCCTGGAGTTCACCAGCAAGATGAACTCCATGGACCCCGACATCATGGATCTGCTGAACAAGTCCATCCGACGGGTCAAAAAGGACTTCAAGGCGCTGGTTATCTATAACGAGGGCAGCAACTTCTCGGCCGGCGCCAATCTGGGCCTCGCCCTGTTCGCCGCCAATATCGCCGCCTGGACGGAGATCGAAAACATGGTCGCCCAGGGGCAGGAAACCTATCGCGCCCTGAAATACGCCCCGTTCCCGGTGGTCGGCGCGCCGTCGGGCATGGCGCTGGGCGGCGGCTGCGAAATCCTGCTCCATTGCGACGCGGTCCAGGCCCATGCCGAGACCTATGTGGGGCTGGTCGAGGTCGGGGTCGGCCTCGTCCCCGCCTGGGGCGGCTGCAAGGAGATGCTGCACCGCTGGGCCACCCTGGGGCGTCTGCCCAAGGGGCCGATGCCGGCCATCGGCAAGGTCTTCGAGATCGTCAGCACCGCCACCGTCGCCAAGTCGGCGGCCGAGGCCAAGGAGCTGCTGTTCCTGCGGCCCGACGACGGCATCACCATGAACCGCTACCGCCTGCTGGCCGATGCCAAGGCCAGGGCGCTGGCCCTGG
This sequence comes from Magnetospirillum sp. 15-1, assembly GCF_900184795.1. NCBI lineage: Bacteria > Pseudomonadati > Pseudomonadota > Alphaproteobacteria > Rhodospirillales > Rhodospirillaceae > Magnetospirillum > Magnetospirillum sp. 15-1. The sequence continues at coordinate 585,081 of NZ_FXXN01000028.1, read as the reverse complement.
TCGACAATTACGCCCCGCCCGAGCCGCCCAGCTTCGTGCTGCCGGGACCGGCGGCCAAGGTGGCCATGGACATGGCGGTCGGCGGCTTCCGCCGTCTCGGCAAGGCCACTCCCCATGACGAGGTGGTCTCGGGAGCGCTGGCCGAGGTGCTGTCGGGCGGCGATACCGACGTCATCGAGGTGCTGGACGAAACCGCCCTGCTGGACCTCGAGCGCTCGCGCTTCATGCGTCTGGTCCGGCATCCCGGCTCGCTGGCGCGGACCGAGGCCATGCTGATGACCGGCAAGCCGCTCCGCAATTAGAACCGCCGAGCCCTCGAACTGATTTTTCAGTTCGAGGGTGAGAAGGCAAGGGCAAGGCCCGCCGCGCATGCCGGCTTCGCCGGTAAACATTTGGTAGCACGCCTACGCGTGCGGTGGCGCGTAAGCCAAGCGAAGCGCCCGGCGCCTGAGGGACAACGAGACGGGTCACGGCAGTGGCCCATCGGTAAAGAGGAACCCAATCATGGCCAGTTACAAGGCTCCCCTGCGCGACATGCGCTTTGTCCTCTTCGAGCTGATGGAGGGCGACAAACTCGCCACTCTTCCCGGCTACGAGGAGTTTTCCCGCGATCTCATCGATCCGGTGCTGGAAGAGGCCGCCAAGATCTGCGAAGGCGTGCTGCACCCCATCAACCGCTCCGGCGATGAAGAGGGCTGCGCCTTCGAGAACGGCGTGGTGCGCACGCCCAAGGGCTTCGCCGAGGCCTACCGGCTGTTCCGCGAGGGCGGCTGGACCTCCATTTCCTGCGATCCCGCCTATGGCGGGCAGGGAATGCCCAAGACCGTCGCCACCCTGGTCGAGGAGATGATCTGCTCGTCCAACCTGTCGTTCGGCATGTATCCGGGCTTGAGCCACGGCGCCTATGTCTCGCTGCACGGCTTCGGCTCCGACGCGCTGAAGGACGCCTATCTGCCCAAGATGGTGGACGGCACCTGGGCCGGCACCATGTGCCTGACCGAACCCCATTGCGGCACCGATCTCGGGCTGCTGCGCACCAGGGCGGTGCCCCAGGACGACGGCAGCCATAAGATCACCGGCACCAAGATCTTCATCTCGGCCGGCGAGCACGATCTGACCGAGAACATCGTCCATCTGGTGCTGGCCCGCCTGCCCGACGCGCCCAAGGGCGTCAAGGGCATCAGCCTGTTCCTGGTGCCCAAGTTCCTGCCCAAGGCCGACGGCACCCCCGGCGTGCGCAACGGCGTGGCTTGCGGCTCCATTGAGCACAAGATGGGCATCAAGGCCTCGTCCACCTGCGTCATGAATTTCGACGACGCCACCGGCTGGCTGGTGGGCGAGCCGCACAAGGGCATGCGCGCCATGTTCGCCATGATGAACACCGAGCGCCTGTCGGTGGGCGTGCAGGGGCTGGGCCTGGCCGAGGCCTCCTACCAGGGGGCCGTGGCCTATGCCCGCGAGCGTATCCAGGGCCGTTCGCTGACGGGGACCAAGCATCCCGACAAGGCCGCCGATCCCATCATCGTCCACCCGGATGTGCGGCGCATGCTGCTGACCCAGCGGGCCTATGTGGAGGGCTGCCGCGCCCTGGCGGCCTGGGCCGCCTGGAACGTCGACCAGCAAAAGCACAATCCCGACCCCGCCGTCCGCGAGGAGGCCGAGGACTTCGTCGCCCTGATCACCCCGATCATCAAGGCGCTGCTGACCGATCTGGGGTTCGAGGCGACCAATCTGGGCATGCAGGTGTTCGGCGGCCACGGCTTCATCCGCGAACACGGCATGGAGCAGTATGTGCGCGACTGCCGCATCGCTCAGATCTACGAGGGCACCAACGGCATCCAGGCCCTGGACCTGGTGGGGCGCAAGCTGCCGGCCCATGCCGGCCGCTATCTGCGCCGCTTCTTCCATCCGGTCTCGGCCTTCATCGAGGCCAAGGTGGAGGACCCGGTGCTGGGCGAGTTCGTCCAGCCCCTGGCCAAGGCCTTCGTGCGCCTGCAGCAGGCCACCGCCCAGGTGGCCCGCGCCGGCATGAAGAATCCCGACGAGGCGGGGGCGGCGGCCAGCGACTACCTGCGGCTGTTCGGCCTGACGGCGCTGGCCTATCTGTGGGCCCGCATGGCCGAGACCAGCTTGCCCCGGCTGGCCGACGACCCGGACGGCTTCTATGCCGCCAAGGTGGGCTCGGCGCGGTTCTTCATGGAACGCCTGCTGCCGCAGACCGGCGGCCTGCTCTCGGCCATTCTGGCCGGCGGCGGCTCGATGATGTCGTTCGACGAAGCGGCCTTCTAGGGCTCTGGCGGGAGAGGGAACGCGGTCATGAACCTGTGGCTTAGGCTCCTGAGGGTGTTCATCGCCTCCCTCTTCCGCCCGCGTCTGGGGCTCACCGATGAATCGCTGCTGCATTTCAGGGTGATGCCGCACGATCTGGACATCAACATCCACATGAACAATGCCCGCTATTTCGCCCTGATGGATCTCGGGCGGTTCGATCTGATCGTTCGCGGCGGCCTGTGGCGGCCGGTGCTGCGCAATCGCTGGCAGCCGGTGATCGCGGCGGCGCTGGTCCGCTTCCGCCGGCCGCTCAAGCCGTTCGAGCCGCTCACCCTGAGCAGCCGGCTGATCGCCTGGGACGAGAAGTGGCTCTACATGGAGCACCGTATCGAGTCCAAGGGCAATCTGGCCTGCCACACCATCGTGCGCGGCGCCTTCGTCGGCGCCACCGGCGTGGTGCCGCCGGCCGCCATCGCCGACGCCGTGGGGTTCACCGGTCCCTCTCCGTCATTGCCCGACTGGATCGTTCCCTGGCGCGATCTGGACGGAGCCATCGAGGCATGTCCCTCGTTAAACCCTGCCCTGGAGGCAAGTCCATGCGTTCTTTGAAGGGGAAGACCCTGTTCATTTCCGGGGCCAGCCGGGGGATCGGCAAGGCCATCGCGCTCCGCGCCGCCCGCGACGGCGCCAACGTCGTCGTCGCCGCCAAGACCGTCGAGGCCAATCCGAAGCTGCCGGGAACCATCCATTCGGCCGCCGCCGAAATCGAGGCGGCGGGCGGGCGGGCCCTGCCGCTGGTGGTCGACGTGCGCGACGAGGCCGGCATCGCCGAGGCGGCGGCCCTGGCGGCACGGACCTTCGGCGGCATCGACATCGTGGTCAACAACGCCAGCGCCATCAGCCTGACCGATACGCCGTCCACCGCCATGAAGCGCTTCGATCTGATGATGTCGGTCAACGTGCGCGGGACCTTCGCGGTGACCCAGGCCTGCCTGCCCCATCTGCGTCGGGCGGCCAATCCCCATATCCTGGTGCTGTCGCCGCCGCCGTCCCTGGATGCCAGGTGGTATGCGGGCCACACCGCCTACACCATCACCAAGATGGGGATGAGCCTGTGCGTGCTGGGCTGGGCCGCTGAATTCCGCGAGGCGGGCATCGCCGCCAATGCGCTGTGGCCCCGGACGGTGATCGACACCGCCGCGCTCGCCATGCTGGGTGGCTTCATCAAGCCCGGTCACTGCCGCACCCCGGAGATCATGGCCGATGCCGCCCACGCCATCCTCACCCGCCCGGCGCGGGAGTGCAGCGGCAATTTCTTCATGGACGACGAGGTGCTCCGTCAGGAAGGGGTCACCGACCTGAGCGGCTATGCCGTCGATCCGGCCGGCCAATTGCTGCCTGATCTGTTCGTGGAGTGAGGAAAGACAAATGAAAGTCCTGGTCGCGATCAAGCGGGTGATCGACTACAACGTGAAGATCCGGGTGAAGTCGGACGGTTCGGGCGTCGAGACGCAGAACGTCAAGTTCTCCATGAACCCGTTCGACGAGATCGCGGTGGAGGAGGCGGTTCGCCTCAAGGAAGCCGGCAAGGCCGCCGAGGTGGTGGTGGTGTCGGTGGGTCCGGCGGCGGCATCGGAGACGCTGCGCACCGCTCTGGCCATGGGCGCCGACCGCGGCATCCTTGTGTCTTGTGACGACGAGGTCCAGCCGCTGGCCGTCGCCAAGGTCCTGAAGGCCCTGGTGGACAAGGAGGCCCCCGGCCTGATCATCCTGGGCAAGCAGGCCATCGACGACGATTCCAACCAGACCGGCCAGATGCTGGCGGCGCTGCTGGGCCGCCCCCAGGGCACCTTCGCCTCCAAGCTGGAGATCGCGGGCGAATCCATCACGGTGACCCGCGAGGTGGACGGCGGCCTGGAGACGGTGAGCCTCAGGCTGCCGGCGGTGGTGACCACCGATCTGCGCCTCAACGAGCCGCGCTACGCGTCCCTGCCCAACATCATGAAGGCCAAGAAGAAGCCCATCGACACGGTGAGCCCGGCCGATCTGGGCGTCGACGTCGGCCCGCGTCTGGTGACCCTCAAGGTCGAGGAGCCGCCCAAGCGCAAGGCCGGCATCAAGGTGGCCGACGTGGCCGCCCTGGTCGACAAGCTGAAGAACGAAGCCAAAGTCATTTAACACTTCATCGTCATGGCCGGGCTCGACCCGGCCATCCACGACGGTGCCGCAGCACCCAGGATCGAGGCGCGGCACGGCCGTGGATACCCGGAACAAGTCCGGGCATGACGACGGGAAAGGGACGAACGAATGACCATTCTGGTTCTAGCCGAGCACGAGGGCGGCACTCTCAAGGCCGCCACGCTGAACACCGTCACCGCCGCCGCCAGGATCGGCGGCGATGTGCACGTCCTGGTCGCCGGAAGCGGCATCACTGCCGTGGCCGAGGCCGCCGCCAAGGTGGCGGGTGTGGCCAAGGTGCTGTCGGCCGACGCCGCCCTTTACGCCAACCATCTGGCCGAGCCCCTGGCCGCCCTGGTGGTGAGCCTGGCCGGCGGCTACAGCCACATCCTGGCGCCCGCCACCACGGGGGGCAAGAACGTGGCGCCCCGCGTCGCGGCGCTGCTCGACGTGGCCCAGGTGTCGGAGATCACCGGCGTGGTGTCCCCCGACACCTTCATCCGCCCGATCTATGCCGGCAATGCGCTCGCCACCGTGCAGTCCAAGGACGCGGTCAAGGTGATCACCGTGCGCGGCACCGGCTTCGAGGCGGCCAAGGCCGAGGGTGGCTCGGCTTCGGTGGAAGCCGTCGCGGCGGCCGCCGACCCGGCCCTGTCGTCCTACGTGGGCAGCCAGCTCAGCAAGTCCGAGCGTCCCGAGCTGACCAGCGCCCGCATCATCATCTCGGGCGGGCGCGGCATGCAGTCGGGCGACAACTTCCCGCTGCTCGAAGCGGTGGCCGACAAGCTGGGCGCCGCCGTCGGTGCGTCAAGGGCAGCGGTCGACGCCGGCTTCGTGCCCAACGACTTCCAGGTCGGCCAGACCGGCAAGATCGTGGCGCCGGACCTCTACATCGCCGTCGGCATCTCGGGCGCCATCCAGCACCTGGCCGGCATGAAGGATTCCAAGGTCATCGTCGCCATCAACAAGGACGAGGAGGCCCCCATCTTCCAGGTCGCCGATTACGGCCTGGTCGCGGACCTCTTCAAGGTGTTGCCGGAATTCACCGCGGCCCTCCAGTCTCCCTGAGGCCGCAACCTGACGGGGGCGAATCCGGCATGGATTCGTCCCCGCTTTTTAGGGGGGGGGGAGTAGCAGGTCTAATGGAACGTGAATCCATGGAATTCGACGTCGTGGTGGTTGGCGGCGGGCCATCTGGCCTGACGGCGGCCATCCGGCTGAAGCAGCTCAACGCCGACTTGAGCGTCTGCGTGCTGGAGAAGGGTTCGGAGGTGGGAGCCCACATCCTGTCGGGAGCGGTGATCGAGACGCGCTCGCTGGCGGAGCTGTTCCCGGACTGGCGGGAGCGCGCCGCGCCGCTGCTGACGCCGGCCAGCGACGACCGCTTCCTGTTCCTGACGGAGTCCAAGGCCATCCGGCTGATGACGCCGCCGCAGATGAACAATCACGGCAATTACATCGTGTCGCTGGGCAACTTCACCCGCTGGCTGGGGGCCCAGGCCGAGGCGCTGGGCGTCGAGATCTTCGCCGGCTTCGCGGCGGCCGAGGTGCTGTACCACGAGGACGGCTCGGTCAAGGGCGTGGCGACCGGCGACATGGGGATCGGCAAGGACGGCCAGCCCACCCACAACCATACGCCGGGCGTCGAGCTGTGGGCGCGCCAGACCATCTTCGCCGAGGGCTGCCGCGGCTCGCTGACCAAGACGCTGTTCGAGCGCTTCGACCTGTGCCGGGATTGCGAGGACCAGACCTACGGCATCGGCATCAAGGAGCTGTGGGAGATCGACCCGGCCAAGCATAAGGCGGGCACCATCGTCCATACCGTCGGCTGGCCGCTGGACACCGCCACCTATGGCGGTTCGTTCCTCTATCACCTGGAGAACAATCAGGTGGCGGTGGGCTTCGTGGTCGGCCTGGACTACGCCAACCCGCACCTGTCGCCCTTCGACGAGTTCCAGCGCTTCAAGACCCATCCGGCCATCCGCCCGATCTTCGAGGGTGGCCGCCGGGTGTCCTATGGCGCGCGCGCCCTGTCGGAAGGCGGCTTCCAGTCGGTCCCCAAGCTCAGCTTCCCCGGCGGCGTGCTGGTGGGCGACACGGCGGGCTTCCTCAACGTGCCCAAGATCAAGGGCACCCACACCGCCATGAAGTCGGCCATGGTGGCGGCCGAGGCCGTCGCCGAGGCCCTGGGCCACGAGGGCGGCGCCAACGAGGTGAGCGCCTATCCCGAGCACCTGAAGCGGTCCTGGCTGTGGAAGGAGCTGCACGAGGTCAGGAACATCCGCCCCAGCTTCCACTGGGGCCTCTTCGGCGGCATCGCCTATTCGGCGCTGGAGACCTATGTGTTCAAGGGCAAGATGCCCTGGACGCTGCACCACCGGCCCGACCATCTGGCGCTGAAGAAGGCCAGCGAATGCCCGAAGATCAGCTACCCCAAGCCCGATGGGGTGGTCAGCTTCGACAAGCTCAGCTCGGTGTTCATCTCGTCGACCAATCACGAGGAGAACCAGCCGGCCCACCTCAAGCTGCGCGACCCGGCGGTGCCCGTCGCCATCAATCTCGAGCATTACGACGCCCCCGAGCAGCGCTACTGCCCGGCCGGCGTCTACGAGATCGTCAGGAACGACGACGGCTCCAATCCCCGCCTGCAGATCAACGCCCAGAACTGCCTGCACTGCAAGACCTGCGACATCAAGGACCCAACCCAGAACATCAATTGGGTCGTCCCCGAAGGTGGCGGTGGACCGAACTATCCCAACATGTAATACCAAATCCTGATGAGCCGGACTCATCGGGATTTGGTTAGGCCCAACGGGCCGCGCGCCTTATGGCGCGGGAGGCAAGGGCGCCCGCGCCCGCCCGCCGATTGAGGGCGAGCCCGGTGATCGGTTGCGATCACCGGGATATGGTATAAGGGATGAGCGCGCCTCAGCCGCCGAACACCTCGCGGGCGCGCTGGGCGAGGCCGGTGGCGACCGAGATGAACTCGCCGCCGGTGCTGAGGCGGTCCTCGCCGAAGCGGTCGGCGAAGATGGCGCGCACCGCCGGCACCAGGGACGAGCCGCCGGTGAGGAAGACCCGGTCCACCTGGGCGAGCCCGGTGCCGGTGCTCTCCAGCAAACCGTCGACGCAATGCTCGATGGCGGCCAGTTCCTTGCCGATCCAGCCTTCGAATTCGGCGCGGGTGACGCGGCGCTCCACCAGCACCGGGTCGTGATCGAAGCGCAGCACGGTCTCGTCCGCCTGGGACAGGTCGCGTTTGGCCTGCTCCACCGAACGGTAGAGGTGATAGCCGAGATTGTGCTCGATCAGCGCCAGCAATTGCTCGATCTGGTCGGGATGCTCCACATGGCGCCGCAGGTCGCGCAGCAGGCGCAGCGTCGAGGGCGTGTTGAGGAAGGCGACATGGTGCCAGCGCTCCAGCTTGGCGTAGACCCAGGCCGGCATGGGCAGGACCTTGCCGTCGCTGACATAGGTGGTGCGCTTGCCGAAATGCCCGGACAGGCCGTGCTCGACGATGCGCCGGTCGAAGGCGTCGCCGGCGATGCCGACACCGGCGGTGCCGATGATGGCGTCCTCGGGCCGAGCCAGCCCGGCGCGCCCCGGTCCCAGGCGGATCAGGCAGAAATCGCTGGTGCCGCCGCCGAAATCGGCCACCAGCACGGTCTGGTCATGCCGCAGCGTGCTTTCGTAATAATAGGCGGCGGCGATGGGCTCGTACTCGAACACCACATCGCCGATGCCGGCCTTGGCGAAGGCCTCGACCAGCCGGCCGGTGGCGTAGGCGTCCTCCTCCTCGCCGCCCTCGGCGACGAAGCGCACCGGACGCCCGGCCACCACCCGCTCGACCTTGGCCCCCGCCGCCTCGGCGGTTCGCCGCAATTGGGAGACGATCAGCGCCACCAGCTCCTCCAGGGAGTAGGGCGCCCCATAGATGGCGGTGCTGGTGAAGGACCGGCTGGTCAGATAGGACTTGAAGGATTGCAGGAAGCGGCAATCCCCGTCGCCGTGCAGATAGGCGTCGATGGCGTCATGGCCGGCCAGGGGCAGGATGCGGCGCTGGGCGTCGCGCCGGGCATTCTCGAAGGCCAGCACCGAGCGCAGCGTCGAGGCCGGCCCGGCCGTGGTGGCGAAGTTCAGCACCTCCACGCTCCGATCGGTCCGGGCCAGGGCGACGGCGCTGTTGGTGGTGCCGAAATCCATTCCGACGAACATGTATTGGTCCCGTGTGCTGCATCTGACGGCCCCTCCGGCCCCTGGGCGAGGCGGGGCGGCGGGGTCGCAGTCATAGTGTCGGCCATGTGAAAACGCCAGACAGATTCGCGCCGCATGGGGCGATGTCAAACAATATGCCATACAATTTAACTTGATTGAGCATACAATCCCTACATATGATCGCGTCGCCTCCCGATATGAGTGGCGTTATTCTGATATTGAGGTGTCGTATGACCGATCAATCCCCCGATCACATCAGGCCGGCCAGCGGCGGTGACGTCAGCTTGTATGCCCAGGCCCGGAAGATTCATCCCCGTGCGGTGAAGGGGGCGAACCGGTCGGCCAAGACGGTGATCGCCTGGCTGTCGATCCTGTCCGTATCGCTCCTTCCCTGGCTGCGCTGGGATCGCGGCGCCGGCCATCCGGATCAGGCGATCCTGTTCGATTTCGTCGCCATGCGGGCCTATTTCCTCGACACGGAAATTTGGCCGCAGGAATTCTATTTCCTGACCGGCGTTCTGGTGATCGCCTCCATCGGACTTTTTCTGGTGACGGCGTTGTATGGCCGGGTCTGGTGCGGCTTCGCCTGCCCCCAGACGGTGTGGACGGATATCTTTGTATGGATCGAGCGCCGGGTGGAGGGCGATCACAATCGGCGCCACAAGCTGGACCATGCGCCCTGGCCCACGGGAAAGGTGGTGAGGAAGCTGGTGAAGCACGCCGCCTGGCTCGCCGTTTCACTGATGACCGGCGCTTCGTTCCTGTTCTTCTTCAATGACGCGCCCCGGGCGGCCGGGGCAATGCTGACCGGCGAGGCGGGAATCGTCCTGTATGGCTTCGTGGCGATGGTCGGGCTGATGACCTACGTGATGGCCGGATGGGCCCGCGAGCAGATGTGCATTTACATGTGCCCCTGGCCGCGCTTTCAGGGCGCCATGCTCGATCATGATTCGCTGGTGGTCGCCTACGATGCCGGACGGGGCGAGAGCCGTGGGCATGCCCGCGTGGCGCAGTCGTTCGAGGGGCGAGGGCATTGCGTCGATTGCCGGATGTGCGTGCAGGTCTGCCCGGTGGGTATCGACATCCGCGACGGTATTCAGATGGAATGCATCGGCTGCGGCCTTTGCGCCGATGCTTGCGATTCCGTCATGCCGCGGTTCGGCCTGCCCCGGACTCTGGTGGGCTGGCGCCCGTTCTCGCATACGTCCTCCGAGGCGCCGGCACCCAAGCAGCCGTGGCATCGCCGGCCGCGCCTGATGATCTATGGCGCCATCATCGGCGTGACCCTGGCGGGCATGGCGGTGGCCGGCGGCCAGCGCCGGATGCTCGACATGACCATTCTGCACGACCGTTCGCCGGTCTCCGTCACGCTGTCCGACGGCTCGATCCGCAACGACTACACCGTGAAGATCGTCAATCGCGAGCGCGCGCCGCGCCTTCTGCGGCTGGAGGTTCTCGGGCTGGCCGGGGCGCAGGTGGGGGTAAGGGACCTTGGCCAAACATCCGACGGGCAAGGTCTCGCCGCCGCCGCCGATGCCGTGACCACCTACCGCGTGTCGGTGCGGGTGCCGGCCGGGCAGGCGCCGGCCGGTGCCACCCCCATCGAATTCCGGCTGAGCGACCGGACCCCGGGTGACGAGGCGGTCCGTCCCAATACCTTCATCGCCGAGGCGGCGCGATGATCCATCCCATCCCGATGATCGCCAAGGCCGGCTTGCGGCTCGGACACCGCTGCTGCCATACTTGATCGGTTTGTGATGAAACAATCGTGCGAGGATTGATGGACACGGAACGGGGATGGGCCCCCAAGCTGGAAAAGGTTGGGAAACCCGTCTACCAGGCCATTGCCGACGCGATCGCCGCCGACATTCGGGATGGGGCGTTGCCGCACGGCGCCAAGCTGCCGCCCCTGAGGGTGCTGGCCGAGCGGCTGGGGCTGGACTTCACCACGGTCTCGCGGGCCTACAATGAAGCGCAGCGACGGGGATTGGTGGTGGGCAAGGTCGGGCAGGGCACCTTCGTCCAGGCCCGGCCGGCAAGCCGGCCCTCCGTCGGGGCGCCGGCTTCGGCCTTCATCGACATGACCATGAATACCCCGCCCCTGCCCGCCGACCCCCGGTTGCTGGAGGGGATGCGGCGGGACATGTCGGACCTGGCGCCCAGCTTCACGGACCGGCGTCTGCTGGGCTATGGCGACAATGCCGGGGCCGAGGAGGACCGTGCCGCCGGGGTGACCTGGCTGGCCTCCCGCCTTCCCGGCCTGTCGCCGGACCGCCTGATCGTCTGCCCCGGAGCGCAGGGGGCGCTGCTGGCCCTGGTGACCTCTCTCGCCCAACCCGGAGACACCATTCTTGCCGAGGAGCTGACCTATCCCGGCATGAAGTCCCTGGCCGCCCATCTCGGCATACGGTTGGCGGGGGTGGCCATGGATGCCTCCGGCCTGTTGCCCGACAGCTTCCGCGCGGCCTGCGAGCGCCATGCGCCCAAGGCGCTGTACTGCACGCCGACGCTGCACAATCCGACAACGGCGACGCTGACGGCGGAGCGCCGCGCGGAAATCGTCGATATCGCCCGCCGGCACGGCGTCGCCGTCATCGAGGATGACGCCTATGGAATGCTGCCGGAGGACGCCCCGCCCCCGCTGGCCGCCATGGGCCCCGATGTGGTCTATCATATCGCCGGACTGGCGAAGTGCCTTTCGCCGGCCCTGCGCATCGCCTTTCTGGTGGCGCCCGACCGGCGGCAGGCCGCGCGTCTGACCGGGGCGGTGCGCGCCACCACCCTGGCCGCCTCGCCCCTGGCGGCGGCCATGGCGACCCGGTGGATCACCTCGGGCACCGCCGGGAAGGTGCTGGAGGGCATTCGGGCGGAGGCCCGCCGCCGCCAGCTCGCGGCCGCCGAGATTCTGCCTCCGGGATCGTTTGCCGGAGCGCCGGAGGCCTTTCACCTGTGGCTGCCTCTGCCCGAGGATTGGGGGCGGGCGGACTTCACCGGGCAATTGCGGGCACGGCGTCTTCTGGTGGCGGCCAGCGACGCCTTCTCGGTGGCGCCCACGGCACCGGAGGCCGTTCGCCTGTGCCTGGGCGCGCTCTCCGACGAGGCGGAAACACGCAGTGTCCTGGCCCAGGTGGCAGATCTCCTGGATCAGCCTCCCGCCATGGCGCCGTCGGTGGTCTGATCGTCGGATTGGGGGCGCGCCACCCTAATATCCCTCGCCCCGTTTCAGGCGATACCCCACTCCCTGATCCGTGACGATCAGCCGGGGCCGGGTCGGGTCGTCCTCCAGCTTCTGGCGGAGCTGGTTGATGTAGACCCGCAGATAGGCGGTGTCCTCCACATGGGCGGGACCCCAGACCTCCTTCAGGATCAGCTTGTGGGTCAGCACGTGATCGGGCCGGCGGGCGAGAAAGGCCAGCAGGTCCCATTCCTTGCGCGACAGGTGGATTTCCTCGTCCCGCCGGGTCACCACCAGCCGGTCCAGATCGATCCGCAGCGGGCCGATCTCCACCGCCTCGGCCACATCCTTGGGAGTGCGGGGGCGGAGCGAGGCGCGGACGCGGGCCATCAGCTCGGCGACGCCGAACGGCTTGACCACGTAGTCGTTGGCGCCCCGGTCCAGGGCCTCGACCTTGTCCTGCTCCTGGGCGCGGACCGACAGCACGATGATCGGCAGGTCCGAGGTCTCGCGCACGGTGGAGATCACCTCCTGGCCGTCCATGTCGGGCAGGCCGAGATCGAGAACCAGCAGGTCGGGGGGCTGGGCGCGGAAGGCGGCCAGTCCGGCGGCGGCCGAGTCCGCCTCGGTCACCTCGTAGCCGTTGGCCGAAAGCGAGATGCGCAGGAATTTGCGGATCTGCGGCTCGTCGTCGACAACCAGAATCCTGCTGCCCATCACGCCCCCTCAGGCTCGTCGGCCACCTGCGGTACCGGTGGCAGCGGCAGGCGGATGACGATGGCGGTGCCGGTGCCGTGCAGGCCCGCTTCCGCCCGGATGGTGCCGCCATGCGCCTCGACGATGCCCCGGCAGATGGCCAGCCCCAGGCCGGTGCCGGCGGTCTGGCTGTCGGACTGGCTGACCCGGTAGAACATGTCGAACACCTTCTCGCGGTCGGCCTCGGGGATGCCCGGCCCCTGGTCGGCCACCTCGATGGAGATATGATCGGCGACCTTCCTGGCCCACACCTTGATGGCGGTGCCGGGGGCCGAGTACTTGCAGGCGTTGTCCAGCAGATTGAAGAACACCTGTCCCAGCAGAACGGCGTCGACGCACAGAAGCGGAATGTTGGGGTCGATGTCCACCTTGACCGCATGCGAGCGGGTAAGACGCGCCGCCCGCTCGACGGCGCCGCCGACGATATCGGCCAGATCGGCCCAGTCGATGCGCGGCTTCAGGGTGCCGCTGCCCAGCCGGGTCATGTCCAGCAGGTTCTGGACAAAGCGGTTGAGGCGTTCGGCCTCGTCCTGGATGGTTTGGGCGAGGTCGCGGCGATTGTCGCGGCTCAGCGCCTCGTCATAGCTGATCAGGCTGCTGGCCGCCCCCATGATGGAGACCAGCGGCGTGCGCAGATCGTGGGACAGCGAAGACAGCAGGGCCGAGCGCAGGCGCTCGCGCTCGGTCGCCACCCGCGCCATCTCGATGTCCGAGACTAAGGTGGTGCGTTCGATGGCCACCGCCGCCTGATCGGCCAGGGTTTCCAGCAGCCGCATCTGCTCGGGGCTGGGCAGGTCGGCGTCCTCGCTCATCTGGACGCCGAGGACGCCCACCGGCCCCCGCGCGGTCCTGAGCGGCAGGAACAGCCAATGGGCGGCGGGCAGGGTGGCGGAGCCCCGCCCGGCGGGCTTCTCGTGCGCCCAGGCCCAATCGGCGGCGGCCGACGATCTGTCGTCGATCTGATCCTCGGGCGGATAGCCGGCGGCGATGGCCAGCCGGCCGTCCATGGGCAGCAGGACCAGCGACTTGCCCCGGATGGTGTCGGCCACATGGTGGACCACCGCCCACAGCACGTCGTCCTGGGTCGCCGCCGCCGTCACCTTGCGGCCGAAATCATAAAGATTGGCGGTCCGCCGGGCGCTTTCGCGGCTGGCCTGGACCTGGGTGCGCAGCCGGCTGGCCATGCCCGAGACGATGAAGGCGGCGATCAGGAAGAACACCAGGGTCAGAAGGTTCTGCACGTCGGACACCGCGAGGGTGAAGCGCGGCTCGGTGAAGAAGAAGTTGAAGGCGAAGAAGCTGACCAGCGAGGCCAGGATGGCCGGACGCAGGCCGAAGCGCATGGCCACCACCATCACCGCCAGCAGATAGGCCACCGAGATGCTGGCCACCGGCAGCCAATGATCGATGGCGACGCCCAGGCCGGTGGCCGCTCCGGTCGCCAGCAGCGCCACGGCCAGCCCCAGCCAGTCCCGGCTTTCCGGCTGGGCCTGGACGACGGAGCGCGGCGCCTTGGGCTTGCCCTCGTCGTCGCTGCCGACCACCAGGATGTTGAAGCCGCCGCCCCGTTCCACCAGCCGGTCGGTCACCGTGGCGGTGAAACGGTCGAGCAGTCCCAGGCGGCGGGGGCGCCCCACCACGATCTGGGTGGCATTGCGTTCAGTGGCGTAGGCCAGGATGGCGGCGGTCACGTCCTCGCCCTGCAGCGCCACCGTCTCGCCGCCCAGTTGGACGGCCAGGCGCATGGCCTCGGCCACCCGGTCCTTGTCGGATTCCGGCAGCGACAGGGTGCGGGTGGTCTCCACCGTCACCGCCACCCAGGCGGCGCCGCGCCGGTCGGCCGCCCGCTTGGCGACCCGGACCAGACGGCCGGAATCCATGCGCTCGTCGATGCAGACCAGGATGCGTTCCCGCGTCGGCCAGGGGCCGGCGATGGCGTGGGAGCGCATGTAATCCACCATCTGGGCGTCCACCCGCTCGGCGGCGTGGCGCAGCGCCATCTCGCGCAGCGCGGTCAGGTTGCCGGGCGAGAAGAAGTTGTGGACGGCGCGGCGCGCCTGTTCCGGCACATAGACCTTGCCCTCGTTCAGGCGCTTGATCAGGTCCTCGGGCGGCAGGTCGATCAATTCGATCTCGTCGGCGCCGGCCAGGACGCCGTCGGGCAGGGTTTCCCGCACCTTGACCCCGGAAATCTGCTCGACCACGTCGTTCAGGCTTTCCAGATGCTGGATGTTCAAGGTGGCGTAGACGTTGATGCCGGCCGCCAGCACCTCCTCCACGTCCTGCCAGCGTTTCAGGTGACGCGATCCCGGAACGTTGGTGTGCGCCAGCTCGTCCACCAGGGCGATGGCGGGCCGGCGGTCCAGCAGGGCGTCCAGGTCCATCTCGCGGAAATCGTGCCCCCGATACTCCATCCGCCGGCTGGGCAGCACCTCCAGGCCCTTGGTCAGGGCCTCGGTCTCCTTGCGGCCATGGGGCTCGACCACGCCGGCCACCACGTCGACGCCGTCGCGCAGGCGTTCGTGGGCGGCGCACAGCATGGCGTAGGTCTTCCCCACGCCGGGCGCGGCGCCGAGGAAGATCTTCAGGCGTCCGCGCCCCTCCCGCCGGGCCTGGGCGAGAAGAACGTCGGGCGATGGACGGTGGTCGTCGTCGGTTGCCACGGCTTCTCCTGTCGTCCCGAGAGCGTAGCGAAGGATCGTTCAGGTGGAAACCGAGGTTTTCTTGATCGATGCCGGGATGCGTTGTCCCGAAGAGATCGCCGCATTCCCCGGCCGGCGCGCGGCCATGGCGGAGGACGGCTTGGCCGCGCCGTCCTTAATGCCGCCGTGGGGCGTCAGAGGACGTCTTCGTCCAGGTGACAGAAGGCGGAGAGAGCGGCGATGTTGCTTACGGTCACCTGTGCCCCGGTGGTGGTCACGCCGCATTGACGCAACTGGGCCAGGGCCCGTGACAGCGTCTCCTGGCGCACGCCGATGCGGGCGGCGATGACCCCCTTGCTGTGGGGAAGCCATAGGGCTACCGAGCCCTCGCGCTTGTTGGTCAGCGACAGAAGATAGAGCCCGAGCCGCTGGGTCGGCGACTTCAGCTTCAGGGCCTTGGCCTCGCGCACCAGCTTGCGGAAGTGGATGGACAGCGACGTCAGCATGGCCAGGGCGAGGTCGGGGATGGTCAGGAGATCCCGCCGCAGCCGGTCGGCCGGGAGCAGCATGACCCGGGAGGGCAGCAGCGCCTTGGCGCCCATGAGATAGGGCAGATCGGTGAGCACCGCCGCGGCGATGAAACACTCGCCGGCTTTCATGATTTCCATCATGGTCTCGCCGCCGTCGTTGCCGACGCAGTAAAGACCGATCTCGCCTCCAAGGACGATATGTAGGAATTCCGGTGTCTCGCCTTGACGGAACAGCATTTCCCCCGGCAGATAGCGATGGACGATGCCGTCCGACAGCAGCGCGTCGATCAGGTGCTGCGGCAGCTCGCTCAGCAGCGGCGCGCGTCGGATCTGATCCAGATCCTCCGGCTGAAACTGCCGCCTCTGCATGTATCCGCTCCCTGGAGACCTCGTGGAGGCACTGAGCACCTGCATTCGCCATTCCTCCAGAAAGAAACGCATCCGATTGCTGCGTGACGCTGTCATTAGCTCCCCCTAATTGATCTGGGTCAACACGCAAAAGGTTTTGTTTCGCGTTTTGTTCCCGCGTCAATTTGTCGCGACTGACGGCTCGGTCAAAACCCACCTCTCATCCCGTCGATATGGTCGGCCATCGTTTTCGGCGGGTTTGGCCCGTCTTTGGATTGCGAGGGGGCAATGCACGATCTGACTCAAGTCTCCAAGGGCGAACAGAGATTAGCCCTTTGGTCCAGCACACTCGCCTTTACCGTGTGTTTTGCTGTGTGGACGATTTTCAGCATCCTCGGCATCCAGATTAAGAAAAATCTCGGGCTCAACGAGACCCAGTTCGGGCTGCTGATCGCCACTCCGATCCTGACCGGGTCGCTGGTGCGCCTGATGCTCGGCGTCTGGACCGACCAGTACGGCGGCCGGGTGGTGTTTTCCATCGTGATGATGATTTCCGCCGTCGCCACATGGCTGGTGACCACGGCCAGTACCTATGAAGGATTCCTGCTGGCCGCCTTGGGTGTCGGCATCTCGGGCGGCGGCTTCGCCGTCGGCATCGCCTACGTGTCGCGCTGGTATCCCAAGGAGCAGCAGGGCACCGCGCTCGGAATCTTCGGCATGGGCAATGTCGGGGCGGCGGTGACCAAGTTCCTGGCGCCCTGGGTGATGGTGGCGTTCGGCTGGCAGATGGTCGCCAATGTCTGGGCGGGGGCCATCTTCATCAGCGGCATCCTGTTCTACCTGTGCACCAAGGACGATCCGGTCCTGCGGAGCCGCCGCGCCGTGGGGAAGAGCGCGGATTCGCTGTCCAGCATGCTTGGGCCGCTCAAGGAAGTCCGGGTGTGGCGCTTCTCGCTCTATTACTTCTTCGTATTCGGCGGCTTCGTGGCGCTGGCCCTGTGGCTGCCGCGCTACTACATGGGCGCCTACGGCGTGGACGTGACGACGGCGGGCATGCTGGGGGCGGCCTACTCCATTCCGGGGAGCGTCTTCCGCGCCATGGGCGGCTGGCTGTCCGACAAGCTGGGCGCCCGCCGGATCATGTACTGGACCTTCGGGGTCGGTACGCTCTGCCTGCTCGTTCTTTGCTATCCGGCCACCGACTACGTCGTCCACGGCTTCAAGGGCGACATCAAGTTCAGCCTGTCGCTGGGCTTCGTGCCCTTCACCGTCATCGTCTTCATCCTCGGCTTCTTCATGGCGTTGGGCAAGGCGGCCGTCTACAAGCACATTCCCGTCTACTACCCGCACCATGTGGGCGCGGTCGGTGGCGTGGTCGGCTTGATCGGCGGACTGGGCGGCTTCATTCTGCCCATCGCATTCGGGGCTCTCAACGACCTTACCGGCGTATGGACCAGCTGCTTCATGCTGCTGCTGCTGGTGGTCGTCGCCTCGCTGGCCTGGATGCACTACGCGGTTCGCCGGATGGAGACGGAGGCTCTGCGTCGCATGGGCATGATCGACGGTCCCGCCCTTCCCGTGGGCGACGGTCTGGACCGCATCATGCCGGCGGCCAGTGAATAGTTCTTGGAACAAGAGATGACGCGATACTGCGGCCAGCAAAGGCTGGCCGCTTTTCTTGCCAAAATAGGGGGCGAGTATGCACGTTGATGATTCGGGAAAACTCCACCCGCGACATGTGCTGACCAACTGGACGCCGGAAGATCCCGATTACTGGGAGAGCCAGGGCCGCAAGGTGGCCATGCGCAATTTGTGGATTTCCATGCCGGCCCTGCTGCTCGCCTTCGCCGTGTGGATGGTCTGGAGCGTGGTGGTGGTCAACCTGCCCAATGTCGGGTTCAAGTTCGACACCGACCAGCTGTTCTGGCTGGCCTCCATGCCCGGTCTGGCCGGGGCGACACTGCGCATCTTCTATTCCTTCATGGTGCCGATCTTCGGCGGCCGGGCCTGGACTGCGCTGTCCACCGCCTCGCTGCTGTTTCCGGCGGCGGGCATCGGCTTCGCCGTGCAGGACCCGACGACGCCCTACGCGGTGTTCCTGGGCCTTGCCCTGCTGTGCGGCTTCGGCGGCGGCAATTTCGCCTCGTCCATGGCCAATATCAGCTTCTTCTTTCCCAAGCATAAGAAGGGCATGGCGCTGGGCCTGAACGCCGGCATCGGCAATCTCGGCGTTTCGGTGGTGCAGTTCGTGGTTCCCATCGTCATCGCCTCGGCGGTGTTCAGCACGCTGGGCGGCGAGCCCCAGACCTGGGTCAAGGGCGCCGAGACCAAGCGGATGTGGCTGCAGAACGCGGGCTTCATCTGGATTCCCTTCATCCTGGCCTGCTCCGTCAGCGCCTGGTTCGGTATGAACGACATCGCCAGCGCCAAGGCGTCGTTCCGCGAGCAGGCGGTGATCTTCAAGCGCAAGCACAACTGGATCATGTGCTGGCTCTATCTGGGGACCTTCGGTTCGTTCATCGGCTATTCCGCCGGTTTCGCGCTCCTGACCAAGACCCAGTTCCCCAACGTCAATCCCCTGGCCTATGCCTTCCTCGGGCCGCTGGTGGGGTCCGTGGCGCGGGTGATCGGCGGCTTCCTGTCCGATCGCTTCGGCGGCGGCCGCGTCACTTTCTGGACCTTCCTGGTGATGATGCTGGCGGTCTGCGGCGTGCTGTACTTCCTTGGGCACAAGGGCGACGCCATGGGCTTCAACGGCTTCCTGGCCATGTTCCTGCTGCTGTTCGCCGGCACCGGCGTGGGCAACGCCTCCACCTTCCAGATGATCCCGGTCATCTTCGCCACCCTGAAGCGGCGTGAAGGCGAAACCCGCCACATCCCGGAAGTCGAGGCCGGCAAGGAGGCCGCCAAGGAGGCGGCCGCGGTCCTTGGCTTCAGCTCCGCCCTGGCCGCCTATGGCGCCTTCTTCATCCCGCGCAGCTTTGGCACCTCCATCTCCATGACGGGTGGAGCCCAGGGGGCGCTGTACATGTTTCTGGCCTTCTACGTCACCTGCGTTGCGGCGACGTGGTGGTGGTACACGCGGAAAAACGCGGAAATCAAGTGCTGACCACCGCTGGCGGAAATAAGTGAAAGGTGATCGTGAAATGAGTAACTTTATTGACAGGTTGCTGTTCTTCAAGCGTAACGTCGAGACCTTCTCCGGCGATCATGGTGTGGTTACCAATGAGAGCCGGGATTGGGAGGAGGGTTATCGCCGCCGCTGGCAGCATGACAAGATCGTCCGCTCGACCCACGGAACGAACTGCACCGGGTCGTGCTCGTGGAAGATCTACGTCAAGGGCGGCATCGTCACCTGGGAAACGCAGCAGACCGACTATCCCCGCACCCGTCCCGGCATGCCCAACCACGAGCCGCGCGGCTGCCAGCGCGGGGCCAGCTATTCCTGGTACATGTATTCCGGCAATCGCGTGAAGCATCCGCTGATCCGCGGCGATCTGCTGCGGCTGTGGCGCCAGGCCCGCAAGAGCCTGGCCCCGGTCGAGGCCTGGCGCTCCATCGTCGGCGACAAGGAAAAGGCCCGGTCCTACAAGTCCATCCGCGGGCTGGGCGGTTTCGTCCGCGCCTCGTGGGACGAGGCCCAGGAAATCATCGCCGCCGCCAACATCCACACCATCAAGACCTGGGGACCGGACCGGGTGGCGGGCTTCTCGCCGATCCCGGCCATGTCCATGGTGTCGTTCGCCGCCGGCACCCGGTACCTGTCGCTGATCGGCGGCGTCTCGCTCAGCTTCTACGACTGGTACTGCGACCTGCCGCCGGCCAGCCCGCAGATGTGGGGCGAGCAGACCGACGTGCCGGAATCGGCCGACTGGTACAATTCGAACTTCCTGATTCTCTGGGGCTCCAACGTCCCGCAGACCCGCACGCCCGACGCCCACTTCTACACGGAGGTCCGCTACAAGGGGGCCAAGAGCGTCGTGGTCTGCCCCGATTACTCCGAAGCCTCCAAGTTCGCCGATCTGTGGCTGGCCCCCAAGCAGGGAACCGACGCCGCCCTGGCCATGGCCATGGGGCATGTCATCCTCAAGGAATTCCACCTGGGGGAAAAGAAGTCCGCCTATTTCGAGGATTACTGCCGCCGCACCAGCGACATGCCGCTGCTGGTCCGTCTGGTGCGCCGGGGTGACGCCCTGGTTCCCGACCGCTTCGTGCGCGCCTCGGATTTCGACGGCAAGCTGGATCAGGCCAACAATCCCGACTGGAAGACCATCGGCATCGAGGAAGGCAGCGGCCGCATCATCGTCCCCAACGGCTCCATCGGCTTCCGCTGGGGCGAGAAGGGCAAGTGGAACATCGAGCCCAAGGACGGGCGCGACGGTGCCGAGGTCAAGCTGGCGCTCAGCCTGCTCGACGCCCGCGACGAGGTCGCCGGCGTGGCCTTCCCCTATTTCGGCCATATCGACCACGAGCATTTCCACAACAATCCCCACCCGGACATCCTGGTGCGCAATGTCCCGGTGAAGCGTCTGGCCCTGGCCGACGGCGAAACCCTGGTGACCACGGTCTTCGACCTGATGGCCGCCAATTACGGCATCGACCGGGGGCTGGGCGGCGAGCACGTGGCGTCGTCCTATGACCAGAACGTGCCCTATACGCCGGCATGGCAGGAGCGCATCACCGGCGTGAAGGCCGCCGACGTGATCACCGTGGCCCGCCAGTTCGCCGACAACGCCGACCGCACCCACGGCCGTTCCATGGTGATCATCGGCGCCGCCATGAATCACTGGTACCACATGGATATGAACTACCGCAGCATCATCAACATGCTGGTGATGTGCGGCTGCATCGGCCAGTCGGGCGGCGGCTGGGGCCATTACGTGGGTCAGGAAAAGCTGCGGCCGCAGACCGGCTGGGTGCCGCTGGCCTTCGCCACCGACTGGGTGCGGCCGTCGCGCCAGATGAACTCCACGTCGTATTTCTACAACCACACCGACCAGTGGCGGCACGAGAAGCTGTCGGTCAAGGAGATCCTCTCGCCGCTGGCCAATCCCGAGGATTTCAAGGGCGCGCTGATCGACTTCAACGTCCGCTCGGAACGCATGGGCTGGCTGCCCTCGGCCCCCCAGCTTGAGAAGAACCCGCTGGATCTGGTCCGCGAGGCGGTCGCCGCCAACAAGGACCCGGTCCGCCACACCGTGGAGGGGCTGACCTCGGGGTCGCTGCGGATGTCGTGCGAGGACCCCGACAATCCCAAGAACTTCCCCCGCAACCTATTCGTCTGGCGCTCCAATCTCCTGGGCTCGTCGGGCAAGGGGCACGAGTACTTCCTGAAGTACCTGCTGGGCACCCAGCACGGCGTCATGAATGACGACAACGGGGTCAAGGGCGGCGAGAAGCCGACCGAGGTGACGTGGCGCGACGCCCCCACCGACGGCAAGCTGGACCTGCTGGTGACGCTCGACTTCCGCATGTCCACCACCTGCCTTTACTCCGACATCGTCCTGCCGACCGCCACCTGGTACGAGAAGAACGATCTCAACACCTCGGACATGCATCCGTTCATCCATCCGCTCAGCCAGGCGGTGGACCCCGCCTGGGAGGCCCGTTCCGACTGGAACATCTACAAGGGCATCGCCAAGCGGTTCTCCGAGCTGTCGGTCGGTCACCTGGGGGTCGAGCAGGATCTGGTGCTGACGCCCATGATGCACGACACCCCCGGCGAGCTGGCCCAGGCCCTGGACGTCAAGGACTGGAAGGCCGGCGAGATCGAGGCCATTCCCGGCAAGACCATGCCGGCCATGACCATCGTCGAGCGCGACTATCCCAACACCTACAAGCGGTTCACCGCTCTCGGCCCGCTGATGAAGAAGCTGGGCAACGGCGGCAAGGGCATCTCCTGGAACACCGACGACGAGGTCGATGCCCTGGGCGAGCTCAACCGTCTGGTGGCCGAGGACGGCGTCACCAAGGGCATGCCCCGGCTGGAAACCGACATCGACGCCGCCGAGGCGGTCCTGATGCTGGCGCCCGAGACCAACGGGCATGTGGCGGTCAAGGCCTGGGACGCCCTGTCCAAGTTCACCGGCCGCGACCACGTTCACCTCGCCCTGCACCGCGAGGACGAGAAGATCCGGTTCCGCGATATCCAGGCGCAGCCGCGCAAGATCATCTCGTCGCCCACCTGGTCGGGTCTGGAATCCGAGAAGGTCAGCTACAACGCCGGCTATACCAACGTGCACGAGATGATCCCCTGGCGGACCCTGACCGGGCGCCAGCAAT
Organism: Magnetospirillum sp. 15-1; assembly: GCF_900184795.1. NCBI lineage: Bacteria > Pseudomonadati > Pseudomonadota > Alphaproteobacteria > Rhodospirillales > Rhodospirillaceae > Magnetospirillum > Magnetospirillum sp. 15-1. Next base: position 562,684 of record NZ_FXXN01000028.1, on the reverse strand, counting down.
TCTACCAGGATCACAAGTGGATGCTGGGCTTCGGCGAGGGCTTGTGCGTCTACCGTCCGCCCATCGACACCAAGACCATCCGGCCGGTGATCGAGTCCAAGGCGTCGGGCGCCAAGCAGGTGGTGCTCAACTGGATCACGCCGCACCAGAAGTGGGGCATCCACAGCACCTATACCGACAACCTGATCATGCTGACCCTGTCGCGTGGCGGCCCGATCGTCTGGCTGTCGGAAAAGGACGCGGCCAAGGCCGATATCGAGGACAACGACTGGATCGAGGTCTTCAACGCCAACGGTGCCATCGCCGCCCGCGCGGTGGTCAGCCAGCGCGTCAAGGAAGGCATGTGCATGATGTACCACGCTCAGGAGAAAATCGTGAACACCCCCGGTGCCGAGACCACCAAGCTGCGCGGCGGCATCCACAATTCGGTCACCAGGGCCAGCGTCAAGCCGACCCATATGATCGGCGGCTACGCCCAGCAATCCTACGGCTTTAACTATTACGGAACGGTCGGCTCCAACCGCGACGAGTTCGTGGTGGTGCGCAAGATGACCAATGTGGACTGGCTCGAAGGCCGTCTTGAAGGAAGGGGGGCCTGAGCCATGAAGATCCGCGCACAGATCGCAATGGTTCTGAACCTGGACAAGTGCATCGGCTGCCATACCTGCTCGGTCACCTGCAAGAACGTGTGGACCACGCGGGAAGGGGTGGAATACGCCTGGTTCAACAACGTCGAGACCAAGCCGGGCATCGGCTATCCCAAGGATTGGGAGAATCAGGACAAGTGGCAGGGCGGCTGGCGCCGCCGCGCCAACGGCACCCTGGTTCCCCGGCTGGGATCGCGCGCCTCGCTGGTGGCCAAGATCTTCAATAATCCGCGCCTGCCGGAAATCGACGATTACTACGAGCCGTTCACCTTCGACTACGAGCACCTGCAGAAGGCCGGCGTGTCGAGGACGCCGCCCACCGCCCGTCCGCGCTCGCTGGTGACCCGCAAGCGCATGGAAAAGATCGAGTGGGGACCCAATTGGGAGGAAATCCTCGGCACCGAGTTCCGCAAGCGCTCGAAGGACCAGAACTTCGCCAATATCCAGAAGGAGATGTACGGCGAGTTCGAGAACACCTTCATGATGTATCTGCCCCGGCTGTGCGAGCATTGCCTCAATCCGGCCTGCGTCGCGGCGTGCCCCTCGGGCTCCATCTACAAGCGTGAGGAGGACGGCATCGTCCTGATCGACCAGGACAAGTGCCGGGGTTGGCGCATGTGCGTGTCGGCCTGCCCGTTCAAGAAGATTTATTACAACTGGAAGTCCGGCAAGGCCGAGAAGTGCATCTTCTGCTACCCGCGCATCGAATCGGGGCAGCCGACGGTGTGCTCGGAGACCTGCGTGGGGCGTATCCGTTACCTGGGCGTGGTGCTTTACGATGCCGACCGGATCGAGGAGGCGGCGTCGACCGAGCGCGAGACCGATCTGTATGAAGCGCAGATGAACATCTTCCTGGACCCCAATTCCCCCGAGGTCCAGGCCCAGGCCCGTCTCGACGGCGTGCCCGAGGCCTGGCTGAAGGCGGCGGCGGAATCCCCGGTGTGGAAGATGGCCATGGATTGGAAGGTGGCCTTTCCGCTGCATCCCGAATACCGGACCCTTCCCATGGTCTGGTACATCCCGCCGCTGTCGCCCATCCAGGGCCGCGCCGATTCGGGAGCCATCGGCGTCAACGGCGTCATTCCTGACGTCAACAGCCTGCGTATTCCCGTCCGTTATCTCGCCAACATGCTGACGGCCGGCGACGAGAAGCCGGTGGTCTCGGCCCTGGAGCGGATGCTGGCCATGCGGGCCTACATGCGGTCCAAGACCGTGGACGGGGTGCCCGATCTGGCGCCGCTGAAGCAGGTGGGGCTGACCGAGGCGCAGGCCGAGGAAATGTACCGCATCATGGCCATCGCCGATTACGAGGACCGGTTCGTGGTTCCCACCACGCACCGCGAATACGCCGAGGACGCCTTCGATCTGAAGGGCAGTTGCGGCTTTTCGTTCGGCGACGGTTGCGGCGGCACGTCCCAGACCAACCTGTTCGGCACACCCGGGCGCAAGCCCGCCAGCGCGGCGGAGTGACCCCCATGATCACTCTGAAAATTCTGGCGGCGCTGCTCGATTACCCCAACGAGGAGATTCTCGCCGATCTTCCCGAACTGGGGGCCATGCTCGCGGCGGACAGCATGCTGCCCGCCCATCTGACGGAAAAGGTCGACGAGTTCATCTCGGCCCTGGCCTCCCGCGATCTGCTGGAGGCGCAGGCCGACTGGGTGGAGCAGTTCGACCGCAGCCGGTCGCTGTCCCTGAACCTGTTCGAGCATGTTCACGGCGATTCCCGCGACCGGGGCCAGGCCATGGTCGATCTCAGGGCCATGTATCTGGGCCACGGTCTTGATATCGGGGTGAGCGAGCTGCCCGATTATCTGCCCCTGCTCCTGGAGTATCTGTCCACCCGTCCCGAGATGGAGGCTCTCAACCTGCTGGCCGAGGCCGGCCATGTGATCGCCGCTCTCGGTCAGCGCCTTGCCTCCCGCAACAGTCCCTACGGCCCCATCATGGCGGCGGTGGCGGCCCTGGCCGGGGTGTCCGCCCTGGAGGTGGGGGTGATCGCCACCCCGGACGTGGATGACGACCTGGACGAGGTTTGGGCCGAGGCGCCCGTGGAATTCGGGGCCGGGTCGGCCTTGGCCGGCTGCCCGAGCGGCGCGGCCATGGCGGCCAGATTGGAAGGAACCGGACAATGAGCTACCTCAATTTCTTTTTCTTCGGCATCTACCCCTATATCGCCGCCGCCGTCTTTCTGGTCGGCAGTCTGGTTCGGTTCGACTACCAGCCCTATACCTGGAAAAGCGGGTCCAGCCAGTTCCTCCGTCAGCGCGGAATGTTCTTCGCCAGCAATGCCTTTCACATCGGCATCATCTTGCTGCTGCTTGGCCATGCCGTCGGATTGCTGACGCCGCATGGTCTCTATACCGCCTTCGGCCTCAGCGCCGAGACCAAGCAGGTGCTGGCCATGACCGCCGGCGGCATCTTCGGGACGTTGTGCCTGTTGGGCATGGTGATCCTGGTCCATCGCCGCCTGACCGACGACCGGGTGGTGGCGGCCGGTTCGACCATGGACACCTTCATCCTGCTGCTGCTGCTGGTCCAACTGGTGATCGGGCTGCTGACCATTCCGGCCTCGGCCTCCCACCACGACGCCACGGTGATGCTGGTTCTGGCCGAATGGGCCCAGCGCATCGTCACGTTCCGGGGCGGGGCGGCCGAACTGGTGGCCGGAACCGACATGGTGTTCCAGATACATCTGGTGCTCGGTCTGACCATCGTGCTGCTGGCTCCGTTCAGCCGGCTGGTGCATGTGTGGAGCGCTCCCCTGTCGTATCTGGTCCGGCGCTACCAGCTGGTGCGCAGCCGCTACCGCGGTGCTTCGCGGGTCCGGGCCGGCTGAGAGACGGGAACCGGGGGGGATACTCCTGCCCGCTGGGGGGCGGGTTTGCGGAAAAGCCGGGGCTGGTCCCCGGCTTTTTTGCGTGTGGCCTTTCGGTTCCCCGTTGCCGGGAGGGGTGAAAGGAGAAAACGGCGTCATGACCTGCGACCAAATGACGCAGGGGCCATAAGCGTCAATAGCCGAGAACGGCGAATGAATACACTTCCTGTGGTTGCATACTGTGCACAATGCGCTTTGTTAAAGGTGAAATGTCGTCGGCGGACATTCTAAAGCGTGCCGCGCAATTTGGGTCTTAACCTCATGGTTATGGGCTCGTAAGGGCTGATCGGTGATGTGCCGGAACGAAGCATCAGGAGGGGTGTTATGCAGGACATAGCGTGGAAAGTGAGCGTCTTCCCAATATTATTCATGATCGGCGTCTTCTTCGTAATATATGCGAAGTCACATATCGCGGCGACTGTTGACGGGCAGACCCAGGAGCGGACCCGGCGCTCGCTGTTCATCATCTCCATCGCCATGGGTATTCCCCTGGCATTCCACACCCTGGCCGAACTTCCCTATGCCGCGGCCGACCTGCGGAGCGGTCCGGTTCAGGTGGTTGAGGCCGTCGGGCGGCAGTGGGAGTGGACGCTCAGCCGGAATTCCTTCCGGGTCGGTGAAACCGTGGAATTCCGTGTCACCAGCGCCGATGTCAATCACGGCTTCGGCATCTATGATCCTTCCATGCGGGTGGTGGCCCAGACCCAGGCCATGCCGGACTACGTCAACACCCTGCGCCATAAATTCCAGGCACCCGGAAAATACACGATCCTGTGCCTCGAATATTGCGGCCTCGCCCATCACGCCATGTCGACGGAGTTCGAGGTGCTTCCGTAGGTGAAGCCCGATCGCCGCACACTATTCATCTCCAGGAGGGGAACATGAAAGCCGTTTCGGACAATGCGAAGCTGCCGCTCGACATCTCGGCAAGACGCGGAGTGCTGGCCTATCTGGTTGCGACCGTCGCCATTTTCGTTCTCATGATGATCTTCGGCCTGCTCATGCGCGCCTCCCAGGCGCAGGCGTTCGGCCTGGATACCAGCCTGTTCTATCAGATCATGACGGTGCACGGCATCGGCACGGTGGGAGCCGCCGGCCTGGGAGGCGCCATGATCTGCTGGTACTTCCTGCGCCATTACGTGGAGCTGAGCACGACGGTTCTGGTCCTGAACCTGGTGATGTTCGTCACCGGCGTGGTGCTGATCCTGGGCGGAGCCTTCCTCGGGGATTTCGCCGGGGGATGGAACTTCCTCTATCCGCTTCCCGCCATGTCCCAGGGGGCGTGGAGCAACGCCGCGGCGGCGTCATTCCTGCTCGGCCTGCTGCTCATCGGCAGCGGATTCCTGGTGTTCTACCTGGACATGGCGCGGGCGATCCTCGGCAAGTACGGCAATCTCGGCCGGGCCTTGGGCTGGCCCCAACTGTTCGGCACGAGCGACGCGCCGCCGCCGCCGGCCGCGGTGGTGGCGGCGACCGTGATCTTCTTGATGAACATCCCCGGCATCCTGGTGGGCGCCACCATCCTGGTGCTGAATCTGGTCAGCCTGTATGCGCCCGAATACCGGATCGACGCGCTGATGGCCAAGAACATGACCTACTTCTTCGGCCACGTCTTCATGAACGGCACCATCTACCAGTGTCTGATCGCGGTGTTCGAGATCATGCCCCGGCACACCGGCCGTCCCTGGAAGATCAACAAGTGGTTCCTGGGCGGCTGGACCGCGTCGGGCCTGATGGTCATCCTGGTCTACCCGCAGCACCTGCTGATGGATTTTGTCATGCCGGAATGGATGCTGATCATCGGGCAGGTCGTCTCGTGGATTCACGGGCTGCCGGTTCTGCTGATCTCGGTGTTCGGCACCCTGGCCAACGTCCACCGTTCGGGCATCCGCTGGAACATGACGTCGGGCCTGCTGTTCTTCGCCATGCTGGGCTGGGCGGCGGGGGTGTTTCCCGGCGTCGCCGACGCCACCATCATCGTCAATCAGGTCATGCACAACACCCAGTGGGTGCCGGGGCATTTCCACACCTACTTCCTCCTCAGCCTGGTCTCCATGCTGTTCGGCTTCGGCTACCACCTGATGATGGACATGCACGGCGACAAGGCGGCGCTGATCGACCGGGTGGGATTCTGGCTGTTCACCGTGGGCGGCTTCGGCTTCATCATGGCCTTTTTGGCCGGGGGCGCCGCCGGCATTCCCCGCCGCTACGCCGTTCACCTGACGGAATGGCTGGCCTATGACCGGGCCGGCGCCATCTTCGCGGCCATGTCGGTGACGGCGGCCCTGGTATTCATGGTCCGCTTCCTGCGCAACCTGAACAAGGGAGTGTCCACTTGACCAGGGATGCCTGGATGGCTCTGGCCGTCACGGTTCTCCTGGGGGCCGGCTTTCTGTGGTGGAGTACCGACGAGTTGCGGGCCTTCACCACGGAAGGCGCCCGCCGCCTGGCCGTCTCGCAGCAGCCGCGTGCCCTCCCGGTCGTCCGATTGGAAGACCAGGGGGGCAACTCCTTTGGGTTCCAGGACTATCGGGGGCAGTATCTGGTGGTCGAGTTCATCTACAGCCGATGTCCGACCCTGTGCACCACGCTGGGTCAGTCGTTCCAGCGCATCGCCGGCGGAATGGCCCCCGGCCGGCTGGGGCGCGACCTCTCGCTGCTCAGCATCTCGTTCGATTCCCTGCACGACGATACCGAGGCCCTGCGGGGCTATGCCGAGCGTTTCGGCGCCGACGGGCGGGGCTGGAGGGTGGCCCGGCTGAGCGATCCGGGCCAGTTGGCGCCGTTGCTCCGCACCTTCGGCGTGGTGGTGGTTCCCGACGACATGGGGGGGTTCGAGCACAATGCCGCCCTCCATGTGGTGGACCCGGCGGGGCGGTTGTCGCAGATATATGATTACCGCGCCGCCAATCAGGTGATCGCCGATCTGGGGGGAAGACGATGAGCTGGGCATCGGCAGAAATCCGGCGGAATTCCGCTTTTGGCGCCATATTCCTGGGGGTCGTGCTGCTGATCCCGGCGGTCGCCCGCAGCATGGAGGCGACCCTGGTCGGCCACATGCTGGTGCAGATTCCCCTGCTGGTCCTGCTGGGAGGGCTGGCGGCGCTGGCCCTGCCGGACAGGCTGCCGTCCTGGGAGAGGCGCTTTAATCAGCACGGCGTCTACGGGTTGGTGCTGGCCACGCTCATCCTGCTGTACTGGATGCTGCCGCGTGCCCTGGACGCGGCGTTGGTCGATCCGGTGACGGAGATGGCCAAGTTCCTGACGGTTCCCCTGGTGGGAGCCGCCATCATCCTCAGCTGGCGGCGGATGGGGTTCGTGGGGCGCAGCTTCGTCCACCTCAACGCCATATCCATGTTCGCCGCCGAGGGCTGGCTGTACCGCATCGCGCCGGAGCGGCTGTGCAACGCCTATCTGCTCAACGAGCAGGTCAGCGTCGGCACCGGCTTCCTCGGGCTGGCCGGTGTCCTGGCGGCGGCGGTCCTGTGGAAGACTCTGTTCGCTCCGTTGCGCGGCGACGACGCCGACGGCATCACGGTCCCCATCGTTCCCGTCTCCCTGTTCGGCATCATCCTCGGCGTCGCCGGCCTTGGGAATTGCTGGCGGGTGGCGGCCCGCCTGTGGGGGCTGCCGCCATGGATCGGCGAGGCGATCCTGGGGCTGGCGGGCGGCATCTGGGCCGTGCTGGCGGTGCTGTTCATCCTGAAGTGGACCTTCGCCCGCGCGGCGGCGATCGCCGAGGCGCGCCATCCCATCACCAGTTGCTTCGTCGGGCTGGTATTCGTCACCACGCTGCTGACCGCGGTCTCGATCCTGCCCTATTCGCGTCCGGCGGCAATGACGCTGGCGGTCATCGGCTGGGGCGGACACATCGTGTTCAGCGGGGCGGTGACCGGCGGATTGTGGCGAGCCGAGCGCGACCCGGCCAGCCTGACGGCGGTTCTCTACCTGCCCACCGTCGCCGGAAACTTCGTCAGCGCCATCGCCGCCGGAGCACTCGGTTACCCCCATTTCGGCATGCTGTTCCTGGGGGCCGGCCTGATTTCGTGGCTGTCCATCGAATCGGTGCTGATGCACCAGATGTACACCATGGGACCGCTGGCCCAGGCCATCCGCCCGACCCTGGGCATCCAACTGGCGCCGCCGGTGGTCTGCTGCGTCGCCTATCTGGCGGTGAACGGCGGCGTGCCCGATACCTTCGCGCAGATCCTGTTCGGCTACGGCCTGCTGCAGGCGGCCATCATGATCCGGCTGATTCCCTGGTTCGCGTCCCAGCCCTTCGTTCCCGGCCACTGGGCGTTCAGCTTCGGCGTGGTCGCCTTGCCGCTCTCGGCCCTGCGGATGGTCCAGAACGGCGTCGAAGGCCCCATCGCCGAGCTGGCCATCCCGCTGTTCGCCGCCGCCAACCTGATCATCGGCTATTTCCTGGCGCGGACCTTCTGGTTGCTGGTTACCGGCCGTCTGGTGGCTCCGGTCGCCGCCAAGGTGCACGACAAGCCGGACCGGCTGGCGCGGGCCGACGGTGTGGCATCCTGAGTGCATTCCGGGAAATCAAACCGCATATGGCGCATAGCCTGTCCGGCCATTTGTCCATTGTTAAATTCAGGCGGAGGTTCAACACGTATAATTACTCCCCGTAAATTTGACAAATATCAAAAGGCGAGATCCGCGCTGGAGTGGGAGTGAGTATGGAGGAGCCGGCCCCATTGGGAGGAGACGCTCATCACAAGAGCGCCCTGCGAACCCGTTTGGGGACGCTGATCCTGATCCGCTGGCTGGCCATCGGCGGCCAATCGGCGACGGTTCTGGTGGTCGAGGTGTTTCTCGGCCATCTGGCGCTGATGCCGGTGGTGCTGACCATCGGCGCCTCGGCCATCTTCAACGCCCTGCAGAATGTGGACCGTGGCGGCGCGTGGTGCCTCGACCAGCGCAAGGCCACCTGGCACATCGCCTTCGACGTGCTGCAGATGTGCCTGCTGATCAGCCTCACCGGCGGGCCGCAGAATCCGTTCTGTATCTTCATCATGGGCCCGGTGGCGGTGGCCTCGGCGGTTCTGCCGGCCCGCAACACGACGCTGATCTGCGGGCTGGCGGCGGCGGCCATCACCGTGGCGGGAGTGGTCCACCTGCCGCTGCCCTGGCCGACGCCCCTGGCGTTTCCCGGCGTCTACATCTTCGGCGAATGGGTCGCCCTTTGCGTCGGCATCGTCTCCGTCAGCTTCTTCACCTGGCACATGGCCAACGAGACCCGGCGCATGGACGCCGCCTACGAGGCCAGCCGCACCGCCCTGCTCAAGGAACAGAAGGCGGCGGCGGTCGGCGGGCTGGCGGCCATGGTGGCGCACGAGCTCAACACGCCGCTGGCCACCGTCTGCCTGCTGGCCCAGGAGATCGTCGCCCAGGCACCGCCCGACAGCCCCTATGTCGAGGACATGACGCTGCTGCTGAGCCAGACCGAGCGGTGCCGAGAAATCCTGAAGCGGCTGTATCGCCGCCGGGAATACGACGCCATGGTCGGCGACGAGACCGTCTCGGTGTCCACCCTGGTCGAGATGGCGGCGGCGCCGTACCGCGACATGACCATCGACCTGTCCTTCTCCAGCCGGTCCGATACCGGTCCCGCCGAGGCGGAGCCCTGGATCATGCGCAGTCCGGAAATTCTCCACGGCCTGGGCAATCTCTTCCAGAATGCCTTTCAGTTCGCCACCACCCGCGTCGACGTCCAGACCGAGTGGGGAGCCGACAGCCTTTCCGTAAGGATTCACGATGACGGGCCGGGCTATCCCGAGCGCCTGATGGAGCATCTGGGAGAGCCCTACATCTCCAACCGCGACCAGGACGGCACCCATCTCGGCCTGGGCATCTTCATCGCCAATACGCTGCTGTCCCATACCGGCGGGCAGTTGTTCTTCCGCAATGCCGAGGACGGCGGCGCCGAGGTGACGGTGCGGTGGCGCATGGTTGATCTGCTTGGAGCCACAGCGACATTGGACCGCCATGGCTGACCAACTCGGGCAGGAAACCATCCTTGTCGTCGACGACGACGATCCGTTCCGCCTCAGCCTGACCCGCGCCCTGCAGCGCCGCCACCTGACGGTGCACGCCGTCGGCACTATCGCCGAAGCCATGGCGGTGGCGGAGGGAACGCCGCTTACCTATGCGGCGGTCGATCTCAGGCTGGGCAACAGCAACGGGCTGGACCTGGTGCGCATCCTGCGCGAGATCGCGCCCTCCACCCGCATCGTGCTGCTGACCGGATACGGCAACATCGCCTCGGCGGTCACCGCCATCAAGGCCGGCGCCGCCGACTACCTGCCCAAGCCGGTGGATGTGGAGCATCTGCTGTCGGTGCTGCGCGGCGAGGAAACCCGCGTGGAACCGGCCATCGAGGCCGAGCCCATGACCCCCGAGCGGGTGCGCTGGGAGCATATCAACCGGGTGTTCGGCGAGTGCGGCCACAACGTGTCCGAGACCGCCCGCCGGCTGCGCATGCACCGGCGGACCCTGCAGCGCATCCTCAGCAAGCACGCGCCGTCCTGACGGCGTCACACGGCGTAGCGTTCCACCGCCGCCTCGTTCCAGCCGATCCCGGTGCCCGGCCGGTCGGGGATAAGGGCAGAGCCCGCCTCGAAACGCAGCGGCCGGTCCAGGATGGGGGCGGCCAGGTCCATGCGCTCGAGCAGGTGGGCGGTGGGGGTGACCGCCATGAGATGGCAGCTTACTTCCTGAAAGATGTGGCTGGACATGGGGATGCCCCGGCTCTGGGCCAGGGCGGCGGCACGCAGCCAGCCGGTGACGCCGCCGATCTTCATGGCGTCGGGCATGGCGAGGTCGGTGGCGCCGGCATCCAGCGCCCAGGTCATCTCGTCGATGCCGAACCAGTTCTCCCCCATCTGCACCGGCAGGGCCAGGGCCTCGCGGATGCGGGCATGCCCCAGGTAATCCTCCTGCCGGGTGGGTTCCTCGATCCAGGCGACGCCCTCGCTCTCCAAAGCCTTGCCGCGCCGGATGGCCTCGGGGACGCTCTGGGACTGGTTGTAGTCCACCAGGATCTGGACCCCGTCGCCGATTGCGGCGCGGATCGCCCGGATCACCCGGATGTCCTCGGCCAGGGTCGCGTAGCCGATCTTGGTCTTGATGGCGGTGAAGCCCTGCCCGGCCGCCTGTTTCGCCCGCTCTACCGCCAGGGTCTCGCCGTCCATGGAATGGCTGTCATAGGCGGGGATGGGGCGGCGGGTGCCGCCCAGCATCTCCACCAGGGGCACGCCCAGGTGGTGGGCGGCGGCGTCCCACAGCGCCATGTCGATGCCGGCCATGGCCATGCGGACCAATCCGGTGGCGCCCAGCAGGCGGAAGCGCCCTTCCAGCAGGCGGTCGATCTCGGCCGGCGCCGCCGGGTATCCCGCCAGGGCCTCGCCGAGCGCGCTCAGCAATTCCCGCACCGCCGCCAGGGCCAGCGGAGTGTAGGTGAAGACATAGGAGCGGCCGACGATGCCGCGGTCGGTCCCGATGTCGATCAGCACCAGGGGGGCGGTGGCGACGGTTCCGACGCTGGTGCGCACCGGATAGTCCAGGGGAACGTTGACCGCCCGCGCGGTCAGGCCGGTGATGATCATGATGGACGAACCAGATGATGGGGGCCGATATGGCCGATGGTGGCGGCGCCGATCAGGGTCATGGTGGTCTCGATCTCGGTGATGAAGGTGTCGAGCACCGCCCGCACGCCCGCTTCGCCGCCCGCCGCCAGACCATAGAGGATGGGACGGCCGAGCAGGATTCCGGCGGCGCCCAGGGCCAGTGCCTTGACCACGTCGCTGCCCCGGCGAAAGCCGCTGTCTACCAGCACCGGCAGGCGCCCGGCGGTGGCGGCGACCATGGCCGGCAGGGTCGAAATGGTCGACGGCGCCGCGTCCAGCTGGCGGCCGCCATGGTTGGAGACGATGATGCCGTCGGCCCCGGCATGGACCGCCCGGACGGCGTCTTCCGGATGCAGCAATCCCTTGATGACGATGGGGCCGGGCCAGCGGTCGCGCAGCCACGCCATATCCTCCCAGATCAGGCGACGGTCCATGGCGCGGCTGAGCAGGGCGGCCTGCAATGCCGCCGATTGGCCCGCATCCTCGTCGCGGCCGAGATTGGCGAAGCGCGGGGTCCCCGACCGGGCCATGCCGGCCAGCCAGCCCGGATGGCGGCAGATGTCGAAGAGCGTGGCGAGCGACGGCCGGAAGGGCAGGCGAAAGCCGTTGCGCCGGTCGCGCTCGCGGTTGCCGCCCATGGGCACGTCCACGGTGAGGATCAGGGTGGTGAAGCTGGAAGCCCGCGCCCGCTCCAGCATCTGCTCGGCGATGGAGCGGTCGGTCATGACGTAGAGCTGGAACCACCGTTCGCCCCGGCTGTCCGCGCCGATCCGCTCCATGCGGACGTTGGAGGCGGAGGACAGGCTGAACGGCACTCCGGCCGCCGCCGCCGCCCGCGCCACCAGCCGGTCGCCCTCGGGCCGCAGCAGGCCGTTGAAGCCGGTGGGGGCGACGGCGATGGGCGCCCGCCACCTTTGTCCGAACAGGGTGACGGAAGGATCGATGCCCGACACGTCCCGCAGGCAGGAGGGGGTCAGGGTGACCCCCTCCATGTCGGCGCGGTTGCGGCGCAGGCAGCTTTCGTCGTCGGCGCCGCCGTCCAGGTAGTCGAAGACGAAGCGGGGCAGGCGCCGCCGGGCCTGCCGGCGGTGGTCTTCCACATTGACCAGCATGACGGCCGTCCTATTGGACTTCGGCAAAGCCGCCGTTGCGGATTTCCACCATGCGGAACGACTGGCTGCCCAGGCCCATATGGTCGGCGGCGGTCATGTTGTAGATGCCGCTGACCCCGATGAAGCCGGTGGTCTGCTCCAGGGCGGCGCGCACCTTCTCCTTGTCGGTGCCGCCCGCCGTCTTGATGGCCTCGACCACCATGCGCAGGGCGTCGAAGGCATAGCCGCCGAAGGTGGAGACGTCGATCTTGTAGCGGGCCTCGAATTCCCGCTTGTACTCGACGCTGACCGCCCGCTGAGGGTCGGTGGCCGGCAGGGATTCGGCGATCAGGAGGGCCGGCGACGGCATGCGGATGCCCTCGGCGGGCTTGCCGGTCAGCTTGGCGAATTCCATGGAGGCCTGGCCGTGGGACATATAGAGCGGAATTCCCAGGCTGAGCTGGGCGTGGTTGCGGGCGATCACCGCCGGGGCCTGGCCGGTGCCGAACACGAAGATGGCCTTGGCGCCCGACTGCTTGGCCTTGGTCAACTGCGGCGTCATGTCGGTGTCCTTGTCGCCGTAGGACAGGTCCTCGATGACCGGAATACCCATGGAGGCCGCCATCTTCAGGGTCTCGTCATGGCCCGACTTGCCGAAGCCGCCGGTGTCGGACAGCAGGGCGAAATTGGCGATGCCCCGTTTCTTCATGTCCTCCAGGACCTTCTGCGCCGCCATGCGGTCGGAGTGGGGCATCTTGAAGACATAGGGCTTGACCGGCTCGACGATCACCGAGGCCGCCGCCAGCGAGACCATGGGCATCTTCGCGGATTCGGCCTGGGGCACCATGCCCATGGTCGAGCCGGTGGTCGAGGCGCCGATCACCACGTCCACCTTGTCCTGCTGGATCAGCCGCCGGATCATGGTGTTGGCCTTGGCGGTGTCGCTGGCGTCGTCATAGGGGATCAGCTCCAGCTTGCGGCCGAGGACGCCGCCCGCCGCGTTGATCTTGTCGACCAGGAGCTCCAGCGTCTTCTGCTCGGGATCGCCGAGGAAACTGGCGGGGCCGGTGGCGGAGACCACCGAGCCGATGCGGATCGGCTCGGCGGCCCAAACCGGCGCCGAGGCCAGCCCGAGGCCGAGAGCCAGAAGGACTTTCAGATGACGCGACAGCGGAGCATTGCTTCCCATGACGTTGACCTTCCTATCCTGCGTGAATGCTGTTGGCTTGGCGGCCGTTTTGTTTAAGGTAGGCAGATCGACGGAATTTTCCTATCAGAAAATTTTCGTATCGGAAAATATGGCGCCATGACCCCGACCGAAGCCGGCACTCCCGTACCCCTGAGCGAGATGGGCTCGCGCCTCAGGGCCCATCGTCTGGCGCGCGGCTGGACCCTCAAGGCGGTGGCCGAGGCCAGCGGGCTGGCCATCTCCACCGTCTCCAAGGTGGAGCGCGGCCAGATGTCGCCCACCTACGACAAGCTGCTGCAACTGAGCCGCGGCCTCGGCATCGATATTTCCGAGCTGTTCGGGTCCGAGCCGGCGGAGGGCGTGCCCCTGCGCTCGGCGGTGACCCGGCGCGATCAGGCCCACCGGGTGACGACGCCCAATTACGATTACGGCTATCTGGCGGCGACCCTGGCGGGCAAGAGCATGGTGCCCGCCGTCGCCTGGGTGCGGGCCCGTTCCCTCAAGGAATTCGGCCCCCTGCTGCGCCATGCCGGCGAAGAATTCCTGTTCGTCTTGTCGGGTCGGGTGGAGGTCCACCTGGACGACCGCGAGCCGGTCTTGCTGGGCCAGGGGGAGAGCATCTATTTCGACGCGGCCCAGGGCCACGCCTTCCTGTCGGTGGGTGACGGCGACGCCGAAATCCTGGTGGTGCTGTCCGGCGACGACCGCTAGGTCAAAGCACCACCGGGTTCTGGCCGCCATCCATGGACAGGGTGGTGCCCGTGATGTAGCCGGCCTTGCCCGAGGCCAGAAAGACCACCGCGTCGGCCACTTCCTCCGGCGCCGCCATGCGGCCGAGCGGCAGGCGCTCGATGCTGGCGCGGCGGGCTTCCTCGACGCTTTGCCCCGATTGCCGGGCGACGGCCTCCATCCCCTCCGCCACCCGCTCGGTCTCGGTCAGGCCGGGGCTGAGGCCGACCACCCGCACCCCTTGGCCGGCATAGGCGGCTCCCAGCCCGGCGGTGGCCAGCATCAGGGCGGCATTGGCCGCGCCGCCGGCGATATGGGTGGGCATGGCCACCTTTCCGCCGATGCCGATCACGTTGACGATGACCCCGCGTCCCCGCGCCGCCATGCGCTTGACCATGGGGTCCATGACGTTGACATAGGTAAAGACCTTGGCGTCGAAGGCGTCGCGCCAGCGGGCCGGGTTCAATTCCTCGGGCGGGGTCCGCCGGGCGGCGCCGGCCGAGTTGACCAGCACGTCCACCGGTCCCAGGCCGGCTTCCACCGCCTCGATCATCGCGGCCGCCGCCTCGGAATCGGACAGGTCGGCGGCGAAGCCCCGGGCGCCGGGCAGGGCGGCGAGGGCGCGCTCGATATTGGCGGGAGAGCGCGAGCAGATGGCGACCTTGGCGCCCTCGGCGGCGAAGGCGGCGGCACAGGCCAGGCCGATGCCCTTGGAGCCGCCGGTGATGAGGATGACCTTGCCGTCGAGACCGAGTTCCATGCTGCCTCACCCCGATGATTGACGCGCCACCATATCAGAAGCTCTTGGGCAGCCCCAGCACATGGGTCGCCACATGGGACAGGATCAGGTTGGTGGAGATGGGGGCGATCTGATAGAGCCGCGTCTCACGGAACTTGCGTTCCACGTCGTATTCCTCGGCGAAGCCGAAGCCGCCATGGGTCTGCAGGCAGGTGTCGGCCGCATGCCACGAGGCTTCCGAGGCCACCAGCTTGGCCATGTTGGCCTCGGCGCCGCAGGGCTGGCCGGCATCGAACAGGGCGATACCCTTTTGCACCATCAGCGATGCCGCCTCGGTTTCCACATGGGCGCGGGCGATGGGGAACTGGACGCCCTGGTTGACGCCGATGGCGCGGCCGAACACCTCGCGGGTCCTGGCGTAATCCACCGCCCGGTCGATGAAGAAGCGGGCATCGCCGATGCATTCGCTGGCGATCAGCAGCCGCTCGGCGTTCATGCCGTCCAGGATGTAGTCGAAGCCCTTGCCCTCCTCGCCCACCAGATTGGCGGCGGGGACCTCCAGGTCGTCGATGAAGATCTCGGTGGTGCCGTGGTTGATCATGGTGCGGATGGGCTTGATGGTCATGCCGTTGCCCACCGCCCGGCGCATGTCGACCAGCAGCACGCTCATGCCCTGGGACGGCTTGCCCACCTGATCGCGCGGCATGGTGCGGACCAGCAGCACCATCCAGTCGGAATGCTCGGCGCGCGAGATGAACACCTTCTGGCCGTTGACGATGTACTTGTCGCCCTCCCGGCGGGCGAAGGTGCGGATGCGGGTGGTGTCGGTGCCGCTGGTCGGCTCGGTGACGCCGAAGGCCTGCAGCCGGATGTCGCCGGCCGCGATGCCGGGCAGCAGCATCTCCTTCTGGGCCGGGCTGCCGTGCCGCAGCACCGTGCCCATGGTGTACATCTGGGCATGGCAGGCGGCGCCGTTGCAGCCCGAGCGGTGGATTTCCTCGAGGATGGCGCCCGCCGCCGCGATTCCTAAGCCCGATCCGCCGTATTCCTCGGGGATCAGCACCGACAGGAAGCCGCTTTCGGTCAGCGCCCGGACGAATTCGGTGGGATAGGCCCGCTCGGCGTCCAGCCTGCGCCAGTATTCGCCCGGAAAGGCGGCGCACAGCCGGCGGACCGAGTCACGGATATCAGCAAAGGTTTCCACATTCAGCATCTCAGGCTCCACCGGCGACGGCCCGTGCTCCGGGCCGAGCGGAGACTAACCCTTGGACCGTTTCCCCGTCCAAGAGAGGCTTTCTATGCCTTGCATCGATGTTTTCTATTTTGCACCCTTGGGTCATTGCAAAGACGGGCGGAAGGCGCACACTTGCCGCCCGAACCGCCCATCCGCACCAGGGGGACCCGCCGGTGGACCTGCGCCAGTTGCGCTATTTCGTGGGAATCGTCGACGAGGGCTCGTTCACCGCCGCCGCCCAGCGGCTGAACATCGCCCAGCCGGCGCTCAGCCACAACATCCGCAATCTGGAAGAGGATCTGGGCGTCAAGCTGCTGACCCGCAGCATCCAGGGCGTCAAGCCCACCGCCGCCGGAGCGCGCCTCTACGAACACGCCCAGGTCATCCTGCGCCATGTGGCCCAGGCCACCGAGCAGATACGCGGCTATTGCGGGACTCCCAGCGGTTCGGTGACCATCGGCCTGCCCGCCTCGGTGGCCCTGGTGCTGGCCGTGCCGCTGGTCGAGGCGGTGCGGAGCGAGTTTCCCCAGGTGTCCTTGCGCATCGTGGAATCGTTCAGCGGCACCATCCTGGAATGGCTGAACGACGGGCGCCTGGATTTCGGCTGCCTCTACGACGTGGTGAAGACGCGCAGCTTCGCCAGCGAGCCGCTGGTCGCCGAGGACCTTTACCTGATCTGTCCGCCGGGCGCCGGCAATGCCGACATCGCCTTCGACGATCTTTCCGGCGTCCAGCTGATCGTGCCCAGCCGTCCCCACGGCCTGCGCGAACGTCTGGAAAAGGCGGCGCGCGAGAAGTGCATCACCTTGGACGTGGCGGTGGAGATCGACGGCCTGCCCCAGATCAAGACCCTGGTGGGCAAGGGGGTGGGCTGCTCGGTCCTCTCCCTGTCGGCGGTGCTGGACGAATGCCGCCAGCGCACCATCGAGGCCCGGCGGATCACCGAGCCCGTGCTGCGCCGCTCGGTCCACCTGTGCCGTCCGCGCGGCATGCCGCTGACCGAGGCGGCCGGCGCCGTGCGCGACACCATGCTGCGTGTGCTGCGCGATCTGGTCGGGCAGGGCGTGTGGCCGGGCGAACTGCTGCTGGACGGCGCCGGGGACGACTGACCATACAAGTGCTGTATGGACCGGATGCAGCGCTTGTATTGGAAAAGATTTTTCCACCCTCGCTAAATGATTCCCGTGAACAACCGTCGTGTCACAGGAGTCCGCGCGCGTCATGGCCAATCCTCTTTCCGGCCTGCTGGTGGTCAGCTTGGAACAGGCGGTCGCCGCGCCGCTGTGCACGTCGCGGCTGGCCGATGCCGGGGCGCGGGTGATCAAGATCGAGCGCCCCGAGGGCGATTTCGCCCGCGGCTACGACAGCGTGGTCCATGGCGAGAGCGCCTATTTCGTCTGGATCAACCGGGGCAAGGAATCCCTGGTCCTCGACATCAAGCAGGCCGGGGACGCGGCGCTGCTGGACCGCATGGTCGCCCAGGCCGACGTCTTCGTGCAGAACCTGGCGCCCGGCGCCGCCGAGCGGGCCGGATTCGGCTCGGCTTCGCTGCGGGCCCGCCATCCCCGGCTGATCACCTGCGACATCACCGGCTATGGCGAGGACGGCCCCTATCGCGACATGAAGGCCTACGACCTGCTGGTGCAAAGCGAGGTGGGGCTGGCCTCCATCACCGGCGTCCCCGAGCAGGCCGGCCGGGTCGGCGTCTCGGTGGCCGACATCGCCTGCGGCATGTATGCCCATGCCGGCATCCTGCAGGCCCTGCTGGAGCGCGAGCGGACCGGCCGGGGCGGCGGCGTCGCGGTGTCGCTGTTCGATGCCCTGGCCGACTGGATGACCGTGCCGCTGCTGCACCACGATTACGGCGGCAAGGCGCCCGGCCGGGTGGGGCTCAGCCATCCCAGCATCGCGCCTTACAGCGCCTTCGAGACGCGCGACGGCCGCCCGGTGGTGCTGTCCATCCAGAACGAGCGGGAATGGGGGCTGTTCTGCGACGGGGTGCTCGGCAATCCCGATCTGGCCACCGACCGGCGCTTTGCCTCCAACAAGGATCGCGTCGCCAACCGCCCCGAGCTGGACGCCATCATCGCCCGCGCGTTCAAGGACATGGATCACGCCGAGGCGACCCGGCGCCTGGGGGTGGCCCGCATCGCCTATGGTTCGCTCAATCAGGTGTCCGACCTGTCCACCCATGCCCAACTGCGCCGGGTGACGATATGCACGCCCACCGGACCGGTGGAGGCGGTGGCCCCGCCGGTACAGGTGCGGGGCGAGGCCTTCATTCCCCGGCCCGTTCCCGCCCTGGGCCAGCATTCCGCCGCCATCCGCCAGGAGTTCGCCCCATGAGTTTCGATCACCTGCGGGACTGGATCGGCCGGTCGGAAACCATCGGGGACGTGGCCGCCGCCGCGCCGCTGGCCGGTCTGGCCGCCACCCTGGACCATGCCCTGCCGCCGTGGCGCGACGGCGAGGTACCGCCGCTCGGCCATTGGCTCTATTTCCTGCCCCGCGCCCTGCAGCGCGACATCTCCGGGGACGGACACCCCCATCGCGGCGGCTTCCTGCCGCCGGTGGACCTGCCCCGGCGCATGTGGGCCGGCGGCGCCCTCGGCTTCACCGCTCCCATCAGGGTGGGTGAGTCCATCACCCGCCGCTCGACCATCGACGAGGTCACCCCCAAGGAGGGGCGGTCGGGCAAGATGGTGTTCGTCAAGGTTCGCCACGAGGTGTCGACGCCGGCCGGTCCGGCGCTGACCGAGTTCCACGATATCGTCTACCGCGAGGCATCCCGGCCGGGTGAGGCTCCGGCCGTTTCCGAGGCGGCGCCGGCCGAAGCGGTGTGGCAGCGGCGGATCGTTCCCGACATCGTGCTGCTGTTCCGCTTCTCGGCGTTGACCTTCAACAGCCATCGCATCCATTACGACCGCGATTATTGCCGCGAGGTGGAGGGCTATCCCGGTCTGGTGTTCCACGGGCCGCTGACCGCCACCCTGCTGGTGGACCTGTTCCTGCGCCACAATCCCGGCGCCGTGGTCACCGGGTTCAGGTTCCGGGCCAAGCGCCCGCTGTTCGATATCCATCCCCTGTCGGTGTGTGGTGCGCCGCGTGATGGCGGTGCCCTGCTGTGGGCGCTGGACCACCAGGGCAACGTCGCCATGACGGCCGAACTGGACGCGCGATGAGCCCCCGTTATTCCAGCCACAAGGCCGAACTGGCCGCTCTCCTGCCTTCGCCCCACGGGTTGCTGGTGGCGGATGTGGGCTGCGGCGACGGAGGCATGACCCGCCATCTGGCCGCCATGGGCGCCCGCGCCGTCGGGATCGAGGTGGACGAGGGCCAACTGGTGCGTGCCCGCGCCGTCACTCCGGTGGCCGGCGAGAGCTATCGGGTGGGACGGGGCGAGACCCTGCCCTTCGCCGACGGCGAGGTGGACGCGCTGCTCTACTTCAACAGCCTGCACCACGTGCCGGCCGCCGCCCTGGCGCCCGCCCTGGCCGAGGCGGCAAGGGTGCTGGCGCCAAAGGGCCTGCTGATGGTGGTCGAGCCCCTGGCCGAGGGTCTGTATTTCGAGACGCTGCGGCCGCTGGAGGACGAGACGGACATCCGCGCCGCCGCCCTGGCCGCCCTGCGGGCCGCCCCTCCCCAATTGTCGGTGGGGGCCGAGAGCTTCTACCTCAACACCGTGCGTTTCCGCGACGTGGCGCAGTTCCTGGCCGCCATCGTCGCCCCCGACCCGGCGCGCGTCGCCCGCCTGCCGGCGGTGGAGGGGAAACTGCGCCGCCGCTTCACCACCCATGGCCGCGTCACGGCGGGCGGCGTGGAATTCGACCAGCCCATGCGGCTCAACACCTTTTTCCGGCAATGAGGGCGGCGTCCATGGACAGGTCGGCCCTCGACGGCATCCGTATCCTCGACCTGACCCGGGTGCTGGCCGGTCCCAGTTGCACCCAGATACTTGGCGATCTGGGCGCCGACGTCATCAAGATCGAGCGGCCGGGCATCGGCGACGACACCCGCAAATGGGGGCCGCCCTACCTCAAGGACCGCGACGGCGGCGACACCCGCGAAAGCGCCTATTACCTCAGCGCCAACCGCAACAAGCGCTCGGTGGCGGTGGATATGGCCTCCAAGGCGGGGCAGAAGCTGCTGCTCGACCTCATGGGGCGTTCCGACGTGGTGGTCGAGAACTTCAAGGTCGGCGACCTGGAGCGCTATGGCCTGTCCTATGCCCAGGTAAAGGACCGCTTTCCCCGGCTGGTCTATTGCTCCATCACCGGTTTCGGCCAGACCGGACCCTATGCGCCGCGCGCCGGCTACGACTTCCTGGCCCAAGGCATGGGCGGCATCATGAGCCTGACCGGTGACCCGGCCGGCGAGCCGGTCAAGGTGGGGATCGGCAATGCCGATCTGGTGACCGGGCTTTACGCCGCCATCGCCATCCTGGCCGCTCTGCGCCATCGCGACGCGGCGGGGCCGGGCCAGCATCTGGACCTTGCCTTGCTGGATTGCCAGCTGGCGCTGATGACCTACGAGGCGGAAAACTTCCTGGTGTCCGGGATCGAGCCGGTGCGGCGCGGCAACGGCCACCCCAATATCGTCCCCTATCAGGTCTTCCGGGCCGCCGACGGCTATCTGATCCTGGCGGTGGGCAATGACGGGCAGTTCGCCCGGTTCTGCCGCTTCGCAGGCCTCGATTCCCTGGCCGGCGATCCGCGCTTCGCCACCAATTCGGCCCGCGTCCAGCATCGCGAGGATCTGATTCCGGTGCTGGCCGAGGTCATCGTCCGCCATCCGCGGCGCTATTGGCTGGACGGCCTGGAAGCCCTGGGAGTGCCGGCCGGCCCGGTCAACACCATGCCCGAGACGTTCCAGGACCCCCAGGTCCGGGCGCGGGGCATGGTGGTCCCGGCCTCCCACGCCCAGGCCGACGGCGTGCCGTTGCTGGGCAGTCCCATCAAGATGTCGGGCACCCCGCCCACGGTTCGCCGCGCCCCTCCGACCCTGGGGCAGCACACCGAGGAGGTCCTTGGGGAAGTGCTGGGCCTGGGGGCGGCCGATATCGCCCGTCTTCGCCAGGAAGGAGTCGTCTGATGGCCGCAGGCCCGCGTTCGCTGCTGTTCGTGCCCGCCGATAACGCCCGTCTGCTGGACAAGGCCCACCAGAAGGGAGCCGACGCGATCATCCTCGACCTGGAGGACGCCGTGCCGCCGGCGGCCAAGCCGGCGGCACGGGCCGGCATCGCCGAGGCGGCGGCCCGGCTGTCCGGCCTGGGCTTGCCCGTTCTCGTGCGTATCAATACCGGCTGGCGCGACATCGTCGCCGACCTGGAGGCCGCCGTGCGGCCGGGGGTCAGCGCCCTGGTGGTGCCCAAGGTGGAGGATGCCGGAAACCTGCGGGTGATCGCCGCCATGATCGGCGAGTGGGAGGCCGAGCGCGGCCTTGCCGCAGGCGGCATCGGCCTGATCCCCCTGATCGAATCCCCCCTGGGTCTGGAGCGGCTGGGCGAGATCGCGGCGCAGGAGCGCCTGATCGGTCTGGCGCTGGGGGGCGAGGATTTCTCCCTGGCGCTGGGCGTCGAGCCCTCCGAGGCGGCCCTGTCGCTGCCCTGCCGCATGATCGCCCTGGCGGCGGCGGGGCGCGGCCTGATGGCCATCGGCCTGCCCGGCTCTCTGGCCGAGTTCAAGGATCTGGCCGCCTATGGCGCCACGGTGCGGTTGGCGCGGTCCTTCGGCATGACCGGGGCGCTGTGCATCCATCCCTACCAGATCCCCGTGGTCAACGAGGCCTTCGCTCCCACCGCCCGCGACATCGCCTGGGCCGAGACGGTGATGGCCGCGTGGAGCGACGCCCAATCGCGCGGCGTGGGCGCGGTCGCCGTCGAGGGCCGCATGATCGACCGCCCGGTGGCCGAACGGGCCAGGGCCATTCTGACCAGGATTCCCCGCTGAACGGGGAACCGGCAATGACCATCACAAAACAAGAAAGTAAGGGGAGTTTCACCATGAAGAGGCTTTGCATCGCCGTTGTCGCCGCCGTCCTGTGCGCCGTTTCACCGGCCGGGGCGGCGGACCAGATCGTCATCAAGTTCAGCCACGTCACCTCCGCCGAGACCCCCAAGGGCCGGGGCGCCGAACGTTTCCGCGAACTGGCCGAGAAGTACACCGGGGGCAAGGTCCGGGTGGAGGTCTACCCCAACAGCCAGCTCTACAAGGACAAGGAGGAGATGGAGGCGCTGCAGTTGGGCGCCGTCCAGATGCTGGCCCCGTCGCTGGCCAAGTTCGGCCCGCTGGGCGCCAAGGAGTTCGAGGTATTCGACCTGCCCTACATCCTGCCCGATAAGGCGGCGCTGCGCCGCTCGCTGGAAGGGGCGGTGGGCACCGGCCTGATGACCAAGCTGCAGCGCTACGGCATCTACGGGCTGGCCTTCTGGGACAACGGCTTCAAGGTGATGACCGCCAACAAGCCGCTGCGGATGCCCGATGACTTCCGGGGCGTCAAGCTGCGCATCCAGTCCTCCAAGGTGCTGGACGCCCAGATGCGGGCGCTGGGCGCGCTGCCCCAGGTGCTGGCCTTCTCCGAGGTCTATCAGGCCATGCAGACCGGTGTGGTGGATGGCGGCGAGAATACGCCCTCCAACGTCTACACCCAGAAGATGCACGAGGTGCAGAAGTACCTGACCGTCTCCAATCACGGCTATATCGGCTATGCGGTGATCACCAATCTCCGCTTCTGGGAAGGCCTGCCGGTGGATATCCGCAAGCAGTTGGAGCGGGCCATGAAGGAGGCGACCGAATACGCCAACGACATCGCCCAGAAGGAAAACGACGAGGCCATGGCCGCCATCCGGGCCAGCGGCAAGACCGAGATCATCGAGCTGACCCCCGCCGAGACCGCCGCCTGGCGCAAGGCCCTGCAGCCGGTCTACACCCAGGTGGAGGGCCGCATCGGCAAGGCGCTGATCCAGGAGATGGTCAAGGAAGCCCAGGGAACGGCAAACTAGGGTGCGATGACAACAGATCGGCGCAGCCTTGCGCCGATCTGTTGTCTGAATCGCTCTTTACCTCATTGATCAGGGCCAGCCAGGAGACCGCCATGCGCATCGACCGTATCGATCATTTCGTTCTGACCGTCGCCGACATGGGGGCTACCTGCGCCTTTTACCGGTCGGCGCTCGGCATGCAGGTCGTCGAGTTCGGCGGCGGGCGCAAGGCGCTGTCCTTCGGGGATCAGAAGATCAACCTGCACCAGAAGGGGGGCGAATTCCTGCCCAATGCCCGTGTGGCGACGGCGGGATCGGCCGATTTCTGCCTGACCACCTCGGTCCCCCTGGACGAGGTGGTCGCCCATCTGACCTCGCTCGGCATCGCCATCGAGGAGGGGCCGGTGCGGCGCACCGGCGCCCGCGCCACCCTGAACTCGGTCTATGTCCGCGATCCCGACGGCAATCTGGTGGAGATCAGCAACGAGGAAGGGCCGGGGCGGTGATTCCGGCCCTGGACCGCCGCCGGGTGGCCGTGGCGGCGGCCGGGTTCTGCAGCTTTCTCGATATGTATTCCACCCACGCCCTGCTGCCGACGTTGAGGGCGGAATTCGGGGTGGGCGAGGCCATGGCGGCGGCCACCGTCTCGGCCACCACCCTGGCGGTGGCCTGCATGGCGCCGCTGGCCGGGCATCTGGCCGACCGGCTGGGGCGCAAGCGGGTCATGGTGGCCGGCGCCCTGCTGATGGTGATTCCCACCGCCCTGGCCGCCACCTCGGCCGACATGGGCCAGCTGATCCTGTGGCGTTTCCTGCAGGGATTGTTCCTGCCGGCGGTGTTTTCCGTCGCCACCGCCCATATCGGCGAGGAATGGCCGCAATCCGAGGCGGTCTCCATGATCGGCCTGCACATGGCCGGCATGGTGGCCGGCGGGTTCTGCGGCCGCTACATCACCGCCCTGGTGGCCGCCGCCGCCGGCTGGCGGGCGGCCTTTCCCGTCCTGGCGCTGCTCAATCTGGCCGGGGCGCTGGTCATCGCCCTGTGGATGCCCGCCGACCGGAGCCCCAAGCCGGCCCCGGCGGTGGGGCAGGGCGGCGGCCTTGCCGTCCTGCGGCGGCATTTGGGCAACCTGCCGCTGATGGCTACCTGCGGCATCGGCTTCGGCCTGCTGTTCTGCATGACCGGCACCTTCACCTACATGAACTTCCATCTGGCCGCGCCGCCCTATCTGTTCGGGCCGGTGGCCCTGGGCACCTTGTTCGCCATCACGCTGTTCGGGGTTCCCGCCTCGGCCGCCGGAGTCTTCCTCCTGCGGCGCTTCAGCCGCCGGGTGGTGGTGGCCGGGGCGGTGGCGTTGACCTCGGCCGGACTGCTCATCACCCTGGCGGACGAGGTGGCGGTGATCCTGGTGGGGCTCAGCCTGTTCAGCTTCGGCCAGTTGATCTCCCAGCCCGTCGCCCTGGGCAGCATCGCCCATCTGGCCCGCGACGGCCGGGCCATGGCGGTGGGGCTTTATGTCAGCAGCTACTATCTGGGCGGCAGCGTCGGCGGCGTCCTGCCCGCCTGGACCTGGAGCCATTACGGCTGGCCGGGCTGCGTCGCCCTGGTGGTCGCGGTGGAGATTTCCGTGGCGGCGCTGGCCGCCGCCGCATGGCGAATGCGGGGATAGAGCGGCGCGCCTCAAATATGAGGCGGGCCGCTCCAGCGCCCGTTGAGGGCGCGGCCAAGGGCGTGGATGCGCCCGCCCGGCGAGGGACAATGATAAGGCCTATAGCGTGATGCACATTTTGGGCATCACGCTATAGAAGCCTGAGCGGCAGGGGCTAGCAATCGGCGGTCAGGCCGTGGCGCACCGCCAGGGCCGCCAGTTCGGCCGGTGTCGAGGTTCCCAGCTTGTGCCCCAGGCTGGCCCGATGCTTTTCCACCGTCCGTTCGCTCAAGGCCAGCAGATCGGCGATGTCGCGGGTACGGCGGCCCTCGACGATCAGCTTGAGCACCTGACGCTCGCGCCGCGTCAGGGCCGCCAGGGAATCGTCGCCCGCCGGCGGCGGGCTGGCGGCCGCCGGCGGTGGCTTGCCGGCCAGCACCGCCCGCAGGATGCGCAGCAATTCCTCGGCGGAGACGTCCTTGCGCACCAGGGCGTCGGCTCCGGCCTCGCTGGCGCTGCGCATCAGGGCGGGCGAGGCGGCGCCGGTCAGCATCACCACTCGGGCGGCGGGCAGGCGCTTGCGGATTTCCGGCACCGTCTCGGCGCCGTTCATGCGCGGCATGGCCAGATCGATCAGCACCAGATCGGGATGATGGCGGACCACCATGCGGATACAGTCCAGGCCATCGGCGGCCTCGCCCACCACCTCGAAATCCGGCTGATTGCCCAGCACCGCCCGCAAGCCGTCGCGGACCATCTCGTGGTCGTCCACCAGCAGCACCCGCACCGGGCCGGTGGTCCGGCGGACCCCGCGTCCCCGGCCCAGCCGGCGGCGTTCGTCGGCCAGGGCCTGATTGAGCGCGGCCAGCAGGGGCCTGGGGGCCTCGTCCCAGTCGCCGATGGCGGTCTCGATGGCCTCGGCGGCGCGGGCCACATGCGGCATGCCGAACACCATGCCGATCCCTTTGATGCGATGGGCGAGATGGCCGGCGTCGTCGGCCTTGTCGCCGTCTATGGCCGTCGCCAGCTTGGCGGCATCGTCCTGGCAGTGGGAGATGATGGTGGCGTCGGCGACCGCCAGCGGCGGCCGGCCGGCGCCGGGCTCGGTGGCTCCGGGCAGGTGGCGGGTCAGCAGGTCGGTCAGATGCTTGCGGGAAAACGGCTTGGCGAGGTGGTCGGCGAAGCCCGCGGCGATGAAGTCGGCGCGGACCTTGCCGGGAATGCCCGCCGTCATCGCCACCACCGGGACGGGGGCGAGGCCGCGTTCGGCCTCGTCGCGGCGGATGGCGGCCAGGGCCTGGGAGCCGTCCATGCGCGGCATCCGCTGGTCCAGCAGGATCAGGTCGTAGCGATGGCGGCGGGCCTTGGTCACGGCCTGCTCGCCGTCCTCGACCAGATCGAGCGATACGCCCGAGCCGGCCGCCATGGCCGCCACGATGTCGCGGCCGAATGCGCTGTCGTCGGCCACCAGCACGCGGCCGCGACAGGCCAGGGGCGGGACGGCGGGTTCCGCCGGAAGGTCGGGTTCGTTCACCGCCGGCAGGATCGCGGTGAAGCAAAAACGGCTGCCCCGCTCCAGCGGCTCCAGCCACAGCGCGCCGCCCATCAGCGAAACCAGCCGGCGGCTGATGGCCAGTCCCAAACCGGCTCCCTCGCGGTGGGCCTCGCTGTCGCCGCCGCGCAGGAAGGGTTCGAACACCGCCTCGCGGCGGTCGGAGGGAATGCCGCTTCCCTGGTCCTCGACGCAGCAGCGGACCACCGAATCGCGGCTGGCCTCGAGGCGCAGGCTGACCGTGCCGATCTCGGTATACTTGATGGCGTTGTGCAGCAGGTTGACGAGCACCTGGCGCAGCCGGCGGCTGTCGCCCTGGCGGTAGGGCCAGCCGCCGTCCTCCACCTCCATCTGGAGGCTGACTCCCTTGCGGTAGGCCTGCTCGCCGAGAAGCTCGACGGTTTCGGCGGCCAGCGCTCCGATATGGAACGGCTTGGCGGCCAGTTCCACCTGTCCCGCCTCGATGCGCGAGAAGTCGAGCATGTCCTCGATCAGGCCCAGAATATGGTCGCCGGCCGATCTCAGGGTGTCGAGGCGGCGGCGGTGGGCCTCTTCCAGCGGCGCCTCGGCCAGCAGCTCGGTCATGCCCATCATGGCGTTCAGCGGCGTGCGCACCTCGTGGCTGACCACCGCCAGGAAGGCGGATTTGGCCTGGCTCGCCGATTCGGCCTGATCGCGGGCCCGCTGCGCCTCCTCCATCAGTTCCGTATTGGCCCGGCTCAGCCGCAGGGCCTTTTCCAGCATCCGGTGGCTGGAGCGGGTGAAGCCGATGCCGAACGCCGCCAGGGCGATCAGGAACACGATCAGGAAGCCGCCGCCCGCTTCCGGCCTGACCGCCACTGCCACCACCGTCAGCGCCAGGGCGGGAAGGAAGGTGCCGTAGGCGCACATGGGAATGGCCGTCTTGGCGTGGCTGGCCGCCACCGTGAAGATCACGACGAAGATCAGCGGCACCATGGCGTCGGCGCCCAGGTCGGGGTCGAAGAACAGCAAGGCCCCCAGGCCCAGCAGGCTGCCGTTGATCGCCGACAGGGCGGCGAAATGGCGGCTCCACCGGGCGGCATGCTCGGCGCGGGCCGGGTCGGCGGCGTAGCGCCGCTGTTGCCACAGGCTGGTGACGGCGACGGCCGCCACCGTCACCCACCACCCCAATGCTTCAACATAGCCGTGATGCGCGACCTGGGTTGCGGCAAGTCCGGTGACCAGGGCCAGATACAGCAACAGCGTCATCGGTGAATGATGGGCGTGGTAGATATCGACCAATCCGTTAGTAATAGAGGGGGATTCCCCCGCGGCTATTTTCAATTTATCGTTATTCTCAAAAGGCATAGCCGAATTCCCCGAATGACCCGTCAAATTAGCAGTAGAACGTGGTTTTGGGTAGTTCCACCCATTTACCGGCGGAATCCATGCCCTGATAATCTACCTCAGGGAATGGATACACATTCGCCATGGTGGGGGACATGCACGTATCGTCGCAGGATCTCAACGCCCTCGGCCGCGGTGCCGCAGGGATGGCTTGGTTCGTCTCGAACATCCGGCTGAGGCTGGTCGGCATCCTGATTTCGGTGCTGATGGCCCTGCTGCTGGCCGCCGGGATCGGCGGCACGGTGGCCAGCTTCGCCAAGGTGGCCGAGATCGGTTCGGTCTGGCGCAACTTCGATACCGGTCTGGCCCGGCGGCTGATGCTGCTGTCGGACCTGCGCCAGCATCTGGGCTTCGGGGGGCTCAGCCAGCACTTCCACGACTACCTGCTGACCGACGACCCGCTGCTGCGGCAGGCGGTGACCCAGGATCTGGCCCGGCTGCGCGAGATCGGCCCGGCCTATCTCACCGCCGGCGCGTCCAAGGACGAGCAGGAGGCGCTGAAGGCGGTCATGGCCCTGGTGGACGCCTACGACCGCGCCATGCCCCAGGTGGCCGAGGCGCTGGCCCGCAAGGAGCCCGCCGAGAAGGCCCACGCCCGCGCGGTGGTGGACGAGGCCGGCGCCCTGGTCGCCCTTGACCGGCTGGGCGCCCTGCTGCGTCAGGAGCACAAGGACAGCGCCGACCGGGTCGAGGACGCCACCTGGACGGTATCGGCCACCGTGGGCGGCGTGATGCTGTTCAACGGCCTGCTGCTGCTGCTGCTGGCGGTGTTCTTCTACTGGTTCACCCGCTTCCGCATCGTGCGGCCGCTGGACCGGCTGGGGGGCGTGATGGCCCATCTGTCGCGGGGCGACAAGACGGTGGGCGTGCCGCTGGTGGACAAGCAGGACGAGATCGGCGACATGGCCCGCGCCGTCGAGGTGTTCAAGGAAAGCATGATCCGCGCCGACCAGCTGGAGGCGCAGAAGCAGGCCGCCGACCGCCTGCTGCTCGAACGCGCCCAGATGCGCCAGCGCCTGACCGAGGAGTTCGGCGTGGTGGCCACCCGGGTGTTGGCGGTGGTCAACCATTCCGTCGAGGACGTGCGCGAAACCGCCCACACCCTGTCGGCGGTGGCCGAGGAAACCGAGCGCCAGGCCCAGCAGGTGGCGGTGGCGGCCGAGCAGGCCGCCGCCAACGTGGAATCCGTCGCCAGCTCCACCGAGCAATTGGGCGCCTCGGGCCACGAGATCAGCAGCAGCGTCGGTGCCTCCACCGCCATTACCCGCGAGGCGGTCGAGGGCATCCAGGGGCTGAATGCCACCATGGGGCACCTGTCGGAGGCGGCCGAGAAGATCGGCGAGATCGTCACCCTGATCGGCGAGATCGCCGCCCAGACCAACCTGCTGGCGCTCAACGCCTCCATCGAGGCGCAGCGGGCCGGCGAGGCGGGCAAGGGCTTCTCGGTGGTGGCCAACGAGGTCAAGCATCTGGCCAGCCAGACCGCCAAGGCCACCGAGGAGATCGCCGACCAGGTCAGCGGCATCCAGAGCACCAGCCGCAACGCGGCGGCGGCTCTGGCCACGGTGCACGACACCATCGTCAGGGCCGACGAAGTGGTCTCGACCATCGCCTCGGCGGTGGAGGAGCAGAATGCCGCCACCCAGTCCATCGTCGGCAACATCAACGAATCGGCCCACGGCAACCGCTCGGTCTCGGCCGGCATCGTCGAGGTGTCGTCGGCGGCGCTGCACACCGGCGAGATGGCGGCGCGCATGGTCGAGGTGACCGACAAGCTGCGGGCCGAATCCGAAACCATGCGGGCCGAGGTCGAGAACTTCCTGGCCGCCGTCAAGGCGACCTGAGGCAGGGATGAGAAACGGGATGTTCAAGAAGAAGACGTTCTACGAGGTGATCAGCGAGCATGGCATTCCCCGCCGGGAATTCCTGAAGTTCTGCGCGGTGACCGCCGTATCCATGGGATTGGGGCCGGGCGGCCACGAGGTGCTGGCCAAGGCGCTGGAGACCAAGCCGCGCCTGCCGGTGCTGTGGATTCACGGGCTGGAGTGCACCTGTTGCTCGGAAAGCTTCATCCGTGCCTCCCATCCGCTGGCCAAGGACATCATCCTGTCCATGATCTCGCTGGATTACGACGACACCCTGATGGCGGCGTCGGGCTTCCAGGCCGAGGCCATCCTGGAGGAGATCACCACCAACTATAAGGGCAACTACATCCTGGCGGTGGAAGGCAACGCGCCGCTGCTGGACGACGGCATGGCCTGCATCGTCGGCGGGCGGCCCTTCACCGACCAGTTGCTGGAAACCGCCCGCCACGCCAAGGCGGTGATCGCCTGGGGCACCTGCGCCTCGTTCGGCTGCGTCCAGGCGGCCAAGCCCAATCCCACCAAGGCCACCCCGGTATCCAAGTTCATCAAGGACAAGCCGGTGATCAACGTTCCCGGCTGTCCGCCCATCGCCGAGGTGATGGCCGGGGTGCTGAGCTACATCCTGACCTTCGACCGTCTGCCGGAACTGGATCGCCAGGGGCGGCCCAAGATGTTCTACGGCCAGCGCATCCACGACAAATGCTATCGCCGTGCCCATTTCGACGCCGGCCAGTTCGTCGAAAGCTGGGACGACGACGGCGCCCGTCAGGGCTGGTGCCTGTACAAGCTGGGCTGCCGCGGCCCGACCACCTACAACGCCTGCACCACCATCGGCTGGAACGACGGCGTCTCGTCGCCCATCAAGTCCGGGCACGGCTGCATCGGCTGTTCCGAGGACGGTTTCTGGGATCGCGGGCCGTTCTACGAGCGGGTGCCCGACATGGCCCAGTTCGGCATCGAGGCCAATGCCGACAAGATCGGCCTGGGCGCCATGGCCGGGCTGGGAGCGGCCATGGCCGCCCATGCCGGCGTGACGGCGACCCGCCGGATGCTGGCGGGCAAGGACAAGGAAACGGAGGATCAGGATGGCCAAGGTTAAGACGCCCAACGGCTTCGAACTGGACGATGCCGGGCGCCGGGTGGTGGTCGATCCCGTCACCCGCATCGAAGGCCACCTGCGGGTCGAGGTCAATGTGGACGAGCGCAACCGCGTCACCAACGCGGTGTCGTCGGGAACCATGTGGCGCGGCCTGGAGAACATCCTGCAGGGCCGCGATCCGCGCGACGCCTGGGCCTTCGTCCAGCGTATCTGCGGGGTGTGCACCGGCGTGCACGCCATGGCCAGCGTCCGGGCGGTGGAGGATGCGCTGGGCATTCCCATCCCGCGCAACGCCAACATCATCCGCAACATCCTGCACCTGACGCTGTACGTCCACGACCACCTGGTCCACTTCTACCACCTGCACGCCCTGGACTGGGTGGACGTGGTCAGCGCGCTGTCGGCCGATCCCAAGGCGACCTCGGCCCTGGCCCAGTCCATCTCGCCCTGGCCCATGGCGTCGGAAGGCTATTTCCGCGACGTTCAGGAACGGCTGAAGAAGTTCGTCTCGTCGGGTCAGCTGGGGTTGTTCAAGAACGGCTATTGGGGCCATCCCGCCTACAAGCTGCCGGCCGAGGCCAATCTGATGGCGGTGGCCCACTACCTGGAGGCCCTGGATTTCCAGAAGGAGATCGTCAAGATCCAGGCGGTGCTGGGCGGCAAGAACCCGCATCCCATGTGGCTGGTCGGCGGCGTACCCTCGGCGGTCAACGTCCATTCCGGCGGTGCGGTCGGCGCGCTCAACATCGAGCGTCTGGCCCTGATCAAGGACGTGGCGGCCCGCGCCAAGACCTTCATCGATCAGGTCTACATTCCCGATCTGCTGGCCATCGCTTCGTTCTACAAGGAATGGGGGACCATCGGCGCCGGGCTCTCGGGGCGCAATCTGCTGTCCTACGGTGAGTTCCCGGCCCAGGCCAACGACGATTCCAACGACAGCCTGCTGTTGCCCAGGGGCGCCATCATCGACGGCAAGCTGAGCGAAATCCATCCGGTGGACCTGCGCAATCCCGACGAGATCCGCGAGTTCGTCCCCCATTCCTGGTACCGCTATCCCGACGAGGGCAAGGGGCTGCATCCCTGGGATGGCATGACCGAGTACAATTTCCAGCTCGGCCCCAATACCAAGGGCGACAAGAAGCACATCAAGGCCCTGGATGAGGGCGCCAAGTATTCCTACATCAAGGCGCCGCGCTGGAAGGGCCACGCCATGGAGGTGGGGCCGCTGGCCCGCTTCGTCATCGCCTACGCCATGGGCAAGCGCGACATCAAGGAGATGGTGGACGGCACCCTGGCCAAGCTGGGCCTGCCCCTGCCGGCGCTGTTCTCGACCCTGGGCCGTACCGCGGCGCGCGGGCTGGAATGCCAGTGGGCCGCCGACCGGCTGGTCGAGGCCATCGATGGCCTGATCGCCAATATCAAGGCCGGCGACCTGGACACCGCCAATACCGACAAATGGGGGCCGGAGAAGTGGGCCAAGTCGGCCAAGGGCGTCGGCTACGCCGAGGCGCCGCGCGGCGCGCTGGGCCACTGGCTGCGCATCCAGGACGGGCGCATCTCCAATTACCAGTGCGTGGTGCCCACCACCTGGAACGGCAGCCCGCGCGACGCCCAGGGCGCCATCGCTCCCTTCGAGGCGGCGCTGCTCGGCACCCCCATGGCCGACCCCGCCCAGCCTTTGGAAGTGTTGCGCACCATCCACAGCTTCGACCCCTGCCTGGCCTGCGCCACCCATGTCATCGGGCCGGACGGCGCCGAGCGGGCGGTGGTCAAGGTCCTGTAGCAAAGGAGGGCGGCATGGCCCGGTTCGACCACGCCTACCGCGAGATCGGCGACCACGAGCGCATCCGCCAGATCTATGTCTACGAGGCGCCCATGCGCCTGTGGCACTGGCTCAATGCGGCGGTGGTGGTGGCGCTGGTCGCCACCGGCTACCTGATCGGCACGCCGCTGCCGTCCTATACCGGCGACCCCAGCACGGTCTACGTGATGGGCTGGATTCGCTTCATCCATCTGGCGGCGGGCTATCTGTTCGCGGTGCTGTGGGTGATGCGGGTCTGGTGGGCGGTGGTGGGCAACAACTTCGCCCGCCAACTGTTCATCCCGCCCATCTGGAGCAAGCGCTGGGTCGACGGGCTGCGCTATCAGGCCGCCTGGAACCTGTTCCTGGTCAAGGAACCCCGGCGCTACAGCGGCCTCAATCCGCTGGCCCATATCGCCATGCTGACCATCTACGTGGCGCCCTCGCTGGTGCTGCTGGTCACCGGCTTCGGCATGCTGGCCGAGGTGGCCGGCCACGACAGCTGGCAGTACCATATGTTCGGCTGGATGCGGGATTTCGCCGTCAACACCATGGACCTGCACACCATTCACCGCGCCTCCATGTGGCTGGTGGCGCTGTTCGTCATGGTCCACGTCTACACCGCCGTGCGCGAGGACATCGTGTCGCGCCAGAGCATGGTCAGCACCATGCTGTCCGGCTACCGCCTGTTCAAGGGCCGGGGACGCGGCGATGAATGAGGGGGCCGAGGTTCTGGTCCTGGGCATCGGCAATCTGCTGTGGGCGGATGAGGGCTTCGGCCCGCGCGCCCTGGCCGAACTGTCCAACCGCCATGCCTTCCCGCAAGGGGTCGAACTGGTGGATGGCGGTACCCAGGGCCTCTATCTGATGCCCATGGTCCGCGCCGCCCGCCGGCTGCTGGTCCTCGACGCCGTGGATTTCGGCCGTCCGCCCGGCGAACTGATGGTCCTGCGCGACGGTGAGATTCCCCGGATGATGGGGGCCAAGCGCCTGTCTTTGCACCAGACCACCTTCATGGATGTTCTGGCGGCGGTGGAATTGCTGGGCGGCGGACCCGAGGCCATGGTGGTGGTGGGCGTGCAGGCCGGCCAACTGGACGATTTCGGCGGCGGCCTGACGCCGGAGGTGGAAGGTCGCCTCGACGAGGCGCTGGCGGTGGCGGTCGGCCAACTGACCGAATGGGGGTTTCCGCCCGCCGCGTCTTCCGGGGGTCAGGACTTCATTACCCGTGAGAATCCTTCGGCCACCGGCAGGTAGGACCGGCGCTTGCCCTTGGCTTCGCGCACCGCCGAGCCGGCATAGATCTGCTTGGCGGCCTCGACGATGATCACGCCACCGAAGGTCTGGAACCAGCGCCGGCCGATCTCCTCCACCGCCGGGGCCGAGCGCAGCATCATCCGCGAACTGGTGGGCGGCAGGAACAGTGCCGAGGCGCTGTGGATGGGCGTGAACATGTTGTCGCGCAACAGGCGGTTCAACTGGCCCATGGTGTAGGGACGGCCGTTGCCGAAGGGCGTGCGTTCCAGCCGCGCCCAGATGCCCCGCCGGTTGGGGGCCACCACCATCAGGCGCCCGCCGTCGGCCAGCACCCGCCAGGCTTCACGCATCATGGCGCGCACCTGCTCGGTGGCCTCCAGGGCGTGGACCAGCAGCAGCCGGTCGATGGAGCGGTCGGGCAGGGGCAAGTCGGTCTCGTCCACCAGGGTGGTGAGGCCCGGTCCTTCGGGCGGCCAGGGCAGCACGCCCTGACTGGCCGGCATGGCGGCGATCACCCGCTCGGCCTCGTTGAGGAATACCCGCAGATACGGTGTGGCGAAGCCCAGCCCCAGCACCCGCTGACCGCCGACGTTGGGCCACAGGGCGCGCAATTGCCGGCGGATCAGTCGCTGGGCGCTCTGGCCCAGGCTGTCGCTGTAGAAGTCGCGCAGGTCGACCACGTCGGTCCACATGGCGGGGTAGGACAGTTCTCCGTTCATGGGGCAAAGATAGGCGTTTTGGACGGTTGGTGCTACAACCGGAGCATCAGAAGAGGCAGAGCGGCCATGGCTAAGATCGTCGTCGAACAGATTCCGGTGCTGTCGGACAACTACGTCTATCTGGTGCACGAGCCGCTGGGCGGAGCCACCGCCGCCATCGACCCGGCGGTGCCCGAGCCGGTGCTGGAGCGTCTCGCCGCCCGTGGCTGGACCCTGACTCACATCCTCAACACCCATCATCATGGTGATCATACCGGCGCCAATCTCGAACTGGCGCGGCGCACCGGCTGCGCCGTGGTGGGCGCCGCCCGCGATTCCCAGCGCATTCCGGGCATCACCCAGGAGGTTTCCGAGGGCGAGACCTTCATGCTGGGCCACGCCGCCGTCACCGTGCTGGAGGTGCCGGGCCACACCTCGGGCCACATCGCCTACTGGTTCGCCGACAGCCACGTGCTGTTTCCCGGCGACACCCTGTTCTCGCTGGGCTGCGGCCGGCTGTTCGAGGGCTCGGCCGAGGAGATGTGGACGTCCCTGCGCAAGCTACGCGACCTGCCGCCCGACACCATGGCCTATCCCGCCCATGAATACACCGCCGGCAACGCCCGCTTCGCCCGGCTGGTGGAGCGCGACAACGAGGCGCTGAAGGCCCGCGTCGAGCAGGTGGAGCGCCTGCGCGCCCAGAACCGCCCGACGGTGCCGGTCAGTCTGGCCGACGAGCGGGCCGCCAATCCCTTCCTGCGTGCCGATACCGCCGCCGTGGCCAAGGCGGTGGGCATGGAGCCGGGAAGCGATCCGTCCCTGGTCTTCGCCGAGTTGCGGCGGCGCAAGGACGTGTTCTGATGGCGACGATTGGTATAAACTGCCACGGATAAGCAGCTTTCGGTGGAGAGGGCAATGACCCGCGCCCGTGTCCTGTTCGTTGATGACGAGCCCCGGGTGCTGGAAGGCATCCGGCGCACCATGGCGGACTACGCCGAGGAATGGGAAAGCCTGTTCGCCGGCAGCGCGCCCCAGGCCCTGGATATCCTGGCCGAGCGGCCGGTCCACGTGGTGGTGACCGACATCGCCATGCCGGTGATGGACGGCAAGGCCCTGATCACCGAAATGTACGAGGCATTTCCCGAAGTGGTCATCCTGGTCCTGTCGGGCCACTGGACGCCGGCGGTGTCGCGCCAGCAGGTGGGGCCGGCGGTGCGCTTCCTGGGCAAGCCCGTCTCGCCGGAGCAATTGGTCGCCGCCATCCGCGCCGCCCTGGGCGAGGCGGTGCTGCCCGGTCTGGCGGTGCCGACCGCCAAGCCGACCCTGGCCTCGCCCGCCCACCGCAGCGGGCACGACCCCAGCTGGGTGGACATGGTCGAGGACGAGTAGGAGGTTACTTCTCCGGCCCGGCGAAGATGGTGTGGGTCCGCACCTCGCGGCTCGAGCCGGTGAGGACGAAGGTGACCGGCATGCTCTTGGACGCCGCCTTGGCGGCGGGAACGGTGACGTAGAAACGGAAGTCGCCCACCGAGTCGCGCGGGACGCGCAGCTCGGCGGTCGCCGAATTGCTCTCGCCGCCCACCACCGAGATGGTGCCGCCCTCGACGCCTTCCAGCCGCACGGTGAAGGCGCGGTCCTCGGCCTTCATGTTCAGCACCTTGTAGGCATAGCCGTTGCGGATGGCCCCGTCCGACATCTGGACGAACAGGGGCGAGCGTTCGTGCAGCACGTTGACGTCCACGTCGGGGCGGGTGGTGAGGCGGAACAGCATCACCGAAAGGACCACGGCCATGATGCCGCCATAGATCAGGGTGCGCGGCCGGATGATGCGGAAGCTGCCGCTCCTGCCGTCCTTGCGGGCGTCGATGTTATGGCTGGAATCGTAGGAGATCAGCCCGCGCGGCAGCTCGTAGCGGTCCATCACCTGATTGCAGGCGTCGATGCACAGCGCGCAGCCGATGCAGGCCAACTGGTTGCCCCGGCGGATATCGATGCCGGTGGGGCAGGCCTGGACGCAGGCGCGGCAATCGACGCAATGGCCGCGCCCCTCGAAGCTCTGGCCCTTGCGCGCCGGGCCGCCCGGCTCGCCCCGCCACGCCTCGTAGGTGACGATCAGCGAATGCTCGTCGAACATGGCCGACTGGAAGCGGGAATAGGGGCAGAGATAGACGCAGACCCGCTCCCTGGCATAGCCGGCCAGCAGGAAGCAGAAGCCGCCCAGGATGGCGATGAAGGCATAGACCGGCGGATTGGCCCGGCCGGTGAAGATGTCCTTCAGCATCTCGAAGGCGTCGCCGAACCACAGGGTGAAGCCGATGCCGCAGGCCGCCGAGATGGCCAGCCATGCCAGGTTGATCACGGCTTTCTTGGCCAGCTTGGCGGGGCTGGCCGGTTCGCGCTCGAAGGCG
This sequence comes from Magnetospirillum sp. 15-1, assembly GCF_900184795.1. NCBI lineage: Bacteria > Pseudomonadati > Pseudomonadota > Alphaproteobacteria > Rhodospirillales > Rhodospirillaceae > Magnetospirillum > Magnetospirillum sp. 15-1. The sequence goes on along the minus strand of NZ_FXXN01000028.1, from coordinate 525,865 downwards.
ATGCGCTGGCTGCGGTCGCCGATCACCAGACGCTCCACCGCCACGAACAGGTCGGTATAGACCGTCTGCCAGCAGATGAAGCCGCACCACACCCGGCCGGCCACCGCGCTCATCAGGAACAGCAGAATGGCCGAAATCAGCAGGATGCCGGTCAGGTAGTAGATTTCCTGCGGCCAGATCTCGATGAACAGCATGTAGGCCCGCCGGCCGGGCATGTCGATCAGGATGGCCTGATTGGGCGCTCCCGGTCCGCGATCCCAGCGCAGGAACGGCCCCAGATGCCACCACGCCAGGGTAAGGACCATGGCCCACCATTTCAGCGAGCGGAAGGTGCCGCTGACCGCGCGGGGCTGGGCCTTGCCGGTCTCCATGTACAGGGGCACCTCGCCCTTGTGCAGCGGCAAGGCCGGTACGGCAGGCTTGGCGTCCATGGCGGGTTCTCCGGAATTTATATTAGACCGGTTCAATATAACATGCGCGGCGGTTTGTCTCCAGGCGAACGCGCATTGCTCCCCCGGAGCGCGCGCATGGTGGCTGGGCCGACCTGGAGATCGGGCAGAAACCCTATGAAAAGTAAGGTTTCGATCGATATGCCATTAATTAGACGGATCACGCCACAAATCAACTAAAACGCATACGTGAATCATATTCATCACGAATCATTGGTTGTGCTATCAATAAATGGCTCCGCAAAAAACGCTGTGAGCTAGATATATATAAATCTTTTAGATGTGCACCAAAACTCGTGAGGGGAGAAACCGATGAAGAAGATTCTGATTGCCGCCGCCGCTCTGGTCCTGGCCGCCGCCGCCCCGGTTCTGGCGAATCCGGCCGGGTCTTATACCAAGACCTGTTCCGGCGCCTCCATGAACGGCGACACCCTGTCGGCCACCTGCACCCGCATGGACGGCAGCCAGGCCCAGACCTCGCTGCAGTTCGCCTCGTCCTGCGTGGGCGACATCGGCAACATCAACGGCGTGCTGGCCTGTGCCGGTCCCAACGGCTCCTATTCCATGACCTGTTCCAACATCTCGGTCAGCGGCAACACCCTGAACGCCTCCTGCCGCACCAAGGCCGGCCAGATGGTCCCCGCCTCGCTGCCCGGCTTCCAGGGCTTCCAGGGCAATATCAGCAATTGCGACGGAAAGTTGCAGAACGGTCCCTGCTGATCCTGGATGCGTCCCCGCCTCCCGGGGGCGCGCTGCGGGACGGATGGTCCGAAGGGGTCGTCCGTCCCCTTTTTTTGCCCCGATCATGGTGGTCGGGAACGGAACTCGCCCACAAAATATGGTTTGCCCCCGGACTCGGCTTTTGACAGAATCGCCCATTCTTGGGGGAAAGAGGTCATGGACGTTCACAGACTCGCCAAGGTGCTGGCCCTGGCCGCGTCGGACAACGACGCCGAGGCGCTGCACGCCCTGCGCACCGCCGGGCGGCTGCTGGAGGGCGCCGGACTGGACTTCGTCGCTCTGGCCTCGAGGCTGGCCGAGGGCGGTCCGGTGGTCAGCGCCACCCGGATGGAGGATCTGGAAGACACCGTCTTCGACCTGCGCAACGAGGTCCGCCACCTGCGCTCCGAGAACGAGAGGCTGCGCCAGGGCGGTCCGGCGACGGCCGGCGGATTGGCCTTGGCCGCCCAGGATGTCGCCCAGGCCATCCGGCTGAAGGCCGAACTGGACGAATTGCGCGAGACCATGGGGGCCGAGAAGCGCCGGGCCGATACCGCCCAGGCGGCCGAGCGGGCCCTGCACGCCGACCTTGCCCAGGCTATCGAGGTGGCGGAACGCCTGACCGTCCAGTTCGAGGCGCTGAAGGGCCGCGCCGACCGCCTGGAGGCCGAGAACCGCCGCCTGGGCCTGGTGGCCACCGCCCTGAAGGGCGAACTGGACGAGCGTATCGCCGACCAGACCCATCCCCTGCCGCCGGTGGCTTCGCCGGTCCCGGCCCCCGTCATGCGGGCCGAACCGGCACCGCGCCGTCCGACGGCCGCTCCGCCGCCCGTCGCGGCCGCCACCGTCGCCCGGCGGGGCAAGGGCGGTCAGCCCATCAACCAGTACGCCCTGTTCTAGATCCACCCCAGCAGTCGCCACCACAGGTAGTTCAGCGGCAGCAGGAACACGACGGTGATGCCGGCCAGCCACAGGCACAGCTTCTGGGCCGGGCCCAGGCGCTCGCCGCCCAACTGCATGGCAACCACCATGGGCGCCGACTGATAGGGCAGGATGGGGTTGGAGAAGCCCAGCACCTGACTCATCAGCACCGCCTCGACGGGCAGGCCCGAGGCCTCGGCCATCTGGCCGGCCATGGGGGTCAGCACCGCCGGCGCGCCGGGCAGGGTGGTGACCACGCTGACCACGGTGGACAATACCGCCAGGGCGGTGAAATTGGTGGCCTGATGGCCGGGGGCCAGGGGCAGCACCTCGAGGATGGCCCCGGCCAGCCGCGCGCCCAGCCCCGACTGGTCCACGATGGCGCCCAGTCCCATGATGCCGGCCACATAGAACATGGAGCCGAAATTGATCTGCTCGTTGAAGGCCTTGCGGTCCACCATGCCGATGCCGGGCAGCAGCAGCAGGGCGCCGGCCGCCATGCTGACCCAGGCCGGGCTGACGTGGTGGATGAAATCGGTGGCCCACAGCACCAGGGCGGCGGCCAGCAGCAGGGCCAGTTGTCCTTCCTGGCGCTTCATGGGACCGAGCGGCCGGCCCGCCATCTCGGGCTTGGGAGTGTCGGGCCACAGCTTGACGATCAGCGGGATCATGATGGCGGTCTTGAGGAAGCCCAGCACCGGGAAGTGCAGCAGCAGATACGCGCCATAGCTGGGCGTGTAGTGCCACAGGGTCTCGGAGGCGCCCACCAGCACCAGATTGGGCAGATTGGCCGGCAGGATGGAGAAGGTGGGGACGTGGCAGCCGAAGGCGGCGGCCAGCACCACCCCCAGGCGGCCGTTGGAACCGGGCTCGAAGCCGTAGCGCTCGGCCAGCCCCACGGCGATGGGCATCAGCAAGATGGCGCGGCCCATGGAGGACGGCATCAGAAAGCCCATGGCGACGCCCACCAGGGTCACCCCGGTGATGACGCCCCAATAGCTGGAGCCGAAGGCGTGGCTCAGCCGCGCTCCCAGGCGCTCGCCCAGGCCGGTGGTGCGCACCGCCACCCCCATGACCAGTCCGCCGAAGACCAGCCACAGCGCCGCCGACTGAAAGCCGCCGAACACCACCGATGACGGCGCCGCCTTCAGCAGCATGGCCATGGTGAAGAAGAAAACGGCGGTGATGGGCTCGGCGATCACCCCGGTGGCCCACAATCCGATGAACGCCACCGACAGGCCCAGCACCCGCCCCTCGGTCCCCGGCAGCGGGTCGAGAATGACGATGACCGCGCCGGCGATGACGGCGATCCAGGCCAGGATGCGGGGCAGCGGCATACGGGACAGGGACAGGCTCATCACGCCACCTCATGTTTCATGTTACGTGATACGTTATTCGTGTTTGCGTCCGGAGTCCAGCTTGGGCACAATTCGGCGGGGGAGGAGAGTTGACGGCATGAAATTGCAGAAGACCAATCTGGCCGAGCAGGCCTATACCGCGCTGCACGAGATGCTGCTGGCCGGCGAGCGCTTCATGCCCGGCGACAAGATCAGCGTCGAGGATCTGGCCCGCCAGTTGGGCGTCAGCCGCTCGCCGGTCTGGCAGGCCATCGCCCGCCTGGAAGCCGACGGCATCGTCGAGGTGTGGCCGCGTCATGGCGTGTTCTTCACCGGCTTCGACAAGGCGCGGCTGATGGACATCCTGGCGACCCGCGAGGTGCTGGAAGGCGCCACCGCCCGTCTGGCCGCCGAGAAGGCGACGGCCGAGCGGGTGGCGGAACTGCGCGCCTCGGTGATCCTCCAGCGCGATACCATCGCCCGGGGCGCCCTGGACGATTACGCCGCCGAGGTGGCCCGTTTCCACAAGATGATGGCCGAGGCCTCGGGCAACAAGGTGATGGTGGAGATCATCGAGCGGTTGTGGGCGCGCACCAAGGCCATGTGCATCCGCCCCGATCTCCGCCCCGCCATGCTGGACCAGCGGGTGGAGGAGCACGCCCGCATGGTCGAGGCGGTGGCCCATGGTGACGGCGAGACGGCGGAGGCGGAAACCCGCGCCCATATCCGCCGCATCGCCGACGATCTCGCCGCCCTATGACGCCTCGTCTGACGGCGCCGGGACGGTGAAGCGGAAGATGCTGCCCCCCGTGGGGTTGGGCTCGAGCCAGATTTCTCCGCCGCCGCCCTGAATGATCCGCTTGCACACCGCCAGCCCGACGCCGGTGCCCGGATAGGCGTCGGAGGTATGCAGGCGGCGGAAGATCTGGAAAATGTCCTGCTCGGATTTCTCGACGCCGATACCGTTGTCGGCGACGGAAAACAGCCACAGACCCTGGTGCGGCTCGGCGGTGACCGCGATCCGGGGCGGCCGGTCGGGGCGCCGGAACTTGATGGCGTTGCCGATCAGATTCTGGAACACCTGCATCAGCTGGACCTCGGTGGCGACCACCACCGGCAGGTCGCCGACCGTGATCTCGGCGCCGCTGCCGACGATGCTGTCGTGCAGATTGTCCAGGGCGGCCCGGCAGGCCTGGGCGGCGGAAACCGGCCCCATCACCTGGCCCTGTCCCGATACGTTGGCGAAGGTCAGCAGGCCGTTGATCAGCTCGTGCATGCGCTTGGCGGCGCCGACGATGAACTCCATGTACTCGTCGGCCTCGCTGTCCAGGCGGCCGGCCAGGCGGCGGGCCAGCAACTGGGTGAAGGAGGTGACCGTCCGCAGGGGCTCCTGCAGGTCATGGGAGGCGATGTGGGCGAAGCGCTGCAACTCGCCGTTGGCGTCGATCAGTTCCTGCAGCAGCCGCTGGGTTTCCGCCTCGTTGCGGCGGGCCTGATCGCGTTCGGCAGTGCGCCGTTGCAGCAGCGCCGAAGCGGTGGCCAGGGCGCGGGCCAGTTCCTCGACCTCGCGGATATCCTGGCGCGGCGCGCTGATGTCCGCGCCCGAGCCCAGGGCCAGGGCCGGCTCGATCAGCGAACGCACCGAGCGGCGGATCTGGCCGCCGATCATCCAGGCCAGTCCCAGGCCGACGATGGTCAGTGCCAGCGTCGAGATGCAGACCAGCAGGATGGAATCCCGCAGTTCGGCCAGCAGCACCTGCTTGGGCACGCCCACCGCCACCGACCACTGGGCCACCTCGCTGCGGCTGAAGGCGCCATAGACGGGGATGCCCTCCAGGGTATTGTTCTCCGACAGCCCGTCCTTGGACTGCCGCATGCGCTCCACCAGGATGGGGGTGCCGCTCTGGCCGACGAATTTCTCCGGCTGATGGGTGCGGGCGATGATGATGCCCCGGCTGTCGAAGATGGCGGCGATCCAGCCGGGGGGCAATTGCTGTTCGGTCAGGATGTGGCCGAGATGCTCGGGCAGGATCGCCATGCTGATGTCGTAGACGGCCTTGCCGTTCTTCCACACCGGGACGTCGACGCTGATCAGCGGACGGTGGATGACGCCGCCCATGAACAGGTCCGATACCGCCGGCCGGCCGGCGGCCAGCACTTTTTCGATCTGTTCCGGCGCCCCGTGGCGTGGCAATGGCGTGCCCAGGGGGCGCTTGAGGTTGACCACCTGCTGCGCCGAGGCATCGCTGAGCACGATGTTGTCGCCGTTCTGCTGGCGCTGGACCACCTGGGCCTGTTCGTAGAAGCCCGCCAGATCGGTGTTGGCGAGATGGGGCGAGGTCGCCAGGGTCTGCAGGGTGGCCACCGTGCTGGCGATCTCGCGGTCCACGGCCAGCGACAGGGCATGGGCCGTCTGGACCATGTTCTGTTCCAGCAGGGCGCGCTGGCGGTGATAGAAATCATAGATCAGCAGGCCGACCGCCAGGGTGCTGGGCAGCAGGCAGACCATGACCAGCAGCACCAGTTTCGAGCGGATGCTCGGCAATCTTCCGGCCGAGACGGGCGTTACCGCCAGCCTCTCTCGTTCCGGTGGGCGATTGTCGAACTTCATGAAGCTAACCCGTTATGGATATGGCGTCTGCATGGGTAAGATGACGTCGACAGCGTCGGGCGACAACCCCCCTTACAGCAGCAATTCCACCCTGGGCCCCTTGCCGGTGGCTTCCACCATGGGGCGGCAGCCGAACAGCCGGTCGGCTTGGACACCCTCCTTGTCGGCCAGGAAATCGCGGACGGCGTTGGTGCGGCGCTGGGCCAGGGCGGAGAGCAGGTTGCGGTCGGGCGGGCCGAAGGATTCGGCACTGCGCTCAAAGCCTACGAACTGCTCCAGCTTGGACAGCAGCGGCTTGTCGGCGGCGCGCCGCCTGGCGGCCACCACCGGCCAGTCGCTGTCGTCGGCCTTGCCGCACAGGGTGAGTTTGAGGCCGGGACGGCCGTTCAGCAGCTCGGCCACCACCGCCAGGGTCTTTTCGTGCTCGCCGCTGAGGATATCGGTCCCCGGCGCGAAGGCGAGCGGTGCCAGGGCCAGATGGGACCTGTCGTCGGCATCCACCGCCAGCTCGATCAGCGCCGCCACCGGGAAGGCCAGCTTCAAGGTGGTCAGCACGGTGGATTTGAGCGCACCCGCCACCGCCTGGGCCACCGCGTCGCTGACGTCCACGTCGGGATTGGCGGTGTCGCCGCGGATGGGCAGCGACAGGCGGATGCGGTCCTCGCCGTCGCGCAGCAGGTCGAGGACCGTCTCGATGGGCATCTCGGCCTTCAGGACCACCGGAGCGTTGGGATCGGGCGGGGCGATGAACAGGTTGGACAGCGCCACGTCGAGCGCGCCCGACAGCTTGCCCTGGTCGGCGCCGACGCCCAGCGTGCCGTCGAAATGCCCCGATTGCAGATGAACGCCCAGCGCCTCGGCCAAATAGGGCGACAGCGGCGGCAGTTCGAAGGCGGTGATCTTGCCGTCGACCCGGCCGGAAATCTTTTCGGCGAAGGGGCGCACCGTGCCCGACGCCGTGACCACGCCGCGTCCCACACCGGCCTTGATCTCGAACGGGCTGTCGCGGTCGGGGAATTCGCTGTCCAGCTTGCCGATGGACAGCTCCAGCGGCGTGATGTCGAGGCGTACCGTCTCGGCCATGGTGCGGTCGCGCAGGTTGACCCGGCTGTCGCCCCCCACCACCAGTTTTCCGATGCGGATATCGGGCTGGTCGTCGTCCTTGGGGGCCGCCTTGCCCTTGTCCTTGCCGTCGTCGAAGGTAAAGCCGACCAGACCTTCCGGAGTGCGGTTGAGGCGGGCCAGCAGGCCGTCGACGCGCACCTCGTCCACCGCCACGTCACCGTCGGCGTTGCGCCCGGCATGATCGAGGCGCAGGCGCCGGCTCTCGATGCGCCAGGGATAGCCGCCCTGGCCGTCCTTCCTGATGGCGTGCAGCCCATCGGCGGAGAGGCGGGCGACGGAAACGCCACCGTCCTTGCCCAGGGCCAGAGTCTCGGCCTCGATCCGGTCCACGGCGGCCCAATCGATCCTGCGGGCGGCATCCTGTACCACCAGCCCCTCGATGCGGGCCTTGGGCAATTCACCGGCCACCGTCTTGCCGAACTCGATCATCCCCTGGGTCTCGGCGGCGTGCAGGGCGGTACGGATGTCGCCCACCGTCAGACGCAGCGGCCCCAGGGCCAGCTTGCCCTCTGCCTTGCCGGCCGGACCGGCGGTGTCCAGGTCGAAGCGGCCCGACCAGTCCAGGGATTCGGGGGTCGCGTCATGTCCCGCCACGGCGATGTGGGCGCCGGTGAGCTTCAGCCCGCCCTGCCAGCCCAGTTTCCGTCCGTCCCAGTCGAAGCGGCCGGCCTCCAGGGTCAGCCCGGCGGCGGCGCCCTCGCCGCCCTCTGCCTTGCCGGCCAGGGTGGCGCCCTCGATGCGGCCTCCCTCCAGTCCCAGCCGCTTGCCGTCCCAGGTCAGCGCCTTCACTCCGACGGACAGCTTGCCGGCCGAGCCGCCGCCGCCCGGCGCGGTGACCGCCAGGGCTTCGGCGACCAGACCCGCCGCCAGCTCCGCCTTGGCGCCGTCCCAGGCGAGGTGACCCAGTTCAAGTTCAAGCCGGGTCGCCTTGGCTGTGATGGGGGCGGTCAGGGCGGGGGCCTCGAGGGCGAGGCGGCCGGTGATCTTGAAGTCGAGACCGTCCTGGCGCAGGACGCCGTCGGCGGCGAGGGAGGACTCCGCCGTTCCGCCCAGCCCCTTGACCCCGGCCCGCTCGGCCAGCACGGCGAAATCGCTCAGCGACAGGCGCTGCAGTTGCAGGGCGGCGGCGAAGGACGGTTCGGCGGCGAAGGGATGCACGGTGCCCGACAGGGCGATGGCGGCATCGTTCAGGCCGCCCTTGAGGGTGAAGGCGACGGCGCGGCCGGGCTCCAGGCTGTTGAGGTTCTCCACCAGCAGCCGTTCCACCGCGATATTGGCGGTGAAGTCGCCGTCGGTGATGCGCAGGCGGGAATTGGTCAGCTCAAGCCCCGCCACGTCGATGCCCCAGGGCGGTGAAGCCTGGTCCTTGGCCGAGGGCGGCGTGGCCGCCACCGTCAGGGGCAGGCCGTTGAGGACGAAGCCGCCGCCGTCTTCCCGCTTCAACTCGATGTCGATGCCCTCGACCGCCACGCGGTCCAGCACCAGACGGCGGTCGAGCAGCGGCTTCCAGCGGAATTTCAGGTCGAAATCCCGGATGCCCAGCGCGCTGCCCAGCGCCGGCTGGGCCACCACCTTGCGCACCGTCAGGCGGCCGCCGAACAGCGAGATGTCGGTGTCGTCGATGCTGACCTCGACCATGCCCAGGCCGCGCAGGGCCTTGGCCAGCCCCCAGCGCAGCCCGGCATCGGGCAGCAGGTCCCAGGCCAGGGTCAGGACGAGGACCACAAGCCCCGCCACCGCCGCCACCACGTGACGCCGCCGGATTTCCTGCCCCGCAAGCTTTCTGCCGACCAGTTTCATGCCCCCATGATCGGTCGGCCGCCGGAAAAGGCAAGGGGGCAATCACCCTTCCCACCAAGCCCCTCGTCAAGCGCGCCGATTTTTGCCATGGTGCGGGCCATGAGCGATTCGACCTTCTCCGCAAAGGATCTGGCCTGCGTGCGCGGCGGGCGCGTGGTGTTCGCCGGGCTGGGGTTCTCCCTGGCGACGGGCGGCGCCCTGGTGCTGCTGGGACCCAACGGTTCGGGCAAGTCGTCCCTGCTGCGCGTCCTGGCCGGGTTGCTGAAGCCGGCCCACGGATTGCTGGCCTGGGACGGCCGGCCGATCGCCGAGGACCCCGAGGCCCACGCGGCGCGCACCCATTACCTCGGCCATCACGACGCGGTGAAGCCGGTGCTGTCGGTGGCCGAGAACCTGCGCTTCTGGGCCCATCTCCATGACCCCCACGCCGAGCGTGCCGGCCGCGCCGTGGATGCGGCGCTGGCGCGCTTCGGGCTGGCGCGGCTGGCCACCATTCCCGGCAAGATGCTCTCGGCCGGGCAGAAGCGCCGCACCAATCTGGCCCGCCTGCTGGCGGCGCCCAGCCCGCTGTGGCTGCTGGACGAGCCCACCACGGCGCTCGACAAGGCTTCCATCAGGGTGCTGGAAGACGTGCTGGCCGAACATCGGGCCGGCGGCGGCATGGTGGTGTTGTCCACCCATGCCGACATCAACATGCCCGGCGCCGCCGAACTGCATCTCGACCGCTTCTCGGTCAGGGAGGAACTGCCATGAACCGCTTCCTCGAGGTCGTGCGCCGCGACCTGCGCCTGGCGCTGCGCCAGGGCTCGGACAGCGTCATGGTGGTGACTTTCTTCGTGCTGACCGTGGTGCTGTTCCCCTTCGGCATCGGGCCGGAAGTCAACGTGCTGGAGCGCGTCTCGGCCGGCGTGCTGATGGTTACCGCCCTGCTGGCCTCCATGCTGTCGCTCGACCGGCTGTTCCAGGCCGATTACGAGGACGGTTCGCTGGAACTGCTGGTGCTGACCCCGGCGCCGCTGGGCGTGGTGGTGGCGGCCAAGATGCTGGCCCACTGGCTGACCACCGGCCTGCCGCTGATGATCGCGGCGCCCGTGCTGGCCGTGCTGTTGCACATGCACGAGGACGGCTTCCTTACCCTGCTGGCCGCCATGGCCCTGGGCACCCCGGTGCTGTCCCTGGTCGGCGGCATCGGCGCCGCCTTGGTGCTGGGGGCGCGGCGGGGCGGCGTGCTGCTGTCGCTCTTGATCCTGCCGCTCTACGTGCCGGTACTGATCTTCGGGGTGGGGGCCATCGACGCCGCCGTGCAGGGCATGTCGGCCAAGCCGCACCTGCTGATTCTCTCGGCCATGCTGGCCGCCGCCCTGGTGCTCGCCCCCTGGGCCAGCGCCGCCGCGCTGCGGCAGGCGCTGGAGTAGAAAAGCCCTGAGCGCCAGCGAATGCCCTCGCGGCGACGTCAATCGGATCGGATACGCTGATTCACCACGAAGGCATGAAGACGGTTTCTTTCAGGCAAGTCAGGCAGCCGTCTTCAGGCCGAAAGATCCTCTCTCGCTGCGGTAGTCAGGATGACACGTTCTGAGCTATGGCAGCCGCGCCATGTCCTTTTCCACCTGACCGCGCGCCGGGGACTCGGCGGGCAGGACCATCAGCAGGCGGTTCCAGCGGGCCTTGGCGCGGGCGCTGTCGCCCTTCATGGCGGCGGACAGGCCGGTGAAGTACAGGGCGTCGGGCTGGTCGGGGGTGATGGCCAGGACTTCTTCCAGACGGGCGATGGCCTCGTCGGGCAGGGCGTCGTTCTCGGCCTCTTCCAGCAGCATGATGGCCAGCTCGATGCGGGTCTGGGCATCGCCGGGCAGCAGGGTGATGGCGTTGCGATAGGCGTCCTTGGCCTCGTCGGCCAAGCCCAGGGCGCGGTACGAGCGGCCCAGCATGGCCCAGCCCTTGCCGTCCGAGGGGTCCTGCTTCAGCCGTTCGGCCAGACGGGTGACCATGGCCTGGATGGTGGCGGCCTTCTCCTGCATCTCGGCGATCTGGGCGGCGCGTCCGGCATAGGGGCGATCGGGCAGTTCCGGGGCGCCGAGCGGCAGATAGACCAGCACCGCCAGCAGCGGCAGCAGCAAACCGACCAGGATGGGAGCGGTCTTGCCGGCCTTGGCGATGGTGGCCTTGGCCCCCTTGTCGCCATCGGCGGCGGCCAGCATGCGGCGCTGAATCTCGGTGCGCGCCGCGTCGGCCTGGGCCGGGGACAGCAGGCCGCGCTCCACGTCGCGGACGATCTCGCCCAACTGGTCCTTGTAGACCATCAGATCGTATTCGGAACGGGCGGCGGTGGCGGCGGAGGTCGCCAGCAGCGGGCGCAGCAATACCAGCAGCGCAAGGACCACCATGGCGGCGAAGACGATCCAGATCACCGCTCGCTCTCCTTCAACAACGTGTCCAGTCTGCGCCGTTCCTCGGCCGACAGCGGCGGCGGCGGCGGCGCGGTCCCGGCCGCCGGGCGGCGGCGGTAAAAGGCCAGAACCGCCCACAGGGCACCCAGGAACAGGGCCAGCGGCCCCAGCCACAGGGCCAGGGTGGTAACCTTGAACGGCGGCTTCAGCAGCACGTAGTCGCCATAGCGGTCGACCACGAATTTCTTCACCTGCTCGTCGCTGTCGCCCTTGGCGATGCGCTCGCGCACGATGACCCGCAGATCCTTGGCCAGATCGGCGTCGGAATCGTCGATGGACTGGTTCTGGCAGACCAGGCAGCGCAGGTCCTTGCCCAGCTCGCGGGCGCGGTGTTCCTGGGCCGGGTCCTTCAGCATCTCGTCGGGATTGACGGCCAAGGCGGGGGTGGAGAGGAGGAGGAGGGCGACAACCAGCCTTTTCATCGCTTTTCCAGCTCCCGGATGATGGGCAGCAGGGTCTTGGTCCAGATATCCATGGAGATGGGACCCACATGCTTGTAGCGGATGACCCCGGCCTTATCGACGATGAAGCTTTCCGGTGCGCCGGTGACGCCGAAATCCACGGCGGTGCGCCCCGGCGGCGGGTCGATTCCGACGCGCTCGTAGGGGTCGCCGTTCTTCTTGAGCCAGGCGGCGCCCAGCACCGGATCGTCGCGCCAGTCCACGGCGTGGATGGGGGCGTCGCCCCGGCGCTTGATCTCCATCAGCACGGGATGCTCCTGTACGCAGGAAATGCACCACGAGCCGTAGATGTTGACCAGGGATACCCGACCCTTGAGGTTCTCGGTGCCGAGGCCCGAGCTCTCGCCGCGCCCCGGCAGGGGGGCGAGACTCATCTCCGGCACCGGCCGGTCGATCAGTACCGAGGGGATATCACGCGGATTGAGCGTCAGGCCCTTGAGGAAGAACAGGGCCATGATGGCGAAGACCGCCACCGGCAGGACATAGAGGAAGCGGCGCATCGTCGTTTCGTCTCCTCAGGCCTTGGCGGCGGCGTTGGCGGCCCGTGCCGGGGCGCCGATACGGTGGCGGCGGTCGGCCAGCGAGATCAGCCCGCCGACGACCAGCAGCAGCCCGCCGGCCCACAGCCAGGGGATGCAGGGATTGAAGTACAGCCGCGTCACCCAGCCGCCTCCGGGACCGGCTTTGGGGTCGGGATCGCCGATCACCACGTAAAGGTCGCCGGTGATCCCTGAGCGGATGGCCGCCGTGGTGGTGGGGCGCGGCGGCTGGCGATACATGCGCTTTTCCGGCTGCATCACGCCGATGGCCTTGCCGTCCTTGGAAATCTCGAAGGTGGCGCGGCTGGCGGTGTAATTGGGGCCGGGCACGTCCTCGACCCCCTTGAGGGTGACGCCGTAGCCGCCCACCTGCACGGTCTCGCCGACCTTCTGGGTCTGGATGTGCTCGGTGGTCCAGGCCGACGAGGCGGTCAGGCCGACGATGAACACCGCCAGCCCGAAATGGGCCAGCAGCATGCCCCAGGCGGAATTGGGCAGCCGGGCGGCGCGGCTCAGCGCGTTGGCCGGACGGGTGAACAGGCCGATGCGCTCGGCCATGTCCCACAGGGTGCCGAGGCCCAGCCACACCGCCAGGGCGAAGCCGGCCGCCGTCCACCACGGACCGGCCGAACCGCCTTGGAGGAACCACACCAGCATGGCGGTACCCAGGGCCAGGGCGGCGATGAACTTGAGGCGGCCCAGCACGCCGGCCATGTCGCCACGCTTCCACGACAGCATGGGGGCGGCGGCCATCACCAGCACCATGGGGGCCATCAGCGGCAGGAAGACCGCGTTGAAGAAGGGCGGACCCACCGACACCTTGCCGAGGTTCAGCGCGTCGGCGATCAGTGGATACAGCGTGCCCAGCAGCACGGTGGCGGCGCCGGTGGCCATCAGCACGTTGTTGAGCAAAAGCGCGCCTTCCCGCGAGATGGGCGAGAACAGACCGCCCATCTTCATCATGGGGGCGCGGGCGGCGTAAAGGGCCAGCGAGCCGCCCACCGCCGTGCACAGCAGCAGCAGGATGAACACGCCGCGCGCCGGGTCGGTGGCGAAGGCGTGCACGCTGGTCAGCACGCCCGAGCGCACCAGGAAGGTGCCGAGCAGCGACAGGCCGAAGGCGATGATGGCCAGCAGGATGGTCCAGCTTTTGAGCGCGTCGCGTTTCTCCACCACGATGGCGGAGTGCAGCAGGGCGGTGCCGGCCAGCCAGGGCATGAACGAGGCGTTCTCGACGGGGTCCCAGTACCACCAGCCGCCCCAGCCCAGGGTGTAATAGGCCCACCACGAGCCCAGGATGATGCCGCAGGTGAGGAACACCCAGGCGGCCAGGGTCCAGGGACGCACCCAGCGGGCCCAGGCGGCGTCGACGCGGCCTTCCAGCAGGGCGGCGATGGCGAAGGAGAACGCCATGGAGAAGCCCACGTAGCCCAGATAGAGGAAGGGCGGATGGAAGGCCAGACCCGGGTCCTGCAGCATGGGGTTGAGGCCCTGGCCGTTGACCGGCGGCGGGTCCAGGCGGGCGAAGGGGTTGGAGGTCAGCAGGATGAAGGCCAGGAAGCCCACGGCGATCATGGCCTGCACCGCCAGGGCGCGGGATTTGAGGCCCGGCGGCAGGTTGCGGCCGAACAGGGTCACCGCGAAGCCGAACAGCGCCAGGATGGTGATCCACAGCAGCAGCGAGCCCTCGTGATTGCCCCACACGCCGGCCACCTTGTAGAGCATGGGCTTGTCGGTGTGGCTGTTCTGGGCGACGTTCATCACCGAGAAATCGCTGGTGACATAGGCGTTGGTCAGCGCCCCGAAGGCGATGGCGATGAACAGGAATTGCAGCGTGGCGGCGGGACCGGCCACGTTCATCCAGGCCATGTTGCCGCGCCGTGCCCCCATCAGCGGCACGACCGCCTGCACCAGGGCGACGCACAAAGCCAGCACCAGGGCGAAATGGCCGATCTCGGCGATCATGGATATGGTCCTTATCCTCGTCACCCCCGGACTTGATCCGGGGGTCCATGGATGCCCGGATCAAGTCCGGGCATGACGGAAACCCAACAACGCTACTTCGTCTTGCCGTCGTTCCACTGGCCGGACTTTTTCAGGGCCTCGGCCACTTCCTTGGGCATGTAGTTCTCGTCGTGCTTGGCCAGCACCTCGGAGGCCTTGAAGTGGCCGCCCTTTTCCATGCGGCCCTCGACCACCACGCCCTGGCCCTCGCGGAACAGGTCGGGCAGCACGCCGGTATAGGTCACCGGGATGGCGTTGGTGACGTCGGTGACCTTGAAGGTCACGGTCTTGCCGTCCTTGACCAGGGAATCGTTCTCCACCAGACCACCGATGCGCATGCGCCGGCCTTCCGGGATGCGCTGGGTGACGATGTCGGTGGGCGAATAGAAATAGACCAGACTGTCGGAGATGGCGGTGAGCACCAGCGCCACCGCGCCGCCCAGGGCCAGCATGCCGAGAAGGACGAAATACAGCCTGCGTTGCTTGCGGGTCACTCTTGGTTCTCCGAATCCTTGCCGCGCCCGTTCCGGGAGCGAATGCCCCGTCTCGCCTGCTGCAGCACTTCCAGCTCGGCCTCGGCCTTGCGCGCCGAGGTCAGCGACAGCACCAGCACCAGCAGGAGCACCACGGCGCCGGCGCCGTAGGCGGGCCACACATAGCCAGCGTAGCCGCCCATATGGAGCATAGCCTGGAAAGATTCCATGACGTTGGTCACTCCCCTTGCGACGCGGCGTGGATCTGCGCCATGCGGATGACGCGAATCTTCTGGCCGGCGATCTCGGCGCGACCCCTGAGGATCAGGATGGAAATCCAGTAGGCCTTGAAGCCCACCGCCATCAGCAGCAGCGGAATCAGCATGGTCTTGTCGATGGCCGGTCCGCCCATCTTCACCACGCTGGCCGGCTGGTGCAGCGTATTCCACCAATCCACCGACCACTTGATGACCGGAATGTTGACGGCGCCGACCAGGGCCAGGATGGCGGCGGCCTTGTGGCCGCGCTCGGCGTCGTCGAAGGCGTTCACCAGGGCCATGTAGCCGAGATAGAGGAACAGCAGGATCAGCATGCTGGTCAGCCGCGCGTCCCAGGCCCACCACGTTCCCCACATGGGCTTGCCCCACAAGGACCCGGTCAGCAGGCACAGGAAGGTGAAGGCGGCGCCGACCGGGGCGGTGGCCTTGGCCAGCAGATCGGCCAGGGGATGCTTCCAGATCAGCGCCATGGCCGAGAACACCGCCATGGCGGTGTAGCAGAACATGCCCATCCAGGCCGACGGCACGTGCACGTACATGATGCGGACACTGTCACCCTGCTGGTAATCGGCCGGCGAGCCGAACAGGGCGAAATACAGACCAGCCCCCAGGCAGAGGATGGCGACGGCGTTCGACCAGGGAAGGATCACCTTGGCGAGGCGCAGGAAGCGGGCGGGATTGGCGAAGCGATGCATGGCGCCTCTTCTTAGCGCCGTTCCATTCGCATTTCCAGCGGAGTCGAACGGGCGCACGGTGAACAAAAGTTCATGTCACACCGTTACCCGATCCCCGATGGGCAGCTTGCGGATGCGCTTTCCCGTGGCGGCGAAGATGGCGTTGGCCAGGGCCGGGGCCAGGGGCGGCACGCCGGGCTCGCCCACGCCGGTGGGGGCGGCGGCCGAGGGCACGATATGGACCTCGACCACCGGCATCTCGTCGATCCTCAGGCAGCGGTAGTCGTGGAAGTTGGATTGCTCGGCGCGGCCGTCCTTCAGGGTGATCTCACCGAACAGGGCGGCGGACAGTGCGAAGGCGATGCCGCCCTCCATCTGCGCCCTGACCACGTCGGGGGTGACGGCCATGCCGCAATCCACGGCGCAGACCACGCGATCGACCTTGATCTCGCCCTTGGGGCCGACGGTCACCTCGACCACCTGGGCGACGAAGGAGTGGAAGGATTCATGCACGGCCAGCCCGCGTCCCCTGCCGGGCGGCAGCGGATTGCCCCAGCCCCCCTTGGCGGCGGCCAGTTCGAGCACGCCCAGGTGGCGGGGCCGGTCGGCCAGCAGGGCGCGGCGCAGCTCCAGCGGGTCCTGGCTTCCCGCCTGGGCCAGCTCGTCCAGGAAGCATTCGGTGGCGAAGGCGGTGTGGCTGGAGCCCACCGAGCGCCACCACAGCACCGGCACCGGCACCTTGGGCGAATGCAGGTCCACCGCCAGATGGGGAATGGCGTAGGGCAGGTTGGCGGCACCCTCCACCGAGACCGGATCGACGCCATTCCTGACCATGGCGGCGAAGGGGCCGCCGGCCAGGATGGACTGGCAGACGATGCGGTGGCGCCAGGCCAGCGGCAGGCCACGTTCGTCCAGGGACGCCTCGAAACCGTGCAGCGCCATGGGACGGTAATAGCCGCCGGTGATGTCGTCCTCGCGCGTCCACATCAGCCGGACGGGGGCATTCACCGCCTTGGCCACCTCGACGCCCTCGACGATGTAATCCGAGGTGGGATTGGCGCGCCGGCCGAAACTGCCGCCGGCCAGCATTGTGTGAATCTCCACCTGAGCGGGCTTGAGACCGGCGGCCTTGGCGGCCAGGGCCTGATCGTGGGTCTGGAACTGACAGCCGGCCCAGATCTCGCACTTGCCGGGCGAAAGACGCACCATGCAGTTGAGCGGCTCCATGGGGGCATGGGCGAGGTAGGGAAGCTCGTAGGTGGCGGCCAGGCGCTGGGTTCCCTGGCCCAGGGCGAGGTCGGCGTCGCCACGGGCGGCGGCGGTGCTGCCCGGCTTGTCCAGCAGGGCGGTCCAGGCGGCGCGCAGGGCTTCGGTGGAGACGCGCTCCGCCGGTTCGGTCCAGCGGGCCTTGAGAGCCTCCCGCCCCTGGCTCGCCGCCCAGAACGTGTTGGCCGCCACGGCGATGCCCGACGAGACGGGGATAACCGCGACCACGCCAGGGACCGCCAGGGCGGCCTTGCGGTCATGGGACTCGATGCGGGCGCCCCAGACCGGCGGGCGGGCCACCAGGGCGGTGACCATGCCGGGCAGGCGGACATCGCCGCCGAACTGGGCGGTGCCGTCGCTTTTCACCCGTGAATCGGTGCGCTTGACCCCATTCCTGCCGATCAGGCGGAACTCGGCCGGCGATTTCAGCTTCGGCGCGGCGGGCGGGGTCAGCTTGGCGGCGGCCGCCACCAGATCGCCATAGGCCAGGCGGCGGCCGCTGGGCTGGTGGATGACCCCGCCGTTGATGGCGGTCAGGCTGCCGACATCGGCTTGCAGGATGCGCGCCGCCGCAGCCACCAGCATCTCGCGGGCCGCCGCGCCGGCCAGGCGCAACTGCTCCCAGGAATTGGCGGTGGCGGTGGAGCCGCCGGTACCCTGGCTGGGGCCCCAGAACAGGTTATTGTAGCGCCCGGCGTCGGCGGGGGCGAATTCCACCGCCACCTGGGCGGGGTCCACTTCCAGTTCCTCGGCCACCAGTACCGGCAGGCCGGTGGCGACGCCCTGGCCCATCTCCAGATGCTTGACCGTCACCGTCACCCGGCCGTCGGGGCCGATGGCGACGAAGGCGTTGGCCTGCCATGCCGCCGCTTCGCCCTCGGCTTCGGCATGGGCGTCGCCCACCGCCAGGACCAGCCCGGTTCCGGCGGTGGCGATCAGGAAGGTGCGGCGGTTCATGCCGTCCATCCCGGAGGGAGACGCATGGCGCTTCATGATCCCCCCCGCAGCCGCCGGGCGGCGAGATGGATGGCGGCGCGGATGCGCTGATAGGTGCCGCAGCGGCACAGGTTGCCGCTCATGGCGGTGTCGATGTCGCCGTCGCTGGGCTTGGGATTGCGGCGCAGCAGGGCGTTGGCGCTGACCAACTGTCCCGACTGGCAATAGCCGCATTGGGGCACGTCCAACTCGATCCAGGCGGCGCGCAATTGGGCGGAGACGCTGTCGTTGAGGCCGGAGAGCGTCACGATGCGCCGGCCGTTGATCTCGGAGACCGGCATCTGGCAGGCCCTGGCCGGCTCGCCGTCCACCAGGACGGAGCAGGCGCCGCACAGGCCCTGGCCGCAGCCATAACGCACCGCGTTCATGCCCAACTGATCGCGCAGCACCCACAACAGCGGGGTGTCGGGCGGGGCGTCCACCTTGTGGCGCTCGCCGTTGACGATGAGTGAGAACATCCGTCTATCGCCCTTTCTTCCGCGTTTGGAAGGCTTCCAGGCTTACCCCCATTGGGGCGGGTGGGCAAGGGTTAACACAATCCTAACCACGGCCGTGGTTGGAGTGGGGACGGGGACGATTGTTGAGGGAGTCCGCTATGCAAAGACTGATCGCCCTGGCCCTTGTGGCGCTTCTCGTGGTGGCCGGAGGGTTCGGCAAGGAAGCCGGCGCCCAGCAGGTCACCGACCAGACCATGATGGTGGGCAAGGCCGTCTCCGTGGTCGAGCGCCTGCGCGGCGACCCCAATTTCAGTTCGCAGATGGGCAACCTGCTCGGCCGGGCGCGGGCCGTGCTGGTGGTTCCCGATCTGGTCAAGGGCGGCTTCATCCTGGGTGCCCAGTACGGCACCGGCGTATTGCTGGCCCGCGACGGGTCGGGGCGCTGGAGCGGTCCGGCCTTCTACTCCATCGCGGCGGGCAGCGTCGGGCTGCAGATCGGCCTGCAGGACGCCGAGGCGGTCTACATCATCATGAACGAGGGCGGCCTCAAGGCGGTGGTGGAGAACCAGTTCAAGGCCGGCGCCGAGGCCGGCGTGGCGGTGGTGGTGGTGGGCGCGGGCGCCTCGGCCAATACCACCACCAACGTGGGCGCCGATATCTATGCCTTCTCGCGCGCCGTCGGCCTTTATGGCGGCGCCACCCTGGACGGGGCAGGCATCCTGCCCCGCCATTCGTGGAATTCCGCCTATTACGGCGGCAATCCGACGCCGGAGGATATTCTGTTCAGCCGAACGGTGGATTCCCGGCAGGCGGACCGGTTGAGGGACATCCTGTCGCGCTGATCAGCGCTCCTGGCGTTCGCGACGATCCTCGCGGCGGTCGCGGCGGTCGTCCTTGAGATCCTTGCGGTCCTCGCGGCGCTCGCGCTTGTCCTCATGCATTTCCTTGCGGTCCTTGCGCAGTTCGGCGCGGTCCTTGGCGACGGCGTCCTTGTCGCCGTCCTTCCTGTCCTTGCGCAGTTCGTTGCGATCGTGGACCGCTTCCTTGCGGTCCTGGCCGATCTCGCGGTTGTCGCGGCGCATCTCGCGGTGATCCTGCCGCATTTCCCGATTGTCCCTGGGCATATCGCCTTGCTGGGCGGCGGCGGGCAGGGCGGACAGCAGGGGCAGGGCGGCAAGGACGGCGATCAGAGTCTTGTTCATGAGCGTGTGCTCCCCAAAAACGTGATGACGTATCAGGCCACCGGAATGCGGCGGAATAAAGGTGGTGCGCTCGCTTCAGTCCGACGCGGGCAGGCTCACCTCGAATCGGGCTCCGCCCCCCGTCGGGCCGTCGGCCTCGCGGTTCTCGGCGCGGATGGTGCCGCCATGGGCCTCGACGATCTGGCGCGAGATGGACAGGCCCAGGCCGGAATGGGTGCCGAACTTCTCGCCCTCGGGCCGCTCCGAGTAGAAACGCTCGAAGATGGCGTCCAGTTTGTTGGGCGGTATGCCCGGCCCCTGATCCTCGACGGTCAGCACGATGCGTCCGCCGTCCCGCCGGGCGGCAAGACGGATCAGGCCGCCCTCCGGGCTGAACGACACGGCGTTGGCGATCAGGTTGCGCAGTACCTGGACCAGACGCGATTCGATGCCTTGGACCGCCAGGGCGTCGCCCCCGGGCCGCTCCACCTCGAAGCGCAGGCCCCGGTCCTCGCAGGTGCCGCGATAGATCTCGGCCATGGTGTCGAGCATGGCGTCCAGGGTCACCGGCCCGGTCTCGGCCCGGCTCATCTCGGCGTCGATGCGCGACGCGTCCGAGATGTCGCTGATCAGCCGGTCCAGGCGCCCGACGTCGTCCAGCACGATGGCCATCAGGCGGGCGCGTTTTTCCGGGTCCTCGATGCGCGCCGCCGTCTCGACGGCCGAGCGGAGCGAGGTCAGCGGGTTCTTGATCTCGTGGGCCACGTCGGCGGCGAAGGCCTCGATGGCGTCCATGCGCCGCCACAGGGCCTCGGTCATCTCCTTCAGGGCCACGGACAGCTCGCCGATCTCGTCCTTGCGCCGCGACAGGTCGGGAATGGCGTGGACGCGGCCCTGACCGTGGCGGACCCGCTCGGCGGCCAGGGCCAGCCGGCGGATGGGCCGGGCGATGGTGCCGGCCATGTAGAGCGACACGCCGATGGTCAGCGCCAGCGACACGGCGAAGGCCTGCAGGATGGCGATGCGCACCTGGAACAGCGAGCGGGCGATGTTGGTGCCGTCGGCGGTGATCAAGAGGGCGCCCACCACCTGCTTGTAGCGCTGGACCGGCACCGCCACCGACAGCATCAGGGCGCCGCTCTTGCGCGACCGCACCGCCCAGGCGGGCCGTCCGGCCATGGCGCTCATCACCTCCTCGAAATCGTCGGCCCGCGCGTTGGGATGCTCGCGGTAGAGCGGCAGGGTCTCGTCCCTGGGCATCCATCGCGCCCAGCGGTCCCACTGCCGCGCCAGCCGGTCGGCCCAGTGGGGCGGGGTGGGCGGCGGCAGTTCCTCGATGTAGATGGAGCCCTTGGCGCCGCCTACCACGCGGGAATCGGCGGCCAGTTCGCCCACCGCCCCGAACAGCCGGGCGCGGAACTTGGCCGGCTCGGACAGGCGGCGCACCATCTGCTGCGCCATGTCGGGATTGATCTCGAAGAAGCCCATCTCTTCCTCGAACACCGCGCCCTCGCCGATGGCGCCGGCCACCATCTCGGCCTGGGTGCCCAGCCCGTCCAGTTCGGCGCGGATCAGCCCCTGCTTGTAGCGGTCGAGATACATGACGCCCGCCACCAGCACGATGGGCGCCAGCAGGTTGACCGCCAGGATGCGCCGGGTGAGCGGCGAGGCGAGCAGCCGCCAGCGGGGCAGGCGCCGCCGGGAAGGCCCAGGCTCACTCGTCATGACAGCGACTCACTCGTCACGATAACGATAGCCGACGCCGTACAGGGTCTCGATCTGGGCGAACTCGTCGTCCACCTCGCGGAACTTCTTGCGCAGCCGTTTGATGTGGCTGTCGATGGTGCGGTCGTCCACGTAGATGGACTCGCCATAGGCGGCATCGATCAACTGGTCGCGGTTCTTGACGTGGCCGGGGCGCATGGCCAGGGATTTCAGCAGCAGGAACTCGGTGACGGTGAGGTCGACCGCCTTTCCCTTCCAGGTGCAGATGTGCCGGCCGGGGTCGAGCACCAGCAGCCCGCGCACCAGGGTCTCGCCGCCCCCCTCGTCCGGTCCGGCGGCGTTGGCCTCCAGCCGGCGGATCAGGGTGCGGATACGCTCGATCAGCAGCTTCTGCGAAAAGGGCTTCTTGATGTAGTCGTCGGCGCCCATGCGCAGGCCGAGCAACTCGTCGATCTCGTCATCCTTGGAGGTGAGGAAGATCACCGGGATGGCCGATTGCTTGCGCAGGCGCTGCAGCAGCTCCATGCCGTCCATGCGCGGCATCTTGATGTCGAGCACGGCCAGGTCGGCCGGCTGGCTGGTCAGGCCGCGTAGCGCCTCGGCGCCGTCGGTATAGGTGCGCACCTTGAAGCCCTCGGCCTCCAGCGCCATCGAGACCGAGGTCAGGATGTTACGGTCGTCGTCGACCAGGGCGATGGTATGGGACACGGGAAACCTCCTCAAACAGGCCAGGGCCATAATCTAGCAGGCCCAAATCCACCAGTCCCGGAATGGTTTGCATCCCGATCATGGCGAAATTATAGTGCCCGGCGATGGTTCCCCGTGGCCGGCGACGGCACGGGGTGAAAATGGGAACGCGGTGCGCCCCTCGAAAAGAGGGTCAAATCCGTGACTGCCCCCGCAACTGTAGGCGGAGAGGTTCCGGCCGTTAGAGACGCCACTGGCCCGAAAATGGGCTGGGAAGGCTATGCCGGACCCAACGACCCGCGAGTCAGGAGACCTGCCATCATCGAGAGTCGCTTGCGAGCCCGTTCGGCCGGGGTGTGCCGTCGGGTCAGTTTTCCGTTTCGCGGCGACGAGTGAAGTCTCTCGACGAACGGAGTCTGTTCATCATGCATATCATGGAAGGTTTTCTTCCCGCCGGGCACGCATTGGCCTGGACCTGCGTTTCCACCCCCTTCGTGGTGCTGGGTGCGCGCTCGCTGAAGCGCATCGTGGCCGAACGGCCCGAGGCGCGGCTCGACATCGCGGCGTCGGCCGGTTTCACCTTCGTGCTGTCGGCGCTCAAGCTGCCCAGCGTCACCGGCTCGTGCTCGCACCCCACCGGCACGGCGCTGGGCGCCATGCAGTTCGGTCCCGGCATCATGGCGGTGATCGGCGCCATCGTGCTGCTGTTCCAGGCCTTGCTGCTCGCCCATGGCGGGCTGTCGACCATGGGGGCCAACGTCTTCTCCATGGCCATCGCCGGGCCGTGGGTGGCCTATGGCGTCTGGCGCCTCGCCGGGCGGCTCGGCGTTCCGGTCGCGGTGGCGGTGTTCCTCTCGGCGTTTCTGGGCGATCTCGCCACCTATGTGGTCACCTCGTTCCAACTGGCCCTGGCCTTTCCCGATGCCGAGACCGGCTTTGCCGGCGCCTTCGCCAAGTTCGGCGGCATCTTCGCCATCACGCAAGCGCCCCTGGCGGTGGCCGAGGGACTGGTCACCGTGGTGGTGATGAACGCCCTCGCCGGCCGCCGCATGCGGATCGAAGGAGCCAAGGCATGAGCGCGCGCACCAATTCCCTGCTGCTGGGCACCGCCCTGCTGATCGTCGCCGCTCCGCTGATCCTCAACCCGGCCGGCCAGTTCGGCGGCACCGACGACGCGGCCAGCGAGGTGGTGACCTCGTCCCATCCCGCCTACGAGAAGTGGACCGGGCCGTTCTGGCAGCCTTCCAAGGAGATCGAGGGGCTGCTGTTCGCGGTCCAGGCCGCCTTCGGAGCCGGTCTGCTGGGCTACGTCATCGGACGGCGGCACGGTCGTTCCAGCAAATGAGTCTCGCCATTGACCGCCTGTCCCAGGCGGGGCCGTGGCGAAAGCGGGCGCCGTCGGAAAAGGCGGCGCTCGCCCTCGGCCTGCTGGTCCTGGCCCTGATCCTGCCGCCCTGGCCGGGCGGGGCGCTGGTGCTGGGCGCCGTCTGGGGCCTGGCCCTGGGCGGGGCGCGGCTGCCCGCCGGCGACTGGCTGCGTCTCAACGCCCTGCCGCTGGGCTTCGTGCTGACCGGTGCCGCCACCTTGGCCGTGGAGGTGGATTCACACGGCCTGCATCTGGCCGCCGACCAGGGCCGCCGCGCCGCCCTGGTGGTACTGCGCGCCGCTTCCGCCGCCTCGGCCCTGCTGCTGCTGGCCGCCACCACCCCGGCTCCCGATCTGGTGCGCGGCCTGCGCCGTATCGGCCTGCCGGCCGAGATCGCCGAGATCATGCTGCTCACCTGGCATTTCCTGTTCCTGCTGCTGGACCAGGCGACGGCCATCCGCACCGCCCAGGAGGCGCGTCTCGGCTGGTTCGGGCCGCGGCGGCAGGTGCGCTCCCTCGGCCTGCTGATCGCCCAGTTGCTGCCGCGCGCCATGGAACGGGCAAGGCGTCTGGAGACGGGACTGGCGGCACGGGGCTTCGACGGCTCGCTGCCCATGATTTCCACCGCGCGCCCGGCCTCGGGACCGGCCCTGGCGCTGATTCTGGGCGGTCACGCCCTGCTGGCGGGGGTGAGCCTGTGGCTGGGATGATTCTCGAGGCCAGGGGCCTCTGCTATGCCTATCCCGGCGGCGTCGCCGCCCTGGCCGGTCTCGATCTCGCGGTGGAGCGGGGGCGGCGGCTGGCGGTGCTGGGACCCAACGGGGCGGGCAAGACCACCTTGCTGCTCCACCTGAACGGCACGCTGAAGCCGGCCGCCGGCACCGTGCTGCTGGGAGGCGAGGCCATAGGGTATTCGCGGGCGGCGCTGACCGGCTGGCGCCGCCGGGTCGGGCTGGTGCTGCAGGAGCCCGACGACCAGTTGTTCGCCGCCACGGTGGCCGAGGACGTGTCGTTCGGGCCGCTCAATCTCGGCCTGTCCGAGGCGGAGGCCCGCCGGCGGGTGAACGCGGCGCTGGAGGCCCTGGGCATCGCCGAACTGGCCGGGCGCGCCACTCATATGCTGTCCTTCGGCCAGAAGAAGCGGGTGGCCATCGCCGGGGCCCTGGCCATGGAACCGGAGGTGCTGCTGCTGGACGAACCCCTGGCCGGTCTCGACCACCAGGGGGGCAAACGCCTGCTGGCGGCGCTCGATCGTCTCGCCCAGGCGGGGGCCACCCTGGTGTTCACCACCCACGAGGTCGATCTGGCCTATGGCTTCGCCGACCGGGTGGCGCTGTTCCAGGGGGGGCGGGTGATCGCCCAGGGTGAGGCCGCCCAGGTGCTGGCCGACCGCGACTCGCTGGCCGCCTGCGGATTGGAGCCGCCGCTGCTGCTGGAACTGGGGGTGCGGACCCGCCAGGAGGCGCTGGCCTTGATGGCGGCCCGGCAGAGGGTGTATTAGAAATGCCTCAATAAGCAAAAGGCGGATATGATGCGTTCCCTGATGATGGCGATGGCGGCTTGGCTGGTGATGGCGGGGACCGCCCTGGCGGCGGAGATCAAGACCATTTCGGCTCCCGACGCGCTGCAGGCGGTGAAGAAGGGTGACGTGGTCCTGGTCGACATCCGCCAGCCCGAGGAATGGAAGCAGACCGGGGTGCCCGAGGGCGCCAGGCTGATTCCCATGCGCCATCCCGACGGCGGCGCCGGTTTCATCCGCGACCTGCTGGCCACCACCAACGGCGACCGCAATGCCCCCATCGCCCTGATCTGCCGCACCGGAAACCGCTCGGGGGCCACCGCCAAAGCGCTGTCCGAGGCCGGCTTCACCCGCATCCTCGACGTCTCCGAGGGCATGGGCGGTTCGGGCGCCGGGCCGGGCTGGATCAAGCGCGACCTGCCCGTGGTGCGTTGTCCGACGTGCTGAGACCTCCCGGCTTTCCTGCCATCCCGAGCGGTTGTTGATGGGGATCTCTTCAGTATCCCAACGGCCAAATTCACCACGAAGGCACCGAGGCATGAAGGAGCACGAAGAAAAGAGAAGAAAAATTTATTTTCTTCTCTTTTCTTCGTGCCTCTGCGCCTTCGTGGTTCGGCGGCCCAAGCCGTTTCCCTCAAAGACCGGGTGGTCGGCTACACAGGAGGATGACAAGGTCACCGACTACCGCAGCGACGCCTCGATGTTGCCGCCGTCCACGGTGAGGGTGCAGGCGGTGACCTTGGAGGCCTTGGCCAGCCACAGGAAGGCGTCGGCCACGTCCTCGGCGGTGACCTCGCGGCCCAGCAGGTTGCCGCCCATGTAATCCTGTTCGGTCAGGCCGCGCGCCGACGAACGGCTCTTGATCATCTCGTCGGTGAGCAGGCCCGAGCGGATGCGGTCGGCGTTGACCGCATTGGAGCGGATGCCGTCCTTGCCGTGGTCCAGCGCGTACTGCTTCATCAGGAACATGGTGGCGGCCTTGGGCAAGCCATAAGGGCCGAAATTCTTGCCCGGATTGACCGCCTGCTTGGAGGCGTTGAACAGCAGGGCGCCGCCGGTGCCCTGGGCCTTGAAGATGCGCACGGCGTTCTGGGCGACGCTCTGGTGGCCGAAGAAATTCAGTTCGAACGAGGTCCTGAGAGTGGCGTCGTCCACCTCGCCCACCGCGCCCTGCCAGGCGGCGCCGGCATTGCTGACCACCACGTCCAGCCCACCGAAACGCTCGGCCACCTTGTCGAAGGCGGCGCGGACCGAGGCCGCGTCGGTGACGTCGCAGGCCAGGCCGATGGCCTTGCCGCCGCACGCCTTGGCGGCCTTGGCGGCGGCTTCCGGGTCGCGGTCGAGCACCGCCACCTCGGCGCCGTCGCGCGCGAAGGCCTTGGCGGTGGCGGCGCCGATGCCCGATCCGCCGCCGGTGACCACCACCACCTGACGGGCCAGGGGCTTCTCGGCGGCCTTGCCCAGCTTGGCCTGTTCCAGCGACCAGTATTCCAGGTCGAACAGATCGGCCTCGCCCACCGGCTCGAAGCGGCCGATGGCCTCGGCGTCGGTGATGCTCTCCACCGTGTTGACGGCGATGTCGGCGGCGATGCCGGCATCCTTGGCCGAGGCGCCGACGCCGAACAGGCCGAGGCCCGGTACCAGGGCGACGCAGGGCTTGGGGTCGAGCTCGGTCTTGATGCCGCCCAGGCGCTGGTTGTTGCGGCTGAAATAGGCGTGGTACTTGGCCTCGAAGGCGTCGATGGCCGCCTTGGCGCCCTCGGCCCACTCCGCCAGTTTGCCGGCCTGCGGCGCGGGCAGCACCACCGGCCAGTTCTTGGTGCGGATGGTGTGGTCGGGGGTGACCACGCCCTGCTGGGAGTAGCGGCCGACCTCGGCGCCGTCCACATAGGCGCGGATGGCGGACGAGGTGCGGAAATCCAGCACCCGGCGCCGGGAGCCATTGGCCAGCAGGCCGCGCAGGATGGGCGCCACCTCGGCCAGGAGGGCGGGGTCCTTGGGCAGGTCCTTGGCGGCGGCCAGGGGCTTGCGGCCCTTCTCCAGCCGTTGCTCGGCCAGGGTCACCATCTCGATCATCCGCTCGTAGGCGGTCCGGGCGTCGTCTCCGAAGGTGAAGATGCCGTGCTTGACCAGGATCAGGCCTTCCACCGATGGGTCCTGCTCGTAGATTTCGGCCGCCTTCCTGGCCAGGGCGAAGCCCGGCATGATGTAGGGCACGTAGCCCATGCGCCTGCCATAGACCTCACGCGCCAGGGCCTCGCCGTCGGGCTGGTCCACCAGGGACAGCACGGCGGTGGAATGGGTGTGGTCGATGAACTTGTGGGGCAGGAAGCCGTGCAGCAGCGTCTCCACCGACGGGTTGGGCGACGACGAGTTCATCAGGTTGCCGCGCTGGTAATCCACCATGTCCTCGTCGGACAGGCGTTCCAGCTTGCGCAGCTTCAGAAGGGGAGCGAGGCGTACGGCGGGCAGGCCGGCCGGCTCGATGTCGCCCATGTCCCAGCCCGAGCCCTTGACGCACAGCACCTCGACCGCCTCGCCCAGCAGGTCGGTGACCGTGGTCTTGCAACTGGTGTTGCCGCCGCCGTGCAGTACCAGCCGGGGGTCGCCGCCCAGCAGACGGGTGGTGTAGACCCTCAGGGCCAGGTCGCGGTTGACGCCCTCGGACGCATAGCGCGCGACGAAGGACTCGGCATCGGTATCGGACCACAGGGATTTCATGGCGACCTCGGAACGGCGCGAGAGCGGGAGGCGGGATTATTACGCCATGTTCCGGGGGCAGGGAAGGGGAAGGCTGGGAAAGAAGGGGGGAGACCTAGGCGACCCGGGCGGCCGGGATGGAGTTCCGGCGGCGCAGGCGCTGGATCAACTCCAGCGACGAGCGCGCCATGGCGACGGTGACGGCCATGTAGAGATCGGGATGCTCCAGAATCACCAGAGCCTCGCCTTCCAACTGATCCAGAATGTCGTCGCCAAGGGTGTCGTTTTCACCGATGGCGGCCAAGCGCGCATGCATGGCGCCCCCACAGATCCTATCCATAAGGAGCATCTATCATACGAAGGAGTAAGAAATCTACCTCCTAGTTGCATCTCATATACTGACGTATATGTTGTGGAGAGTGTTTTCCACCGCCTCGGGGTCGAGGCGCACTTCCAGCCAGGACATGCCCCAATGCAGATGGGGGCCGGTCGCCAGACCGGTGGCGCCGACGGCGCCGATCCGCTCGCCCTTGCGCACCACGGTTCCGGCGGCCACGTCGAGGCGCGACAGATGGCCGTAGCTGGAGATCAGGCCCAGCCCGTGATCGATCATCACGGTGCGCCCGGTCAGGAACAGGTCGGGGGCCGCCAGCACCACCGTGCCGTCGGCGGCGGCAAAGACCGGGGCGCCGGCCGGCGCCGCGATATCCAGGCCGGAATGAGGCGCGCCGCCGATGCCGTTATAGACCCGCTGGCTGCCGAACACGCCCGAGACCGTTCCTTCGGCGGGGCGAACAAGCCCGTCGCCGCCGAGGATTCGGCAGTCCAGGGTGACGTGGTCGCGGATGGCGCGGACCATGGCGGTCTCGGCCTTCAGCCGGGCCAGCGAGGCAGCGTCGGGCTCGGTCTTCTCGCGCGGCAGGCCCTCGATGCGCTGGACCGGCCAATCATGGCGCGACACCGCCAGGGCGCGGTTTTCCTCGCTTCCGTCGGGCAGGGTGATCCGCAATTCGGCGGTACGGGCGGCATCGCGTCCGAAGCCCAGCAGGAAGCGCCCCTGCGCGTCCACCGGCACGGCACGGCCGTCCAGGCTGATCCGGGCGCCGGGCTCGGTGCCGCCGACCATCAATCCGCCCTGCTCGGCGTGGCCGGACAGGCTGGTCCCCGCCGTGGCGGCGCCGATCCATGACAGGGATGCCAGCAGGACCAGGGCCTTACTTAGGCGCCCACATGAGCGTGGCATCGCTGCTCCCGTCCTTGTTGCACAATTCGGTGATGATGGCCGACGATACCCGGGAAGGGGTGATGCCGTTGACGCTGAGCAGACCCTTCTTGACCAGCTTCATGCCCGAGGCCGAGCAGATGCGGGTCGGGACGCGCTCGGCGATCACCACCGGCACGCCGTTCATGGAGGTGACCCGGATGGCGCCGCCGAAGATATGGGACGGCGGGGCGTTGCCCTGGCTGGATTCGATCATCTGGGCGACGAAGCGGTCGGTTTCGCTGCCGGTATTCTCGGCCGGGGCCTGCGACCGGCTCCACAGGATGTAGCCGCCCACCGTGAGGATCAGGGCGACCAGCGCCGCGCCGGCGATCAGCAGGCCGCGTCCTTCCGCCTTTTCCTCCTCCTCGTCGCGATGGTGGTGGGGGTGGAACTTGCCGTCCTTGGACTGGGCCCAATTGTCGGTGGCCGAGCGCGGCAGGCGCTGCTCCTTGGCGGCGCGCAGCACCTCGACGCAGCCGCGCGCCGCGAAACGCATTTCGTTGCGATGGACTTCGGCGTTGTGTCCGGGCTTGACCTCGGCGATGACCTCGCGGACCCGGTGCCGCAATGCCTCGCGCAGGTCCCTGTCATAGGGACGGCGCAGCATCAGATCCAGGGCGAGAATGGTCAACTGTTCCAGCTTGGCCGGATCGGCCACGCCGGGCATCTTCAGGATAATGGCCTGGAATAAGGCCTCCTGCTCCTCGGTGGTCGCCGGCTTGTCCACGGGATGATCCATCCTGTCCGTCCTGCAACCCGTTCCCCCATCCCATGGTAGTCTTCATGGCGTTAATGAGGCGTTACCCCAATTCACCACAAAAATTTTGTCGTTGTGAATAATTCTACACAATGCCATATGAGGTTGACGAGTGGGGGTATCCGCTGATCTCGAGGCTTTTCAAACGATGAGTGTGGACATGACGCATCCGGCCCTTGGGCATGGCCTTTCCTTCAACGATCTGTATGAACGCTCCGGCCTGGAGCGGGTGGATCGGGCTTTCCTCGCCGCCTTGGCCGCCGCCGATGGCGCCCTGGCCGCCCGCCTCGCGGCCGCCCGCGCCGAGCCCGCCACCCTGTTGCCCAAGGACGAGGCGGCGCTGCTGGTCGAGCTGGCCCCCCATCTGGACGACTTCCTGGCCGAACTGTTCGCCATCCGCGCCGCCTTGGGCGAGCTGAAGGCCCGTCAGGACGCCCTGGCGCCGCTCTACCAGGCCAAGCGCCTGTTCGTGCAGCGCCGGGCCTTGAAGGAGATCAAGCCCGACGAGGCCGCCACCCTGGACGCCCACGCGCTGGAGATGGAATACACGCTGAAGGTGGGCGAGCCGTTCTCGGAAGCCGGCTTCGCCCGGCGCGTCCTGGCCTGGATGGATGACGAGGCCGCCCATGCCGACGACCTGACGCTGGCCGTCCGTCTGGCCGCCGCCAAGGTGGCCGCCAACGAGAGCGCCTACCACCCCGCCGGTATTCTCTTCAAGGTGCCGGCCAAGCACGATCCCCTGCATCAGGTGCCGGTGGTGCGGGGCGAGCTGTGCGGCGTTCCCGCCCTGGAATTCGAGGCCGGGCGCCTGCGCCGCCGCGAGGGCTTCAACCTCACCGATGCCGGCGCCGATCTGGCCGGGGCGCTGGACGAGATCAATTACTGCATCCTCTGCCACCATCAGGGCCGCGATTCCTGCTCCAAGGGCATGAAGGACAGGAAGACCGGCGAGACCCAGAAGAACCCCCTGGGCGTCGCCATGGAGGGCTGTCCGCTCGAGGAGAAGATCTCCGAGATGCACGAGGCCAAGGCCGCCGGCCACGCCCTGGCGGCGCTGGCCATCATCGCCGTGGACAATCCCATGGCGGCCGGCACCGGTCACCGCATCTGCAACGACTGCATGACCGCCTGCGTCTACCAGAACCAGAACCGCGACCCGGTCAACGTGCCCGAGGCCGAGACCCGGACGCTGAAGGACGTGCTGGAACTGCCCTGGGGCTTCGAGATCTATTCCCTGCTGACCCGCTGGAACCCGGTCAACATCCGCCGCCCGCTGCCTAAGCCCGATTCGGGCCGCAAGGTGCTGGTGGTGGGCATGGGGCCGGCCGGCTACACGCTCTCCCATCACCTGATGCAGGACGGCCACGCCGTGGTGGCGGTGGACGGCCTGAAGATCGAGCCGCTGGCCGCCGACCTGTCGGGCGTCGACCCCCATGGCAAGCGGGTGCCGTTCCGCCCCATCCGCGACATCCGCACCCTGTGGCAGCCCCTGGCCGAGCGCGTCATGGGCGGCTTCGGCGGCGTCGCCGAGTACGGCATCACGGTGCGCTGGGACAAGAACTACCTCGACGTCATCCGTCTGCTGCTGGAGCGTCGCGCCGAATTCGCCCTGTTCGGGGGCGTGCGCTTCGGCGGCAACCTGACTCTGGACGAGGCGTTCGAGCTGGGCTTCGACCATGTGGCCCTGGCCACCGGCGCCGGCAAGCCCACCATCCTCGACATGCCGGGCGGTCTGGCGCGCGGCGTGCGTCAGGCCTCGGACTTCCTGATGGCCTTGCAGCTGACCGGCGCGGCCCGACCCGGCACCCTGGCCAGCCTGCAGCTCCGCCTGCCGGTGGTGGTGATCGGCGGCGGGCTGACCGCCATCGACACCTGCACCGAGGCGCTGGCCTATTACCCCGTCCAGGTGGAGAAGTTCCTGTCCCGCCACGAGCAACTGGTGGCCGAGCGGGGCGAGCACGCGGTGCGCGCCCACTGGTCGGAAGAGGATCACGAGATCGCCGACGAGTTCATCACCCATGCCGAGGCCATCCGCGCCGAGCGCCGCGCCGCCGGCGCCGAAGGCCGGGCGCCGCGTATCCTCGAGCTGCTGCAGTCCTGGGGCGGCGCCACCGTGGCCTACCGCCGCGGCCTGACCGACAGCCCGGCCTATCGCAACCACGAGGAAATCGCCAAGGCCATGGAGGAGGGCATCCGCTTCCTCGAAGGCATGACCCCGGTGGCGGTGGAGACCGACGATTTCGGCTCGGCCAACGGCATCCAGCTCAAGGACCGCGACGGCCAACCCCACCGCCTGCCGGCCCGCGCCGTGCTGGTGGCGGCGGGCACCGTGCCCAACACCACTCCGGCCCGCGAGGCCAAGGGCATCCACCTGGACGGCAAGTACTTCCAGGCGGTGGACGAGGAGGGGCGGCTCGTCACTCCCGACCGCCGCACCAAACCGGGCGACGTCCACGTCCTGATGCATATCGACGGCCACGACCGCACGGTCAGCTTCTTCGGCGACCTGCACCCCTCCTATGCCGGCAACGTGGTCTCGGCCATGGCCTCGGCCAAGCAGGGCCATCCGGTGGTGACCCGGACCATGGAGCGGCGCCCGGCCAATCCGGTGCCGGCCGCCCGGCTGTTCGAGACCCTCAACGACCGCCTGCGCGCCCGCATCCATGCGGTCAACCGCCTGACGCCGACCATCATCGAGGTGGTGGTCAAGGCTCCGGCGGCGGCGCAGGCTTTCCGTCCCGGCCAGTTCTTCCGCCTGCAGAACTTCGAGATGCTGGCCCGCAAGGTGGGCAACACCTCGCTGGCCATGGAAGGTCTGGCGCTGACCGGCGCCTGGGTCGATACCCAACAGGGTCTGGTCGGTCTGATCGTCCTCGAGATGGGTGGATCGAGCGATCTGTGCGCCCATCTCACCCCCGGCGAACCGGTGGTCCTCATGGGGCCGACCGGCGCCCCCACCCATGTGTGCGGCTCGGAAACCGTGCTGCTGGCCGGCGGGGGCCTGGGCAACGCCGTGCTGTTCTCCATCGGCGCCGCCTTCCGAAGCGCCGGGTCCAAGGTGCTGTATTTCGCCGGCTACAAGAACCCCCATGACCGCTTCAAGGTGGCCGATATCGAGGCCGCCGCCGACGTGGTGATATGGTGCGTGGACGGCGGCGAGTCCTTCACCCCCGACCGGCCCCAGGACCGCGCCTTCGTCGGCAATATCGTCGAGGCCATGGTGGCTTATGGCGAGGGCCGCCTGGGCGAGCAGACCATTCCCATCACCGACGTGGACCGCATCATCGCCATCGGCTCGGACCGCATGATGGCGGCGGTGGCCAAGGCACGGCACGACCGCCTCGCCCCCTTCCTCAAGCGCGAGCATCAGGGCATCGGCTCCATCAACTCGCCCATGCAATGCATGCTGAAGGAGGTCTGCGCCCAGTGCCTGCAAAAGCACAAGGACCCGGTCACCGGCGAGGAAAAGGTGGTGTTCACCTGCTTCGACCAGGACCAGCCCCTGGACAAGGTGGACTTCACCAGCCTGGCCGAACGCCTGGGCCAGAACTCGGTCTGGGAGAAGCTCAGCAAGGCCTGGATCGACCGCTCGCTGCGGCAGGCGGGCCTGCGGAGCTAGCTTAAGGCCAGATGCAGCGCGCTTCTGAGCGCGATGCCGGCGAGAGAACCCAGAACGGCGGGCTTCCACACTGAAGCGACCCGGCGGCCCGCCGCCATCAGCACCGCCACCCCCGGCAGGTCCAGGGGATGGATCAGCACCCCCGCCCAGGCATTGAGCTGGGCGGGGGGCAGTTGCCCGGTGCGCACCTGCTCGTCGATGATGCCCAGCATGGCGGTGCCCCCCGCCAGATACTTGGTGAGGATGGGCAGGATCAGGGCGGGGGCGATGCCCAGGCGGTCGAGCGCCGGCAACAGCGCCGTGGTCAGGGCGTCGATGGCGCCGCCCTGGCGCAGGGCGGTGACCACGGTCAGCGACAGCACCAGCATGGGAATGGCGCCGATGGCGATCTTGAAGGCCTCGGCCCCGGCCCGGTTGATGACGTCCAGCACGCCCTTGGCGTTCTCGGCCACCGGATGGCGCAGCGTCTCGTCCATGACGTGCTCGTCGGCCGAGAGGGTGCGGCCCGACAGGTAATGGGCGGCGGCGGCGGCCACCAGTCCGCCCAGCAGCGAGATGCCCAGCACCGGCGCCACGTCGAGGCCCAGCGCTCCCATGGGGAACATGGCGTTGGCCTGGGCCATGGCCAGCACCATGGCGAAGGCGGCGGCCAGATGGCGGTCCGAGGTGCCCCGCTGTTCCATCATGGCCAGCGTCGCCACCGGCGCGGCGAAGCTGACGAAGCTCACCTGCAGGGCGGCGAACACCCCCAGCCCGGTCAGGCCGAACGGGCGCAGCACCGGGGCGAGCTTCGCCACCAGCCAGTCCAGGGCGCCCCAGGCCTCGGCCAGACGCATGATGGACAGCATCACCACCATGACCGGCAGCAGCACGAACAGCGACAGCTCGATGGCCGAACGCCCGGCCGGCAGGATGATGGTGATCAGGCTGTTCACAGCAGCCGCTTCAGCTCATAGACCAGATCGAGGGCCTGGCGTGCCGTCAGGTCGTCGGGATTGACCGCCTTCAAGGCCTCTTCCAAGGGCGAGACCTGCGGCACGGCGGCGGCGGGGGCCTGCTTGGGCCGGGCCAGCGCCGCGAACAGCGGCAGATCGTCGGCCAGACGCGCCATGCCCGACGCCTGATCCGACTTCTCCAGGATGCCCAGCACCTCCTCGGCGCGGGTCAGCACGGCGCCCGGCAGGCCGGCGAGACGCGCCACGTGGATGCCGTAGGAGCGGTCGGCGGCTCCGGCGCCCACTTCGTGCAGGAACACCACGTCGCCCTGCCACTCCTTCACCCGCATCATGTGGCAGGACAGCGCCGCCAGCCGCGAGGTGAGCCGCGTCAGTTCGTGGTAGTGGGTGGCGAACAGGGCGCGGCAGCGGTTGACCTCGTGCAGGTGCTCGACCACCGCCCAGGCGATGGACAGGCCGTCGAAGGTGGCGGTGCCGCGCCCGATCTCGTCCAGGATCACCAAAGCGCGCGGTCCCGCCTGATTGAGGATGGCGGCGGTCTCCACCATCTCGACCATGAAGGTGGAGCGGCCCCGCGCCAGATCGTCGGCGGCGCCGACGCGGGAGAACAGGCGGTCGACCACGCCCATATGCGCCGCTTCGGCCGGTACGAAGGACCCCATCTGGGCCAGGATGGCGATCACCGCGTTCTGGCGCAGGAAGGTGCTCTTACCCGCCATGTTGGGGCCGGTGACCAGCCACAGGCGCTGGGTGTCGGCCAGATCGCAGTCGTTGGCGACGAAGGGACCCGATTGGCTGGCTTCCAGCGCGGCTTCCACCACCGGGTGGCGGGCACCCCTGATGTCGAAGGCGGTGCTGTCGTCGACCCTGGGGCGCGACCAGCGCCCGGCCGACGCCATCTCGCCCAGGGCGGCGGCGCAGTCGAGACCCGCCAGGGCCGAAGCGGCCAGGGCGATCCCGGCGGCGCGGCCCGTCACCTCGCCGATCAGATCGGCCAGCAATTCCATCTCCAGCGCCAGGGCGCGGTCGGCGGCGCCGGTGATCTTGCCGGCCAGCTCGATCAGCTCGGTGGTGGTGTAGCGCGCCGCGTTGGCCATGGTCTGGCGGTG
This sequence comes from Magnetospirillum sp. 15-1, assembly GCF_900184795.1. Taxonomy (NCBI): domain Bacteria; kingdom Pseudomonadati; phylum Pseudomonadota; class Alphaproteobacteria; order Rhodospirillales; family Rhodospirillaceae; genus Magnetospirillum; species Magnetospirillum sp. 15-1. Next base: position 490,441 of record NZ_FXXN01000028.1, on the reverse strand, counting down.
GATATAGCCCTCGCCCAGCCGGTCGGCCTGCTTGGCCGGTACCTCGATGTGGTGGCCGATGATGTTGTTGTGGCGAATCTTGAGCGAGGCGACGCCGGTTTCGTCCTGATAGCGCTTTTCCAGGCGCATCAGCAGGCCGTGGCTTTCGGTGCGCAGGCTCTTCAACTCGTCCAGGCCGTCGTGGTAGCCGGCGGCGATGAAACCGCCGTCCCGCGCGTTGAGCGGCAGGTCGGGGGCGAGTGCGCGGGCCAGGCGGTCCACCAGGGTCGAATGCTCGCCCAGCTCGCGGGCGCATTGGGCGATGCCGGGCGGAGTATCCAGATGGGACTGGGTGACCAGGATGCGCAGGTTGGGCACCTCGGCCAGGGCGTCCCTGACATTGGCGAGGTCGCGGGGGCCGCCGCGCCCCAGGGAGAGGCGCGACAGGGCGCGCTCCACGTCGGGGCAGCGGCGCAGGGTCTCGCGCAAGGACGCCCGCACGCCCTCGTGCTCGACGAAGAACCCCACCATGTCGAGGCGCCATTCGATGGCGTGGGGATCGGTCAGCGGCGCCGCCAGATGGGCGGCCAGCAGCCGCGCCCCCGCCCCGGTCACCGTGCGGTCGATGGTGGCGAGCAGCGAGCCCCGGCGCTCGCCCGACAGGGTCTCGGCCAGTTCCAGGTTGCGCCGGGTGGCCGCGTCGATCTCCATCACCGCGCCCTCGGCAAGGCGCCTGGGGGGTGACAGGCGGGGCAGCTTGCCCTTCTGGGTCAGCTCGACGTAATCTACCAGGGCGCCGCCCGCCGCCAGCTCGGGCCGGGTGAAGGCGCCGAAGCCGTCCAGGGCGCCGACGCCGTAAAGGGCCTCGAGGCGCCGCCTCGAATTCTCGGAATCGAAGCGGGCGGTGGGCAGGGGCGACAGCACGTTCTTCCATTCGCCCCACACGTCGTGGAATTCGGCATTGCCCAACAGGCGGTCGGAAACCAGCAACTCGCCGGGCGACAGGCGGGCCAGGGCGGCCGACAGGGTCTTGGGGTGAATGGCCTGCATGGCGAAATCGCCGGTGGAGACATCGACCCAGGCCAGGCCCAGCGACCCCTGCGCCTCGGCCACCGCCGCCAGGTAATTGTGCGACCGCGCATCCAGCAGGGTGTCCTCGGTCAGCGTGCCCGCCGTGATGACGCGTACCACGTCCCGGGCCACCACCGATTTGGAACCGCGCTTCTTGGCCTCGGCCGGGTCTTCCATCTGCTCGCCGATGGCCACCTTGAAGCCGGAGCGCACCAGCTTGGCGAGATAGGCCTCGTAGGCGCGGACCGGCACGCCGCACATGGCGATGTCCTCGCCGGCGTGCTTGCCCCGCTTGGTCAGCGCGATGTCGAGCGCCGCCGACGCCTTGACCGCGTCGTCGAAGAACAGCTCGTAGAAATCGCCCATGCGGTAGAACAGCAGGCAATCGGGATGAGCCCGCTTGATGGTCAGGTACTGGGCCATCATGGGGGTGGCGTCACCCAGGTCCGGGGCCGGGGGAATGGCGGGCGTGTCGACGGTCACGGGCGGGCCTTGGCGGAGGGGGCTGGAATGCTCTTGAGGTACAGGGTGTCTGGGCTGAAATCCTGCTCATGGGGCCAGGAAATAAACCCGGAAACGGCCCTGACCGAGCGGAAATAGGCGGAGTCGCGCAATTCACGGAAGATGCCGTGCTCGAGATAGGGCTCGACCGAGAAGATCCGCTTCTCGCCGTTGGCGAAGGTCAGCAGCAGGGCATAACCCTCGAGAGCTTCCACGGAGATGACGTCGGGATGCATGGTCATCGGCCTCAGCGCAGCGGATCGATGCGAAACACGGTTTCTCCCTGGACCGCCAGGTCCCAATCGGCCCGCAATTCCTCGCGGTGAATCTCGATCCAGGCCTGGGCGAGGCGAAGTTTGGCGGCAGGGAAGTCTCCGGCCAGAACCTCGCCCTCGGCAAGGGACAGTACCGCTTTGTGTTCTCCGTATTCCACATGGATATGGGGCAGCTTGTGCTGGTCCGTATCGAAATAGAACATCCGGACGATGATGCCGTAGAACATGGAAATGACGGGCATCGGGATTCCTTCGCGGCCCAGGGGCGGTCGTTGCCACAGGTATGCCGAAGCGACCGCAATTTTCAAGCTCTTCCGCGCCCCGCCCCCCTATGCAGAGTCCCGGTCTTGGAGCACAATGGATATCCAAGGTCGAGACGAGGAGAATCCCATGACCGCCGCCCTGAAACCCCGCCCCGGTGCCCTTCGCGAAGTGGTGGGCACCTTCGCCGACCGTACCCATTTCGAGGCCGCCGTGTCCGCTCTGCTGGCCGAGGGCTTCGGCCGCGACAAGCTGTCGGTCCTGACCTCCCACGATTCCCTGGACGCCGCCGAGGGGGCGGCCGGGGCCAAGTCGCGCAAGTGGCGTGATGGCCTGGTGGCCCTGGTGGGCGAACTGAAATACGAAGGCCCCCTGGTGGCGGCCGGCCTGATCGCCCTGGCCGCCGGTCCGGTGGGCGCGGTGATCGCCGGCCTGGTGGCGGCCGGTGTCGGCGGCGTGGCGCTCAAGGAAGTGCTGGACGAGGTGGCGGCCATCCCCGATTCCGACGGCTTCGCCCGCGCCCTGGCGGCCGGCAGCGTGATCTTGTGGGTCAGCACCGATTCCAACGACGAGGAAGCTAAGGTCCGCGCCTTGCTGGCCGATGCCGGCGGCGCCAACATCCACATCTTCGAGCGCGCCAAGGGCACTCGCCACTAAGATAAAAGCAGGGATACCAGACTCACATGGCCAGCAATTTCCACTCCGAGACGTCGCGCGATGCCGATGCCAAGGGCACCGACGCCCTGGAGCGCGACACCCTTCTGATGCATGCCTCGGGCCGTCCGGGCAAGATCGAGGTGGTCCCCACCAAGCCGCTGGCCACCCAGCGCGACCTGTCGCTGGCCTATTCGCCGGGCGTGGCCTTTCCCTGTCTGCACATCGCCCGCGATCCGGCCCTGGCCTATGACTACACCGCCAAGGGCAATCTGGTGGCGGTGATCTCCAACGGTACCGCCGTGCTGGGGCTGGGCGATCTCGGCGCCCTGGCCAGCAAGCCGGTGATGGAAGGCAAGGCGGTGCTGTTCAAGCGCTTCGCCGACGTGGATTCCATCGACCTCGAGGTCGACACCCGCGACGTGGACGAGTTCATCGCCGCTGTCCGCTATCTCGGCCCCAGCTTCGGCGGCATCAATCTCGAGGACATCAAGGCGCCGGAATGCTTCATCATCGAGCAGCGCCTGCGCGAGCTGATGCCCATTCCGGTGTTCCATGACGACCAGCACGGCACGGCGATCATCTCGGCGGCCGGCCTGATCAATTCCCTCGACCTCACCGGGCGCGACATGTCCACGGTCAAGGTGGTGGTCAACGGTGCCGGGGCGGCGGGCATCGCCTGCATCGAGCTGGCCAAGGCCATGGGCGTGCGCCACGAGAACGTCATCCTGTGCGACACCAAGGGCGTCATCTATCAGGGTCGTACCGAGGGCATGAACCAGTGGAAATCGGCCCACGCCGTGCCGACCAAGGCCCGCACCCTGGCCGAGGCGCTGGAGGGCGCCGACGTGTTCTACGGCCTGTCGGCCAAGGGCGCGGTCACGCCCGAGATGGTGGCGTCCATGGCGCCCCGGCCGATCATCTTCGCCATGGCCAATCCCGATCCCGAGATCACCCCGGAAGAGGTCAAGGCGGTACGCTCCGACGCCATCGTCGCCACCGGGCGCTCGGACTATCCCAACCAGATCAACAATGTCCTGGGCTTCCCCTACATCTTCCGCGGCGCGCTCGACGTGCGGGCCAGCACCATCAACGAGGCCATGAAGATCGCCGCCGCCAAGGCCATCGCCGCCCTGGCCCGCGAGGACGTGCCCGACGAGGTGGACGCCGCCTATTCCGGCCGCCGCCTGCGCTATGGCGCCGACTACATCATCCCGGTGCCGTTCGATCCACGCCTGATTTCCTCGATCCCGCCCGCCGTCGCCAAGGCGGCCATGGATTCCGGCGTGGCGAGGAAGCCGATCATCGACATGAGCGCCTACAAGCGCGAACTGTCGGCCCGCCTCGATCCGGCCAGCGCCGGCATGCAGGCCATCACCGAGGCGGTCAAGGCCAACCCCAAGCGGGTGGTGTTCGCCGAGGGCGAGGAGGAAAAGCAGATTCGCGCCGCCGTGGCGTTCTCCAATGCCGGCCTCGGCCACCCCATCCTGCTGGGGCGCGAGGAGCGCATCCGCGAGACCATGAAGAACATCGGCCTGCCGGCCGCCGAATCGCTGGAAATCATCAATTCGCGCATCTCGCCCCGCACCAAGGCCTACACCGACATGCTGTACCGGCGGCTGCAGCGCCGGGGCGCGCTGTACCGCGATGTCCAGCGCCAGGTCAACCAGGAGCGCAACATTTTCGGCTCCCTGATGGTGCAGGCGGGCGACGCCGACGCCATGGTCACCGGTCTGACCCGCAACTACTGGCAGGCCTTCGAGGAGATCAAGAGGGTCATCGATCCCACGCCGGGCGAATTGCTGTTCGGCATGACGGTGTTCGTAGTCAAGGGCAAGCTGGTCTTCGTCGCAGACACCACGGTGATGGAGACGCCCACGCCCGAGCAACTGGCCGACATCGCGGTGCAGACGGCGCAAAAGGCCCGCCAGATGGGCCACGAGCCGCGCGTCGCCATGATCAGCTATTCCAATTTCGGCAATCCCAGCAGCGAGCGTTCGGACCGGATGCGCGCGGCGGTCAGCCTGCTGGATGCCCGCAAGGTGGATTTCGACTATGACGGCGAGATGGCCGCCGACGTGGCGCTGGACCCGGAACTGCTCAGCCACTTCCCGTTCTGCCGCCTGAAGGAGCCGGCCAACGTGCTGGTGATGCCCGGCCTCTATTCCGCCACCATCGCGTCCAAGCTGCTGCAGAAGCTGGGCGGGGTCAGCGTCATCGGCCCCATCCTGGTGGGCCTCGCCAAGCCGGTGCAGATCACCTCCATGGACGCCACCGCCAACGACATCGTCAACATGGCGGTGCTGGCCTGTCATGACGCCCTGCGCTGACCGGTGGCGGGCGTGAGCCGGGGAACGGTCACTTCCGGCCGCGTTCTGCTGTTCGCCCTGTTCCTGTCCAGTCCCACCGCCATCATGCTGGTGGTGCTGGCCGGGGCCGGACGGCTGGACGCGTGGCCCGCCGTGGGAACCTGGGTGATGGTGACCTCGCTGCTGCTGCCCCTGGTGCGCTCGCACCTGGGCGAGCTGTCGGGGCTGGCCAACTGGGTCCGCACCCTGGCCCATGGCGGCGACATCGCCACCGCGCCCGGCAAGGACGGCATGGTGCTGGCCGAGATCGCCGCTTCGGTGGCGGCGTTGCGCCGGCTGTGGCAGCAGCGCTCGGCCGAACTGGCCGAGACCGCCCGCTGGAACGCCAGCCTGCTGGAGAACCTGCCCGACCCGCTGCTGCTGCTGGATTCCGCCCGCCGCGTGGTGCGGACCAACCGCGCCGCCACCCGGCTGTTCGGCCGCGACCCGGCGGGCAGCGATCTGGCCGCCGTGCTGCGCGATCCGGGCGTCACCGAGGCGGTGCAGGCGGTGCTGTCGGGGGCCGCGCCGTTCCGTGAATGCGAGTTCACCCAGGCCATTCCGGTGGAGCGCACCTTCGCCGCCCGTATCGACCGCCTGGACGGCCAGCCGGCCTTCGAGGCGGCCATCGCCCTGCTGACCCTGCACGAGCTGACCGCCATCCGGGCCATGGAGCGCATGCGCGCCGATTTCGTCGCCAATGCCAGCCACGAGCTGCGCACCCCGCTGGCGGCGCTGTCGGGCTTCATCGAGACGCTGCAGGGTCCGGCCCGGGACGACGAGGAGGCGCGCGAGAAATTCCTCGGCATCATGGCCGAGCAATCGGGCCGCATGAGCCGGCTGGTCGCCGACCTGCTGTCCCTGTCGCGCATCGAACTGGACGAGCATACGCCGCCCAGCGAGCGGGTGGATCTGGCCCGTCTGGTGACCGGCACCGCCGAGGCGCTGAAGCCCCTGGTCGGCCCGCGCGGCATGGAGTTGGTGCTCTCCATCGCCGCCGACCTGCCCCAGGTGACGGGCCAGCCCGACCAACTGGCCCAGTTGTTTCAGAACCTGATGGACAATGCCGTGAAGTACGGCAACGACGGAACCTCGGTGGAGGTGAGCGTCGCCCTGGCCGAGTCCCTGCCCCCCGGAGCGGGTGCGGCGCTCAGGGCCGGTCCGGTGGTCAGGGTGGCGGTCAGGGATCACGGCGAAGGCATCCCGTCCGAGCATCTGCCCCGCCTGACCGAGCGCTTCTACCGGGTGGACACGGCGCGCTCGCGCAAGATGGGCGGCACCGGATTGGGGCTGGCCATCGTCAAGCACATCGTCAACCGCCATCGCGGCCATCTCGCCATCGACAGCCGGGTGGGCGAGGGCTCGACCTTCACCGTCTGGCTGCCGGCCGCACCGCCCTGAGATAGATCAGCAGCGCCACCAGCCCCATCACCGCCATCATGGCGGCCAGCGGCCGTGCCGAGCCGTCGTAGAACCGCCCCACCAGCCAGCCGGCGACGGCGCCGCCGCTCATCTGGATGAACCCCATGGCCGACGAGGCGGTGCCCGCCGCGCGCGGGAAGGGGGCGATGGCGCCCGCCGTGGCGTTGGGCAGGACCAGGGCGCAGGCGGCGAAGAAGGCCATCACCAGGCCCATGATCATGACGATGCCGGCCACACCGCCCGGCTTGGCCAGTCCCGACCATACCAGGGCGGCCAGGGCGATACCGGCCAGGGCGCAGCCGAGGGTGCCGACCCCCACCATGCGCTCGATGCCGAAGCGGTGGGTGAGCTTGGCCCCGGCGAAGCCGCCCATCACATAGCCCGCCGAGGCCAGGGAGAAGGCCAGACCGAAGAAGCGCGGCTCCATGCCCATGACGTCGATCAGCACGAAGCTCGAGGCGGAGATGAAGCTGAACAGCCCGCCGAACGCCGCCGTCATGGTCAGCACGTAGCCGAGGAACAGGCGGTGGGTCAGCAGCTCACGGTAATTCTCGAGCATGCGCCCCAGATTGAGCGCCTGGGAATCCTTGTGATGGTTGGTCTCGGCCAGCAGGCGCCAGACCAGGACCAGCAGGGCGACGCCGAACAGGGCCAGCAGCACGAAATTGGAGCGCCAGCCGAACCAGGTGTGGAACCAGCCGCCGATGGTGGGCGCCACCAGCGGAGCCAGCGCCATGGCCGAGGCCATGTAGCTCATCACCTTGGCGGCCTGCTCGCGGCTGAACAGGTCGCGGACCACGGCGCGGCCCAGCACCGGGCCGCAGCAGGCGCCCACCGCCTGAAAGAACCGCCCGACGATCAGCGCCTCGACGGTGGGGGCGACGACGCAATAGAGGCTGGCCGCCACATAGATGAGGATGCCGCCCAGGATCAGCGGCCGCCGGCCGAAGCGGTCGGACAGCGGGCCGTAGACCAGTTGCATCACCGCGAAGCCGCCGACGAAGGCCGACAGCGTCATCTGCACCATGGTGGTGGTGGTGGCGAGATCGCGGGCCATGTCGGGCAGCGAGGCGAGATAGAGATCGGTGCAGACCGGGCCGAAGGCCACCAGAAGGGTCAGCAGCACCGCGATGCGCCGCGACGGCGTTACATTACTCAACATGTCCCCCGTAACGGTGCAATTGTGGCCCATGGCGCTTCAGCCAGGCGCGCGGCGCCGCGCTGTCGCCGACCAGTCCGTCGACCAGCGCCCAGAAATCGGGGCCGTGATTCATCTCGGCCAGATGGGCGACCTCGTGGGCGGCGACATAGCGGCCGACAAAATCCGGCGCCAAGACCAGCCGCCACGAGAACGACAGGTCGCCCCGCGCCGAGCAGCTGCCCCAGCGCGACGTGGTGTCGCGCACCGTGACGCGGCCCGGCTTGCGGCCCAGCTCGGCGGCCAACTGGCGGGAATGGTGGGCCATCACCACGCGGGCCTCGCCACGCAGGAATTCCCCGACCCGGCGGGCCACGTGCTCGGGGCGGCCCGAGACGTGGATCACCCCTTCTTCCGCCCACACGCCGCGCCGGGCCTGGGGCTCGTGGCGGATCAGGTGGGACAGGCCGAGCAGCGGGACCTCGCCGCCATCGGCGAAGGGAATGGGACCGGGCATCACCGCGAGGCGACTCTCGATCCAGGCGGTCTGACGGTGGGCGAAGCGTTCGGCCTCGCGCTCCGGCACACCGTCGGGCAGCACCACCACCAGCGATCCGCCGGTGGGGTCGAGGCGCAGGCTCATGTTGCGCGCCCGGCCCGACCGCTTGACGGCGACCGGCAGGCTGCGGCCATTGATGTGGAGGAGAAACGCGGTACCCATCGCCCCGTCATATCGTGATCGGGGCGAAAGAGACAACCCTCGGCATGCGTCTTGCTCCCATGCGTGCCGTCTGCGACAGTCCGCTCCATGAAGAGAACACCCGCCCTCATGCTGCAAGGTACCGGCTCGGACGTGGGCAAGTCGCTCGTGGCGGCCGGGCTGTGCCGGCTGTTCGCCCGCCAGGGGCTGGCCGTCCGCCCGTTCAAGCCGCAGAATATGTCCAACAATGCCGCCGTCACCACGGATGGCGGCGAGATCGGCCGCGCCCAGGCGCTGCAGGCCCGAGCCGCCGGGGTCGAGCCCCGCTCGGACATGAACCCGGTGCTGCTGAAGCCGCAAAGCGAGACCGGCGCCCAGGTGGTGGTGCAGGGACGCGTGATCGCCAGCGCCACGGCGCGCGACTACCACGCCTTGAAGCCCACTCTGCTGCCCCGCGTGCTGGAAAGCTACGGCCGCCTCGCCGCGGACGCCGACCTGATGGTGGTGGAAGGGGCCGGCAGCGCCGCCGAGGTCAACCTGCGCGCCGCCGATATCGCCAACATGGGCTTCGCCGAGGCCGCCGACCTGCCGGTAGTGCTGGTGGCCGACATCGACCGGGGGGGCGTGATCGCCAGCATCGTCGGCACCTGGGCCATCCTGCCCGAGGCGGAGCGGGCGAGGCTAGGGGGCTATATCATCAACCGCTTTCGCGGTGATCCGGCGCTGTTCACCCCGGCGCTCGACATCATCCGGGACAAGACCGGCCTTGCCTGTCTCGGCATCGTGCCGTGGTTCGCCGATGCCGCCCTGTTGCCGGCCGAGGATTCCGCCTCGCTGGGCAAGGGACGGGCCGGAGGCGATGGTTTGAAGATCGCCGTGCCGCGCCTGTCGCGCATCGCCAATTTCGACGATTTCGATCCCCTGGCCGCCGAGCCGGGGGTCAGCCTCGACATGGTGGAGCCGGGCCGCCCGCTGCCGCTCGATGCCGATCTGATCATTCTGCCCGGCTCGAAATCCACCATCGCCGATCTGGATTTCCTGCGCGCCCAGGGCTGGGACATCGATATCCTGGCCCATGCGCGCCGGGGCGGCCGCGTGCTGGGCGTCTGCGCCGGTTTCCAGATGCTGGGCAACAGCGTCGCCGATCCCCTGGGCGTCGAAGGACCGAAGGGCGGCGTGGCCGCCGGTCTCGGCCTGCTGGATATCGACACCGTCATGGAGGGCGACAAGGTGCTGCGCCGGGCGTCGGGCACCGATGGCGCCGGCCATCCGGTGGCCGGTTACGAGATGCATATGGGCCGCACCCATGGTCCCGACACGGCGCGGCCCTTCCTTACCCTGGAGGGGCGACCCGACGGCGCGGTGTCGGCGGACGGGCGGATCATGGGCTGCTACCTGCACGGCCTGTTCGGCTCGGATGCCTTCCGCGCCGCGTTGCTGGGGCGGGATTCCGGCCTCGCCTACGAGCCCATGGTCGACGGCGTGCTGGACCGCCTCGCCGATCATCTGGAAAAGCACCTGGACATGGACCGGCTGCGGCGGCTGTCAGGCCTGTAGCCACAGCAGGAAGATCACCCCGCCCACCTGAAGCAGGCAGGCCACGGTGTAGAGATGCAGCGCCCGCTGGATGTCGGAGGTCTCGGCCCGTGCCCGGCCCGTGCCGATCCATTTCTCGTCCACCACCAGCCCGGGATACTTGCGCGGGCCACCCAGCGCCAGATCCAGGGCACCGGCGGCGGCGGCCTCGGGCCAGCCGGAATTGGGCGAGCGGTGGTGGCCCGCGTCGCGCAGCATGGTGACCAGGGCGCCCCACGGCCGGCCCCTGGGCACGAACGGCGCGGCCAGAATCAGCAGCAGCCCGGCGAGGCGGGCCGGGATCAGGTTCAGCGCATCGTCCAGCCGGGCCGAGGCCATGCCGAAGGCCCGGTACTTGTCGTTGCGGTGACCGATCATGGAATCGGCGGTGTTGATGGTCTTGTAGAGCAGCAGGCCGGGCAGGCCGAGCAGCGCGTACCAGAAGACCGGCGCCACCACCCCGTCGCCGAAATTCTCGGCCAGACTTTCCACGGCGGCGCGGACCACGCCGTGGGAATCCAGGCTCTGGGGATCGCGTCCGACGATGCGCGACACGGCATAGCGCCCGGCCTCCAGCCCGTTGTCCTTCAGCGCCACCGCCACATCGTGGACGTGTTCGAACAGTGAGCGCTGGGCCAGCAGGGTGGCGGCGACGAAGACCTCGAACAGCCAGGCATGGGGCAGGGTGCGGGCCAGAAAGGCGATCACCGCCCCGGTCCCCAAGGCGACCACGCTCAGCCCCAGCGCCACCAGAATGCCCCGCCGGCGGCGGTCGGCCTCGGAGCGCTCGGGCCGGTTGAGCCGGCGGTCGAGCGCGCCGATGAGGCGGCCGATCAGCACCACCGGATGGGGCAACAGGCGGAACAGCGGCCCCATCTCGCCCAGCGCCGCGTCGACGGCGATGGCCATGAACAGCAGCATCAGACCGTCTGGGGCGTGAGCGGATTGCATGAACAGCGGAAACATGGGGCAAGGATGGGCGGGGCGGGGGCACGGCGTCAACGGCGATGATCGCCCGGCGGCCGAGGATTTGACCACGAAGGCATGAAGGCGCGAAGGATCACGAAGAAGAAGGAAATTTCTTCTCTTTTCTTCGTCTCTTCGTGCCTTCGTGGTTCAACAATCCCGAGGGGCGCCCTGAGGCTGCGCCGAATTTGGCTGGAATCGCTCGGGTCCTCACGCCTATAGTCCCCGTTTCAAACCGGCCGGAGGCATGGACCAGCCGGGTGGCTCGAAGGCAAGGACCAGGGCGAGATGAGCAAGAAGATCGGTGTGATGTTGTGCGGCCACGGCAGCCGCGACGTGGATGCCATCCGGGAATTCCAGGCGCTGGCCGGTCATCTGGCCCAAAGGCTGCCGCAATACGCGGTGGATTCGGGCTTCCTCGAATTCGCCACGCCGATCATCCGCACCGGCCTCGACGCCCTGAAGGCCAAGGGGGTGTCGCGCATCCTGGCGGTGCCGGGCATGCTGTTCGCCGCCGGCCACGTCAAGAACGACCTGCCGTGGGAGATCAACTCCTTCGCCGCCGAGAATCCGGACCTGCCCATCACCTTCGGGCGTGAACTGGCCATCGACACCAAGCTGCTGGCCGCCGCCCGCGCCCGCATCGAGGAGGCCGAGGCAAAAGCCGCTTCGGATATCGAGCGCAAGGACACCCTGCTGCTGGTGGTCGGGCGCGGCACCAACGATCCCGACGCCAATTCCAACATCGCCAAGGTGGCGCGCATGCTGTGGGAAGGCATGGGTTTCGGCTGGGCCGAGATCGCCTTTTCCGGCGTCGCCTATCCCCTGGTCGACCAGGCGCTGGAGCGGGTGACCCGGCTGGGTTACAAGCGGGTCGTCGTCTTCCCGTACTTCCTGTTCACCGGCATCCTGGTCAAGCGCATCTACGAGTGGACCGATCAGGCCGCCGCCGCCCATCCGGACATCGAGTTCGTCAAGGCCCCCTATCTCAACGACCATCCCCTGGTGGTCGACAGCTTCGTGGAACGGGTGGGCGAGATCCTCGACGGCTCGCCCGCCATGAACTGCAGCCTGTGCAAGTACCGCGAACAGGTGGTGGGCTACGAGACCTCGGTGGGCGCCGTGCAGGCCGGTCATCACCACCATGTGCGCGGCATCGGCACCGACGCCGATCACGGACATGATCACGGGCACCACCATGACCACGATCATGGCCATCACCATGGTGGCCATGGGCATGCCTACCGTCCCCACCGTCACGACTGAGGCCGGGCCGTGACCGCCTGGATCAGCGACCCCGCCGAGATTTACCGTCAGAGCTTCGCCACCATCCGGGCCGAGGCCGATCTGGCGCGCATGCCCGGCGATCTGGCCGATCTGGCGGTTCGCGTGGTGCACGCCTGCGGCATGACCGAGATCGCCGCCGATCTGGCGTGGAGCGAGGGCGCCGGGCTGGCGGGAGCACGGGCTCTTAAGGGCGGCGCCCCCATCCTGGTGGACGCCGAGATGGTGGCCCACGGCATCATCCGCCGCAACCTGCCCGCCGCCAATCGGGTGATCTGCACCCTGAACGAGGTGAGCCAGGCCGAGGCCAGGGACGCCGCCACCACCCGCTCCGCCCTGGGCGTCGAGAAGTGGCTGCCCCATCTGGACGGCTCGATAGTGGCGGTGGGCAATGCCCCGACCGCCCTGTTCCGCCTGCTGGAACTGATCGCGGCCGGAGCGCCCCGTCCCGCCGTTATCCTGGGTTTCGCCGTCGGCTTCGTCGGCGCGGTGGAAAGCAAGGACGCCCTGATCGCCTCGGGCCTGCCCCATGTGGCGCTGAAGGGCCGCCGGGGCGGCAGCGCCATGGCGGCGGCGGCCGTCAACGCCCTGGCCGGGGGATTGAAATGATCACCGTCATCGGCATCGGCGAGGATGGTCTGGACGGGCTTTGCCCCGCCGCCCGCGCCCTGATCGACGGCGCCGAGGTGCTGGTGGGCGGCGCCCGCCATCTCGCCATGATTCCGGCCAATGGGGCCGAACGGCTGGAATGGGCCTCGCCCTTCGCCCACAGCCGCGCCCTGCTCGAGGCCCGCGCCGACCGGCGGGTGGTGGTACTGGCCAGCGGCGAGCCGCTGTGGTTCGGCGCCGCCGCCACCCTGATCGGCTGGTTCGGGGCGGACGGGGTTGCGGTGCTGCCCCATCCCGGCGCCTTCTCCCTGGCCGCCGCCCGGCTGGGCTGGGCCTTGCAGGATTGCCTGTTTCTGACCATCCACGGGCGGCCGGTCGAATCCCTGGCCCTGCATCTGGCGCCGGGGCGGCGCCTGCTGGTCCTGGCCGAGGATCGCGCCAGCCCGGCCAAGGTGGCGGCGCTGCTGGAATCCAGGGGGTTTGGCCCCAGCCGCGTGGCGGTGCTGGAACATCTGGGTGGCCCCGGCGAGCGGCTCACCGACGTGGCCGGCTGCACCTCGGACCTTTGCGTGGTGGCGGTGGAATGCGTGGCGGAGCGGGGCCTGCGCCCGCTTTCCCTGGTGCCCGGCCTGCCCGACGAAGCCTTCGAGCATGACGGCCAGTTGACCAAGCGCGATATCCGCGCCACCACCCTGGCCGCTCTGGCACCCACCCCCGGTCAGGTGCTGTGGGACGTGGGGGCGGGCTGCGGCTCCATCGCCATCGAATGGATGCGGGCCGGCGGCCATGCCATCGCCATCGAGAGCAAGCCCGACCGCCTGGAGCGCATCGCCCGCAACGCGGCCCGCCTGGGCGTGCCCAATCTCGAGATCATCGCCGGCCGCGCCCCCGACGCCCTGCCGCTCGACCGCGAACCGCCCCACGCCATCTTCGTGGGCGGCGGGGTATCCGAGGCCGGGCTGCTGGACATCTGCTGGTCGGCCCTGGGCCGGGGTGGGCGGCTGGTGGCCAACGCGGTGACCATGGAGGGCGAGGCGGCCCTGGTGGCGCTCTACGGCCTGCACGGCGGCGAGATGACCCGGCTGTCCGTGGCCCATCTCGACCGGGTGGGCGGCTTCCACGCCTGGCATCCCGCCCTGCCGGTGACCCGTTACGTGGGGTGGAAGAAGTGATTCTGTCGCTCGAACTCGTCCGCGGGTGTGGGCCGCTCGGTGGACAAACCACCAAGACACCAAGAACACCAAGTCTTCCTTCGCGAGGTGACGCCGTGTCCATCTCTTCTGCCTCTTGGTGCCCTTGGTGTCTTGGTGGTGAAACGGCCCATTCGCCCGGACCATGGAGGGCGTCTTGACCGCCACCCTCTACGGCATCGGCATCGGCCCGGGCGACGCGGAGCTGCTGACCCTGAAGGCGGTGCGGCTGATCGGCGAGGTGCCGGTGCTGGCCTGGCCGGCGCCGCTGGAGGGCGAGGGGCTGGCGCGGACCATCGCCGCCCCGCACATCCCGGCGGGCAAGGTCGAGATCGCCATCCGCATGGGCTTCACCGTGGACCGCGACGGTACCGAGGCCGCCTATGACCGGGCGGCGGCCGAGATCGCCGCCCATCTGGAGGCGGGGCGCGACGTGGCGGTGCTGTGCGAGGGCGATCCGTTCTTCTTCGGCTCGTTCATCTACCTGTTCGCCCGCCTGTCGCCCCGCTTCGCCATCGAGGTGGTGCCCGGCGTGTCGTCCGTCATGGCCGCCGCCGCCGACCTGCGGGCACCGCTGTGCGCCTGGGACGACGGGGTGGCGATCATCCCGGCCACCCGTCCGGCCGCCGAGATCGAGGCGGCGCTGGCCGCGTCGGATGCCGCCGTGATCATGAAGGTCGGCCGCCATCTGCCCAAGGTGCGGGGCGTGCTGCAGCGTCTCGGCCTGTGGGACAAGGCCCGCATCGTCGAGCGTGTCGGGCTGCCGGGGCGCAAGGCCCACGACCCGGCCACCGTCACCGAGCTTCCCTATTTCTCCCTGATCCTGGTGCACCGCAGAGGAAACGCATGGCTTTGAACATTGCCCTGGTGGTGGTGACCCCCGCCGGACTGGAAACCGCCCGCGCGCTGCAGGCGACGCTGCCCGGCGCCTCCATCCACGGCCTGATCGGCCGGGTAGAGGGAGACGTCGGCTTTCAGGACACATCCGCCCATCTGCGTACCCTGTTCGCCGCCCGCACCCCCATCATCGGCATCTGCGCCGCCGGCATCCTGATCCGTGCCCTGGGGCCGGTGCTGGGCGACAAGCAGGCCGAGCCGCCGGTTCTCGCCGTGGCGGTTGACGGGTCCTCGGTGGTGCCGCTGCTGGGCGGCCATCATGGCGCCAATGCCCTGGCCCGCCAGATCGCCCGCAGCCTGCAGGTGCGCCCGGCGCTGACCACCGCCGGGGAACTGGCTCTGGGCGTGGCCCTGGACGATCCGCCGCCCGGCTGGCGCGTCGCCAATCCGGCCGCCGTCAAGTCGGTGACCGCCGCCCTGCTGGCGGAAGAGAAGGTCACGCTGGAGGTCGAGGTCGGCGATGCCGACTGGCTGAACGGCGTGGTCTTCGCCGAGGAGGGCGATCTGGCCGTCCGCATCACCGACCGGTCGGTCGATCCCGATGACCACGAACTGGTGCTGCACCCCCCGACTCTGGTGCTGGGGGTGGGCTGCGAGCGTGGCACGCCGGCCGAGGAACTGAGCGCCCTGGTCAAGGACGTGCTGGCCCAGGAAGTGCTGTCGCCCCAATCCATCGCCTGCGTCGCCAGCATCGACCTCAAGGCCGACGAGGCGGCGGTGCATGCCCTGGCCGCCGAGCTGGGGGTGCCGGCCCGCTTCTTCACGGCGGCCGAGCTGGAGGCCGAGGCCTCCCGCCTCGCCACTCCGTCCGACGTGGTGTTCGCCGAGACCGGCTGCCACGGCGTGGCGGAAGGCGCCGCCCTGGCGGCGGCGGGGAGCGACGGTGTCCTGGTGGTTCCCAAGATCAAGGGCGCGCGCACCACCATGGCGGTGGCGCGGGCGCCCCGCGCCGTCGCGGCCCGGAAGGTCGGCCGGGCGCGCGGCAGGCTGTTCGTGGTGGGCATCGGTCCCGGCACGCCCCACTGGCGCTCGCCCGAGGCCTCGGCGGCCATCGAGGCCAGCAGCGATCTGGTCGGCTACGGCCTCTATCTCGACCTGCTGGGCAACGCGGTCCAGGGCAAGGATCGGCACGAAAGCGCGCTGGGCGCCGAGGAGGCCCGCGCCGCCAAGGCCCTGGACCTCGCCGCCGAGGGCCGCACGGTCAGTCTGGTGTGTTCCGGCGATCCCGGTATCTACGCCCTGGCCACCCTGGTGTTCGAACTGCTGGACCGCAGGAAGCGGGCCGACTGGAACCGCGTCGAGGTTGTCGTGGTGCCGGGCATCTCGGCGCTGCAGGCGGCGGCCGCGCGGGCCGGCGCCCCGGTCAACCACGATTTCTGCACCATCTCGCTGTCCGATCTGCTGACGCCCTGGGACAGCATCGAGACCCGTCTCAAGGCCGCCGCCATGGCCGATTTCGTGGTGTGCTTCTATAATCCGGTGTCGCAGCGTCGCCGCGACCAGTTGCCTCGGGCCCGCGACATCCTGCTGACCGGGCGCGGCCCCGACACGCCGGTGATCCTGGCCCGCCAGTTGGGCCGTCCCGGCGAGACGGTGGAGGTGACCCGCCTCGCCGACCTGGACGCCGACAAGGTGG
Organism: Magnetospirillum sp. 15-1; assembly: GCF_900184795.1. NCBI lineage: Bacteria > Pseudomonadati > Pseudomonadota > Alphaproteobacteria > Rhodospirillales > Rhodospirillaceae > Magnetospirillum > Magnetospirillum sp. 15-1. Next base: position 473,935 of record NZ_FXXN01000028.1, on the reverse strand, counting down.
ACATGCTGACCATGGTGGTGGTGGGCTCCAGCGAGACCCGCACCTTCACCGCCGGCCAGCACACCTGGACCTATACGCCCCGGGGCTACGGCAAGAAGATGGAGTAAGGCGACGCTTGCCCCCGCCGGTGGACGTCGTATCATTCCCCTTCACGGCCCCATCCGCCGAGGGAAAAATGCGCCGCTCCACCACCTTGCTCGCCGCCCTGCTGGCCTCGACCCTGCTGACCTCGTGTCAGGTCTCGCCGGGGACCGGGCGCAGCAATTTCAACGTTCTGTCGGCCGAGGACGAGCAGAAGATGGGCGCCGAGGCCCATCCCGACATCTTGAAGCAGTTCGGCGGCGCCTATGAAGACCCCAAGGTCCAGGCCTATGTGGCCGGCATCGGCAATCGGCTGGTGGGCAATACCGAGACGCCCGGCGCGACCTTCCGCTTCACGGTGCTGAACAGCACCATCGTCAACGCCATGGCGCTGCCCGGCGGCTATGTCTACGTCACCCGGGGATTGCTGGCCCTGGCCGACGACGAGGCGGAACTGGCGGGAGTGGTCGGCCACGAGATCGGCCACGTCACCGGCCGCCACACCGCCCAGCGCTACAGCCAGGCCATGGCCGCCAATGTGGCGACCGGCGTGCTGGGCGTGGTGGTGGGCGTGCTGACCGGCGTATCGGGGACCGGCGACATCGCCCAAATGGGAGCGGCGGCCTATATCCAGGGCTATTCCCGCGACCAGGAGAGCGAGGCTGATCAACTGGGCATCCGCTATATGAACAACAGCGGCTGGAACCCGGAATACATGGCGACCTTTCTGAACAAGCTGCGCGAGCAATCCCGGCTCGAGGCGGTGCTGGCCGGGCGGCCGCCGGATTCGGTGGACGAATATTCCATGTTCGCCAGCCATCCACGCACCATCGACCGGGTCAAGGACGCGGCGGCGGCGGTCAAGTTCGAGGATCACAAGGGAGCGGTGGGGCGAGATCAGTATCTGGCCCACATGGACGGCCTGCTGGTCGGCGACGACCCCGACGAAGGCGTGGTGCGCGGCCGGGTGTTCTCCCATGCCGGACTGGGCATCCGCTACGAGGTGCCGGCTGGTTTCCGCCTGATCAACGGCCCCAAATCGGTGACGGCGACCCACACGGACGGTTCGCTGATCCGTTTCGACATGGGGGCCGAGGCCCAGGGCGACATGACCAACTACCTGCAGACCCAGTGGGCCAAGGGCGCCCGGCTGACCTCCATCGAGGCGCTGGAGATCAACGGCATGCCGGCGGCCACCGGGATGACCAAGCTCAACACCAACAAGGGCGCCATGGATGCCCGCCTGCTGGCGGTGAAGAACGGCAAGGTGACCTATCGCTTCCTCTACCTCACCCCGCCCAATGTCACGGCGGCCCATGCCCAGGAGTTCAAGACCTCGGGCCTGTCCCTGCGCAAGCTGTCGGAGGCGGAGAAATCCGCCATGAAGCCGCTGAAGCTGAAGATCATCACCGCCAAGGCCGGCGACACGGTGGAAAAACTGGCCGAGCAACTGCCCTACGAGGACCACAAGGTCGAGCGCTTCCGCGTGCTCAACGGCCTTGCCGACGGCGAGGGCGTCAAGCCGGGGCAGAAGCTGAAGATGATTATTTGAGCGGGAATACCGTGGTCAGACCCGCATGGCCTGCACCACGGGCAGGAACTCGGCGGCGACCTTGTCGTAGAGCACCCGTTTGAACGGGATGATCAGCGGAGGCACTTCCGCCAGTTCCATCCAGCGCCAGCGGCAGAACTCGGGATGCTCGGTTTCCAGGTTGATGTCGGCATCGGTGCCGGTGAAGCGGGCGCAGAACCACTTCTGGGCCTGGCCGCGAAAGCGGCCCTTCCAGCTCTTGTCGGCGACCTCGGGCGGCAGGTCGTAGGAAATCCATTCGCGGCTCTCGGCGATGATCTCGGCCTTGTTGGTACCGATTTCCTCCTCCATCTCTCGGAGCGCGGTGGCGCGCGGGTCCTCGCCCTCGTCGATGCCGCCCTGGGGGAATTGCCAGGCGTTGCCGGGGGTGTCGATGCGCTGGGCGACGAAGGCCAGCCCCTGGGGGTTGAGCAGCACCAGTCCGATACCGGGACGGTAGGGGCGCTGGTCGTAGGGCAGCAATGGGGCCTTGTGCTTCTTGCTCATGACTTTCCGGGGGCGGGCGGGGGCTGGACCAGGGTGGAGACCGGCACGATCACCAGCTTCTGGCCGTCGAAATCGTTGAGCCAGGGCAGCAGCCGGTCATAGGACAGCGGCCGGGGATTGATCACCACCAGGGCCTTGCCCCTGGTGCGCGCCGCGATGGAGACCTGATTGAGGCGCATCTCGATGGCTTCCCGGAACAGGTCGGTATCGGCGATGGCGGTGACCGGGGCGATGGGCGGGATGCGGTCGGCCGGGGCGGTTCCCGGCCCCACATAGAGCAGGCCGTGGTCGCGCAGCTTGCCCAGCGTCTGGACGATCTGTTCGGTGGCGGCGAACTTGTCGCCCAGCGAGATGACGCCGGTATAGCCGGCGCCACGGGCCATCACCCCTTCCAGGCGGGCCAGGTTGCTTTCCGGCGGGACCGAATTGGTCATGCCCAGCGGGCCGGGGTCGCGGGGCTGGGTGCCGGCCATGTCGGCGGGCAGCACCATCAGCACCTCGTGACCGTAATCGCGGGCCTTCTTCACCCATTTGTCCAGGCTTTGGGCATAGGGGCTGAAGGCCAGGGTCACCTCGGGCGGCAGCTTGGCGATGGCGGCTTCCGTGGCGGCCTTGTCCAGGCCCATGTCCATGACCACCACCGCCACCTTGCCGCGATCGGCGGGGCCGGACCACGGCCGGGCATAGACCTGCCAGGGCTGCTTGCCCTCGGGGGACGGCATGGGCAGGTCGCCGATGGCGGTGCGCTTCAGCATCTCCTTGACGGGAGCGGCGGGCAGCGCCTTGACCTCGCCCTTGCGCTCGGGCAGGCCCTCGTAGCTGGGCGGCTTGTCGGCGCTGCGCGGATTGGGCTGGCTGGGAATGCCCGACGAATCCACCGGCGGCGGCGCCTTGGGGGCGAAGGCCTTGGAGACCGGCGATTCCGGCTCGGCCACATAGCCGCCTTCGGGCGGCAGGACCGCCACCTTGGTGTCGGGCTTGGCCTCGGGCTTCGCCTCCGGCCTGGCGTCGGGCTTGGCCTCGGCGGGCGGCAGCAGGGCGTCGGGGGGCGGCGTGTCGTCGGGCGCCGCCTTCAGCATCTCGCCGCCCGAGGACGCCGCACCCGGCGCCACGGGCGGAGTCAGCAGGCCGCCGCCCACCCCCGGCTTGGGCGGCTCGCCGCGTCCCGGCAACTCGAAGGACAGCTTGGGCGGGTTCTCGCCCACATCCATCAGGCCGATGACGTCGCGCACGTCGTAAGCCGTCAGCAGATAGGCCGCGCCGCCCAATCCACCGCCCAGCACCAGCACCAGCAAGCCGATCAGGATCGGCTTGAAGTTGATGGGCTTGCGGGGGGCCTTGAACTCCTCGACGACGATCTCGGGGACCGGATCCTCGTCCAGTTCTTCGAGATCGTCGTGCCGATCCGATGCCATGGCCTGGTGTCCGAGCCCCGCTTACCGCTGGGCCGGACGATAGAGCGACAGGCCGCGCAACAGGTCGAGAGCCCGCGCCAGCTGGTAATCCTGGGCCGGGTCGCCCAGCTTGATCGGGGTCGGAGCTTCCGCCTTGCCCTCGCCCTTGGCCTCCGGAGCCTTGTGCTCGGGGGCCTTGGCTTCGGGCTCGGGCGCCTTGTCCTTGTCCGCCGGCTTGGTCTTGTCGCCGTTGGGATTGGGCAGGGCCTTGCGCAGGGACGCCTCGGAGCGGCGCTCCACGTTGGCGCCGGCGATGGGCTCCACCTTGGATTGCTGCGCCTTGATGTCGGGTTCGATGCCCACCGCCTGGATGGAGCGGCCCGACGGCGTGTAGTAGCGCGCCGTGGTCAGGCGCAGTGAGCCGTGGCCGTGCAGCGGCATCAAGGTCTGGACCGAGCCCTTGCCGAACGAGCGGGTGCCGAGCAGCACGGCGCGCTTGTGGTCCTGCAGGGCGCCGGCGACGATCTCGGACGCCGAGGCCGAACCGTCGTTGATCAGCACCACCAGCGGCAGGCCGTCGGCGATGTCGCCGGGCCGCGCGTTGAAGCGCTGGGTATCCTCGGGACGGCGCGAGCGGGTCGAGACGATCTCGCCCTTGTCCAGGAAGTCGTCGGACACCGCCACCGCCTGATCCAGCAGGCCGCCGGGGTTGTTGCGCAGATCGATGACGAAGCCGGTCGGCGTCTTGCCGATGTCCTTCTTCAGCTGGGCCATGATGCGCACCAGATCGGCGTGGGTGGTGGCGCTGAACTGCGAGATGCGGATATAGCCGATGTCGCCGTGCTGCTGGCCCTTGACGGTCTGGACCTTGATGACGGCGCGGGTCAGCTTGATGTCGAAGGGCTGTTCCACCCCGGCGCGGCGCACGGTCAGCTTGATGTCGGTGTTGACGGTGCCGCGCATGCGATCCACCGCCTCGGACAGCGACAGGCCCTGGACCGGCTCGCCGTCCAGGTGGGTGACGAAGTCGCCGGGCTGCATGCCGGCGCGGTAGGCCGGGGTGTCGTCGATGGGCGACACCACCTTGACCCAGCCGTTCTCCATGGTCACTTCCAGGCCCAGCCCGCCGAACTCGCCTCGGGTCTGGATGTCCATGTCCTTGGAGTTCTTGGGGTTGAGGTAGCCGGAATGGGGGTCCAGCGAACTCAGCATGCCGTTCAGCGCCGCCTCGATCAGCTCCTCGTCATTGACGGGCTCCACGTATTCGCTGCGGACCTTTTCCAGCACCTCGCCGAACAGGTCGAGGAGCTTGTAAGTCTCCTTGCGCTCGGCGGCGGAAACGGGGGTGAGAGCGGTCGTCGACAGCAGGGCGAAGCTGCCCGCCGCGATCAGAATCTTGCGAATCATCCACTAGCCTTACTTTTTTGTGCCATGAGCCAAGGCAACGGGTTGACCGGCTGGCCATTGCGGCGCAGCTCCACGTAAAGGTTGGGCTTGCTGTCGTCCTGCCCCATGACGCCGACGGGCTCTCCCGTCAACAGCTTCTGACCGACGGCACAATCGATCTGCGCCATTCCCGCCAGCAGCGTATGATAGCCTTCGCTGTGTTCGATGATCAAGAGAAGGCCGTAACCCCTGAACGGGCCAGCAAAAGCCACGTGTCCGTCGTAAGGGGCGATGACTTGCGCCGCCTTGCGGGTGGCGATGGTGATGCCCTTGGCCACGTGGCCGACGTCGTTGGGCTGGCCATAGGTCTCGACGACGCGGCCGCGGGCGGGATAGGGCAGCCGCCCCTGGGCCTGACTGAACGGCTTGTCGTTCTTCACCGGGCGGGTGGCGGCGGCCTCGCGTGAGGCCTGTTCGGCCTCGTGGGCGGCCTTTTCGGCGGCCAGCTGCTTTTCCTTGGCTTCGGCCTGGGCCTTCAGTTCGGCCTCCTGGGCGGCGCGGGCGGCGGCGTCCTCGCGGGCCCTGGCCTCGGCGGCGGCCTGCTGGGCGGCCTTGCTGGCCGCCTCGTCACGGGCCTTGGCTTCGGCGACGGCTTGGCTCGCGGCCTTTTGCGCCGCCAGTTCGGCATCGCGCGCCGCCTTCTGGGCGGCCAGTTCCGCCTCGCGGGCGGCGCGTCGGGCGGTGGCCTCGGCCTCGCGGGCGGCCTTCTCCACCGCGGCCTTGGCGGCGGCCTCGGCCAGACGGCGTTCGCGCTCCTGGTCCAGGCGGCCCAGCAGGTCGCGCAGATCCTCGGCCTGACTGCCCAGGTCCTGCAGCCGGGCTTCCAGGGCGCGGCGTTCCTGCTCGGTGGCGTTCTGCACCTGGAACTTGCGCTCGAACATATCCTTGATGCGGACGTGTTCGTGCTCCAGCGCCCCGGTGGTGCTGGCGATCAGCTTGCGCTGCTCGCTGATCTCGCTGCGCAGCTTGGCGACGCCGTCGATCTCCACCCGCAATTCGCGGGCCGATTGCTCGATCTGCGGCACGGCGGCGCGCAGCAGGATGGCCGAGCGCACCGTGTCGGCCGGACTCTGCGGCTGGGCGAGCAGCGCCTCGGTGGGGCGCCAGGCCAGACGCTGCAGGGCGGTGAGCACGCCGACCATCTGGCGCGAGCGGCGTTCCAGGGCGTCGGAGCTGCTGACCTCGCGCCGGCGCAGGTCTTCCAACTGGAATTCCAGTTCGGAGAGCAGGTCCTCGCTTTCCTGGGCGGCGCGGGCCGCCTTGACCATGTCACCGCGCAGCCGCGCCGTCTCGGCCGACAGTTCCTCGGCCTTGCGCCGCACGTCCTCGTGCTGGGCGCGCGAGCGCTCCAACTGGCCTTCCAGTTCCCGCAGGCGTTCGCCGGCATCCACCGGGCGGTCCCAGGTGGCAAAGGCGGGCGCCGCCCCCAGAAGGAGCAGCGCCGTTCCGAAAAGAAGGGCGGCGGCGACAGCCGCCCTCCAGCGGCCATTGCGGCCGCGGCCAAGCGCCCGGAGGGGCGTGCCCGGCGAGGGGTCAAAAGGCGGTTCGACATGCCGAACCGCCGGCATGATGAGTCTAACCCGCCGCACGGAGGGTCTGGCGGAGCAGGGAATGCCCGCTCATCTCGGCCGGCTGGGCCAAGCCCAGCAGGGCCAGCAGGGTCGGCGCCACATCGGCCAGACGGCCGTCGCCGATGCCGGTGACGCCGGCGGGCGGGGCCACGAGGACGGCCGGTACCGGGCCGGTGGTGTGGGCGGTGTGGGGCTCGCCGGTCTCGGGGTCCCTCATCTGCTCGGCATTGCCGTGATCGGCGGTGACCAGCATGGTGCCGCCGGCCTTGGCGACCGCCGCCTCCAGCCGTCCCAGGCAGACGTCGACCGTCTGGGCGGCGGCGATGGCCGCCTTGAGGAAGCCGGTATGGCCGACCATGTCGCCATTGGCGTAGTTGACCACCACCACGTCGAAGGTGCCGCCCTCGATGGCGGCCACCAGCTTGTCGGTGACCTCCACCGCGCTCATTTCCGGCTGCAGGTCGTAGGTGGCGACCTTGGGGCTGGGGACCAGGATGCGTTCCTCGCCGGGGAACACCGTCTCGCGCCCGCCGTTGAAGAAGAAGGTGACGTGGGCGTACTTCTCGGTCTCGGCGATGCGCAACTGCCTGAGGCCGGCGTCGCTCAGCACCTCGCCCAGGATGTTGGAGAGCGATTCCGGCCCGAACAGGGTGTCGAGGAAGGCGTTCAGGTCCTTGGAATACTCGGTCAGCCCGACACGGGCGGCGAAGGCCACCTGTCGGGCGCGGGCGAAGCCGTCGAAGGTCGGGTTGACCAGGCAGTCGAGGATCTCGCGGGCCCGGTCGGCGCGGAAATTGCCCATCAGCAGGCCATCGCCGTCCTTCATGCCGGCATAGGAGCCGATGGCGGCGGGCAGCATGAACTCGTCGGTCTTGCCGTCGGCATAGGAGGCGGCGATGGCGGCCAGCGGATCGGCGGCGGCCGCGCCCTTGGCCTCGACCATGGCGTTCCAGGCCAGCGAGACGCGATCCCAGCGCTTGTCGCGGTCCATGGCGTAGTAGCGGCCCGACACGGTGGCGACGGAAACGTCGTGGCCCTTCACGTCGGCCAGGAAGCGTTCCATGAAGCCCTTGGCGCTGCTGGGCGGCGTGTCGCGGCCGTCGAGGAAGGCGTGAACCTTCACCGGCACACCGGCATCGGAAATGGTGCGGGCCAGGGCGGCCAGATGGTCCTGGTGGGAATGGACGCCGCCGGGGCTCAGGAGTCCCATCAGGTGACAGGCGCCGCCGCTCCGCTTCAGGGCGGCGATCATCCGGGTCAGCACCGGATTGGCGGCCAGCGAGCCGTCGGCCACGGCGGTGTCGATGCGCGGCAGGTCCTGCATCACCACCCGGCCGGCGCCGAGATTCATGTGCCCCACCTCGGAATTGCCCATCTGCCCGTCGGGCAGCCCCACCTGCAGGCCCGAGGTGTGCAGCAGGGCGTGGGGATAGCTGGCCAGGAAGCGGTCCCAATTGGGGGTGTCGGCCTGGGCGATGGCGTTGTCGGCGGTTTCTTCGCGCCAGCCCCAGCCGTCCAGGATGCACAGCACGACGGGACGGGGGCGGCGAAGGGAAGCACTGGACATGGGCGGCGAACCTGTGGCGAAAGGGGGCTTGCTGGCCGGCACCTTATACTTAATCGACCTTTCCCGCCAGTTTTAGCCCACTCGCGTCATGCGTTGGGAAGCCTTTGCCGCAGCGAGGCGGGCAGCGGCGCCAGCACCAGCCGGCGGGCATGGTGCCAGAAGGCCGACAGGCTGAGCAGCGCCGAGCCGATCACCAGGGCGGTGAGGGCGAAGGCCTCGGTGGACAAGCCCGCCGCCTCGAACAGGGTGGTGGCGGCGTAAAGCACATAGGCCAGCGCCGAAACCAGCAAGGCCCGGCGGTCCACCGCCAGGGCCACCACGGCCAGCACGATATAGATGGTGACGGCTCCGGCGGCTCCGGCGACGGTGGCGCCGCCGGCTCCCAGCAGGGAAAACACCGGGTGAACGATCAGCGGGGCGGCGGCCAGATGCAGCCAGAACGCCACGTCCGAGCGCCGCGTCCTGCGCGCCAGATCCCCGGCATCCCACCGGAGCGCCAGACCGAACAATCCCAGCCCGGCCGTGAAGATCAGCGGCAGGGTGAAATCACGCAAGGCGGGCACCAGGGCGATACCCAGGGCCAGCAGCGCCCCGGCGGCGCTCATCGCTCCGGCGGCGACGGTGACGGGAACCATGAAGCGGCGCCAGTGGCCCCAGGTGGCCAGGGCGGCGACGGCGGCCGAGGCGGCGACGCCGTAGCCGCCCCGGAAGGCGTCCTGGACACCGCTTAGGCCCAGTCCGGTGGCGAACACGCCGTAGACGAAGGCCAGCAGCAGGGCGATGCTGGGCAGGGCCATGCGGCGTTTGCGGGTGAAGTACTCGGCGAAGGCCCAGGCGGCAATGGCCGCCGAGGCACCGCCCAAAGCCGGGCTGAACTTGCCGGCCAGCCAGCCCAGCGCCGACAGCAGCAGGATGGCGGCGATGGTGACGAAGATGTCGTTGAAGCTGGTGACGAGGCGCACGCTCTCCTCGTCGGCATCATGAGCCGATTGCCGGCCGGCGACGAAATGGCGGAACGCCGCCGCCGTCTCGGAGGTCAGGATTCCGGCGGCGGTGGCCGCGTCGAGATCGTCGTCGCTGTACATGCTGACTCACCTGCCGTTGCTATGCGCCATAGAGCATGGCGGAGGAGGCGGGGCAAGCGCCGCCTCGCCGTTTCCCCTATTCCCGCCAGCCCACTTCGCGGGCCAGCGCCTCGAGCACCGAGCTGGAGGCTTCCCATTCCTCGGGCGGCGGGGCGCCGTCCGACTGGGCGGCGGCCCGCGCCGTGGCGATGGTTTCGGCCAGGGGTGCGAGGCCGGCGGCGGTGCGGCGGGTATCCACCCCCGCTTCATCCTCGATGGGCAGGGCGGAGAGCCTGCCGTTCTGCCAGTCCAGTTGGGTGCCGTATTTCTGCGGCCGGCCTTCCAGGGCGCGGATGCGGTCTTCCAGCATGGCGGCGTGGCGGCGCGGCACCTCGTCGCGGTTGGCGGCGGATTTCAGCAGGCCGAGGCAGCGACGCATGAAACTGGGCCGCGACACGGAATGCATGGCCACCAGCCAGGCGGCCTCGGCTCCGTCGGGACCGGCGGCGTCGGCGGTGGGCCAGCCTTCGTCGTCGACGATCAGTTCCAGCTCGCGGGCATTGGATTCATGCAGGCGGCGCAGCCGGGGCGGGTAACCGCCCACCGGCTCGCCCGATTGCAGCAGTTCAAGGCGCAACGCCTGCTCGGCGTCTTTCAACGCCAGTAAGCGGTGGCGGAAATGTCCGGCCAAGGGCGGCGCTCCTGATGGGAAAACTTGAAACTCGCCCCAGGCAGATATTCGATTTGTCTTCGTAGATCAACAAATTGCTGGGCGGGGCGCGTGTGCTCCGCCCGGCAATTCGCGGCCCTTGATCGCCGGGCGGGCGCGAGGGTTCCGATTGCGGACGCCTTGTGCCGTCAGTCTGAAGCCGATCCAAAGTAGCAGAAATAAATGCGGGCCAAGTTTTGACTAACATCAACATCTCGGGCCTGAGATGCTGATTTCATATAATTTTGATGAATGGCGCCTTATTGACTGGCGTCAAGTCGATGCTGCCGGGATTTGTCCAAATATACTGGCTCGATTTGTTGTTCATTGTGCCAGATGCCGAGGTCTTCTCCTTGATATGCGCTGGCTGACCGAGGGCAGGCATCATGGCCGTACAGTGGAACTCTCAATTCTCGGTGGGCATCGTCGCCATTGATGAGGATCACCGGAAACTTTTCACTATGATCGACGAGTTGCGCACCATGGCGGTGGAGCAGGCTCATCCCGACGACATCGAGTTTCTGCTCGAGCGCATGATCGAATTCGCCGCCTACCATTTCCGCCGCGAGGAAGCGTTGCTCGAGGGCAACGGCTATCCGGGCTTTTCCGGTCACAAGGCCAATCACGATCGCTTCGCCAACGAGGCCATGGCGGTGCTGACCGATTGGCGCGCCGGCCGGCGGGGCGGGGTGACCGCCAAATTCGCCGATTCCATCGAGGCCTGGCTGGTCGAGCATGTCATGAAGGAGGACATGGCCTACAAGGACTTCCTCGGGGAGCGCTTCCGCGTGCTGCCGCTGCTCAGCCCCCATTCCCTGGTGGTGACCCTGGCCCTGCCGGCGCTTGCGGCGGTGGCGGGACTGGCCGGGTCGCTGGCCACGGGGGCGACGGGGGCGGCCTTATGGATTCAGGCGGCGGCGGCCCTGGTCGCCCTGGTCCTGGCGTTTGTCCTGGGCGGCCGGGCGGTGGGCGTGGTGGTGTCCATGACGGAGAGCCTGACCCGGCTGGCCGAGAACAAGCTCGACACCAAGGTGCCGGGCGGTCGCCGCGGTGATCAGCTCGGCCGCATGGCCGCCGCCGCCGAGCTGGTCAAGCTCAACATCTGGGAGGTCCTGCGCAGCCATCAGGAGAGCGAGACCCAGCAGCGCCGCGCCGCCATCGCCCGGCGTCAGGCCATCGACGGTGTCCGCGGTGATTTCCAGGATTCGCTGCACGATCTGGTGCCCAGCGTTGCCGCCAACGTCAAGGTCGCCCGCGCCAAGTCCAAGGTGGTCCTGGCCGATGTCGGCACGTCGCGGGGCCGCTGCAACGAGGCGGTGCAGGCCTCGGACGCGGTGGCGGCCAGCGTCGATGTGGTCGCCGTCGCCGCCCATGACCTGTCCCAGTCCATCGCCGAAGTGCGCGGCCATGTCGACGAGGCGAGCGCCATCGCCGGCAAGGCGCTGACCGCCGCCGAGCGGGCATCGGGAACCATCGCCGGCCTCGACGAATCGACCCGGCGGATCGGCGAGATCGTCACCCTGATCACCGATATCGCGGCCCAGACCAATCTGCTGGCCCTGAACGCCACCATCGAGGCGGCCAGGGCGGGCGAGGCGGGAAAAGGCTTCGCCGTGGTCGCCAACGAGGTCAAGCATCTGGCCAGCCAGACCGCGCGGGCCACCGAGGAGATCGGCCAGGTGGTGGGCTCGATCCAGAACTCGGCCGGCGAGGTGGTGACCGAGATCGGCTCGATCGGCGAGATTATCGCCCAGATGAACGGGATTTCGCGGCGGGTCTCCGAGGTGATGACCCTTCAGGATGCCGCCACCGGCGACATCGCCGAGCGGGTCCGTCAGGCCGCCGAGGGAACCGCCGACGTGGCGGGGCGGCTGAAAGACGTGATGTCGACGGTGGACTCGGCGGCGGGTGGCGCCGAGGAGATCGCCCTGGCCACCCAGGAACTGGCCCGGACCACCGGCGAATTCCAGAGCGCCATCGACAGCTTCCTCGCCAGACTGGACCGTCATTAGGCCATTCCGTCCTGCCCGGCTTCATGCCGGGCAGGACCATCCCTGCTCAGATATCGATCCTTTGAATCCAGAACTGGTACATGCTGCGGAAGGTATCCGGATTCTCCATCTCGAGAGCCTGCCATTGCCGCAGGTCGGTCGCCGCCGGATCATGGGGAAACCGCCGGCGGTAGGCGTCGAGCACCGGCCTCTCCACGGTGAAGCCCAGGAAGCGCAGGCCGTTCTCGTCGCAAAACCGCGCGATGGTCTCCAAGGTCAGGCGATGTTCCTGAACATGGAACAGAAGGTCCCGGCAGGGACTGGTGCCGAAGAAATCGCTGAAGCCGGCGAGGGACGCGAAGTCGGCGCCGTCTCCGGCCTCGATCAAATCCCGGCGGCAGCGCCGGATTTCCTCCGGGCTTGATCCGTACCCCCCGGCGGCGATGAAATCGCGCGCGCGGGCCACATCCCGGCGGGCCAACTCGCTGTACAGGCCGATACGCATCACGCCGCGTGGCCGCAACAGGCCCAGCAACGTCCGCCATCCCTCCAGGGGATCGGCCAGATGGTGCAGCACGCCGACCGCCTCGATCACGTCGAACCGCCGGCCGAGACCCGACAGCCGGGTGATGTCGGCCTGGGCGTATTCGATGGCGTCCAGGCCCAGTTCGGCGGTCTTCCGCTTGGCGTAGCAAAGGCTGGCCATGCTGAGGTCGATGGCCAGCAGCCGGGCCGCCCGGTAGGTCTGGGCCGTGCAGATGGGGTGCTGTCCGGTGCCGCAGCCGGCCACCAGGACGTCGATGCCGTCTCCCCTGTCCAGGGGATGGAACCGGGCCAGGGGAAAGGTCCGGCGCAACACCTCGTCGAGAGGGCGGGGTTCGTCGATCACCGAGACCCTGACCCATCGGGGATAGGGATTGGCCTCGTACAAGGCCGCCACCTGCCGCGACACGTCGTCGTCGATGGGCGTCAGGCGGGGAATGGCCGAGCGGTATTCCGCCTCGGCGAGAGGTTCCTCCACCTGGGAGGCAAGCATCGCCCTCGCCTCCTCGGGCCATGTCCGGTCCAGCAGGCGCCGGGCATCCGGCAGCGTATGGAGCGGGAAATAGCTCGCCACCGCCGGCAACCACCGCGCCGGGATGGCGGCATCATTGTCCAGCGCCGCCACCAGCCGGGCACGCAGGGCGGTGGCCGCCTCGAGTTCCTCCCCGGCGCAGTCGTGGATGTATTCGGTGATGAAGCACTGTTGGGCCAGGGCGCAGTGAAAGGCCAGGAGGGTGTCGGCGTATTTCCGCTCCGGGGCGGTTCCGCCGACGGCGTGCAGCAGGGCATGGCGTGCCGAGATCAGGAAACGCTCGAAATCCAGGTCCTGGATCGGCGCCGAAGTGAGGGCGGCGTGCAGCAGGGCGTCCCCGGACGCCGCCGCGATACCGGAGGGTGGGAACAGCTCCGACAGGGGCGGGCGCCGGGGGTGGGCGTTCCTTGCGCCGGCGATGCAATCCTCGATTTCGGGAGCCAGCCGGATCATGGCGGTGGCGAGGGGCATCAGGTCGGCCGGCATGCCCCAAGGTTCGGAAAGGGCGCGGACCAGGAGAGCCCGAACCCGGCCGTCGTCGCGGGTCGGGCGAAGGCTCCTGACGCAATTGACGAACAGCATCCTGGACGCCGGGGTTTCATCGGCGGCCATGGCGGACAGGCAGCATCGCAGGGCCTCGGCCGCGCGTCCCAGTTCAAGAAGGGTGATGCCGAGATTGAGGTGGGCCTCGGCGAGGTCCGGCTTGAGGTCGAGGACCCGGCGCCACGTCTCCACCGCCGCCTCCAACCGGCCCAGCCGGTAGAGGGAGTCTGCGAGGGCGCAATGGGCTTCGGCGAAGTCGGGCGCGGCCTCCACCGCCCGGCGGTGGCTGTCCACGGCTTCGGGCAGACGGCCCAATCCGGCCAGGACGAGCCCCAGGTTGTAATGCCCCGCCGCAAGGTTCGGCATGATCTCCACGGCCTGGCGGCAGACGGTCTCCGCCTCGTCCAGCCGTCCCGACTGGCGCAGGATGTTGCCAAGGTTGTTGGCCGCCATGGCGTTGCCGGGCCGCATCTCCAGCAGCCGGCGATAGCAGCCTTCCGCCTGCTCCAGCCGGCCGAGGCCATAGAGGGCCATTCCCAGGTTGGCGAGGGCGTCCTCGAGATCGGGATGGAGGTCCAGGGTCCGGCGGTATTCGGCGACGGCCTCCTCCAGCCGTCCGGCGGTGTGCAGGGCAACGGCGCCGGCATATGCCGCGCCGCCCCGCGCGGTGGCGTCCGCCCAGGCGAGCAGTGCCTGGAATCCGGGATCGGACAGGCCATGCCGGCGCCCCTCCGCCACCGCCCGCAATGCCAGACCCGATTGCCCCGAGCGGATCAGGGCGTCGATATAGCTCAGCCAGAACCGCACATCGGAGGGTTGCGCCTCCAGGGCGGCGCGCAGATGGGGCAAAGCCTGCCCCGGCCGTCCGGCCGCCACCGACAGCAATCCGAGATTGTGGTTGGCCTCGGGGTGATTCGGCGAGGTCCGGAGGATGGCGCGGTAAAGCCGCTCGGCCTCGGGCAGCCGTCCGGATTGCTGACATCGGACGGCCTGCGCCAGGGTACTGGTAATGGGTACGGATTTGGTCATTGGCGGCTCCCCCAGCCTTGATGATTGAAGCGTGGGCGCTGCTGCTGCGGCGCCATGTGGTGGAATGGGACGGATGGTCGGGCGCCGCCGACAAAGGCCCGGACCAGCACCGCGAAGGTGATGGCACCGGCCAGACAGAGCAGGGCGCGGCCGACGATTTCCTGCTGGTCGATCAGGTAGTAGACGCAAACCCGGACGGGGGCGGCCAGATACAGCCAGCCGACGATGCCCAGCATGGAGACGGCGTTGGCGACGACGAAGCCCTGGCCGAGCATGGGCAGGCGGGGCCAGCAGCGGCGGAGCGGCACTCCGACCAGCAGGGGCAGCGAGATGAACTTGGCGGCTTCGAAGGCGGCCGAGGCGATGGCGTTGTCCAGGGTGCGCGGCAGCATCCAATAGGCCGCCGCCAGATTGGCGGCCAGGATGCCGACGATGCCGTGACGGTCCCAGGCCGCCGCCGGATTCCGGCCGACGGCGGGGGATGGGGCGCACAGCCAGCCGCAAAGGGCCAGCAGGGGAATCTGCACCAGCATATGGCGGGCCATGTCGCGTTCCATGGCTTCGCGAAGGGACGGCAGGGCCAGCAGGGCCAGCAATCCGGCCCCCAGGGCGATCCGGCCCGGATGGGCGGACGGGGTCAGGAGGCCAGCCACGGCGTCACCTCGTCGATCAGGGCGGACAGCGGCTCGAAATCGAGGACGCGGACCAGCCGCCCCCGGCCATCCACCAGATGGATGGCGGCGTTGTGCTGATAGCCGCCCCACGGGTCGGGGATCACCACCACGCCGGCGGTATCCAGCAAGTCCCGCAGATCACCGCCGCTGGTCGGGCGGACCACCCGCCAGCGGTCGCCGTCGGCGCCGTGGCGGATGGCGTAGTCCTTCAACTCGGCCCGCCCGTCGTGCTCGATGTCGAAGCTGATGCTGAGCAGCGTCACGCCGGGCAGGGCCTGGGACAGGCGGCCGAACACCTCGCCCAGGGTCGAGCAGACGGTGGGGCAGCGGGTGTAGACGAACTCGACCAGCACCACCCGGCCCCGCAGCCATTCGGGGCCGATCCGGCGGCCGTCCTGATCCTCCAGGACGACCGCCGGAAGGGGGCGCGGCGATCGCGCCACTTCCAGACGCCGAGCCCCCTCGGTGGTGAAGACCCGGAAGCCCTCGGTCGCCGACCAGAACGCCGCCGCGGCGACGATGATCACCGCCATGGCCGCCGCGAGGCCGCGGACCATGTCAGCGGGCCGCGCCGGCCGGGGTGGTCCTGGCGACCAGCCGGGCCATCAGCATGGCGGTCCCCAGGATCACCAGCGCCGCCGACAGGGCGCCGATCCGGGCCTGCCCGATCCATTCCGGCAGATACTCGGCGAAGCGGCGCGGGATGCCGGCCTGACCGGAATACAGGAATGACTGGGTCAGGCCGATGCCGCCCGCCACGAAGATCCAGAAGGCGGCGATGCCGAAGCGGCCCGGCACCCGCGCCCCGGCGGTCCGGCCCAGCCAGGACGCGAAGCCCAGCACCATGCCCACCTGCCCCAGCAGCAGGTAGCTGTGGAAATGTCCGGGAACCCACAGGGTGTTGTGCATTACCGAATTGACGATGATGGTGGCGTCGATGATGGCGGGAATCACCCCGGCCGCCCAGCCGAACACCCCGATGAACAGCAGGCCCGCGGCCAGGTCCCAGCGCAGCCCCGAGCGGTAGACGATCATCAGGGCTCCGAAGGCGGTGACCACCAGGATCGGCAGGCCGCTGACATAGGAGAGGATCTGCCCGAGGATCAGTAGCCAGCGCGGCATGCCGAAATCCATCAGGAGGTGGTGGGGATAGGCCGCCAGCACCAGGATGGTGGACATGGTCCAGGCCGCCAGGAACGGCCGGTTGGGCTTCCACGGCCGCCCGGTATAGTCGGGCAGCAGCTCGTATACGGCGATCACCGCCATGTAGATGGTGGCGTTGATGAACACGTGGCCGAAGAAGTAGATCATGTTCTTGGCGACCATGGCGTCGATGGCGAATTGCGGCACCATCAGGTTCACCAGGCTGATCACCAGTACCGAGGCGCCGAAGACCAGCCCCAGGGTGTTGGCGATGGCCACCATGGTGCTGGCCACCACGGTCGGCGGCGGCGGCTCGGGATCGCTGCCGAACAGGCTGGGCCAGCCGAGCGCCCGGGTCAGGCTGCCGTAGCGGCCGAGAATGGCCCGTACGGTGTCGAGGTGAAGCAGCAGGAAGCCGGTGCCAATCAGCAGCAGCCCGCCCAGATGGACCGCCGCGGCCCATTGCTCCCACTGGCCGCCGGCCTTGGCCGGCAGGGGAAACAGGAAGGTCCAGGCGGCGGCGAAGCCGCCGATGAAGTCGGCGACCAGGATCATTGCCGCCCCGACGACGAAGGTGACGAGGTTGAGGACGAACACCCAGGTGGTCAGGTGGACGTGGCGGCCGAGGAAATACCACAGCACGGCGGCACCGCCGATGGCGGTGACCCCGACCATGCCGGTGCCGTGCACGGTCATGCTCTGGTAGAAGAGTTCGGCCGGCAGCGCCACCAGCCCTCCCTGGTTGAGACGCATGAGCAGCCCCAGCGCCATCATCAGCAGGAGCACCGCGCCGAACACCACCAGATAGGCGGCGACCGCCCGCCGGGCGCCCCGGGTCGGAACAAGATGGGATTGGATGATCATCGCCGGCATCCTTCAGTGGCTGGTGACGGTGAACTCGCCCATCATCGCGTGATGGGCGACGCCGCAATATTCGAGGCAGAGCAGGTGATAGGTTCCCGGCCGCTGGAAGGTGTAGGTCAGGACGTTGGTGTATCCCGGCATGGCCTGGGTCTGGGCCAGCAGCCGCATGGAATCGTCGTAGATGCCGAAGCCGTGGGTCACGTCATTGGAGGTGACCCGGAACTGAACCGGCCGGCCGGCGACGATCCGTTCGGGGGAAAGCTCCCATTGCCAACGGCTGCCCACCGCCTCGACCACCTGGGGCGGCCGGAGCGCGCCTTCGGAGGACGTCGCGTAGGCGGCGGTATAGGGCAGTTCCCCCAGCGTCAGGGCACTGACACCGCCCGATACCACCAGCAAGACCACGAACAGCGCCTTGCGCAGGCGATAGGCTCTTTCGACGATGCCCGGATACTCGGCGAATTCGCCCGCCCCGGCCGCGACCCAAAGGAAGCTGAGGGCAACCGCCCCCATGGCGATCAGGGTGATCACCCAGGCAACGTGCTGAACCATTTTGCGCTCCTAATTAGGTAAATCCGCACTGAATTGCGTGTTTCGGCGAAAGAGGCGGCCCCCCGGCCGGCCTCAGCGAGAGTGTCCGCCCACTCCCATGGCCGGGAACGGCTGCTGGCTTCCGAGCAGGCTCTGCCAGTCGGCCACTTCGGCGCGGCGCCGTTCCTCGATGCGGGCGCTGTTGGCGGCGTGGGCCTGGGTGGTTGGGTGGGGGTTGCCGATCGCCATGATGGACGTGCTCGCCGACAGGGGCTGCGGCGATGGCTGGGTTGCCATGGTGGGGGCGGCGAGGCCGGTGATGACGGCGGCCGATAAAAGCAGAGTGTGAAGCTTGGACATTTCATCCTCCATTCGCTGGACTCGGTAGATGCATAAAGAATGCATGTTTAAAGCGAACCAAACCTGAGCCCCTTAGTCAACCATGTTGATAGTAGGGAATCATTGCGAAGGATTTGGGAGTATGCAGGCTATCTACTTAATAATAAATAATATTTCCGCATAATCTCGAGCGCAGCCAGCGGCGATCAAAATTTTAATGCGCCGTTTTATCCGACTTTCTGCCCCAAAGATTGCGAAAATCGGATGTGTTGCGGTCGAGCAGGGGTGGGTTGGAGCCTTACCTTAGCTCTTTAGTCAGCTAACCAACGTCAATGCGGGAGGGGAGGGCGTTCGACATCATGAAGCCCGGTTGTCGATCCCCGGCCGCCTCGGCACTCCGCCCGTTGGCTGCCGGCTTGCCTGGAGTCGGTCCCCCGATGCCCGTTCCCCCTTCTGTTCCCGCCGCGACCGACAGTTTCCGACGCCACCATCATCAAATGCGGGAGATGATGGAGCGGATTCACGGGATGCTGGACGTGACGCGCGTCGAGCGTGATCCGGGCGCGGTCGCCACCATCCTTCGCGAACTGTTCAGCAAGTTTTCCATCCATCTGGCGTTGGAAGACCGCCTGCTCTATCCGAAGCTGCGGGGCTGGCCGGTTCCCCACCTTCAGGCCGTCGCCGACCGCTTCCAGAGCGAAATGGGGGGCATGAAGGCGGAATTCGACACCTATCGCCGCGCCTGGCCCGGCCCCCAGGCCATCAGCGCCGATCCCGGCCGCTTTGTCGCCGAGACGCTCTCGGTTCTGGGGGCCTTGGGGCAGCGGATCAGCCGCGAGGATCTGGATCTCTATCCCTCCTTCGAGGCCACGGCCTGCTCGCCGGGCACCCAGTTCGGATTGTTTCGGGCGGATGGGGACATCAGGCCGGTTCTCAGCGACGATCAACTGGTCAAGGCGTTGCCCCAGGCCATCGAGGACGGCCGGATCGTTCCGTTCTTCCAGCCGAAATTCGATATTTTCCGCAAGCGGATCACCGGCTTCGAAGCCCTGGCCCGCTGGCCGGACCCCCATTGGGGAATGATCGCCCCCATCCGCTTCATTCCGGCCGCCGAGGAGGCCGGACTCATACTGGCGCTGGGCGAGGCGATGCTGGCCGCATCATGCCGCACCGCCGTCGGCTGGACCGCCGACGGTCATGCCGCGTCCATCGCCGTCAACGTCTCTCCGCATCAACTGAGCCTCGGCCGCGATTTCGTGACCATGGTATCCTCGGTCCTGGCGGAGACCGGACTGCCGCCCGCCCGCCTGGAGCTGGAAATCACCGAAAGCGTGATGATGGAACCGGCGCTCCGGGGGGTGATCGACGCCCTGACCGCCATGGGAATCGGCATCGCCATCGACGATTTCGGAACCGGCTATTCCTCCCTGGCCTATCTGAAGCGGTTCAGCGCATCCACCGTCAAGATCGACAAGAGCTTCATCGACGACATGCCGGCGGCCCTCGACAGCTGCATCCTGGTCGACGCCATCATCCGGCTGGGCCACGGCCTGGGCATGACCGTCGTCGCCGAGGGTGTGGAAAACATCGAGCAGGTGGAGGCGCTGGAACTGGCCGGGTGCGACATCATCCAGGGATATGCCATCGCTCCGGCCCTGGCCGGGCCTCAGGCGTTCGGGCTGCTGGCCAGCCAAGAGGGTGCAGAGCATCCCCCCGTCGAGATCGCGGTCTGAGCCATGGGCACCCCCGGCGACATCGTCATCATCGCCCTGCTGTCGGCCCTGCTTGCCGCTGGAGGAGGTATGGGGCTGTGGCGGCATTTGCGTCGCCGTGACGATGGTGGGGAATCCCGATTCGCCTCTCTGACCGCCGTGGCGGCCGACGCCGTGGTGACCATCGACCAGAACAGCATCATCCTGTCCTGGAACCGGGGGGCCGAGGCCATTTTCGGCCATGGCGAGGCATCGATGATCGGGCGGCCGCTGCACACGATCATCCCCGAGCGGTACCGGGCCGGTCACGATGCCGGTGTAAGCCGCCTGTGCCGGGGGGACGGATCGCCGTTCGGGGGCAAGACCCGCGAGCTGTACGCGCTGCGCGCCGACGGTAGCGAATTCCCCATCGAACTGACCGTATCGACCTGGTCCGGCCCGCAGGGACGGCTGTTCATCGGGATCATCCGCAACATCACCGAACGCCGCCGGGTCGACGACGCCCTGAGGCAGGCCAAGGTCGAGGCGGAGCAGAGCGCGCGCGCCAAGTCCGAATTGCTGGCCATGATGAGCCACGAGATCCGCACGCCGCTCAACGGGATCATCGGAATGCTGCAGCCGTTGCGGCGCAGCCACCTGGACGCCGACCAGAGCGATTGGGTCGAGACCATCCATTATTCCAGCCAGGCGCTGCTGACCATCGTCGACGATACCCTCAGCTTCTCCAAGCTGGATTCGGGCCGGCTGGAGCTCGAGCGCGTGGAATTCGACCTCTGGCGCCTCGGATCGAGCATCACCTCGCTGATGGCGTCGCGCGCCGAGGAAAAGGGCCTGACGCTGTCCATGCAGGCCGGCGAGACCGTGCCGCGCCGCCTGAAGGGGGACCCGACCCGGCTGCGTCAGGTTCTGCTCAATCTGGTCGGCAACGCCATCAAGTTCACCGAGCGCGGCAGCATCAGCGTGGCGGTGACCGTCGTGCGGCGCAATGCCGACGACGTTCTTCTCCACTTCTCGGTCGCCGACACAGGAATCGGTGTTCCCACCGAGGCCAGGCCCTGCCTGTTCACCGCCTACGCCCAGGCGGACGCCTCCATTACCCGCCGGTTTGGCGGCACCGGGCTCGGCCTTGCCATCTGCAAGAAGATCGCCGACGCCATGGGCGGGCGGATCGGGGTCGACAGCCGCGAGGGCGAGGGCAGCGTCTTCTGGTTCGAGGCGCCGTTCGAATATCCCGGCCAGTCCTCGCTGGCGGACTCCGCTCCGCCCGCCGCCGAACCTTCCGATTTCGACATGGTGCCGGCTCATGTCCTGGTGGTCGAGGACGATCCCATCAATCAGAAGGTGGCCGA
Organism: Magnetospirillum sp. 15-1; assembly: GCF_900184795.1. Lineage (NCBI taxonomy): Bacteria > Pseudomonadati > Pseudomonadota > Alphaproteobacteria > Rhodospirillales > Rhodospirillaceae > Magnetospirillum > Magnetospirillum sp. 15-1. The sequence goes on along the minus strand of NZ_FXXN01000028.1, from coordinate 452,776 downwards.
TACGCTGCTGCGGGCCATGGGCCTCGGCGTCGCCGTCGTCGGGGACGGCAAGCTGGCGGTGGAGGCCGTCCTGGGCGGGCAAAGGGCCTTCGATGCGGTTCTGATGGATGTCGATATGCCCGAGATGGGCGGCCTGGAGGCCACCCGCCTGATCCGGGAACGGATCGGCGGCGACCGCCTGCCGATCATCGGGCTGACGGCCCTGACACGGGACGAGGATGTCAGGGCCTGCCGGGAGGCCGGCATGGACGAGGTCATCACCAAGCCGATCGACGCCTTCGCCCTCCACCAGACCCTGAAATCCCGCCTGCGGGCCTCGCCGTCGGCCGATATCCGGCCGGCTCCGCCGGTTTGCGGCCAGGATCTGCCGGCCGAACTGCCGCCGTTCCATCTGTCGGCGGCGCTTCGCCGCGTCGACGGAAACCGCACGCTGCTGCGGGACATGATCGTCGGCTTCCACCGTCACTACTCCCAGGCGGTGACGGAGGTCCGCCGTCTGCTCGGCAGTGGCCGTGATGACGAGGCGCGGCGCCTGGTCCACTCTTTGCGCGGCGTGGCCGGCGCGTTGGAGGCGACGGCGCTCTCGGCGGCCGCGGCGGAACTGGAAACGGCCATTCGCCGCGACCGTCGCGATCTGGACGGGGAAATCATCGCCCTTGAAGCGGCCTTGCGGCCTGCCCTGGCCAGCGCTGCCTCGGTGGTCGCGGCGGGAGCCGAGCATTGCCCGCTACCGGCGACGGGCGGCACCGGCGGTACCAAGGACACCACGATCCTGATCATCGATGACGATCCGCTGAACGTCCTGGTGCTGCGCGAAATTCTTGGCTCGGAGTACGAGACCATCGTGGCCCCGGACGGCGCCGGGGCGCTTGAACTGGCCCGTACCGCCAATCCCGACCTGATCCTGCTCGACATCATGATGCCGGGAATGGACGGGTACGAAGTCTGCGCCCATCTCAAGGCCAATGTCGCCACCGCCCATGTTCCGGTGATCTTCATCACCTCGCTCGGCGACATGGATGCCGAAAGGCGGGGCCTGGAGGCGGGGGCCGCCGATTATGTCTCGAAGCCCATTTCGGCGCCGATCATCCGGATGCGCATCCGCAATCAGATCGAGTTGAAGAAGGCCCGCGACGGCCTGACCATCCTGGCCGAGGTCGACGGCCTGACCGGGCTCGAGAACCGCCGGCGGCTGGACGAGGTGCTTGATGCCGAATTGCGGCGGCTGCGCCGGTCACAGGGATTGCTGTCGCTGATCCTGCTGGATGTGGACCACTTCAAGGCCTTCAACGACACCTATGGCCACGTTGCCGGCGACGACTGCCTGCGGCAGATCGGCAGCGCCATCCGGGGTGTGGTCAGCCGCTCGTCCGACCATGCCGCCCGTTATGGCGGCGAGGAGTTCTGCATCGTCCTGCCCGAGACCGACCATCTCGGCGCCATGGCCCTGGCCGAACGCATCCGCGTCGGCGTCGCCGGTCTCCGCATCTCGCACCGGGCCTCTTCGGCCGCCGACCACGTTACCGCCAGCCTGGGGGTTCTGAGCGTGAGGTGCCGCCTCGGCGATACCGCCAAGGAACTGTTGTCCATGGCCGACGCCCAGCTTTATCGGGCGAAGAACAAAGGCCGCAATTGCATCGCGGCGGAACACCGGGCTGCCGGCCCGGCACTTCGCTCCGCGTTGTCGTCGTAGCGCTCCGGTCAATTCCCCGGCGGCGAAGCCATTCGACCGCTCCGGCCGCCGGAAAACCGATGTGCGGTGTTATAGCGTGATGCCCAAAATGTGCATCACGCTATAGGCCTTATCATTGTCCCTCGCCGGGCGGGCGCATCCACGCCCTTGGCCGCGCCGCTCTAATTGCGCGCGCCGCTCAGCAGACCGCGGGCGATGACCTGGGCCTGGATCTCGGCCGCACCCTCGAAGATGTTGAGGATACGGGCGTCGCACAGGATGCGCGAGATGGGGTATTCCTCGGCATAGCCGTTGCCGCCGTGCACCTGCAGCGCGTTGTCGGCGTTGGCCCAGGCGACGCGCGCCGCGAGCAGCTTGGCCATGCCGGCCTCGATGTCGCAGCGATGCCCCTCGTCCTTCTCGCGGGCCGAGAAATAGGTGAGCTGACGGGCCACCATGGTCTCCACCGCCATCCAGGCGATCTTGCCGCCGACGCGGGGGAACTCGTAGATGGGCTTGCCGAACTGCACGCGCTCGTTGGCGTATTTGAGACCCGCTTCCATGGCGCACTGGGCCACGCCGACGGCGCGGGCGGCGGTCTGGATGCGGGCGGATTCGAAGGTCTCCATCAACTGCTTGAAGCCCTGGCCCTCCTCGCCGCCCAGCAGATTGGCGGCGGGGACCTTGAAGCCGTCGAAGCCCAGCTCGTATTCCTTCATGCCGCGATAGCCCAGCACCTTGATCTCGCCGCCGGTCATGCCTTCGGCGGGGAAGGGGTTCTCTTCCGTGCCGCGCGGCTTGGGCGCGATCATCATGGACAGGCCCTTCCAATCCTTGGTGTCGGGATTGGTGCGGACCAGCAGGGTCATCACGTCGGTACGCGCCGCGTGGGTGATCCAGGTCTTGTTGCCGGTGACCACGTACTCGTCGCCCTGCTTCACGGCGCGGGTGCGCAAGCTGCCCAGGTCCGAGCCGGTATTGGGTTCAGTGAACACGGCGGTGGGCAGAATCTCGCCCGAGGCGATCTTGGGCAGCCAGTACTGCTTCTGCTCCTCGGTGCCGCCCAGACGGATCAGCTCGCCGGCGATCTCGGAGCGGGTACCCAGCGAGCCGACGCCGATATAGCCGCGCGACAGTTCCTCGGTGACCACGCACATGGACATCTTGCCCAGGCCCAGGCCGCCGTATTCCTCGGGCAGCGTCAGGCCGAACACGCCCATCTCCGCCACGTGGTTGACCACCTCGATGGGGATCAGCTCGTCCTTGAGGTGCCATTCATGGGCATGGGGGATGACTTCGTTCTCGGCGAAGCTGCGGAACTGATCGTGGATCAGCACCAGGGTCTCGTCCTCCAGGCCCGGCTCGCCGAAATGGTGGCCGTCCTTGATCAGCTCGGCGATGCGGGTGCGCACGGCCGCCGTGCAGCCCGACTTGCGCAGCGTGGCGGTGGCGTCGTTGGACAGCTCGTGCACCACCTCGGTGTCGAGACCCAGGTCGCCGAGGCGGACGATCTCGCCCTGGCTCATGGGGATGCCGCCGTAAATCTGGGCGACGTATTCGCCGTAGGCCGCCTGGAGCATCAGGGTCTCCAGCTCGCCCAGCTTGCCCTCGGCCTCCAGGCGCTTGGCCCAGCCCAGCATCTGCTGCAGCGCCGCCACGTAGGTGGCCAGCCAGGCATAGCCGTGGGCGGCCGACTGGTTGGCGTCGAACAGGGCGCCGTTGATCTTGCCGTCCTTGCTGACCATGGCCGTGACCGAGGACTTGGCGGCCAGCCGCAGCTTGTCGACCACCAGGGCGGCGGATTCGCAGGTGGGGATCAGGTTGGAAAGCAGGATGGCGGTCATGACGGCGTCCTTGACGGAATGAAATGAAAAAAACCCTCTCCCGGATTCGGGAGAGGGTTTTCGCTCGGGGATCAGCCCTCGATGCAATCCTCGACGGTGTAGCGGCCGGGCTTCAGGGCCTGGACCAGCACCGCCATGTTGCCGGGCTTATGCTCGTTCTTCAGCATCTTCATGTGGGCGGCGGGGATGTCGTCCCACGAATAGACCTCGGACATGCAGGGGTCGATGCGGCGTTCGATCACCAGCTGGTTGGCCTGGGAGGCCTGCAGCAGGTTGGCGAAGTGGCTGCCCTGGATGCGCTTCTGACGCATCCACACGAAGCGGGCGTCGAAGGTCAGGTTGTAGCCGGTGGTGCCGGCGCAGAACACCACCATGCCGCCGCGCTTGACCACGTTGCACGACACCGGGAAGGTGGACTCGCCGGGATGCTCGAACACGAAGTCGACGTCGTTGCCCTTGCCGGTGATGTCCCAGATGGCCTTGCCGAACTCGCGGGTCTTCTTCATGTAGTCGCCGAAGACCTTGGGGTCGCCGTCGACGTCGGGCAGCTGGCCCCAGCAGTCGAAGTTCTTGCGGTTGATGACGCCCTTGGCGCCCAGGCCGAGGACGAACTCGCGCTTGTCCTCTTCCGAGATCACGCCGATGGCGTTGGCGCCCGACACGGCGATCAGCTGAATGGCCATGGAGCCCAGGCCGCCGGCGGCGCCCCAGACCAGGACGTTGTGGCCGGGACGCAGCACATGCGGGCGGTGGCCGAACAGCATGCGATAGGCGGTGGCGAGCGTCAGGGTGTAGCAGGCGCTCTCTTCCCAGGTCAGGTGGCGCGGACGCTCCATGACCTGCTGGGCCTGGACGCGGCAGAACTGGGCGAAGGAGCCGTCGGGAGTCTCATAGCCCCAGATGCGCTGGCTGGCGGAGTTCATGGGGTCGCCGCCGTTGCATTCCTCGTCGTCGCCGTCGGTCTGGTTGCAGTGAACCACCACCTCGTCGCCGACCTTCCAGCGCTTCACCTTGGAGCCGACCTTGTAGACGATGCCCGAGGCGTCGGAACCGGCGATGTGGTAATCGGCCTTGTGGTAGTCGAACGGCGAGATGGGCTTGCCCAGCGCGGCCCAGACGCCGTTGTAGTTGACGCCGGCGGCCATCACCATGATCAGCACTTCATGGGGATCGATGTCGGGGGTGTCGACCACCTCGACCTGCATGGCGGTGTCGGGCTTGCCATGGCGCTCGCGCCGGATGGCCCAGGCATACATCTGCTTCGGCACATGTCCGATCGGCGGAATCTCGCCAAGCTCGTAGAGATCCTTGACCACCTGCTCGCTCATCCTAGAACTCCTTGACCCTCTGGACGACACTTGCCCGACGCGGCCAGCCTCGGCGCTCGGTACACCGCCTTTTAGCGTTTTGTCGCTTTCTTCGCAATGCACAAAATGATAGTTTGTTTCGCGAACTCGGGGGAAAGAGAAATTTTAGGTCGCCAGCGAGGCCTAACCCCTGACAAAGTTACATTTTTTTGAATGGATTCAGTCTGGAGCCCCCGATGACCGACAAGACCGCCCGCGAAACCGCCACCCCGTCGCGTGAGAAGCCCTGGCTGTTCCGCACGTATTCAGGCCATTCCTCGGCGGCCGAGTCCAACAAGCTTTACCGGACCAATCTGTCCAAGGGCCAGACCGGACTGTCCATCGCCTTCGATCTGCCGACCCAGACCGGCTACGACAGCGATCACGCCCTGGCGCGCGGCGAAGTGGGCAAGGTGGGCGTGCCCGTCTGCCATCTCGGCGACATGATGACCCTGTTCGAGGGCATCCCGCTGGAGAAGATGAACACCTCCATGACCATCAACGCGCCGGCCGCCTGGCTGCTGTCGCTGTACATCGCGGCCGCCGAGAGGCAGGGGGCGCATCGTTCGGTGCTGAACGGCACCACCCAGAACGACGTCATCAAGGAATACCTGTCGCGCGGCACCTATATCTTCGCGCCGCAGCCCTCCCTGAAGCTGACCAGCGACGTGATCGGCTTTACCTATCGCGAGGTTCCCAAGTGGAACCCCATGAACGTCTGCTCCTATCACCTGCAGGAAGCGGGCGCCACGCCGGAGCAGGAGCTGGCCTATGCGCTGGCCACCGCCATCGCCGTGCTCGACACCGTGCGTCCCACAGTGCCGGCCGCCGATTTCGAGCAGGTGGTCAGCCGCATCAGCTTCTTCGTCAATGCCGGCATCCGCTTCGTCACCGAGCTGTGCAAGATGCGCGCCTTCACCGAGCTGTGGGACGAGATCTGCGTCAACCGCTACGGCGTCAAGGACGAGAAGGCCCGGCGCTTCCGCTACGGCGTCCAGGTCAATTCGCTGGGCCTGACCGAGCAGCAGCCGGAGAACAACGTCTACCGCATCGTCATGGAAATGCTGGCGGTGGTGCTGTCCAAGAACGCGCGGGCCCGCGCCGTGCAGCTTCCCGCCTGGAACGAGGCCCTGGGCCTGCCGCGCCCCTGGGACCAGCAATGGTCGCTGCGCCTGCAGCAGATCATGGCCTACGAGTCCGACCTGCTCGAGTTCGGCGACATCTTCGACGGCTCGCACGAGATCACGGCCAAGGTGGAATCCCTCAAGGAGGGCGCGCGCGAGGAGCTGGCGCGCATCGACGCCATGGGCGGGGCCGTCTCGGCGGTGGAATCCAGCTACATGAAGCAGAAGCTGGTGGAATCCAACGCGCGCCGCATCGGCGCCATCGAGACCGGCGAGCAGATCGTCGTCGGCGTCAACAAGTGGACCGAGACCGAGCCCTCGCCGCTCACCACCGGCCCAAATGGGGATAATGGGGGTTCCATCATGACCGTCGATCCCAAGGCCGAGGCCGAGCAGATCGAGCGCCTTGCGGCCTTCCGCTCGTCCCGCGACGCCAAGGCGGTGGACAAGGCCCTGGCCGAGCTGCGCTCGGCGGCGCAGGAGGGCCGCAACGTCATGGAACCCTCCATCGCCGCCGCCCATGCCGGCATCACCACCGGCGAGTGGGCCCAGACGCTGCGCGACGTGTTCGGCGAATACCGCGCCCCCACCGGCGTGGCCCGTGCCGCCGCTCAGGTCAAGGGCGAGAAGATGGGCGCCGTGCGCGAGAAGGTCGCCGAGGTCTCGGCCAAGCTGGGCCGCCGGGTCAAGATCCTGGTGGGCAAGCCCGGCCTGGACGGCCATTCCAACGGCGCCGAGCAGATCGCCGTGCGTGCCCGCGACGCCGGCATGGAAGTGGTCTACGAGGGTATCCGCCTGACTCCGGCCCAGATCGTCAACGCCGCCCTGGAGGAAGGCGTTCACGTGGTCGGCCTCTCCATCCTGTCGGGCAGCCACGTGCCGCTGGTCACCGAGGTGCTGGAGCGCATGAAGGCCGCCGGCCTGGGCGATATCCCGGTGGTGGCGGGCGGCATCATTCCGCCCGAGGACGAGAAGGTGCTGCTGGCCGCCGGCTGCGCCCGTATCTACACGCCCAAGGATTACGACATCACCGCCATCATGGGCGACATCGTCGCCCTGCTGGACCGAACCGCCAAGGCGGCGTGACGGCCGTTCCCGCCCGGCGACTGAGGGAAAAAACCGACGAGCCGCAGGCGAGGAGTTGCGGCCAAGGGCCGGCGCGCCTTATGGCGCGAAAGCCAAGGGATGCGGGACGCATCCCGCCCGGCGACTGAGGGACAAAAAACCGACGAGCCGCAGGCGAGGAGTTGCGGCCAAGGGCCGGCGCGCCTTATGGCGCGAAAGCCAAGGGATGCGGGACGCATCCCGCCCGGCGACTGAGGGACAAAAATAAAAGGCGAGGGGGCCATCCGGGGAAAATGGCCGGCCCCCTCGCCGAAAGCCTGTCTTCCCTGACGAGGAGGAGACGGCTCGAGACGGCAATCTATACCGGTTCCAACTCGCACGCCAAGCGCCGGAGCGTTGCGTTTGCGTGAAGGCCGTCCTTACAGAATCGCCAGTACGCTTTCCGGCGGGCGGCCCAGCGCCGCCTTGTCGTCCGTCACCACGATGGGGCGTTCGATGACGATGGGGTTGGCCACCATGGCGGCGATCAGCGCCGCATCGTCCAGTCCGGCCGGGTCGATGCCGGCCTCGGCGGCCTCCTTCCCGCGCAGGATATCGGCGGGGCGCTTGCCCAGCAGGGACACGATACGGCTCAGCTCGGCCGCCGAGGGCGGCTCCTTCAGGTATTCGATGATCCGGGGGGTGATCCCCTTGTCCTCGATCAGCTTCAGCGTATCGCGCGACTTGCCGCAGCGCGGGTTGTGATAGATGGTGACCTGACCGGACATGCCTCGATCCTCGGAGCGGTTAAAGACGATGAGTGCTGTTGCCCATAATGGCGTCTTGCGGCGCCTGCTCGCCACCTTGTTGTTGCTGGGGTTGTTGCTGGGCGCCTTGACCGGCGGTGCCCTGGCCCAGACGGCATCGCCGCCGCCCGCGTCCATTCCCGAGCTGCCCGGCCAGATCAACGCCATCGGCGACAAGGCCGCCGACGTGATGGTGCAGAAGCTGGCCGACCATTCGGGGCGCGACCAGTGGCAGCATACGGCGGTGATCGTCGTCCTGACCGTTCTGGTAGCCTTCGGCGCCGACCGGCTGTCGCGCGGCGCGTGGCATCGCTTCGCCGGCCGCCGGCTGTCCGAGGAACAGCACCTGCGCATCCGCCAGCGCCTCGGCTGGCTGCGCCGCATCCTGCTGGGCGGCCTGGGCGCGGCGGTGGGCCTGATGACCATCCAGACGCTTGGACTCTACAACGTGCTGGCGGTGGTGGGCTCGGAATGGGGGCGGCGCATCCTGTCCGGAGTGGTCAACATCATCCTGGTCCTTGCCCTGGCGGTGGTGTTCTGGGAGATGCTGCGCGCCGTCATCGAGCGCTATCTCGCCGCCACCGATGCCGACGGCAACCAGTTGCAGCGCTCCGGCCGGGTGCGCACCCTGCTGCCCCTGGTGCGCAACGCCGCCTTTGTCCTGCTGGTGGTGATGGTCGGGCTGATCGTGCTGTCGGAACTGGGCGTCAACATCGCTCCGCTGCTGGCCGGTGCCGGTGTGCTGGGTATCGCCATCGGCTTCGGCTCGCAGAAGCTGGTGCAGGACATCATCACCGGCGCCTTCATCCTGTTCGAGGACACCATCGCGGTGGGTGACGCCGTCAAGGTGGGCGAGCACGTGGGGACGGTCGAGGCCATCTCCATCCGTGCCATCAAGATCAGGGACGGCAACGGCTCGCTGCACACCGTGCCGTTCGGCGCCGTGTCCACGGTGATCAATTCCAGCCGCGGCTTCAACTACGCCGCCATCGACATTCCCGTCGCCTACGCGGTGGAGACCGACAAGGCCACCCAGGTGATCGTCGACCTGGGTACCGAGATGCGGGCCGATCCCAAATGGGATGCCATGATGATCGATCCGCTGGAGGTCCAGGGCGTCGAACGCTTCGATGCCGCCTCGGTGATCCTGAGGGTGCGCATCAAGACCACGCCGGGCGACCGCATGACCCTGATCCGCGAGTTCAACCGCCGCCTCAAGCAGCGCTTCGACGCGGCGGGCATCAGCATGAGCTCGCCCCAGGCCCAGAAGGTGGTGTCAGACTGACGGCGGTTCTTCCGCCTCGATCACCGCGCGGGCGATCTCCCAGGAAAAGCCGGCGCGGCCCAGCGTCGACAGGTCCTTGGCCCGGAACTCGGCTCGCTTGTCCTTGGGCCGGAAGGGGCCGAGGCGGCGGCGGCGCGCCAGGGTGAAGGCGGCGGTTAGTTCCGCGTCGGGTTCCTGCTCCGCCAGGGCGGCGACGGTCGTTTCCGTCTCCACCCCCTTGGCGGCCAGGGTGGCGGAAATCAGCCGGGTGCTGGCCCCCTTGCGCCGCAAGCCCCGCACCTTGATCTCGGCATAGGCGGCGTCGTCGAGATAGCCGAGACCGGCCAGCTTGGCGATCACCGCGTCGACGGCCTGGCCGGCTTCCTCCCGCTCGCCGCCCCAATGGGCCAGCGAGCGGTCCACTTTGCGCATGAGTACCCGGCGCAGATTGGCCCTGGACGAGGAATAGCGTTCGAGATAATGCAGCGCTGCATTCTCGAGGTATGATGCGGTGATCCTGGGTGGGGGGCGCCCGCCGGATTTGGAGACGTGTTCCTTCATGGAACGGAGTGTAGCATGAGAGACGACGTCAACATCCTTCCGCCCGCGCCCCGCTCCTATGGCGCGGTCAACTGGCTGGGCACCTGGACCCTGCTGATGAAGGAGGTGCGGCGCTTCCTCAAGGTCTATTTCCAGACCATCATCGCTCCCGTCGTCACCACCTTGCTGTTCCTGTCGGTGTTCGCCCTGGCGCTGGGCCCCGTCGCCGCCCAGGTCAAGGGCGTGCCCTTCGTCCAGTTCCTCAGCCCCGGCCTGATCATGATGGCCATCGTCCAGAACGCCTTCGCCAATACCTCGTCGTCGATCATCATCGCCAAGGTCCAGGGCAACATCGTCGACATGCTGATGCCGCCGCTGACCGGCGCCGAGCAGACGGCGGCGGTGGCGCTGGGCGGCGTGGCGCGCGGTCTGGCGGTGGGCGTCGCCGTCGGGCTGGCCATGGCCCTGTTCGTGCACCTGCCGGTCCACAATCCCGCCCTGATCGTCTATCACGCCGTGATGGGCTCGCTGATGCTGTCCCTGCTGGGCATGATGGGGGGCATCTGGGCCGACAAGTTCGACCACATGGCCGCCGTGACCAATTTCATCGTGACGCCGCTGTCGTTCCTGTCGGGCACCTTCTATTCCATCGAGCGCCTGCCCCAGACTTTCCACGCCATCGCCCTGGTCAATCCGTTCTTCTATATGATCGACGGATTCAGGGCCGGATTCATCGGAACCAGCGACGGGTCGGTGATGGTCGGAGTGGCGGCCATGGCCGTCGCCGATCTGGTCCTGCTGCTCATCACCTGGCGCATGCTGGATACGGGATACAAGCTGAGAAGCTGATGGAACCCGCTTACGGGTTGACATTCCTGGATTTCCAACCGATATTCTGCCGCTTTCCATGAGCGCACCGGCACCATCGCTCGCATTCGCGAGGCCGCCGGGCATTCTCGGGAGAGCATTGTGATTCCAGTGGTGATGCCGACTTACGCGCGTGCCGACCTCGCTTTCGAGCGGGGCGAGGGTGTTTATCTGTTCACCGATGACGGCCGACGCTTTCTCGATTTCGCCGCCGGCGTCGCCGTCAACGCCCTGGGCCACTGCCACCCGCGTCTGGTCAAGGCGCTGACCGAGCAGGCCGGGCGGGTGTGGCACACCTCCAATCTCTACCGGGTGCCGGGGCAGGAGAAGGTGGCCGCCAAGCTGGTGGAGCGCACTTTCGCCGACACGGTGTTCTTCTGCAATTCCGGCGCCGAAGCCCTGGAATGCAGCATCAAGATGGCCCGGCGCCATCACTACGCCGCCGGCAATCCCCAACGCTACCGCATCATCTGCGCCGAGGGCGCCTTTCACGGCCGGACGCTCGCCACCGTGGCGGCGGGCGGCCAGAAGAAGCATCTCGAGGGCTTCGCCCCGGCGGTGGACGGTTTCGACCACGTGCCCTTCGGCAATCTCAACGCCTTGCGCGCCGCCATCACCAGTGAGACCGCCGCCATCCTGGTGGAGCCGGTCCAGGGCGAGGGCGGCATCGTCCCCGGCGACCCCGATTACCTGCGGCGCCTGCGCGCTACCGCCGACGAGTTCGGCTTGCTGCTGATCTTCGACGAGGTGCAGACCGGCATGGGCCGTACCGGCACCCTGTTCGCCCACGAGCAGGCGGGCGTCACCCCCGACATCATGGGCGTGGCCAAGGGGCTGGGCGGCGGCTTCCCGGTGGGAGCCTGCCTGGCGACCGCCAAGGCGGCGTCGGGCATGGTTCCCGGCACCCACGGCTCCACCTTCGGCGGCAATCCGCTGGCCATGGCGGTGGCTGGCGAAGTTCTCGACGTCATGGCCGAGCCGGGTTTCCTCGATCACGTCCAGGCCATGGGCAAGCTGCTGCGCGCCAAGGTCGAGGCGGCGGCGGCCCGCACCCCCGGCGTGATCACCGAGGTGCGCGGCCTGGGCCTGATGCTGGGGATCAAGCCCGCCATGCCCAATACCGAGATGGTGGCCCGTCTGGCCGCCAACGGCCTGCTGACGGTGGGGGCGGGCGACAATATCGTGCGGCTGCTGCCGCCCCTGATCATCGATGACGCCCAAGTGGACGAAGCGGTGGGCATCCTGTCCCGCACCTTCGACGAGGTGAAATGAACTCTGTCAAAGCATCGGGCGCCCCGCGCCACTTCCTCGACCTCGATGGATTCGATACGGCGACGCTGCGCCATATCCTCGATCTCGGCCTCGCCTATAAGCAGGGCAAGGGCCCCAAGGCGCCGCTGGCCGGCAAGATGCTGGCCATGATCTTCGAGAAGCCCTCGACCCGGACCCGCGTGTCCTTCGAGGTGGGCATGAAGCAACTGGGCGGCGACGTCGTCATGCTGGCGGCGGGCGATACCCAACTGGGCCGGGGCGAGACCATCGCCGACACCGCCCGGGTACTGTCGCGCTTCGTCGACGCGGTGATGATCCGCACCAACCTGGCCGACAAGCTGACCCAACTGGCCCAATACGCCGGCATGCCTGTGATCAACGGCCTGACCGATGAATCCCATCCCTGTCAGGTGATGGCCGACGTGATGACCTTCGAGGAGCATCGCGGCTCGCTCAAGGGCAAGGTGGTGGCCTGGGTGGGCGACGGCAACAACGTGGCCGCCAGCTGGATTCACGCCGCCGGCCATTTCGGCTGCGAGATCAGGCTGGCCTGCCCGGAAGGCCTGATGCCGTCGCGCCGCGCGGTGGACTGGGCGCGTGCCAAGGGCGCCAGCGTGGTGCTGACCACCCACCCCGCCGAGGCGGTGGCCGGCGCCCATCTGGTGCTGACCGATACCTGGGTATCCATGGGCTGCAAGGATGGCAACCGCCACGAACTGCTGGAGCCCTATCAGGTCAACGAGGCGCTGATGGCCAAGGCGGCGCCCGACGCCCTGTTCATGCACTGCCTGCCCGCCCATCGCGGCGAGGAAGTGACCGATCCGGTCATGGACGGCCCGCAATCGGTGGTATGGGACGAGGCGGAAAACCGCCTGCACGTCCAGAAGGGCATCCTGACCTGGTGCCTGGCTTGACCGATTCGGTCCTGCCCTTCGCCGTGATGGGTGGCGCGGTGCGTGGCCGTCTGGCGCGGCTCGGGAGTGCGCTGGATACTATTCTCGACGACCAGCATGCCTATCCGGTGCCGGTGGCCGCCCTGCTGGCCGAGACCATGGCGCTGGCCGCCGTGCTGGCCACCTCCATGAAGTTCGACGGCATCTTCACCCTGCAGGCCCAGGGCGACGGCCCGGTCTCGCTGCTGGTGGCCGACGTGACCAGCGGCGGCGACGTGCGCGCCCACGCCCGTTTCGATGCCGCCCGGCTGGGGCAGGTGCCGCTCGCCGGGCGGGCCTCGGTGCCCGCCATGCTGGGCAAGGGCTATCTCGCCTTCACCGTCGACCAGGGGCCGGATACCGAACGCTATCAGGGCATCGTCGAACTGGAAGGGCCGACCCTGGAAGATTGCGCCCGGGCCTATTTCAAACAATCAGAGCAGTTGGACACCGCCATCGAGGCCGTGGTGCGTCCGCCGGCCGACGGCCTGGGCTGGGCGGCCGCCGCGCTGATGATCCAGCGCATGCCGGCCGGGACCGGCAGCGCTCCCATCCTGGTGGCCGAGGAGGCCCGGGAAACCTGGCGCCGCGCCGAGATCCTGCTCTCCAGCGTCACCGGCGCCGAGATGGTCGACCCCACTCTGGAGCCCGAGCAATTGCTCTATCGCCTGTACCATGCCGAACAGTTGCAGGTCTTCGAGGCCAAGGCGCTGCAGGCCCGTTGCCGCTGCTCGCGGACCAAGGTCGAGGCGACGCTGCGCTCGCTTCCCGCCGCCGAGGTGGCCTCGGTGGCCGACGAGGCGGGCCGGATCGTGGTGACCTGCGAGTTCTGCCGCACCGACCATGTCTTCCGCCTATCGGAGCTGCAGCCGTCTTGACGGTCCGCCACACCGCACCGATATTGAGCCCACATCGTTGCAAGCCAAGGGGAACCCTTCCCATGATCTCTCGGCATTTCCGCCTGATGGTGGCCGTCGTCGCCGCTCTTACGGCCAGCGCCTGCCAGAACGCCAGGCCGCCCATGCAGAAGCTGCCCGAAATCAGCTTCGCCAACCTGCGGCCCTTCCAGCTTGACGTCGGGCAGTTGGAGATCGTCTCGGAGTTCGTGGCCCCCGGCCGCTCCCCCCATATCGAGCACCTGATGCCGGTGTCGCCCGAAGGGGCGGCGCAGCGCTGGGCCCAGGACCGCCTGAAGCCGGTGGGCCGCACCGGCTCGGCCCGCGTGGTGATCAAGGACGCCAAGGTGGTCGAGGTGCCGCTCGCCATCGACAAGGGCCTGAGCGGCGCCTTCAAGAAGGAGCAGGAACTGCGCTACGACGCCGCCCTCAACGTGGCGATCCAGATCCTCGACCAGCGCGGCATGATCCAGGGCGAGACCATGGCCCAGGCGACGCGCTCGCGCACCGTGGCCGAGGGCATCACGCTCAACGAGCGCGACCGGGTGCTCTATGACATCAGCGAAAGCCTGGTCAGGGACATCGACCAGCAGATGGCCCAGTTGATTCAGAACTATCTCGGCCGTTGGGTGAGGTAGAGTCCATAAGGATTTGGATCGAATCAGATTCCGCGCTTGACGGGCGGCGCTCGCCACCTTAAAAACGCGGCTTCCTCCGATCGGAAGATCGGGCCAATTTTCCACGGATAGCCCCGGCGTACGGCCGAAATGGCGAATCCGGCGAACGACTTGAAGCGAGGATTTTACCATGGCACGTCGCTGCGCCATCACCGGCAAGGGCGTTTTGACCGGCAACAACGTCAGCCACGCCAACAACAAGACCCGGCGTCGGTTCCTGCCCAACCTCCAGGAAGCCTCGCTGCTGTCCGACGCCCTGGGTCATGCCGTGCGCCTGCGCATCTCGACCAATGGTCTGAAGACCATCGAGCACAACGGCGGCATCGACTTGTACCTGCTGTCCATCGCCAGCACCAAGCTGAGCGCCGAGGCCCGCCGCCTGAAGAAGCGCATCGAGCGCGCTCTGGCGAGCAAGCAGGACGCCGTCGCGGCCTAAGCCTCGCGTCATCGTGTTTGGAAAGGGTCCGTGGGCAACCACGGGCCCTTTTGGCGCTTCCATTCCTCCGCTTCCGCTCCGCCGCAGACGGAAACGACCGCCTCGGCCCGCCATGGTCGTTGGTCTCGCGGGATTGCCCTCGCACGGCACAGCCATGGTTCAGGCGGCCCCTTGAGCGGTCACGGGGCGTGGGCGCCGTCAGCGATCTGGGGTGGGGGAGCGAAACTTCTCTCAGTTTGGACGGGTGTGTTATTCTGGCGGAGCGGGTTTGATGGGCCGTGATCCATCACATCCCCGCCCCAATCGGGGCGATCCGGCGGAACAAAGGGAAGTTTCCCTGACGGAGGCGGACATGCAGGACCTCCCCCTCGCCAAGGCATTCACGTTGATCGAGCCGGGGCCCGTGGTGCTGGTCACCACCCACGACGGGACCCGGGACAATGTCATGACCATCACCTGGACCATGGTGCTCGACTTTTCGGCTGATTTCGCCATCGCCACCGGGCCATGGAACCATTCCTACGCTGCGCTGTGCGATACGCGCGAATGCGTGCTGGCCATTCCCACGATCGACCTGCTCGATACCGCCGTGGGCATCGGCATGTGCTCGGGCAAGGACACCGACAAGTTCGCCCGATTCGGCCTGACCCGCGCCACAGCCAGCCGGGTGCGCCCGCCGCTGATCAGGGAGTGCCTGGCCAACATCGAATGCCGGGTGGTCGACATTGTCGAACGCTACGGCATCGTCGTGCTGGAAGGTGTCGCCGCTCATATGGACACCACGCGCGCCGAACGCCGTTTGGTCCACGCCGTCGGCGACGGCACCTTCATCGTCGACGGCGACCGGCTGGACCGGCGCGACATGATGCGGGCGAAGCTGCCGGACGGACTGGATTAGGTCCTGTTGACAAAGGGGATTCCCAAACTCAGCCGGACGTGATTCAACCCTGGTCTTTGCGGAGACCAGTGGTATGCGTGGCGATCTGACGGACGAGGAATGGGGGATCATCGGGGAGTTGCTGCCCGCTGAACGGGGGCGCGGTTGCCGTCCTTCCCATGACAACCGCCGTTTCATCAACGGCATGCTTCACGTGCTGCGGGTCGGCTGCCCGTGGCGCGACATGCACGAGCGTTACGGCAAATGGAATTCGGTCAATGTCCGGTTCCGCCGCTGGGCCGAGCAAGGCGTGTGGGATGCCCTACTGGAAACGTTGGTCGATCTCGGCCTGACCGACGATTGGCAGCATATGATCGACAGCACCATTGTCCGAGGGCACAGCCAAGCCGCTGGCGCAAAAGGGGGACTCATAAGGAAGGCTTTGGTCGAAGCCGCGGCGGCTTTACGAGCAAAATCCACGCCCGCGCAGACGGTCAGGGACGCCCTCTTGGCTTCAAGCTGACCGGCGGCGAAGTCTCGGATTATCAGGCGGTCGAAGACCTGATGGCGTTGCCGACCGCCACCCCGCGCATGCTGCTGGCCGACAAGGGCTATGACGGCGACGCCGTGCGCGAGAACCTGCTCTTTCACGGCATCCTGCCGGTCATCCCGCCCCGGTCCAATCGCTCCCAGCCCATTGCATGCAACTTCCTGCGATACAAGGATCGCAATCGCATCGAGCGCATGTTTAATCGCCTCAAGCAGTTCCGACGCATCGCCACCCGCTACGACAAGACCGCCAAATCCTTTCTTGGATTCCTGCATCTCGCCGCTGCCAAACTATGGCTACCGGCCTTTGTCAACAGGACCTAAACACCTAGACGGGAACGAATGTTCCCTTGCCGACCGCATCCTGGTCCTGGCGCACACATTCCGTCAGGACGCCACCCTCCTCCTGCCGGCCCCAGCCGTCGAAGTGCAGCAGCGTCTCCAGGGGCAGACGGGGCCGCCAGCCGGCGCTTTCCAGTTCCGGCTTGGGGTGGTAGCCCCGCACCCGGCCGAGACACAGATAGGCCACCGGAATGATCCCCTTGGGGATGTTCAGGATTTCCTGCACCTCGGTGTTGTCGAAGATACTGACCCAGCCGAGGCCGAGTCCCTCGGCGCGCGCCGCCAGCCACAGGTTCTGCACCGCGCAGACGCTGCTGTAGAGGTCCATGGTGCGGATATGGGTCCGGCCGATCACCACCGGACCGGCGCGGTCGCGATCGCAGGTGACGCAAATGTTGACGGGCGACTCGAGAATCCCCTCCAGCTTCAGCGAGCGGTAGACGTCCCGCTTGTCCTCGGGGAACATCTCCGCCGCCTCGGCATGCGCCTTGAGGAAGGCGTCATGGACGCGGCCCCGGACCTCCCGGTCGCGCACCACGACGAAGCTCCACGGCTGCATGAAGCCGACGGAGGGCGCATGGTGGGCGGCGATCAGCACCCGGCTCAAGACCTCGTCCGGGATGGGGTCGGGCAGGAATTCGCCCCGCGTGTCGCGGCGCGTCAGCATGGCCCGGTAGACGGCGTCCCGCTCGGCGGCGGGCATGGGAGCGGCAGGCAAAAGAGAGCTTTGGGCATCCATCAGCTTTCCCCTGTGATGGCGTGCGCCCAACCGGTGTCCAGGCCGGAAGGACCATCTCCACTTGGCCGGTCTTCTGACTCGGGTTCATCCCAGCGAGGCGCCTTCCCAGCACAAAGCCAGTGGCATCAGCCTGCCGGTCCCCCATACAGCGTTGGGCACGTCGCGGACTTTCACCGCGTTCCCGATTCTCCGGTGCGCCATAAGCGCCCCGGCACCGAGTGGATGGCCCATTCATAGATCATGTCTCGCCGGGAAGCATCCCAAAACACCCCCCTGACTCCGAGGCGGCGGGCACGTCGGTCACAGGAGTTCCAGCGGAACCCGGCTCAGCTCGTTGTTCTGGTTGACGAGCTTGTGCAGCAAATAGCGGAAGATCAGCTGCTCGCCCTCGGAGAGCGGCTCCAGCAAGGTGCGCTGGAAACGCCGCACCGGCTCGCCCAGCTCCGCCAGCATGGTATCGCCGGCCTCGGTGATGAACAGGGACTTGATGCGGCGATCCTTGCCCTCGCGCCGCTCCAGCAGGCCCTTCTTTTCCAGCCGGATCACCACATCGCCGATGGTCGAGCGGTCGAAGGCGATCATGCGCGCCAGCGACCGCTGGTCGACGCCGGGAAATGCCTTGATCACGGTCAGCGAGGCGAACTGGACCGGCGTGATGCCAAAGTCCTGGGTCTCGTTCAGGAAGATCGACACGGCGATCTGATGGAGCCGCCGGGCCAGATGTCCGGGATTGCCGTAGATCGGCAGGGCGTCGTTCTCGCCCGTATCCAGCAGCGCCTCCGGCATGGTTCGTCACGTCCTTCAATTTCGCCCGTGCCGGGCATCTGACCCCAATTCACCGGCAACCTCAATCCCCCATGCGCCGAATTTATGTATGTATACGCACTATTTTAATTCCCAATTACATCGTGTTGCGGTGCGGAAAGTTATTGTCACGGCAACATGATCCGGCGGCATCCGGGGGGAATACTGGCGATAGGCCTGATATCATAGGATATATACGCCATTCGGCGGCACTCACGATATTGCCGACTGAATGACAATTCATCGAATCGAATTGACAGCATACTGTCCTTTATGGTCCAGTACCCACATAAGAGGTGCGGCCATTGGCCCGCCCGACAAAAACAGAGGGAGGTCCGAGATGGCCTTGAATGAGGCGGCCCTGGTGAACGCCATTGCCGACATGGACGAAGACGCGGCCCTTCGCCTGTCGCGCGAAGCCCTGGATCAGGGCTTCGACCCCCAGCGCATTCTTGATCTTTGCCGCGCCGCCATGGATATCGTCGGCGCCCGGTTCGAGAAGAACGAGTACTTCCTGCCCGAACTGATGATGGCGGGCGAAATGCTCGAGCAGATCGGCGCCATGGTGAAGCCCCTGCTGATGGACGACAGTGACGGCGAAGCCGCGGGACCGGTGGTGCTGATCGGCACCGTGGCTGGCGATCTGCACGACATCGGCAAGAATATCGTGACCTTCATGCTGGAGGTGAACGGCTTCAAGGTGGTGGACCTCGGCATCGACGTGCCGATCCAGACCTTCGTCGACACGGTCCGTGACTTGAAGCCGGCGGTGATCGGGCTTTCCGGCTTCCTCACCCTCGCCTTCGACGCCATGAAGGATACCGTTGCCGCCATCGAGCAGGCGGGCCTGCGCGACGGACTCAAGATCATGATCGGCGGCGGCCAGGTGGACGAGACCGTCCGCAGCTATACCGGCGCCGACGCCTTCGGATTGAACGCCATGGCCGCCGTCTCCCTGTGCCAGGGGTGGATCGGCACGGCCAAGGCCGCCTGACGGGAGACTCCGACATGATCGCTTCCCCCGCCCAGACTCCCGAGGCCAAGGTCGCCTACGACGCCCGCTGGCAGCGGGTGATGGATTGCGTCAACCTGAAGCAGCCCGACCGCCTGCCCATCGGCATGCAGCCCACCTTCTGGCTGGCCAAGTACGGCAACATCACCTGCCGCCAGCTGATGTACGACTACGACAAGACGGCGGAGATCGCGGCTCGGGCCATTCAGGAATTCGAGCCCGACTGCCACAGCCCGATGTTCCTGGCCACCGCCTCGGGCCGGGCGCTGGAGGCGCTGGATTTCAAGCAGTTGCAATGGCCGGGGCACGGCGTCGGCGACAACCAGCCCTTCCAGTATCTGGACGCCGAGTACATGAAGGGCGACGAGTACGCCGAATACCTGGAGGACCCCACCGGCTATTATTTCCGCCGTTATCTGCCCCGAGTGGCCGGCGTGTTCGAGGGCTTCGAGGAACTGCCGTCCTTTTCCAGCCTCTACTATACCCGGCTGGTGCTGGGCATGCGCGCCTTCGCCCGGCCCAAGGTCCGCCAGGCGCTGGAACGGGTGATGAAGGCCGCCGAGGAATCGGAACGCCTGTTCAACCTGCACATCGCCTTCGAAGAGCGCATGGCCGCCCTGGGCTACCCGGCGTCCTACATGTATTCGTCCATCTCCCCCTACGACTACATCGCCGACTATTTTCGGGGCGCCAAGCAGATCATGACCGATCTGTTCCGGCGCAAGGACAAGTTGCTGGAAATGCTGGACAAGGTTCGCATCTCCATCACCCGCAGCACCATCGAGGCGGTGCGGGCCAGCGGCAATCCCTTCGTCTTCATCCCCACCCACTGGGCTCCCGACACGTTCATGTCGGAGCAGCAATTCACCACCTATTGGTGGCCGCCCTTCCGGCAGATGCTGATCGATCTGATCGACGCCGGCATCATTCCCATTCCCATGTGGGAATCCGACTGCACCAAACGGCTGGAGCACATCGCCGACATCCCGGCCGGCAAGTGCATCTACTGGTTCGAGCGCACCGACATGGTCAAGGCGTTCGAGGTGCTGGGCGACGTGGTGGCGCTGCGCGGCAACCTGTCGCCGTCCATGATGACCACCGGCACTCCCGCCGAGGTGGATGCCGCCGTCAAGCACCTGGTCGACAACGTCTTCAACAAGGGCGGCAAGCTGATCCTGGATTGCGCCTTCGGTATTCCCGACGAAACGCCGGTCGAGAATGTGCGCGCCATGTTCGGCGCCGCCCGCCGGTACGGCGGCTGAGGAGGCGGCCATGTCTTCCACCCCGCGCCGCCTGATGCTGACCCTGGTCCGCCGGACGGCGGCGGTCCTGGGGCGCGGGCGCCTGGAACGGCCCCTGGGCTGGGCCGAGCGGGTCTTGAAGAAACGCCTGTTCGGTTGCCGGATGTGCGGTCAGTGCGCCCTGGACGCCACCGGGCTGGGCTGTCCCATGCGCTGTCCCAAGGGCTTGCGCAACGGCCCCTGCGGCGGCGTGCGCTCGGACGGCACCTGCGAGTTGGATGCCGCCATGCCCTGCGCCTGGAAGGACATCTGGAGCCGCCTGGGCGAACGGCTGCCCGAGCGCCAGCCGCTGCTCGACCACCGCCGGGCCGGGCGCTCCGCCTGGCTGGCCGAGGCCCTGGACGCCAAGCCCGCCGCCCCGGAACTGCCGCCGGACCGCCCCCTGCCCGCCGGGCGGCTGGCCGCCAAATTGGCTGCCGGCGAGTTCGTGGTCACCGCCGAGATCGGACCGGGCACCGCCGCCGACGGCTCGGCCCTGCTGGCCCAGGCGGAACGGCTGGGCCAATGGGTGGACGCCATCAACGTCACCGACGGCTCGGCGGCCCATTGCGCCCTGTCCAGCATGGCCGCCGCCGCCCTGCTGAGCCGCGCCGGCCACGTGGCGGTGATGCAGATGACCTGCCGCGACCGCAACCGCATCGCGCTGCAGAACGACCTGCTGGGCGCCGCCGCCCTGGGGATCGAAAACGTGGTCTGCCTGACCGGCGACGGCGTGCTGGCGGGCGACCATCCCGAGGCCAAGCCGGTCTTCGACCTGGACGCCGTCGCCCTGGTCGCCACCGCCAAGACGCTGCGCGATGGCGGGCGCTTCCTGTCGGGGCGGGCGCTGGCCGTGCCGCCCGGTTACTTCATCGGGGCGGTGGACAATCCCTTCGCGCCGCCCGAGACGGCCCGCGTCCAGCGCCTCGCCGCCAAGGTGGCGGCCGGGGCGCAATTCGTCCAGACCCAGTACGTCTTCGACCTGGAGGCCTTCGCCCTCTACATGGAGCGCATCCGCGCCGCCGGACTGCACCGCCGCTGCCACATCATCGCCGGCGTCGGCCTGGTGCCGTCGGCCCGCACCGCCCGCTGGCTGGCTCACAAGGTGCCGGGCGTGCGTATTCCGGATACCGTCGTCACCCGCCTGGAGCAGGCCGCCGACCCGCTGGCCGAGGCTTCGGCCCTGGCGGTGGAGCTGATCTCCGCCCTGCGCCGCATCGAGGGTGTGGCGGGGGTGCACCTGATGTTCCACCACCATCTGGAAAAGGTGGCCGAGGTGGTCGAGGCCGCCGGGCTGACCCGGGATCGCTCCGGCCGACGGGAGGTGGCGTGATGGAGATTCCCCTCGATCCCGGCCGCCTCGAATCCGGCCTCGCCCGCCGCGCCACAATCGCCGTTCCCACCAGCGGGCGGCCGGCGGTGCGCCGCCGCCTGTCGGCCCTGGCCGACGACCTGGACCGTGCCATCCGGCCCCGGGCCACCATTCGGCTGGTTCCCGCCACCATGGTCGGCCGCGACACCCTGCGCCTGGGAGACGCCGACAGCCTGGAGGGCACTTCCGTACACCGCTTCGCCGGGGCGGACCGGTTGGCGGTGGTGTTCGCCTCGCTGGGTGACGGCATCGCCGAGCGAGCCGCCCGTTCCGCCGAGCGGGGTGAAATGGTCGAAGCGGCGCTGTTCGACCAGATCGGCTCGCGTGCCGTGTGGCAGTTGGGCCAGCGGCTGCTGGCCGCCATCCGTCTCGCCGCCCACCGGGCCGGCAGCCGGGCCGGCGGCCCGCTATTTCCCGGCGATCCCGGCCTGCCGCTGGCCGCCCAGCCCATCCTGGCCCGCCTGGGCGACCCGGGGGGCGCCGGTGTCGAGGTGTGCGGCGGCGGCCTGCTGATGCCGCTCAAATCCCTGTCCATGGTGGTCGCCATCGGCCCCGGAGTGCGGCGCTGGGCGCGCATCGCCAATTGCCGCGAATGCCGCTTCCACGACCGCTGCCGCAAGCCGGCCGAGACCCGTAAGGTGTGCCGATGAACATCCGGCTGGCCTTCGAGCCTTCGGGCATCGCGACGGCCGCCCTGGCCGGCGAGACGCTGCTGGAAGCGGCCCGCCGCGCCGGGGTGCGCATCGGCGCCGCCTGCGGCGGCCGGGGGCGCTGCCGGGCCTGCGGCGTCCGGATCGAGGGACGGGTGGACGAGCCGACGGCCTCGGATCTCGAGGTGTTCTCGGACGGCGAACTGTCGGGCGGGTGGCGCCGGGCCTGCCAGTCCAGGGTGGTCGGCGATGCCCGCGTGCACGTGCCGCCCCGCAGCGCCGCCGCCGCCATCGCCCGTGGCCAGGAGGACGGCGCCGGTCACATTCCCATGGCCGAGCCGGTGGCCGAATCCGGCCTGGGGCTGGCCGTCGACCTGGGCACCACCAATCTGGCCGCCGCCCTGATCGATCTGGCCACCGGCCGCGTGGTGGCGACCGGCGCGGCCGAGAACCCGCAAGGTATCTTCGGTGCCGACGTCATCAGTCGCGGCGGCCGGGCCTTGCGGGTTCCCGGCGCCCCGGCCGAGCTGCAGCGCCTGGCCGCCGGGGCGATCACCGAGCTGGCCGGCGCGCTCTCCGGCGGCCGGCCGGAGGATATCGGCCAGGTGGCCGTGGTCGGCAACTCGGTGATGAGCCACCTGCTGCTGGGTCTGCCGGTGGACACCCTGGTGAAGGTTCCCTACCAGCCGGCGGTGGCCGAGGCCCAGGACCTGCCGGCGGCCTCGGTGGGAATCGGGGTGGCATCCGATGCCCGCCTCCATGTGGGCTCCAACATCGCCGGCTTCGTCGGCAGCGACCATGTAGCCGCCCTGCTGGAAGTGCTTCAGGCTCCGCCGCCGGGACGCTGGGCGTTGCTGGACATCGGCACCAATACCGAGATTTCGCTGTTCGACGGCCATCGGCTGGCCAGCGCCTCCTGCCCGTCCGGCCCCGCCTTCGAGGGCGGCATGCTCAGTTGCGGCATGCGGGCGGCGGCCGGTGCCGTGGAACGGACCAGGGTCACCGGCGACGGCCTGATCCTCACCACCATCGGCGGCGAAGCCCCCGTGGGGCTGTGCGGGTCGGGGGTGCTGTCACTGTTGGCCGAACTGTGCCGCGGCGGTCTGGTGGATGGCAAGGGGCGGCTGGGCCTCGGCCATCCCGCCATCCGCGAGCGGGGCGAAACCCGCGCCGTGGTGCTGGCGTCGGAGGAGGAGACCGGTGGCCTGCCGGTGCTGTTCACCCAGGCCGACATCCGCAACGTGCAACTGGCCAAGGCGTCGATCCGCGCCGGGCTGGACCTGCTGCTGGACAGCGCGGGCCTGGTGGCCGGCAACCTGGACCACCTGATCGTCGCCGGGGCCTTCGGCAAGTACATCGACCTGAACGACGCCACCACCATCGGCATGCTGCCCGTCCTGCCGGCCGGGCGGCTGTCCCAGGTGGGCAACGCCGCCGGGGCCGGAGCCAGACGCATGCTGGCCTGCCACCGGGAACGGCGCCGGGCGTGCGAACTGGCCCGCCGGGCCCGCTATCTGGAACTGGCGTCGCGGCCCGATTTCCAAAAACGCTTCATCCAGGCCATGGCCATGTGAGGGGAGGACGGTGTGAGCAAGCAGTGGACCATCATCGGCGAACGGATCAATCCGGGCTTCAAGAGCACGCGAGCCCTGTTCGAAACCAAGGATATCGCCGGCATTCAGGCCCTGGCCGTGAAGCAGGCCGAGGCGGGCGCCCGCTACCTCAACGTCAACACCGGAATGGCGGGGGAAAAGGACCACGGCTTCGCCCGGGCGGTGGTCGAGGGCATCCAGGAGGCGGTCTCCGTGCCCCTGTCGTTCGATTCGGCATCGATGACGCTGCAGACCGTCTATCTCTCCACCTATGACGCCGACCGGGCCGGCGGCGCCAAGCCGATGATCAACTCCATCGCCGAAACCCATCTCGGCATGCTGGAGCTTCTCGCCATCCGCCCCTGCAGGATCATCGTCATGGCCTCGGAACGGCTGGAGGACGGCGCCGGACGACGCAACACCAAGGCCGACGAGGTGGTGGCCGTCGCCCGGCGGATAGTGGAACACACCGACCGCGCCAGTATTCCCCACGAGGACATCGTCATCGACGTCTCCATCAGCGCCATGGCCGCCGACAGCGAAGGGCTGACCCGCATGGCGCTCGACGCCATCCGGGTGATCGGCAGCGATCCGGACCTAAAGGGGGTGCACATCACCGGCGGCCTGTCCAACATCGGCCAGCAACTGCCGGCCAAGGCGGCCAACGGCGCCGACCTGAAGCATGCGCTGGAATGCGCCTTCCTGACCCTGGCCACGCCGCTGGGCTTCGATACCATCCTGGGCACGCCGTGGAAGGATTACCGCTTCCTGCCCGACGACGACTATGTGATGGGGGTGTTCCGCGACGTCCTTGAGCGTTCCGGCCTGGACGCGCTGCGCCAGGTCAGAAGGCTCTACCGGGCATGACCGCCGGACCGCACCGGCGCCTGACCGTTCGAGCCTATTTCGACGGCGAGCGGATCGTCGGCGGCGGCCCCTGGGCGATCATCCACGACGGCGCCGCCATCCTGGGCATCGAGCGAGCCGAAGGCGCGGTCGATGCCGCCTTCGCCATGCCCAGCCTGGTGGATGCCCATGTCCACGTCTTCCTGGACGGCGGCGAATTGGACGCCGTGCGCCGCAAGGCGGCCATGGCGGCCGACGACGATGCCGTCCTCGACGTGGCGCGGGCCAACGCCGAGCGGGCGTGGCAGGCCGGCATCACCGTCCTGCGCGACGCCGGCGACCCGCGCGGCGTCAACCACGCCATCCGCGAGGAGCTGGCCGCCGCCCGCCATCCGGTGGCCCTACGCTCGCCGGGGCCGGCGCTGCACCGGCCCGGACGCTATGGCTCCTTCCTCGGCCGGGCGGTGGCCCATGACGGCGACATCGCCGCCATCGTCGACGAATTGTGCGACCATGTGGATGACATCAAGGTCCTGCTGACCGGAGTGATCGACTTCGCGTCGGGGCAGGTCAAGGGCCAACCGCAGTTCGACGAGGCCGCCGCCCGCGCCGTCGTCGGCGCCGCCCGCCGGCGCGGCCGCCCCGCCTTCGCCCACTGCAACGGGCCGGAAGGACTGAGGGTGGCCATCGCCGCCGGCTTTGATTCCATCGAGCACGGCTACCTGATGGACGAGGAATCGCTGCGCGCCATGGCCGGCGACGGCGTCGCCTGGACCCCGACCCTGGCCCCGGTGGCGGCGCAGCGCCGCCTGGACCCGGCCGTCAGCGGCTTCGGTCCCGACATCCTGGCCTGTCTGGACGGCATCCTGGCCCGTCACGCCGACTCCATCGCCCGGGCCGCGCAACTGGGCGTGCCCCTTTACGCCGGGTCCGATGCCGGAGGCCAGGGCGTTCCCCACGGCGGCGGCCTGATCGACGAGATCCTGCTGATGGCGGCGGCCGGCGCTCCCATGGAAACGCTGCTGCGGGGCGCCACCAGCCTGCCGCGCCGACGCTGGGGGCTGGACGGTGGCGAAATCCGCCCAGGCGCCCCCGCCGACCTGGTGCTGCTGCCGGTCTCGCCCATGGACGAGGCCGCAGCGCTCGGCCGGGTCCGCCACTGGCGGCATGAGGATTCCAGGGACGGCCTGGATGGAGTGGGTGTGAAACGAGGCGCGAAAAATCAGCCGACCACGAAGGGGGAGGAAACATGAGACGGACACGACTGACCGCCATTGTGCTGGCGCTGATCCTGGCCCTGGCGGGCCACCAGCCGGCGCGGGCCGCCGACGACATCAAGATCGGCGTATTCCTGTCGGTGACCGGGGTGATGTCCCTGATGGGCGACCCGGAGAAGCGAACCCTGGACATGCTGGTGGACAAGATCAACGCCGAGGGCGGGATCATGGGCCGCAATATCCAGATGATCCTCTACGACGACGGATCCGAGCCGGAAAAGGCCACCACCTTCGTCAAGCGGCTGATCGACAACGACAAGGTGGACATCATTCTGGGCGGGTCGGGCACGCCGACCAGCATGGCGGTCCTCAATCTGATAGAGCGGGCCGAGATGCCCTACATCTCCATGGGCGGCGGCGTCGGCATCGTCGATCCGGTGCGCAAATGGGTGTTCAAGGTGCCGCCCACCGACCGCATGGCGGCCGACAGGGTCCTGGCCGAACTCAAGGCACGGGGCCTGACCAAGCTGGCGATCCTGTCCGAGAACGTCGGTTTCGGAAAATCAGGCCATGACCATACCGTCGCCCTGGCTTCCCGGCATGGCGTCGAGGTCGTCGCCGACGAGGTCTACTCGCCCAAGGACCCGGACGTCACCCCGCAGCTCACCAAGATCCGGGCCACGCCGGGCGTACAGGCTCTGTTCATCTTCGGATCGGGCAACGGCCCGGCGGTGGCGACCAAGAATATCCGCCAGATCGGCTTCAACCTGCCCACCTACCAGTCGCCCGGCGTGGCGTCGCGGGAATTCCTGCGCCTGGTAGGAACCGCCGCCGACGGCATGCGGCTGGCGGCCGGGGCACTGATCGTCGCCGAGCAACTGCCGGCCGACAACCCGCAGCGGCCGGTGGTGGTCACCTTCAAGCGCATGTTCGAGGAACGCAACAAGCCCCAGGACGTCAGCACCCTGGCCGGTCACGGCTGGGACGCCCTGATGATCGCCATCGAGGCCATGAAGCGGGCCGGCGGTACCGACAAGGCCAAGGTCCGCGACGAGATCGAGAGGACCAGAGGCTTCATCGGTACGGCGGGCGTGGTCAACATGTCGCCCGCCGATCACCTGGGCCTGGGCGACGACGCCTATCACATGATCGAGGTGAAGAACGGCGACTGGGAACTGAGCGACCACAAATATCTGAAGTAATCCCATCGGCGGCGGGAACAACCCGCCGCCGATCATCCCATGCTCTCCGGGGCGGGGCCGTTGCAATCAAGGGAGTTGACGAGGCGACACGGATGGCTCAAGGCTAGCACGCTCCGCCATTTTCCGCGGCACAGCCCCGCACGGGCTTTCCGAGTTCTTTCATTGATGCCCCGCCGGTGATGCCCGAACCCCTCCATCTTGAAGCCCTGCTGACCTTCAGATTGTCGAGTATCGCCGACACCCTGGAGCGCGCGGCCAACCAAGTTTACGGCCGCCGCTGGGACCTCAGCCTCACCGCCTGGCGAACGCTCGCCATCCTGGCCCAGCACGAGCCGACCACCGCCCAGAACATCAGCCGGCGCTCGCATATCGACAAGGGCTGGATCAGCCGTTCGGTCGCCCGGCTGGAAGAACGCGGCCTGTTGCTGCGTGTGCCGAACGACAAGGATAACCGGAGCCAGCTGCTCAGTCTGACCGATGCGGGGCGCGATCTGGTGGCCCGGATCGCGCCGCTGTCGCGCCAGCGCAACGAGGCGTTGCTGTCGGTGTTGAGCCCCGAGGAGGCGGAGAGCTTCCTGCGTTGCCTGGAGTTGGTCCAGCGCCGGGCCGACGCCATGCTGGACGACGACGACCCGGGCTGACGGCAGGCGGTCAATGGCCGCCGAGACGGACCTCCTCGGTATGGCCGTGGGCCTCGGCCACGCTCTCCTGATGCTCGGCCCGTGTTTCCGGATGCGCCAACTGCTTGATCAGCAGGGCGGCGGCGGCGATGATCCCGGGCACCGCCACCACGGTGAAGATGGTGCCGAGCCCCAGCTCGCGGCGGGCGAGTTCCGCCACCAGCATGGAGCCGGCGATACCGCCGAAGCGGCCGATGCCCAGCATCCACGCCACGCCGGTGGCACGGCATTGGGTGGGGTAGAAGCCGGCGCCCAAGGCCGGCATCGAGACCTGCGAGGTGTTGAGCAGCGAGCCGCCGACCAGCACCAGCACCATCAGCAGGCCGACATTGCCCACGGCCTGGCCGACCCCGTAGATGGCGGCGGCGGTCAGCAGATAGCCCACCGCGATGACCCGGTTGCCGTTGGTCCGGTCCATCAGCCAGCCGAAGAAGATGGCTCCCACGCCGCCCAGGGGGAACAGGG
Organism: Magnetospirillum sp. 15-1; assembly: GCF_900184795.1. Classification (NCBI taxonomy): domain Bacteria; kingdom Pseudomonadati; phylum Pseudomonadota; class Alphaproteobacteria; order Rhodospirillales; family Rhodospirillaceae; genus Magnetospirillum; species Magnetospirillum sp. 15-1. The sequence continues at coordinate 424,429 of NZ_FXXN01000028.1, read as the reverse complement.
CCGAGATCAAGGTGGCGTCCTGGGGCGACAGGCCGGCATCCTTCATCAGCAGCGGCATCCAGTTGATCACGGCGTAGAAGATGACCAGCCCCATGAAATAGGCCAGCCACATCATGACCGAGCCGACAAGGTAGCCGCGTGACAGCACCAGGAGCAGCCCGCCGCGTGCCTTCGCTCCGGCCGCCGCCGTCTCGGTCATGACGAAGTCGCTCGTCTGGTCCACCGCCGCAGAGATGCGCCGGAGCACGGCGCGGATACGCTCGGCCGGCATCCGCCGCGCCACCATATAGCGCACGGATTCGGGCAGGAACGCGATCATCATCCCGACCAGCACCAGGGGGGCGATGCCGCCCAGCAGCAGAACCGATCGCCATCCCCACTGCGGGATCATCCAGGCCGCCAGGAAGCCGCCGAAGGCCGCACCCAGGGGAAAACCGGAAAACATGGCGTTGGTCAGCAGGGAGCGGCGCTTGTCCGGGCTGTACTCGCTCATCAGGGTGATGGCGTTGGGCATGGCGGCCCCCAGGCCGATGCCGGTGACGAAGCGCAGCGCGGTGAGCTGCTCGAGGCTGCCGGCAAAGGACGAGCCCGCGCAGGCCAGCGCGAACACCAGCGTCGAGCCGGTCAGCACCAGCTTGCGGCCGAGGCGGTCGGCCAGCGGCCCCGCCGCCAGCGCGCCGGCGGCCAGGCCGAACAGCGCGGCCGAGAGCACCGGCCCCAGCGCCGGCTTGGAGATCCCCCATTCCTTCAGCAGTGACGGCGCGATATAGCCGATGGCGGCCGTGTCGAAGCCGTCCAGCAGGACGACGAAGAAGCAGAGCGCGAACGTAATCCACTGATAGGCCGAAAATCGCGTTTCATTGAGAAACGTCTGGACGTTGATGGTCTTGCCGCCGGACATGAAGTCTCCTTCCTATTTTGATTTTGGCGGCTTTGTCTCTCCCGGTGATTATTATTTGTTGTTTGCGGTCATGGCCTCCGTCGCCATCTGGCGCAGGCGGAAACGCTGGATCTTGCCGGTGGCGGTGCAGGGCAGCTGCTCTACGAACAAGATGGTGCGCGGGCATTTGTAGACGGAAAGGGTGCCAAGCAGCTTGTCGCGGAGCGCCGTTTCCAGTACCTCGCTGCCGCCGTCTTCGGCGACCACGAACATGGCGAGGCGGATCAGTCCTTCCGCATTCGGGGCGCCCACCACCACCGCTTCGGTCACGCCGGGGACCGTGACGGCGCATTCCTCGATCTCGGTGGGACTGACCCACTGGCCCGAGATCTTCAGCAAATCGTCGTTGCGGCCCTGGTGGGTCCACCAGCCGTCGGCGTCAATGGTGAAGACGTCGCCGGTACGGTACCAGCCGTCGCGGAACGAATCGGCGGTCTTGTCCGGCTGCCTCCAATAGCCCTGGCAGAGCGAATCCATCTTCACCCACAGCACGCCGGGCGTGTCGGGCTGGGAGACGGGACGGTCGTCGCCGTCAAGCAGCCGCACCTCGGCCCAGGGCATGGGCCGGCCGGTGGCGCCGGGCTTGTGCTGGGCGGGGGTGCCGGCTACCGCTAGGAAGATGGTCTCGGTGGCGCCGATGCCTTCGACGATGGGGCCGCCGGTCACTTCGCGCCAACGCTGGTACAGGCTCTCCGGCAGGGCCTCGCCGGCCGAGACGTAGTGGCGCACCGCCCGGAAGCCTTCCTGGCCGGCCAGATTGTTCTGCAGCAGGTTGCGATAGAAGGTGGGGACACTGAACATGACGGCGGGACGGAAGCGTTCCACCACCTCGGCGATGGCGGCACCGTCGGGCCAACCCTCGTAGAGGATGACGCTGGCGCCGGCGCGCAATCCGCCGATCAGGCAATGCCCCAGAGCAAAGGCGAAGAACAGCTTGGACGACGAGAAGATGCGCTCGCCCGGCTTGACGCCGAAGCTCTCGCACAGGTGGCGCTCGCCGATCAGTACGTCCTTGTGGCAGTGCACCGCGCCCTTCGGCGTGCCGGTGGTGCCCGAGGTGTAAAGCCAGAAGGCAGGCTCGTCCGGCGCAGCCATGTAGGGCGCGAAAGTGTCGGCGGCGCCGGCCTGAAACTCGTCCAGCCCGACGGCTCCGGCACCGTCGGGGCGTCCGCGCACCAGCACCAGCGGCGGCGTCCCGGTAAACGTGGCCTCTGCCTGGCGCCAGACCGGCAGGAATTCTTCCTCGATCATCAGCACCCGGCAACCGCTGTCGGCAGCCATGAAGGCCAGATCCTTGGCTGCCGCCCGGGTATTGACCGCCACCGATACGGCACCGGCCCTGATCGTCCCCAGCCAGACGGAGATGAAATCCGGGGTATCCTTCAAGACAATCAGTATGCGCTCGCCCGGCGCGACGCCCGCGCGTCTCAGCGCGTCGGCGAAGCGGCTGGTCCGGCGGTCCAACTCGCCATAGGAAACCGAAGAGGTCTCGCACAGAATAGCCGACTCGTCGGCCAAACCCCGGCGCAGAGACGTGCCGATGATCTGGTCGCAAGCATTGATGCGGCCGCTTGCATCCACGAGGGATGCCGACATCCCAGGAACCATGTCACCTCCCGAATTTCTGCGGCTCTGATCCGGATGCGTTGGACCGCATCTCTCGCCGCGCGTCTTCATTTGGGCATGGCAGGAATATAGTTGTCAACACAACAATTGAACGGCCATTCATGTTGCTGCCGATGATCACCATCGTCTTGGAGGCCCGGACCGGCGGCCAGGTCCTGTCGATAACGGGGATTCCCAAAATCGCGCGGCCGTGATTCAACGCCGGCTTCCGAACAAGCGGCAATATCGGTGGGATTATTTTTTGAGGACGCGCGGGAAAGCCCGCCGGTGCTCAGGGAAGAGCCCTACGAGGCGTAGTGCTCATGGGCTTGCCGCACCGCGTGGAAGACGGATGCGGTGACGTGCGCCCACGCCTTTCAGTGGGCCTGCAAACGCGCCGGGACCGTAGATCTTCGCTTCCGTGATCTGCGCTACGAGGCAACCAGCCGCCGGTTCGAAGCCGGCTTCAATCCCATGGAGGTCACCACCGTCAACGGCCACAAGACGCTCCAGATACTGAAGCGTTACACCCACCTGCGGGCGGAGGGTTCGGCGAAGCGGATGGGATGATTCACGGGGGCAGCAGTTGCAGGTCAAGTGGCGGAACTGAGCGGATATTCTTCCCCGCTATCCAGCCATTAGTAACGCAGTCTAAAAAGAAATCCCCCCGCCACGTCACCGCAGCGGGGGGGGTAATCCTTAAGTAGAAAACAACTTTACCGCAGCATCCCTACCGATTTCCAATCTACACACTCTCTTACCAAAGGTTGCTGGCAAAGTCCTTCCCAGGCGCACTTGCTGCAATTATTCCGGAGTGGAGGATGCGCCATGAATATTCTTGGATTGGACGGGGGAATCGCATCGATCGGATGGGCCGTGCTGGACTTGGGCGAAGGCTATGGCAGCATTCTCGGAGCAGGGACATGGATGTTCGACACGCCGGAAACCGACAAGGAGCGGCGGCCAACATCGGAAATTCATCGAGAAAAGCGTGGCCTGCGCCGAGTTATTCGCCGCCGCCGTCAGAGAATGGGGCTGATTCTAGCACTTTTCAGCCGTCATGGGCTGATGTCCGAATCGAGCCGTGATGCGCCGAAGCAACCGGGCCTCGGCCCCTGGGAATTGCGGGTGGCGGGCCTTGGTCGAAGGCTATTGCCCTTGGAGTTGGCGGTGGCGCTGGGGCATATCGCCCGCCACCGCGGCTTTAAGTCCACCGCCAAGCAGGCTTCAACATCCAATGCTGCTGAGGAAGGGCGGATGAAGCGGGCCATGGCAGGAACCCTGTGACCTGCCTTGAGAAATCTCCTCCAGTTTGAAGTAGAGTCCGGCCTATCAAAGGACGGACGACATGAAGCGCAGCAGGTTCAGCGAGGAACAGATCACCGGCATCCTGAAGGAGCAGGAGGTCGGGGCAGCGACGGCGGATGTGTGCCGCAGGCACGGCATTTCGAGCGCCACGTTCTACAAATGGAAGGCCAAGTACGGCGGCCTGGATGTGTCGGAGGCCCGGCGGCTGAAGGCGCTTGAGGATGAGACCCGAAGGGCAGCGCAGCAAACGCCCGGCTGAAGAAGCTGCTGGCGGAATCTATGCTCAACGAGGCCGCGCTCCGCGATCTTCTGGGAAAAGAATGGTAGGGCCCGCCGCCAAGCGGGAAGCTGTCGCCCATCTGCGGAGTGGCTTCGCGATGAGCGAGCGTCGGGCCTGTGCAGTGATCGCGGTGGATCGCACCATGATCCGCTACCGCTCCGTTCGGCCCGACGACAGCGGCCTGCGCGACCGCCTGCGCGGGCTTGCCCAGGAACGCCGCCGGTTCGGCTATCGACGACTGTTCATCCTGCTGCGGCGCGACGGTGAGCCGTCGGGGATCACCCGCATCTACCGGCTTTACCGCGAGGAAGGATTGGCGGTGCGCAAGCGCCGCACCCGTCGCAAGGCCATCGGCACGCGCGCACCGATCCTGGTGGAGGCCAAGCCCAACGCCCGCTGGTCGCTGGATTTCGTCCACGACCAATTGGACAACGGGCGGCGGTTCCGCGTGCTCAACATCGTCGACGATGTGACGCGGGAATGCTTGGCAGCAGTGCCCGACACCTCGATCTCGGGCGTGCGTGTGGTCCGCGAATTGACGGTGCTGGTGGCCCGGCGCGGCAAGCCGGAGATGATCGTGTCCGACAACGGCACCGAGCTGACCGGTAATGCCATGCTGAAGTGGACGCAGGATCATTGCATGCAATGGCACTACATCGCGCCGGGCAGGCCCATGCAGAACGGCTTTGTCGAGAGCTTCAACGGCCGGATGCGCGACGAATTGTTGAACGAGACGGTGTTCACCAGCATGGCCCAGGCCCGCGCCGTCATCGCCGCCTGGGTCGCCGATTACAATACAGCCAGGCCGCACTCGGCCCTGGGGTACCAGACCCCGGCGGCTCACGCCGCCAAACTCAAAGCAATGGGGCCGCTCTCTCCGCCCCTCCGGGGCTCCGAGCCCGGCCCCATTGCTCACACCGCGCCACACGGCGTAACTTCGCCCAAGGCTCTACTTACGGCTGGATGAAAGTTCCACGGCAGGTCACCCCGGCCCACATTGCCATCCCCACCCAAATCGGGCATCAAACAATGATGAGACTCTCCCTCTGACCGGGATCAATCAGGGGAACGGGTCACCGGCCCGGAGCCTGGCAGGAACTCCGGCAACCAAGGCACCATCGGGCACGTCGGCGGTCACAACGGCCCCAGCCCCGATCATCGCACCTTCCCCAATGGTAATGCCGCACATTATGACGGCGCCGCTGCCGATGGACGCACGACGCTTGACCAGTGTGGGGACGACCGTCCAATCATTTTCCGTCTGCAACTGACCGTCTGATGCCGTTGCCCTGGGATAGCGGTCATTGATGAACATCACCCCATGCCCGACGAAGACCTCGTCCTCAATGGTTACGCCCTCACAGATGAAACTGTGGGACGAGATCTTACAGCGCCTCCCGATGCTGGTATTCTTCTGGATCTCGACAAAAGTGCCAATCTTGCTTTCCGCGCCAATGGAGCACCCATAAAGATTCACGAGGTCAGGGTGGAAAATTCTGACATCATCGCCAATTTTCACATCGGATGATATGGGCATGAGCTAATGCTCCTTGACGTTGGCAGCTTGAATTGTCCCCCGTCTGTCAAGGGATGCGCGTAGTTCCATTGCAATAAATTCTTGTTCTTCATCCGTCATGCCGTGAAAGAGCGGAAGAATAACTCCCCGCTCCTGAATGGACTCGCTGTTAGCCAGTGCCCGGCAAGTGGAATTGGCGCAGCCACAATCCGGGCGATTACCCAGGCACAGCCATGGCTGGTCGAGATAGGCAGGCTCGCGATGGGCATTCATGATGCCTCGTCGCGTGGAAATGCCGGCGTCAAGCAAGTCCTGCATCACCGCCGCCTGATCCACCCCCGGTTCCAGGACGATTTGGTACGATTGCCAATTGCTGCGGGCCCAATGGGGCTCCCTCGGCACCGTGATGCCAGCCATATCAGCAAGCAGGCGGGAATAGTGATCGGCTCTACGGCGCCGCTCCGCCACGATCTCCGGGAGACGGAGCAATTGCTGACGGCCGATGGCGGCCTGGATGTCACTCATCCGGTAATTGAAGCCGAGTTCTGTGTAGGACTCCCTGGTTACCGTAGCCGATCCATGACGGACCCGGTCACTGACAGACATGGCGTGCTGGCGGAGCAGTCGTAAACGGCTGTGGATGTCGGGGTCCGCGGTCGTGATCATTCCGCCCTCGCCGGTGGTGAGCAACTTGCGAGGGTGGAAGGAGAAGCACGCCACAAGTCCGTGAGGCCGGCCGATACGCTGCCATCTGGCGTCAACCTTGATCTCGCTGCCGATGGCGCAGGCTGCGTCCTCGATCACCGGGATATTCGCCCCGGCTGCGATTTCTCCAATGGTGGCGAGATCGCAAGGCATTCCGATCTGATGCACAACCAGGATCGCCTTGATATCCCTCGCCAGGGCCGCACGAAGCTGTTCCGGGTCGATATTGCCGCTCTCCGGCTGTACGTCGATGAACAGCGGCACGGCACCCGCATAGCGAATTGAGTTGGCTGTGGCGATAAACGAATGGCTGACCGTCGCCACCACGTCACCAGGACCAACACCGGCCGCCAGCAGCGCAAGATGAAGCGCTACCGTGCAGTTGGATACGGCGCAAGCGTATGGCGCCCCAACGAAAGTTGCGAATTCACGCTCGAAGGCCTCGACCTCCGGCCCCTGGGTGACCCATCCAGAGTTGATGACCCGTCGGACGGCCTCTGCCTCCAGATCATCCATCCACGGGCGTGCGACTGGTATCATGCCTCCATTCCCTTCTGGGCCCGCCACCAGTCGACCATGAGCTTCAGTCCGACTTCGAGATCGTAGGCCGCGGTGAAGTTCAGCTTCTCCCGGGCAAGACGTGTGTCAGCCAGCCGGCGAGGCACCGGGTTGATCTTGCGCTCCTCGGTGTACTCGATCGGAAGGGAGGAGCCCATCACCCGCAGAAGGGCGATCGCCAGTTCTTTCAGGCTGGTTTCCGTACCGCTGGCGATGTTGAAGACCTCATCGGAGCACGAGCTTTGGGCCGCCAGGACATTGGCCCGCGCAACGTCGTCAATGTAGATGAAATCCATGGTCTGGGTGCCGTCGCCGAAAATCAGCGGAGGCTTGCCCTCTGCGATTCTTTCCATCCACCGGATCAAGACCTCGGTGTAGACCCCATGGATGTCCATACGCGGACCGAACACATTGAAATAGCGCAATGCCACGTAGTTCAGGCCGAACATATCATTGAACGAACGAAGCAGGCCTTCGTTGAACATCTTGCAGGCGCCATAGAGCGTACGGTTGTCGTAGGGATGGCATGACTCATCCGTGGGAAAGCGATCTGCCAGGCCATAAATGGAGGCCGACGACGCGGCCACCACCCGATCAACACGGTGCTTTACGGCGAGTTCGAGCAGATCGAAGGTCGCCAGGGCCATAACCTCCATGGCCTGACGGGGGTCCGCGGCACAATGGGTGATACGCAAGGCGGCCTGGTGAAACAGTAAGTCGCAGCCGTCCATCAGCCGCTCCATCAGGCCTCGGTCGCGGATGTCGCCTTCGACGAATTGGACCCGACCGGAGGCAAGGGCGCCAGCCAGGTTCGAAGCCCGGCCTCTTACCAAATTGTCGATTCCTACGATCTCGGCGGCCATGTCCGAGGCAAGCATCTGATCAATGATCGTCGAGCCAACAAAGCCGGCCGCCCCAGTGACCACCACCTTGGAAAAGGTTTTGCCCATCTATCTCTCTCCGATCATCTGCCGGCAAGTTTGCCTAGAGCTTGCGGAACAGCCGCACGTCGCCATCATCCTCATCAAACAATCCAAACGGAACCACGTAATGGCCCGGATAGAACCTGGCCATTTGAACGCTCCCCATATCGCGGAAGAAAGATACATCCCGAAATATCCGAGTATAAAAACGATACGGGTACTCCTCGCTGCCCCACTGCTTCTTGAAGGCATAAACGCCGCTGGCACGGCTGGAGGAGGACTGCCAGTTCATGATCTTCACCCCCCGGCGATGAAACTCCAGCAGTCCCTGCTCAACCAGGAAGTAATTCGTTCCGGCATCAGCGAAATCACTGTCCATGCTCATGATGAAGACGTCGCCGACGATGCGATTGTGCACGAACAGACAACCGCCGACTATTTGCTCCCCTGCGGCCGCCAGGACCAGAAATGCACTCTTTCGTGCCCCAAGCCTGGCCAGAATGTTTGACAAGAGATCGCGGCGTAGCGGGGCGGCACCCAATTCGCGGTGGCGCTTGCAATGAATCTGGTACCACCGGTCGAATTCATCGTCATCGCGGCACAGCCACGACCGCAAGCCGAATTCCTGAGCCCGTCGAAGATGCCGTCGTACATTCCTGCGCTTATCCGATGCTGGAGGCAGGACCCGTCCCTCCCTGACCAAGCCGTCCACCATGCAGGCCTGGGTGAAATTCTCGAATTCAAGTTGGGGCTGCAGATGCTCCCGGTAAAGCTCGTCATCTTGCTGGAACGGGTCGGAGATGATGGTCAAGGCGATGCAGTCGTGTTCCAGTGACAGCGCAACAGCCCTGCCGAGCAATGACTGGAATGCGGCCCGTCGGGTGGCCGCGTCGAGGCCTGGGCGGCAGAAGATCCCACCCAGCGGCCCGGCTTGGGGAACCGAGGTGATAAGATTGCCTGCGGCGTGACGATACAAGTAGAGCGGCAGTCCGGCAAAATCCTGATCGCCATCGCCGGCGACCAGGAATATGGCGTCGTCTGGACCAAGCGGGGCCGTGGCGTCGGCCCAGCATGAAGATTGCTGGACGAGTCCATGGGGGCAGGCGTCATACAGCGTGTCGTAACGTTGCCGGGTGGCTGCGTCGGTTCTCAATGCCTGGCCGGCACTCATCGCCCCACATCCGCGATCGCCTGACGCAAGGTATCGACAGTCGTCTTGCCCTGCTCCTCCGTCAGTTCGGGGAACATGGGCAGTGAGATGATCTGGCGGACCGTCTGTTCGGCGACAGGGAATGCCCCTGGGCCGTATCCCAGGTCCGTCAGTGATGGCTGGAGGTGCACGGGCAAGGCGTAATGCACCCCGGTCTGAACACCCAATTCGGCCATGCGCGCCCGCACCGCATCGCGGTTCGCGACCCGAACGACATAAAGATGATAGGCGTGCGCGCCATCAGGGCAGGGGGCCGGCGGAACTATGCCAGTGATCTCGGGCGCACCGGACAGCATTTCATCATAGCGCGCCGCCGCGGCCTGCCGCTGGGTGATCCAGATTGCAAGGTGACGCAGCTTTACGCCAAGAATTGCCCCTTGAATGCCCTCCATGCGGTAGTTGTAGCCGGGCAGGGCGTGGATGCCCTTGACCTCCTGGCCCCAGTCACGCATTGCGGCCACCTTTGCGGCCAGTCGGCTGTCATTCGTCACCACCGCCCCCCCTTCGCCATAGGCGCCGAGATTCTTTCCGGGGTAGAAACTGAAGCAGCCCATGACACCCATGGTACCGGCGCCCTGTCCCTTGTAGGTGGCGCCATGGGCCTGCGCCGCGTCCTCGATCACCGGAATGCCGTGGCGGTTGGCGATGGCGAGGATGGGGGCCATGTCGGCGCACTGGCCATAAAGGTGGACCGGGACAATTGCCTTGGTCCGGCTGGTGATGGTGGATTCCAGGGCCTCCGGGCTCATTGTGAAGCGGACGGGATCGCAATCCACCAGGATTGCCCGGGCGCCCGTGTAGCGGATGGCCGCCACCGTCGCCACGAAAGTATGCGGCACGGTGATGACCTCGTCGCCAGGGCCGATCCCCAGCGCGAGAAACGCCAGGTGCAACGCGCTTGTGCCCGAATTCACGCCAACTGCGTATTTCGTTCCGACAAAGCTGGAGAAACCTTGTTCAAACCGTTCCACGTCTGGGCCAAGTACAAATTGGCCAGAATCAAGTGTCGTCGCGATCGCGCTTAGTATCTCGGCTCTGATGCTCTGATATTGTTGCTTGAGGTCGAGAAATGGAACCGTCATCGAACATCCCCCAAGACAAAAGAGGCCCTATCAGGCCTGAGGCGTGACCGGTTCGCCGAGCCGCTTGGCCGAAATACTGGCCGCTTCCAGCATCTTCACCACGCGAAGGCCGCACTGCCCAGCGGTTGGCGACACCGCCTTCCGTTCGATGGCATCCGCGAATGCTTCAATGACACGGCTCAGTGCCTCGACATTGTCAAGCATCGGGGCGTGCATGTCGCCGCTGCGGTAATTGATGCGCAGATCAGTGCGCTCGGAATCGACCGAAACACCCTTGTTGTAGATCTTGATCTTCTCGTCCGACTGAATGTCGTTGTAGACGATCATCTTTCGCGCTCCGCCGATAAGGGTGGTGCGCACCTTCATGGGCGCCATCCAGTTGACGTGGCAATGCGCCACCAAGCCATCCGAATACAATGCCGTGACATAAGCCATGTTGTCGGGTTGCCCTGGGACGTGGCTGCGGGCGATGGCGCTGATTTGCACGGGAGCACGGCCAAAAATATAGTCCATGATAGAAAAATCATGCACCGCAAGATCCCAAATAACATTTACATCGCTCTGGAATATACCAAGATTGATGCGAACTGAATCATAATAGTGAATTTGGCCGATGTCGTCGCTGTCCACAAGTTCCTTAATTTTCCTGACAGCGCTTGTGTAGACGAATGTATGATCAACCATGATGATAAGATTTTTCTTGTCCGCCTCTTCTATCAGTCTGGCGGCGCATTCGGCGGAGTGAGCCATCGGTTTCTCGACGAGAACATGCTTTCCCGTCTTCAGGGCCCGGATGGCCAGTTCGTAATGAGTCATCACTGAAGTGGCAATAATAAGGGCGTCGATCTGGGGGTTGGAAAGCAGATCCTCAAAGTTGGTCGTCGCCATGATGCCCGGCACCTTGGCAGCCATTCTTTGAAGGTTCTCAGAAGAGTAGTCACAAATAGCGACAAGCTGCATGCGGGAATTGCCGAGGACATTCCGCACGAGATTTGGGCCCCAGTATCCAAGCCCGACGACGGCAACCCCAATCATTGCAAGCCCCCCTCTCTTTACGACTGCTATCTATAGCATTCTGCTAATTCTTTGGTCAATGAGCATCAGAGACAGCCCCGTCTTAAGCTATGGTTAACTTTTGCAGATCATTATACTAATCTTGCTGGTCAGACTCTATCATGCGGATATCAGGGTGTGCCGCCCTGTGGACGCGATCCAGGCGCCAGATTTCTGGGGTGGGCACCTCGGCCCGCCGGCGAGTGCCTCGGGCCGTCCTGCCTCCTTGATCTGGCGGAGGCGCCCGCCGCTTGGATAGAAATGTGGCTGAGCCCCCGCCCGGATGGGCATGCAGGAGGATCGGATTGTGGACTATGGCTTCGATTCCGAGCGCGCCAAAGACTTCCCTCCAATGGTCGTGGTCAGTATCACCAATGTCTGCAACCAACGCTGCATCCACTGCCACTGGGAGGCGTACTCCCACCACGCCGGCTATGTTGGCACCGAGATGCCGTGGGACGTGTGGGTCAAGATCATTGACGAGATGGCGCTCCATCCCTGGTCGATCCTGAATCTGGGAACCGATGGCGAGCCGCTGACCCACCGGCGCTTCATCGACATGATGCGCTATGCCAAGGGCAAGGGTATTCAGCTGATCAACCTGACTACCAACGGCACCCTTCTTACGCCGGAAAAGGCGGAGATTATTCTTCATGAACGCCTGATCGACATTATCAATATCAGCCTGGATGCTTTTCACGAAGAAACTTATGAACGCATCAGGAAGTCGCGGCACTACAAGAAGGTTCATGATAATATTCATCGCCTGATCGACCGGCGCGCCGCCCTGCAGGCGCCTGCCAGGATTCAAGTCAATATCATAGACCAGGAGGAGGCTCGGGCCGAAATACCTGCCTTCGTGGAGTATTGGCAGCCGCTGGTTGATAATGTCATGGTTCGAACCTATTACGACGCCACGCATGTCACCGGGCAGCCCGGCCCGAATCTGACGGGAAAGCAAGTTCCGTTCGAGCCGGTCGAGCGGTGGCCATGTCAGCAGTTCTGGCGACGGTTCAATATCAATGAGGTGGGCGAGGCGCGGTATTGCGTCGATGATTGGTACAACAAGAGCAAAATCGGGGACATTCGCACAAGCAGCATAAAAGAAATTTGGCAATCAAGTGCCTATGAGGAATATCGTCAGATCCATCTGCGGGGCGACTTTCATGCAAATCCATTCTGTGCCGACTGTACCGAGTGGCAGGGTATGCGCTGGGACTACGACTATTTCACGGCAATTGAGAAGATGACGGGAAAAAAGCCGTTGTGATGGTGGCCCATTTCCTTGATTTCGCCAACGGTAATTATGGCCGCCCTTGGCGGCCGGTGGTGAATTATTCCGCATAAGGAGGGGGAATGAAGTTTGTTTTCGTCGATCCGCGGCTTGGGAATAATTATGGTGTTCTGACCTACTATCAGCTCGTCCTGATGGAGGCGCTGGAGCGTCACGGTCATTCCACCCTCCTGCTGTCGTCGGGCCGGGACGAATTTATGAAAGATTTTATTCGGCAATTGGCTGAGCCGGATACGGTATTTTATGCGGGCATGTTCTTTTTTGACATGAGAATCAACGCCCATAATCATTACAGCAACACTTCACTGTTTGACGCCTGCCATGTCCCCGTCATTGGTCGCCTCGGGGATCACGCCTTCGCGAGTTTCATGACCGAGCGGCTGGAAAACATCCCGCGCTCAGCCCAGATGTGGGCGGATACGCCGTCTCTGATCGAAGAAATCCGTTTCCTGTTCGGCTCCGCCGATCAATACCAGTTGACGAAGGAGTTCTGCAGCCTGCCGGAGCGGGTGGTGCCGCAACTCCTCCCCCATGACGCGCGGCCGATCGATGTTCTGGTGCCGTTGACGCTCATCCCCAGGACGATTGAGACATTTCTTGATGAACTAAGGGCGGTCTCGGTCAGCCCGGTTTTCGAGAACATTGCGACCAACCTGTATGAAGCGCTTTGCAGCAGTCATGGTATGCTCCCGCCACTCTCGGTATTCCTGCATGTCCTGAAGCAGCATGGGGTGTCGGACTTCATGTCGCTGGACCCCAATATGCGTAGTGGGCTGCTACATATACTTCATCATCTTGATGAGGTTGTGCGCCAACGCAAGCGGCGAGACCTTCTTGATTCCCTGGCCGATATTCCGCCGAATCTGAATGTGGTGGTGACCGGTACGGAGGATCACTTCTCCAGGACCATGCCCCCGAATGTTAAATTTATCGGTCGCCAGTCCTATGACAGCGTCGTCAACTTGCTGGCGCAAAGCCGAATGGCCGTCAATTCCGTTCCGAGCTTTCCCGAATCCATCCATGAGCGGGTGTTGAATGCCTCGGCGCTGGGGTGTGCCTCGGTGTCTGATTTCAGCGTGAGGCTGGGCGCGGAATGTGTGCATGGTGAGACCATACTGTTCGTTCCTTCGGATGGGAACCTCGCCAGCGTGTGTGCTGCCGCGGATGCCAACCTGACCGAGCACGTCGGCATCCAGGCCAAGACCCTGGTGGCGGAGCGGTTCAACGTGGACATTCATGTCGAGCAGGTTCTGGGGCGGTTGCGTGCAGAAAACGGGCTTGCCCTGTGAGTTTTGATCGCTATTGGATGAGTTTCTCCAGGCTGAAGGAGGGGGGATTCACGGTACCCACTGGCCCTGATGCCTACTCCAATATTTCCTCGTAGCCCTCCCATAGGCCTCTCCACCGCCTCGACTCGGCGCCCCTGAAACGCGGCCACGGTTGCCACGGAGACATGCAGTGAAGCTGGATATCCTATACATCAACCTGCAGAGCGCTACTGGCCGCAACGACGAGCTTGTCAGAAATTTCAGCGAGTCCGCCTTTACAGACGAGTGGACCCTTCACCGTTTTGAGGCCATTTCCGCCCAGTCACAATTGGTTCTTGATACAAAGGGGACTGCATCACCCAATCTGAAGGGAAACTATCACTCTCATGTTGAGTGCATACGTCAATCCAAGTGCTATGATAACCATGTAATGATTATTGAGGATGACACAAAATTTTGTCATGCGACTCAGTTCTGGCTTGAACGTATTATTGAGTCCATCTCGGAGAACGACTGGGATATAATTCTAATAGACTTCTATGTTTCCAATGCCATAGACATGGCCGACTTGATGAAGGCTCGCCGGCAGTGCCTGGAAAGCAATAGCATATCTCTGACGAATGCCGCACTGTGGAATAGGGCATTTGCCGGGGCAGGCTCATACATTGTTAACAAAAATTCAAAGAATAAGATCATCGAGGCTATGAGTTTTGATAGCCTTGACTACGCCTATGATCTTTTATTGCGTCAAGCCATGTGCGGCGGAGTTCTTAACGGCATTCTGGTCTTTCCGTTTCTGACCACCGTATCTGATATCGGTGACGATTCTCAAGTCCAGGGGCAAGACAGGCTGCTGGAGGTGATTTATATGCACTTATTCCGGCGGCTGACCTGGATCGGGGCTGACGATCTCCAGGCAATCAAGGAACGAGCCGATCAACTGCGCCCTAAGAACTTCCCCGAGGATGTCGCCTTGCTTGAATCCATCATGATGCCGCTGCTGTCCTTGCAGATGCACTGGCGCACATGACTGGCCTGCTGCCGGTTCGGTGGACGGAATGTTTGGCTTATGACGCCTTCATTTCGTACTCCATGGGACTGAGATGCCCCAGGATGGAATGCCGCCGCCTGGGGTCATAGAAGCGCTCGATATAGTCGAAGACATCGGCCCTGGCGTGATCGCGGGTACGGTAGACCTTTCTGGCGGTCCGCTCTGTCTTGAAAGCTCTCCATGGCGGCATTGTCCCAGACGTTTCCGACCCGGCTCATTGAGCTGATCGGCCAGCAGGCGCAGGAACTGGTCGCTGGTATACTGGCTGCCGCGATCGGAGTGGTGAAGCACGGCATCAGGCCTGCCGCACCGCCACACCGCCATCATCAGGGCATCGACCACCAGTTGGGAGGTCATCCCCAGCCTCAGGCGGCGGAATAATTTGCTCCCATTTCTGGACACTTTGCGCCGGTCGCGGCCAAATCCCACCAGACGGCTTCGGCGGGGCTTGGCCCGTCCCGCCGAAACCGATGCAAGGGTGGCGTCCGGAAGGTCGATGGTACTAGGCCGTAGACTCATTACGCGGCGCACCAAATGCGCAGGGCGACGAGCTTTACGGCGGCGAGGAAATTCCGTGGGTCTTTGTCATAGCGGGTGGCGATCCCCCGGAAGTGTTTGATCTTGTTGAAGAAGCGTTCGACCAGATTGCGCTGGCGATAGACCCAGGCGGAAAAGGCGAAGGTGCCCTTGCGGTTGGACCTGACCGGGATGTTGGCCCAGGTCTTGTTCTTCTCGGCCAAGGCCCGAATGGCGTTGCTGTCATAGCCCTTGTCGGCCAGCAGGGTTGAGCCGTCGCCCAAGGCTCCATCGAGCAAGGCTTCGGCCTCGACGCTGTCGTGGACCTGCCCGGCGGTCAGGCGCAGGGTGACGGGACGGCCTTCCGCATCGACGAGCGCGTGGATTTTGCTGGTGAGCCCCCCACGGGAACGTCCCATGCTGCCATCGTCGAGAGCCCCTTTTTTCCCGTGGCCCCGTGTTGGTGAACGCGGACACAGGTCGAGTCGATCATGATGATGTCGCCATCGTAAGCCTTGGAGATTTCCTCCAGAAGCCGGTCCCAGACGCCCGCCTTGCGCCAGCGGACGAACCGGTTGTAGCAGGTGGTCGATGGGCCGTAGCGCTCGGGAACTTCCGCCCAAGGCGAGCCCGTGCGGAACCGCCACAGGATACCGTTCAGGACCCGACGGTCATCAACCCGAGGCACGCCGCGAGGCTTGTTCGGAAGCAAGGGCTCGATGATCGACCATTCGTGATCCGTCAACTCGTACCGCCGCCGTGCCATCAATGCCCTCCGTGCCAGAGGGAATCGTTGAATCACGACGCGCGACGAAGGGGAAGCCTGTTTATGAGTTTACGGCCTAATAAGGGATTAGGCCGCCGACCTTGCGTCAGGGGCGTCGGCAGACGAGGAACTGACAATACTCGCAATCGATTCCTCGGTGCTCGGCAGGCCCTGGTTATTAAACTCGCGCTGTTCGCGGTTCACGGTGACCTGAGAACCGCAGTAGGCGAACTGATCAGGATCAATGCCGCCAGGATCGTTAGCGCCAGTCGCATCCGTTCCCAAGCTGCGAACGATGGACTTGACCTGATCGCTGTCCTGTGTGGCAGGCTCCCGAGGACCGCCATGCCGCTTCGTCGATCTGTGCCTGCAAAGCTAACGGTGCAGGCCAATTAACCGACAAACACCTCGATGTCGTTTTTTCACGTATGGGGTATGCCGAGATAATGGTGTGGTGCGAGGATGATGCTGATCTCAAGCAGATAAGAATGGAGTGCCGCAAATTAGAAATGGAGAGCGATGATGAACAATGAATGCAAAATCATAAAATTTCCAAATGACAGATCAAAAAATCCAGATGATCACGCCAAAACTTGCCCACACTGTGGCGGAATAACTTTCTGTGTGACCTTATCTGGTAAACTTCGATGCTTTGAATGCGAGGAATTTTACGAAATCAAAAATTGATCTCATAACTGTTTGTGGTCATTTGAAGTACGTCACCATCTGGATCAACCATGGTGATAACTGGGCCGAGTTTCAGTGCGGCGCGGTCGGCGATGCCGACGACATCACCGGTCGAGACCTCAATTGGAGCCTGAGCCACCATTTCGATGCCGGGTGCCATGCCAATCGAAGTGTAGCCAATGGCGGTGCCGGAGAATTCAAGGGTGATCCGACTTCCGTGGTCGCGCATGTTGTAAAATCTTATGTCGGCATCCTTGATTGGCATCCCGGCCATGCAGAGCCTGACCTCTTCAAGCGCCGTGAAATGGCCCAGGTCTGGTCTGGCCGACACCATCCCGGCAATCGGAACCAGCACGATGCTGACAGGCCGTGGATGGGATGGGATTGCGCAGATATCGGACATGGGAACCTCCTTCGTTGGTGATGGAGGTATTTATCTGGGCGCTGCTGCCTCGGCAGACTGTGTAACGAACTGCGTAACGAGACTGTGTAACGGATGGAGAGTTGTCTCGCCGGGAATGGCTAGAATCCGCCATTTTTTGAGAGTGGCGTCCCGGAAGGGATTCGAACCCCTGACCTACGGTTTAGGAAACCGTTGCTCTATCCTGCTGAGCTACCGGGACGTCGCCAAGGAAACTAGCGCCCCGGCTTGGGTTTCGCAAGGGGTGCAAGGCAGGCGATCATTTTCCTCGGGCATGTGCTCTCAGTGGACTGTGTGGCCGATGTCTTGCCGCTGTTGTTTGCGCCTACGAAGATCGAGATCTGTCGGTCAAGGTCAAGGCGGACGTCCTTGAGACGACGATAGTTCCTGATGCGGATGGTTGAAAGATGCATGCTTCAGCCTTACAGGCTAGTGGTGGGCGCGCGGAGGCCAACAAAATTCGCGACACCTCCAAAACACCCAACAGCTTGATTGGCGGAGCGGTGCGAGGAGCTGCGGAGTCTGTTGCTGATGCAATGGAGGAATGCCGCAAAAATCCTTTGAAATGCCAAGCAAGCAAACCCCAATCATCTCCATCGGAGGGCAGTGCTTCTGAAACATTAGACAAGCTAAAAACACAATCAAATCGCACATTGACGTACTCATGTCTTGTTTATTGCGACAACCAGACTGGGGCTACGATTGTTGATGTGCAGGCTTCAAATGAATATGATGCAGCTAAAATTATTGGAGAAAAAGCAGAGGGAATATGTCAACAGGCTAACTACCGTAGAGCGACATCAATGAAAATGCGCCCATCACAATGCAAGAAAAAATAGCAGAACAAGCCAATTAACCATAATCCTGCAAAAGCACAACGCTATTACCAAGCCATTGGCCTGACATATTTTTGTTAAACTTGATTCGCTCTTGAGGACTGCAGATAGGTTAGATCAGTTTAAGTACGCCCCGTTGCAACTCGGCCACGTCCGGCTTTTGGTCGTGCTGATCTCCCCGCTGAGGTGCAGGATGCGATGTGGCAGCGACCGACGATCATCGACATCACGCCCTTAGCGCCCCTGATCGCCCATTATTTCTTCTGAGCCAGGGGGGGATGTCCAATCACTTCCTTCTGAGGACGCAATTTTTAGCCGTTGCCACATTTTTTGCATATAAAATTGGGGGCGTATTCGTTGTGACTTCCGGCCTCTGGGTTGGAAACTAACTCGCACTTCTCTTCCTTACCGCATTTCCGGCATTTGTGAGTGTAGTAATCCCCCCCCCGACCTCCCCATATTGTTGTCTTCCATTTTTTGTACGCAGACCATTCGTGGTCACATCCCCATCCCATGACCCTATCCTTTCCGCTAGATACCTTTGACAAGCAGTCACCCGTTAATACCAGAATAGCCTAATCTCGACCAATCCAAAAGGTTAAGGTGCGCAACGGCAGCCACCCCATCTCGTTGGGAAGGGACATACTTCAAGTATGTTCGCGGGAGGTTGGCTAAAGGTTCTCCACAGCAGCCCGCATCATCTGGTCGTTGACCTCGATGTAGCGCTGCGTGGTGGATAGGCCATGGGCAATTCCCGATTTGAGCGCAAAGCGCCATAGCGTCGTGTAACACGACATGGGTGAAATCATCGGGAAATCACCTGCCGTATCAGTGCGTTATCGAGGGATATATCTCGGAACTGCACCCATGCAGCCGCCGACCAAGTTGGGATGGTTCCGGCCTATGGCTGCCCAAGTAGGGCGTAGATTTTCCGCCGCACCTTTGACAGCGTGGCAGGCGACACCTTCTTCTTGAACACCGCTTGGCGCTGCGTCCAATCGAGGCTTTTCACCTGATCGGCCAGGACGACGGACGATTCCTCGCCATCAATCGCGACCTCAAAGGGGTAGCCCTTGATGTGGCTGGTCATCGGGCAGCAAACCATCAGATTGGTTTTGCCGTTGTAGGCAGCCGGACTGATCACCAGAGCGGGACGATGCCCGCGCTGCTCACGACCAAGCTGGGGATCGAATTGCAGCCACACCACGTCGCCAGCGTCGGGCACATACTTTCCGGCCATCTCACAGAGCTTCCTTGCCGACCGGACCGCCGAAGTCGATCGCCTCGTGCAGATTTTCAGGGGTGATGCGGTCCAGAAGCTGATTCAGCTCGTAATCCGTTTCACGGACCAGCTCGATGACGATCTTGCCGTCTACGGCCTGCACATCCACCGTGTCATCAATGCGGACATGGGCAGCCTCCATGACAGCGGCAGGAATGCGCACGGAAGCGCTATTGCCCCACTTCTTCACATTCACACGCATCATGCGCTCCTGCGTAGCATCAATGTCGATACAATAACATGACCGCACCCTTGTAGCAACAATGACGACACCCGGAATTGTGGGTGAAACGGCTTTTGGATCAGCGGCTTATTGGGGCGTCAGTCACTGTCCTGCACCCATGCAGCCACCGCGTTTTGGGCCATGAAATATTTCCGGGAATCAGGCCGTTTGGGCAAACCACCAGGATAAATAGTAGGCTGGGGCTTAGCTGCGTCCGACGGGACCAGTGACAGCCTCTTTCATCAGCGTTTTCCAGGCCGCCCCAGCGTTTTCACTGAAAACGCTCATGGAGGAAAACGCAAATGGCAAAAATTCAATGGAATCGATATCTCAACCAACTCTGCGAGCAACACGGCGATACCCGAGACAGAAACTTCTCGACCTTGCCCATCCATCGATGGGTGGTGCTCCAGGTTAGTTCTGAGAATAATTTTCCATTCTTATTGCCCGTGGCGCGATCACGGAAATCAAGAAGGCCAAGCTCAATGAGTTCAGAATGAACGGGAACAACCCTCTTTGAAGCATCAGTCTTGACAGTTTTTTCAGAAATAGCACCATTCTCTTCAAGGGTCTCGATATAGAAGCACTCAACGCCAGCATATGGCCGTATATCATGCGGCGTTAGCTGAGCAATTTCCCCGCGCCGTGCGCCTGTGTACAATCCAATCCATGGCAGCCAGAAATTCATTGAGTTCCTGTCGCCGCCATGAATCTCGTTTGCTCTAATTACAAAAATTTTCTTTATATCATCAGCAGTTAGCACGTGGCGCGGATGCTTTTGCTCGCCCTTTACCGTCTTAAGTTCACTTGTTGAGTCATGTTTTATAAGGCGCTGCCCGGCAAGCCACTTCCATATTTGCTTAATATTTCCAATATGCCTGTTCACAGTTGATCTTGCGATTTTTTCGCCTTTCTCATTGACCAACGCATTGAAGCTCCCCCCGTTTTTGATGCGCCGCTTTAGGTAAAGTGGTAGCTTTGGCAGATCAAGGCCAATGCCAGAGAAGTCCTCTGGAACTATTGTATGGACCTCACGAGTTGCGCCAAATTTCATGGTAATGATGCTGAATGTATCGTCAAATGTCATCTTCGTCGTGTAGCGTAGACGCACAAAATCGGGCCTCTGCTTGAACTCTCCTATTGCCTGCATCAATGTCAGGCGACGGCGACCAAGATTCCATTCGGCATCGTCGATCCTATTTTGGCTAAGGACAGACTTTTCCCCTGGGGCGCGGGCAGGATTCAGCATTAACTGAGTCGCCATATCGCCACCACGGTCATCAAGATGACCAAGATGCTTCATGATGTCGTAAACGATTCGATCTTCGAGCGAGTTCCGCACACATCCCAGGAAAAAGTCGTACCCCTCCTTCGCCAGCGTCCAGCCCTTTTCATCGATCCATATGTCGGCATAAATCTTGGCCGTCGCCCCAATAGCATCCAACTCCGCACGAAGCTCCTCGACCGTTGGGTTGGGCGTCACCATTCCACCGACTCTCAGGCCAGTGGTTATGATGGGGTCGGGAAAATGCCCAACACCTCGTATTGCCGCATCCCTGGCGGCCTGCCGAAGTTCCAGCCGAGAAATGTAGTGAGAGCCGTTGGATGCAGTTCGAACCTGCTCGAACATCTCCTTTTTGGATGCCCGCCACTGTAGCTCAAGGTCGTTCAGCCTTCGCTTTGGAAGGGTGCGTGATACCCCCTTCTGGGTCTCGACGATCTGCTTCCCGAAGGTAGCTTCAAGGTCTCTTGGCACCCGGATCACAAAGCGACAGGAAGCCCCCCGCCAAACCACGGCCATGGCACCCTCATTTTGGTATGTTTACCATTCGTGTTTACCATTTTGCTCCGAAAACGCATTTATTTTCAATGAGTCAATAAGTTATTGAAATCGGATGTCTTTTCCCTTCCGGGACGCCAATTTCCACAGTGAAAACAATGCATCGGCTCAGTGCTGTTCGCGCGTCGCCGTGAAGCGGATCTTCTCGAAATCCTGCTGGGCGCGGTTGAGCTGCCAGGAGTTGCGCGCCAGATAGACCATGGCGCCGTCGCGGTCCTCGGCCATGTTGGACTTGTTGGAGTCCATGAAGCGCTTCATCTCGGCTTCGGTGTCGGCCGCCACCCAGCGGGCGGTGACGAAGCCGCCATCCTCGAATCCGGCCTTGATGTTGTATTCGGATTCGATGCGGGTGGTCAGCACGTCGAACTGCAGCGGCCCGACCACGCCGACGATCCAGGTGGAGCCATCCAGCGGCTTGAACACCTGGGAGACGCCTTCCTCGGCCAGATCCTCCAGCGCCTTCTTCAACTGCTTGGCCTTCATGGGATCGTCCAGGCGCACCCGGCGCAGCACTTCCGGCGCGAAGGTGGGAATGCCGAGGAAGTTCATGTCCTCGGACTCGCTCAGCGTGTCGCCGATGCGCAACTGGCCGTGATTGGGAATGCCCATGATGTCGCCGGGAAAGGCTTCTTCCGCCAGTTCGCGGTCGCGGGCCAGGAAGAACACCGGATTGACCAGGGCCATGACCTTGCCCGAGCGCACATGCTTCAGCTTCATGCCGCGCCTGAAACGGCCCGAGCAGATGCGGAAGAAGGCGATGCGGTCGCGGTGATTGGGGTCCATGTTGGCCTGGACCTTGAAGACGAAGCCGCTGACCTTGGCCTCGTCCGGTTCGACGGTGCGGGTGTCGGCCTTGCGCGAGATGGGCGGCGGCGCCAGCCGGCCGATACCCTTCAGCAGTTCCGCCACGCCGAAGGTCTTTAAAGCGCTGCCGAAGAACACCGGGGTCAGGTGACCGGCCAGAAAGCTTTCCAGGTCGAATTCGGGATAGCCGCCGCGCACCAGTTCCACCTCTTCGCGCAGACGGTCGGCGGCGGCCTTTCCCACCGCCTCGTCCAGCTTGGGGGACTCCAGCGAGGCGTCGACGCTGATCTCGGCGATGTGGTCGCCGCGGCCGGGGTCGAACATGATGACGCGGTCGTTGACCAGATCGTAAACACCCTTCAGATCACGCCCCATGCCGATGGGCCAGGTGACGGGCGACACGTCCAGCGCCAGGGTCTTCTCCACTTCGTGCAGCAGGTCGAAGGTCTCGCGGCCCTCGCGGTCCACCTTGTTGACGAAGGTGATGATCGGCACGTCCCGGAGGCGGCAGACCTCGAACAGCTTGAGCGTCTGGGTCTCGATGCCCTTGGCGGCGTCCAGCACCATCACCGCCGAATCCACGGCGGTGAGCGTGCGGTAGGTATCTTCGGAAAAGTCCTCGTGGCCGGGGGTGTCCAGCAGGTTGAAGGACAGCCCCCCATACTCGAAGCTCATCACCGAGGCCGACACCGAGATGCCGCGCTCCTTCTCGATGGCCATCCAGTCCGAACGGGTGCGGCGCTGCTCGCCTCGGGCGCGCACGGCACCGGCCATCTGGATGGCGCCGCCGAACATCAGCAGCTTCTCCGTCAGCGTGGTCTTGCCGGCGTCGGGGTGGGAGATGATGGCGAAGGTGCGCCTAAGCGCGATGGCGTCGGAGAGTGTGCTCATGGGGCTGGGTTTTCGCGCCAAGCGGTGCAAGAATCAAGCGGATTAGGTTGGAGACTTCGGCAATGCGCATCGACCTCGCCCCCGATCTGGCGTCCCGCCTCTATACCGTCGCCCGCCAGCTGGGCCGCGATCCGGCGGAATGCGCCCGCTCCGCCGTCCTGGCCTTCGTCCAGGACTGCGAGGAGGCGGCCCAAATGCGGGCGCAACTGGCCGGCGGCCAATGGGTCAGGGCGGAGAACCAGCCGGACTGAGATGCCCATAGGCCGGCCGCGTGGCGATGCGGGTGTCCTCCACCGCGCCGCCCACCGTGAAGTGGTAGAGAGACTGCCACGGCCCTCCGCCCGGCGGCAGGCCCAGAAGATCGTGGACCTCGTCGTCGTGATAGCAGCCGATGCCGGTGCCCGACAGACCGGCCGCCGTGGCTTCCAGATAGAGCACCTGACCGATCATCCCGGCCTCCCAGAACAGGCGGCGATAGGCCCATTGCCCCTCCTCCGCCAGGGTGCGGTCGAAATCGGCCAGCATGCCCAGCGAGAAGGCGCCGCGCCCGGCGATGCTCTGGGTGCACGACACCTCGGTGGCCACCCACGAGAAATCGCCATCGGCAAGGCGATAGAGCGGCAGGTCGGGAACGGCCCTCTCCCACAGGAAGCGGCGATCGCAATCGGCCCGCAACCGCTCCCGCGCATCGGGGTCGCGGACCAGGGCATAGAGACCGGGAGCCATCCCCTCCACCCGATGGACGAACAGCACCAGCGACAGCCGCGCCGCCCAGGGCCACGAACGCCACGGTACCCGCCCCTGGTCGGGCAGGGTGGCGGCCAGCAGGCGCAGGAAGGCGTCGCGCCCCATGCCGGTGACACCGTCCATGGCCTGGGCGCTGCGGCGGCGGCGGATGATGGCGCCGGCCGCCTCGTCGCCGCCCGGCAAAGGCGGGGACGGGAACGAGGGCGGCGACGGGGCCGGTGGGGTGAGCGGCTTTTCCGACCGGGCAAGGGCCTGGCCGATCACCTCCCAGACCTCGTGGTCGGGACTCAGGACGTTGGCCTCGCCCGCCCATTCCCCGGTCACCGGCCGCAGCACGGGTTCGGCCAGGGGCACGGGCGACACCAGGGCGATCAGGTCGGGATGCTCGGGCTCGAAGCGATGACAGGATTCCGGGCGGTCGAGGCCGAGCAGCGCCGCCAGATCCTCGTCCCCCGGCGCGGTCAGGGCGCGGAGGTGCCAGCCCAGGCAGGCGGCGGCATAGGATGCGGCGGCCAGGGCATGGCCGGCGTCATGCTGACAATAGCGGAGGGCGCGCTCGCCATACTTCCACGCTTCCCGCCAGGGAATGGACGACAGGGCCAGCAGAAAGGCGCCGGGCGGCAGGGCGGCGGGCATCGCATCCAACCGGCACCGCTCCTCCAGGGCGTGGTGGAACGGGGCGTAGTGGTAGAGGCCCGGCCCCCGGCCGATCCCCGCCAGCGGCGGCAGGATCACCCAGCCTTCGGTGGGATGGAGGTTGCCGCTGCTGGGATTGTTGCGCAACGCCCAGCGGGCCTCGCCCACTTCCTTCCAGGCCGACAGACCGAGCGCCAGCTCAAGGAACAGGCCCAGCCCGTCCGGATCGAGGGGAGCCGGCGCGCATTGCTCCAGAGCCCGCAGCGGCGGGGTTTCGGCCCCCTGGCGCAGGGGCAGGGCGATGCGCCGCGCCCCGGCGAAGGCGCGGAAGGGATCGGGCTGGGTCTCCCAGTCGAGGAAGCCCGGCCCCCGGGCATAGCGGCGGCTGAAATGCTTGGTGCGGACGTGGTAGGCGGCGATGTGGTCCAAGGCGTCATCCATCTCCGTCTTTTCCCCTTGCTGTCCACACCATATATTGGAATGAAGCCAGCCTGGATCACCCCCGAGTACCGTCGACCATGGCCACACCTCCCCCTACCGACCTTGCCGGCGAACGATTGGTGCGCAAGACGCCCGACCGCATCCTGCCGCTCGACGAAAGCGATCAGGAGTATATCCGTACCGGTCTGGAAGCGGTGCAGGAGGCGTTCGGCATCGCGGCATTGCCCGACGCGCCCCTCGCCCTGATGCCGGGGCGGACGCTGATGCGGCTGCTGGTGGATCTGCGGGCCAGGCTGCGTCCGCGCAATCCCGACCAGACCGCGGCCTGGGGCCGTCTGGCCGGGGCCATCCTGGTGCTGGACACGGCCGGCGAATTCGCCACCCAGCACTCCCTGGCCGAGGAACGCCGCCGCACCATGGAACGGGACGATCTGGAGGATTAGGGCCAGAGGATCAGGGACAGATAAGGTCCACCGTCTCGTCGGCGATGGAGATTTCCGCCGGCAGACGGGCGACGATGTCGCCGTCACCCTGGACCGGGGCGCCGCGCGGCCCGGTAATCAGAATATTGCGGGCCGACACCACCCTCACCTCGGGCAGGCCCGGCAGCTTGCCCAGCGGCAGGGCGATACCGTAGCGCAGCATGCCCGCCATGCCCGGATTGGGCAGGATGCACAGTTCCAGCATGGGCGCCGCCAGATCGGCGTCAGGGGCGGCGATGAACGGCCCGCCGTAGAAGCGGCCCTTGCAGGCCACCACCATGCGCGCCTCGTACTCCACCCCGTCGGCGCGGACGGTCAGCTTGGGAAAATCGTAGCCCACCGCCTGGCGCAGGCTTTCCACCACATAGGCCAACTTGCCGGCCCGCCGCTTCAGGGCGGTGCTGACGCCTTCCACCACATGGGCGTCGAGGCCGGCGCCGGCCATCAGCAAAAAGCGCCGCCGGTTGGCCAGCCCCACATGGATGCGCCGGGCCGGGCCGAAGGCGACGGTGCGCGCCACCTGCTCCACATCGTCGGGATCGAGCCCGATCTCGCAGGCCAGCACGTTGGCGGTGCCCAGGGGAATCACCCCCAGGGCCAGCCCGCCCTGCCCCGCCCCCAGACCGTTCAGCACCTCGTTGACCGTGCCGTCGCCGCCCGCCGCGATCACCGCGTCGAAATCGTCGGCGCTGGCCAGGGCGGCGAAATCCTCGGCATCGCCGCGCCGGCCGGTCTCGCGGCAGGTGACCTGTCCGCCCAGCCCCGTGATGGCCGTCATCACCATGTCCAGCAGCCGGCGGCGGCGGCGGCCGGCGGTGGGATTGTGAATCACCAGGACCCTACGCGGCGCCATGGCGGTTTGCGTCTCGGGAACGGTCAGGCAGGCGGCTTGATCGACTGTCATGGGAACGGTGTATAGCGCGCCGCCAGACAAAGCACGGTGAATTATTTGTTACCGATAAACTTCAATTATATTAAATAAGCTGATCACAGTAACAATGAATGTGAGGCACAGACATATATAGGATATTAGTTCCATAACATTGACTTCGGATGATTGCCCGATGAACGCCAGTCTCGACATCAAGAGGCGTTACAGGACCATCTGGATTTCGGATATTCACCTGGGTACACGCGGCTGCAAGGCCGACGACCTGCTGGATTTCCTGAAAAGCACCGAGTCCGAGACGCTTTATCTGGTCGGCGACATTATCGACGGCTGGCGGCTCAGGCGCTCGTGGTATTGGCCGCAAAGCCACAACGACGTGGTGCAG
Organism: Magnetospirillum sp. 15-1; assembly: GCF_900184795.1. Lineage (NCBI taxonomy): Bacteria > Pseudomonadati > Pseudomonadota > Alphaproteobacteria > Rhodospirillales > Rhodospirillaceae > Magnetospirillum > Magnetospirillum sp. 15-1. The sequence continues at coordinate 397,790 of NZ_FXXN01000028.1, read as the reverse complement.
AAGCTGCTGCGCAAGGCGCGCAAGGGCACGCGGGTGGTGTTCGTCCCCGGCAATCACGACGAGTTCGCCCGCGACTATCACGGCCTGCTGTTCGGCGACATCCAGGTGGTGACCACCATCTTGCACCAGACCGCCGACGGACGGCAGTTGCTGGTCCTGCACGGCGACGCCTTCGACGGGGTGGTCAAGCACGCCAAATGGCTGGCCCATCTGGGCGACAGCGCCTACACCGTGGCCCTGGCGCTCAACCACTGGCTCAACGTGGCGCGGCGCGCCCTGGGCTTTCCCTACTGGTCGCTGTCGGCCTACCTGAAGCACAAGGTCAAGAACGCGGTGCAGTACATCGCCAGCTTCGAGGAGACCATGGCCGACGAGGCACGCCGCCACGGCGCCGACGGCGTGGTGTGCGGCCACATCCACCACGCCGAGAAGCGGGACGTCAACGGCATCCTCTACTGCAACGACGGCGACTGGGTCGAAAGCTGCACCGCCCTGGCGGAAGGCTTCGACGGCACACTGGAAATCATCCGCTGGCTGGAGGTCGAGGGAAACACATGCGCATACTCGTCGTCACGGATGCCTGGCTCCCTCAGATCAACGGCGTCGTCCGCACCCTCGACACCCTGAGGGCCGAGCTGGAGCGGACCGGCCATGAGGTGGTCATGGTCACCCCCGACCGCTTCCGCACCCTGCCCTGCCCCACCTATCCGGAAATCCGCCTGGCGCTGAAGCCCGGCCGCAAGCTGGCGGCGATGATCGAGGCGGCGCAGCCCTGCGCCATCCACGTCGCCACCGAAGGCCCGCTGGGCTGGGCGGCGCGGCGCTACTGCCGGCGACGGCGCATTCCCTTCACCACCGCCTACCACACCAAGTTCCCGGAATACATCAAGGCGCGCTTCGGCGTGCCACTGCCCCTGTCCTACGCGCTGATGCGGCGTTTCCACGATTCCTCGTCCCGCGTCATGGTGGCGACGCAAGGCATCGAGGACGAACTGGCGGGGCGCGGCTTCCGCAATATCGGCCGCTGGTCGCGCGGCGTGGATACCGAACTGTTCCGCCCCCGCCCCGAGGCCAAGGGCGAAGGCGGCCCCTTCGCCGGCCTGTCCGGCCCGGTATTCCTCTATGTGGGTCGGGTGGCGGTGGAGAAGAACATCGAGGCCTTCCTGGCGCTGGACCTGCCCGGCTCCAAGGCGGTGGTGGGCGACGGGCCGCAAGCCGACGAGATGAAGCGCCGCTTCCCCGAGGTCCATTTCGCCGGAGCCCGCTTCGGCGAGGATCTGGCCCGGCACTACGCCGCCGCCGACGTCTTCGTGTTTCCGTCCCGCACCGACACCTTCGGGCTGGTGCTGCTGGAGGCCCTGGCCTCCGGCCTGCCGGTGGCCGCCTACCCGGTGCCCGGTCCCAACGACGTCATCGGCCGCTCGCCGGCCGGAGTGCTGCACGAGAATCTGGAAAAGGCGGCCATCGCCGCCCTGTCCATCGATCCCGCCCTGTGTCGCGCCCACGCCCTGGACTTCTCGTGGGAGGCCTGCACCCGGCAGTTCCTCGACAATCTGCGCCCCTTCGAGACCGGGGTATGGCGGGCGGTGGCGGCCGAGTAGCTAGCCGGCCCGGATTCCGTCGAGGAAACGGACCACCTCGTCGCGCAGATGGCCGGAATTCCCGGCCAGTTCGCCGGCCCCCGACAGCATCTGGCGCGATGCCGCCCCGGTGGCGGTCGCCGCCTGGGAGACGCCGGCGATATTGACCGACACGTCCTGGGTTCCCATGACCGCCTGCTGGACGTTGCGGGCGATCTCGCAGGTAGCGGCGCTCTGCTGATCCACCGCCCCGGCGATGCCGGCGGAAATCTCGCGCACCTGCTCGATCACCTGCCCGATGTTGCGGATGGCGTCCACGGCGCGGCGGGTCTCGTCCTGCACCGCGCCGATCTGGGTGCCGATCTCCTCGGTGGCCCTGGCGGTCTGGTTGGCCAGATGCTTCACCTCGTTGGCGACCACGGCAAAACCTTTTCCCGCCTCGCCGGCCCTGGCCGCCTCGATGGTGGCGTTCAAGGCAAGCAGGTTGGTCTGGGACGCGATATCGGTGATCAGGCCGACCACCTGATCGATTCGCGCCGCCGCCGCCGCCAGCCCCTGGACCATCTGGTTGGTACGCCCGGTCTCCTCGGCGGCCTGATGGGAGATGGATGCCGCCTCGGCCACCCGGCGGCCGATCTCGGCGATGGAGGACGACAGTTCCTCGGCGGCGGCGGCCACGGTCTGTACGTTGACGGTGGCCTGCTCGGCGGCGGCGGCGATGGTGGTGGCCTGGACCTGGGCCTGACCGGCGGCGGCCGACACGCCCTGGGACGCCGCCTCCATCTGGGTGGCCTGGGCCGAGACGCCCTTGACCAGCCCCATCACCCGCATCTCGAAGGAATCGGCCAGTTCCAGCATGCCGCGCCGCCGTTCCGCCTCGGCCCTGGCCTTGGCCTCCTCCTGCTCCCTCTTGAGGGCGGCGACGCGGATGGCGTTGTCCTTGAACACCTGCACCGCCTTGGCCATCTCGCCGATCTCGTCCCTCTGCCCGATGGCCGGAACGGCCACCGTGGTGTCGCCGGCCGCCAGGGCATCCATGGCCCGGGTCATGGCGGCGACGGGCCGGCTGATGGAACGGCTGATGGTCAGGGACAGGAGCAGCCCCAGCGCCACGCTGAACAGGCCGGCGATGATCGAGGCATCGATGGCCGATTCGATCCGCTGCATGGCGTCGGCCTCCACCTCGGCGGCCACGCGGTGGAAATTCTGGGCGAGGTCGTCGCCGACCGCGTCGAGCCGGTCGGCGACGGCCCCGGCCGCCGCCGCCGCGGTCTCGGACTCGGCGACGCCCAGGGACGGGGCACGGCCGCCGGTGACCTTGATCCTGGCGGCTTCCACGGCGTATTGGCCGAGCAGCCGGCCCAAATCCTCGATCTTGGCCAGACGCTCGGGAGCGGTGGTCTTGGCGCGCAGCGTATCCAGGCTGTGACCGGCCGTCGCCAGCGCCTCGCCGGCGGCCTTCAGCCTGCCCTCGTCCCCGGTGGCCAGGGCCATCCAGATCAGCATGCGCCCCTGGAAGATCTCCTTTTCCAACTGCTCGACCATGGCCTGATTGCCCATCAGCCGGAGAGCCCGGCCGGATTCCCGGGAGGTCACCTTGCCGGAATAGACGCCATAGCCGGCCAAGCCGGCGATCAGCATCACCAGGAGCCCGAATCCCATCATCAGTCGGGCGACGATCTTCATATTGCCCAGCATGGCGCACGCCTCTTTCGTCCACCCGGCGACGCCGGGCTCGCATCAGCCCCCTGATCGCGCCGAGGCTAGCCCAAAGGGTGGGGAGGCGCGCCATTACAAAGGCGTAAGATCGGCCATGGAGAGCACATGGCTGATCCGCAAATTTTCAGCGTCTGGATCGGCACAGCCGCCAAGGAGGGAGGCGCCCCTTGACCGGGCGGGCCGCTTCATGCTGTTGATGCCGATCCCCACGTCTGCACGGATCGCCCCATCGTGGAACGACTGACCGGCGGTATCCGCCCCTATCTCCTGCTTTCGCTGCTGTCGCTGTTCCTCTACCTGCCCGGTCTGGTGGCGCTGCCGCCCATGGACCGCGACGAATCGCGCTTCGTCCAGGCCACCCGCCAGATGCTGGAGACCGGCGACTACATCCGCATCCAGTTCCAGCAGGAAATGCGGGCCAAGAAGCCGGTGGGCGCCTATTGGCTGCAGGCCGCCTCGGTCAGCCTGTTCTCGGACAAGGCCAGCCGCGAGGTGTGGCCCTATCGCCTGCCCTCGGCCCTGTCGGCCTGGGCGGCGGTGCTGATGACCTTCGCCTTCGGGCAATACCTGTTCGGCCGTCAGGTGGCGTTACTGGGCGCCGCCTTGCTGGCCTCGTCGCTGATGCTGGTGTCCGAGGCCCATCAGGCCAAGACCGACGCCATCATGCTGGCCTGCACCGTGGCGGCGCAAGGAGCGCTGGCCCGCTTCCACCTGGGCGCCAGGGGACAGGCGGCGGTACCGGGGCCATTGGTGGCGCTGGTGTTCTGGGTGGCCATGGGCGTCTCCATCCTGGTCAAGGGACCGGTTATCCCGGCCATCTCCATCCTGACCATCCTGGCGCTGGGCTTCGCCGACCGGCAATGGGCCTGGCTGGTGGGCCTCAGGCCCTTCACCGGGCTGATCGTCGCGGCGTCCATCGCCGCGCCGTGGTTCGTGGCCATCTCCAACGCCACCGGCGGCGCCTTCGTCGGCGAGGCGGTCAAGGGCGACCTGCTGCCCAAGCTGCTGGGCGCCCAGGAAAGCCATGGCGGCTGGCCCGGCACCTATCTCGCCCTGGCGGCGGTGATCCTGTGGCCCGGCTCGCTGCTGCTGTGGCCCAGCCTGACGGCCGCCTGGAAGGTGCGCCTGCGGCCCGAGATCCGCTTCTGCCTCGCCTGGATCATCCCGGCCTGGGTGATGTTCGAGATCGTCCCCACCAAGCTGCCCCATTACGTGCTGCCCACCTTCCCCGCCCTGGCGCTGCTGATGGCGGTGGCCGTGGTGGGCCGCGCCCCAGACCTGCGGTCCAAGCCGGCCAAGCTGTGGTACGGCGTCTGGTGCGTGATCGGGCTGGCCCTGGCGGCGGCGGTGGTGATCGCGCCCCATCAATTCGCCCCCGCCTTCCCGGTGATGAGCATCCCCTCGGCGCTGCTGGTGGCCGGCACCGCCCTGGCCGCCGGCTGGCTGGCCTTCAAGGAGCGCATGCGCCCGGCCGTCATGGCCCTGGTGCTGACCGCCGTAACCAGCTTCCAGGTGGTGTTCGACGGTGTGCTGCCCAGCCTCGACTATCTGTTCGTCAGCCGCGAGGCCGCCGAACTGGTGGCCAGCCGTCCCCATCGCGGCGCGGTGGTGGTGGCCGGCTATGCCGAGCCCAGCCTGGTCTTCCTGCTGGGAACCGATACCGTGCTGACCAGCGGCGCCAACGCGGCGCAGCACCTGCTGAACGGCCCGGCGGCCCTCACCCTGGTGGCCGACCGCGAGGAGGAGCCGTTCTTCGCCGCCGCCGCCGCCATTGGCGTCAAGCCGGTGGTGGTCGGCATGGTCAAGGGCTTCAACTATTCGCGCGGCAGGAAGGTGACGCTGACCGCCTACGCGGTGGAAGGCAAAGAGCCATGAGGCTGCTGGATTTCATCGTCCGCCAGTGGGAGCGGGGCGGCAACCGGGCCACCCTGGTCTGGGAGGAGCTGGCCGGCTTCCGCTCGTTCTCGGCCGGGCAATGGGCCCGCACCCGCCGGCACCCCCGCACCTGGGCCACCGTCTACTGCGCCCTGGCGGTGGTCGTCGGCTATTTCCTCCTCGACCGGCCGCTGGCCCGCTGGCTGAAGGCCCATGTGAGCGGCGAGTTCGAGGGGTTCTGGAAGACCGTCACCCATCTGGGCCTGGGCGGCGTGTGGATGATCCCCGCCGGCGTGCTGACGCTGGGCCTGATCCTGTCGGCCCTGGCGGCGCCGGGGCTGGAAAAGCGCGCCCGCCTGCGCCGGGCCGCCTGGGTGCCGGGCTTCCTGTTCCTGTCCATGGCCGTGTCGGGCATCGCCGGCAACATCATCAAGATGCTGGTCGGCCGCACCCGGCCCGCCGCCCTGTTCGACAGCAATGTCTATGACTTCGTGCCGCTGACCCGCGGCTATCTCACCAATTCCTTCCCGTCGGGCCATTCCCAGGCGTCCTTCGCCGCCATGACGGCGCTGGCCCTGATCTTCCCGCGCTACGACCTGGCCTTTTTCACCGTGGCGCTGCTGGTGGCGCTTTCCCGGATTCTGACCACCGTGCACTTCCTGTCGGACGTGGTGGCCGGAGCCTGGCTGGGCACCATGGTCACCCTGGCCCTCCACTCCCTGCTCACCAAGCGCGGCATCGACGTCCGCGTCCGCTTCGAGCGGGATAAAAAGCTGGCGGAGTAGTCAATCCTCGAAGGGCAGGCCCACGTAGTTCTCCGCCAGCGTCGTCCGCCCGGCCAGGGAGTGGACCACGTAGTCCAGCTCGGCCTCCAGCGCCCGCTGCTCGAAGGGCGGCGTGTCGGGGAAACGGTGCAGCAGGTTGGTCATCCACCAGGAGAAGCGCTCGGCCTTCCACACCCGGCGCAGGCAACGCTCGGAATAGCGGTCGATGCCCTCGGACGAGCCGCCGTAATACTCGATCAGGGCGTGGCCGAGATAGCGCACGTCCGACGCCGCCAGATTGAGTCCCTTGGCACCTGTGGGCGGCACGATGTGGGCGGCGTCGCCGGCCAGGAACATGCGGCCGAAGCGCATGGGCTCGGCCACGAAGCTTCGAAGCGGCGCGATGCTCTTTTCCAGCGACGGACCGGTGACCAGCGACGCGGCGGCCTGGGGGTCGAGACGGAGACGCAACTCGTCCCAGAAGCGCTGATCGGACCAATCCTCCACCTTCTCGGTGAGCGGCACCTGGACGTAGTAGCGGGACCGGGTCCTGGAGCGCATGGAGCACAGCGCGAAGCCCCGCTCGCTCTTGGCGTAGATCAGTTCGTCGCAAACCGGCGGGGTGTCCGACAGCAGGCCCAGCCAGCCGAAGGGATAGACCCGCTCGAAATTGCGGATGGACTCCTTGGGGACCGAGGCCCGGCACACCCCATGGAAGCCGTCGCAGCCGGCGATGAAGTCGCAAAGGATCTCGTGCCGTACCCCGTCCTTCAGGTAGCTGACGCGGGGGCGGTCGGTATCGTAACCCGACACCGCCACCTCCTTGGCCTCGTAGACAGTCTTGAGTCCAGCCGCCGTCCGCGCCTCCATCAGGTCGCGGGTCAGCTCGGTCTGGCCGTAGATCATCACCTCCTTGCCGCCCGTCAGGCCGTGGAGGTCGATGCGGTGGCGGCTTCCTTCGATCAGCAGTTCGATGCCGTGGTGAGGTAAGCCCTCGCGGTGCATGCGCCCCCCCACCCCGGCCTCGTCGAGGAGATCGACGCAGACCTGCTCCAGCACGCCGGCCCGGATGCGGCCCAGCACGTATTCGCCGGTATGGGCCTCGAGAATGATGGCGTCGATGCCGGCCTTGGCCAGCAACTGGCCGAGGATAAGACCGGACGGACCGGCCCCGATGATGGCGACTTGGACTCTCATGTTCGCTCCTTCCTGGGCCCGCCTTCTTGCGAGCGGGCCCGGCATTCGGCCTCCTACACCGTCTCCATGGCCAAGAGGCCGGCGGCGGTGTTGGAGATGGGGATGTGATAGTTGGTGTGGATGGTCCGCACCTTGTCGCCCAGGGCGCCGCGGCAGGTCACCCAGTTGAGCAGCTCGACACCCTGGGTCCCGGTCAGCTCGACGATGTCGGGGATGGAATAGCGGGTGATCCACTCGGGATCGCTGACCAGCTTGTCCATGAATTCCAGGTCGAACTTCTTGTTGATGAAGCCGGCCCGCTTGCCGTCCAGCTGGTGCGACAGGCCGCCGGTGCCCAGCACCACCACGCGGGCGTCACTGTCCCAGGACTCGATGGCCTTGCCGATGGCCCGGCCGAAGGCGAGGCAGCGCTTCGTCGAGGGCAGCGGGAACTGCACGGTGTTCTGGCAGATGGGCACGGTGCGGATGGTCCCGGTGGTGCGCTTCGGCCACAGCATCTCGATGGGCAGGGTGAAGGCGTGGTCGACCAGCATCTCCTGGCAGGTGGTCAGGTCGAACTCGGCCTCGACGAGCGCCTCCACCAGGTGCCACGACAGGTCCACGTCGCCCTTGAACGGCGCCACGGTGGGAATGCCCCAGCCTTCGTCGGCGTTGCGGTATTCCTCGGCGGCACCGATGGAGAAGGTCGGCATCTTGTCGAGGAAGAAGTTCAGGCCGTGGTCGTTGTAGACCACCACCGCCACGTCGGGCTTGACCTTGTCCAGCCAGGCCTGAACCGGCGGAAAGCCGTCGAAGAACGGCTTCCAATAGGGTTCCTGCTGCAGGTTGCCCGCGATGGCGCGGCCCAGATAGGGCACATGGGTGACGTTGATGCCGCCGACGATCTTGGCCATGGCTTACTCCCTCCCCGCGGCGACCAGCTTCGCCTGGAACTCTTCCTTGGTCATGCCGGTCTGCTGCGCGCCGACGTCCTGCATGTCCAGCTTGTAGATGCCGCCCAGCTTGGCGATGAAATAGGCGTTGCCGCCCGCCGCCAGCATGTCCAGCACCTGCAGGCTCAGCACGGCCTTCTTCTGCTCCTCGTTCAGGCTGAACTTGTCGCAGTAGGCGGCCGGGTCCTTCAGGAATTCCTGGCGGTTCTCCTCGGCATTGAACGAAAAGCACATCTTGTTCAACGCATAGCCTTTGCGCGCCATGTCGCCGTCGAAGATGGTGGTGCCGGGGATGACCCGCTTGGGTTTGCTTGCCACGTGGTGCCTCCTTAGGTGAATTCTTCCGTGTCGATCTCTGTCTGGGTGGCCGCGTTGTAGCGGGCCCCCGACACGGTGTTCTGGTTGATCAGCGCGTCCAGCCGGGCGATGGCGTCCGGGGACAGGCGAAGTCCGTCGGCCCCCAGGTTCTCGTCCAGGTGCTCGAGGGATTTGGTGCCGAACAGGGCGATGACGTTGCCTCCCCGCGCCAGGACCCAGGCCAGGGCCAGTTGGGCGGGGGTGCAGCCCGTCTCGGCCGCCACGCCCTTGAAGCCATCCAGCAGAGCCAGATTGCGGGCGTAGGGCTCGGGGTCGAAGCGCGGCATCTGGCGGCGGATGTCCTTGGCCTCCAACTGGGTGGCCGGATCGGTCAGCCGCCCGGACAGGAACCCGCGGGCCAGCGGACTGAAGGCGACGAAGGCCGTCCCCAGCTCGCGGCAGGCGTCCAGCACGGCGATCTCGGGATTGCGGGTCCACAGGGAATACTCGCTTTGCACCGCCGCGATGGGGTGCACCGCATGGGCGCGCCGCAGGGTGGCGGCCGAGACCTCGGACAGGCCGACGGCCCTGATCTTGCCCTCGGCCACCAGTTCGGACAGGGCGCCGACACTGTCCTCGATGGGCACGGACTTGTCCCAGCGATGCAGGTAATAGAGGTCGATGACCCCGGTACCCAGGCGCTTCAGGCTATCCTCGCAGGTGCGCTTGATGGTCGCCGGGCGGCCGTCGATCACCCGCTTGCCGTCCACCCCGGTCATGCCGCACTTGCTGGCCAGGGTGATACGGGCGCGGTGGGGCTTGAGCACCGCCCCCACCAGGCTTTCGTTGGCCCCGAAGCCATAAAGGGCGGCGGTATCGAAGAAATCGATTCCGGCGTCCAGCGCGCGATGCAGCAGCGCCTCCGCCGTCTGGCGCTCCGGCGGGGTGCCGTAGGCGTGGCTGAGGTTCATGCAGCCCAGGGCCAGGGCCGTAACGCTGAAGGGACCGGCGCGGCGCTTTTCCATGGGGGGCCTACTTCAACTGCAGTTCGAGCTGGTGAAGCGTCCGGTAGCAGGGCAGCACCCCGGCGACGGACGCGTTGGGCTCGCGCCCCTCGCGAATGGCGGCGATGAACTCGCGGTCCTGCAGCTCGATACCGTTCATGGAGACGTCCACCTTGGTGACGTCGATGGGCTGGTCCTTGCCGTCGAACAGATCGTCGTAGCGGGCGATATAGGTGCCGCTGTCACCGATGTAGCGGAAGAAGGTACCCAGCGGCCCCTCGTTGTTGAACGACAGCGACAGGGTGCAGATGGCTCCGGTGCTGCTCTTGAGCTGGATGGACATATCCATGGCGATGCCCAGGTCCGGATGGATGGGACCCTGCACCGCATTGGCGGCGATGATCTCGCCGCCGGTCTGGTAGGCGAACAGGTCGACGGTGTGGGCGGCGTGGTGCCACAGCAGATGGTCGGTCCAGCAGCGCGGCTGGCCGAGCGCGTTGATGTTGGAGCGGCGGAAGAAATAGGTCTGCACATCCATCTGCTGGATGTTGAACCCGCCCGCCGTGATCTTGTTGTGGACCCACTGGTGGCTGGGGTTGAAGCGCCTGGTGTGGCCGCACATGGCGACCTTGCCGGTCTGCTTTTGCAGCGCCACCAGGGCCTCCGCGTCGGCCAGGCTGTCGGCCATGGGGATTTCGACCATCACATGCTTGCCCGCCTTCAGGCAGGCCATGGCCTGGGCGGCGTGGATCTGGGTCGGCGTGCACAAGATGACGGCGTCCACCTCGGGGCGGGCCAGGGCCTCGGCCAGATCATGGGCCACATGGGGAATGCCGTACTTGGCGGCCACGTCCTCGGGCCTGTCCTCGGGCCGGCTGACCAGGGAAACAACCCGGACGCCGTCGATGACCGAGAGCGCGTCCAGATGCTTGGTGCCGAAGGCGCCGGCCCCGACCAGGGCGATGTTGACGGGCTTGCTCATGGGTTCTCCAGGATCAGATGGCCGACGGCGGTGTTGCTGGCCGGCACGTGGTAGAAACGGTGGACGAGCCGGGGCGCCGCATCCTCGGTCATGGCGCCGCGGGCGATCAGCCACATGACCAGCTCGATGCCTTCCGAACCGGCCTCGCGCACATAGTCGATGTGAGGCACCTGGGCCAACCCTTCCGGATCGGCGATCAGCCGGTCGAGAAAGGCGGTGTCGAACTCGCGGTTGATCAGCCCGGCACGGGCTCCCTGCAGTTGGTGGCTCATGCCGCCGGTGCCCCAGATCTGGACGTTCAAGGGCCGGTCGAAGCTCTCGATGGCCTTCCTGATCGCCTTGCCCAGGGCGTAGCAGCGCCGTCCCGACGGCACCGGGTACTGCACCACGTTGACCGCGAAGGGAATGACCGGGCAGGGCCAGGCATCGGGCTGCCCGAACATCAGGGACAGCGGCACGGTCAGCCCGTGATCCACGTCCATCTTGTTGGCGATGGTCAGGTCGAAATCGTCCTGGATCACCGACTGGGCGATATGGGCGGCCAGTTCGGGATGGCCCTTCACCACCGGGACGGGACGCGGCCCCCAGCCCTCATCGGCGGGCCGAAACTCGGCGGCGCAGCCGATGGCGAAGGTGGGGATCAGGTCCAGGCTGAATGCTGTCGCGTGATCGTTATAGACCAGGAAGACCACGTCCGGCGTGTTGCCCTCCATCCACCGCTTGGACGGCTCGTAGCCGGCGAACAGTGGCTGCCAGTAGGGTTCCTGCGTCTTGCCCAGGTCGATGGCGGCGCCGATGGCCGGCACGTGCGAGGTATAGACGCTGGCGGTGATGCGGGCCATGGCTTCAAGCCCTCCCCTTGCCCTGGGGTTGACGGTGGGGCTGGGCGTCGCCGTCCTCGCCGAGATGACGGTTGCCCTCCACCGAGCGCCCGCCGGCCAGCATCATGGCCCGGTATTCCTCCTCGCTCATGCCGGTCATGGACCCGGCCATCTGCTGGAAGGACCGGCCGTCGGTGGCGCCGATCTTGGCCAGGAAGTAGATGTTGCCGCCCAGTTGGATGCAGCGGTTGAGGTCGCGGGCCAATACCGCCCGCTTCTGCTCCTCGCTCATCGGCCATTCGTCCAGATAGGCGCGCTCGTCCGCCTTGAAGCGGGTCCGGTTCTCGGCCGTCATCAGCGACATGCAGAATTGGTTGAGGTGGTAGCCCAGGCGCGACTGCTCGGCGTCGAAGATGGTGGTGCCGGGAATGTCCAGATAGGGCTTGTCCAGTGCCATGGGGATCACTCCTCGGGCCAGTAGAGACGCATGGGATTGTCCACCAGCAGCTTCTTCCGCAGCTCGGCCGTGGGAGCGATGTGGGGGATGAAATCCACCAGCAGCCCGTCGTCGGGCATATGGTCCTTCAGATTGGGATGGGGCCAGTCGGTGCCCCACAGCACCCGGTCGGGGAACGCCTCGACCACCGCCCTGGCGAAGGGCACCACGTCGCGGTAGGCGGCACGCTCGCCGTCCAGGGCCGGCGGCCCGGAAAGCGACAGGCGCTCGGGGCAGCTCACCTTGCTCCACACATTGGCGTGCTCGCGCATGAATTTCAGGAACAGGGAGAACTCCGGCCCGTCCACCGGCTTGGTGACGTCGGGGCGGCCCATGTGGTCAACCACCACGGTGGTTGGCAGGGCGGTGAAGAAATCCCACAGCTCGGGCAGGTCCACCGCCTCGAAATAGATCACCACATGCCAGCCCAACGGCGCGATGCGCGAAGCGATCTCCATCAGTTCGTCCTTAGGCGTGAAATCCACCAGCCGACGCACGAAGTTGAAGCGCACGCCGCGCACGCCGGCGGCATTCATCCCGGCCAGTTCGGCGTCGCTGACCGAACGTTTCACCGTGGCGACACCGCGCGCTCTGCCCTGGGAATGCTTCAACGCATCGATCATGGCGCGGTTGTCGGCGCCGTGGCAGGTGGCCTGGACGATGACGTTACGGGCGAAGCCCAGATGGTCGCGCAGGGCGAACAACTGGTCCTTGGAGGCATCGCAGGGGGTGTACTTGCGCTCGGGCGCGAAGGGGAATTGGTCGCCGGGACCGAACACGTGGCAATGGGCGTCCACGGCGCCGGGGGGCGGGGTGAAGGCCGGCTTGGAGGGACCGGCATACCAGTCGAGCCAGCCGGGAGTCTTCTCGAAGGTCATGACTCGTCCTTCCGCTTGGAGATGGCGAGAATACGGTCGGCCTCGACCCGCCAGTCGTCCGATTTGGCAAAACCGGGGGCGGATTTGGCGCCGAACACACCGGCATCGGCCAGATCGGCCACCCAGGCCTGACGCAGGGCGGTGCCGGCGGCCGAGAAGGGTTCAAGGCCGGCTTCGCGCACCGTCCGGGCCACCTCGCGCACTTCCTCGGCACGGCGGCGGCCATGCTGGATCACCCGCTGGAAGAAATAGGCGCCCAGCTTTTCCCACTCCATGCCGGGAAAGGTCTCGGCCAGCGAGGCGATGACCGCATCCTCGACGCCATAGGCCCGTGCCGTGGCGAAGCTTTCGATCACCATGGCCTCCAGGCCCTTGATCATCACCGAGCGGCACATCTTGGTGGCCGAGGCCACGCCCAGCTTGTCCGACGCCACCTTGGCGGCAAAGCCCAGACCGTTCAGCAGCGGCTCCAGCCCGGCGGCGTCGGGACCGCCGAGCAGCAGCGGCACCTTGATGCGGTAGGGCGGTACCGAGGTCATCACCGCCCCTTCGACGAAGCGCCCACCGGCGGCGTTCACCAGGGCGGCGGCCTCGGTCTTGGCCTTGGGCGACGCCGAGTTGAAATCCAGGACATACGTCCCCGCCCGCAGCCCCGGCGCGCAAGCCTCGGCCACCGTGACCGCCTGGGAGGCGGTCACCGCCGAAATCACCAGATCGGACAGGGCCGCCAAAGCGGCATGGCCCGAGACCAGTTCGACCCCGAAGCGGGCGGCATGGTCCACCAGTTCACCCTCGTTCGGTCCGCCCAGCTTGATGTCATGGGCGGCCACCCGCACCCCTTGCGCCCGCAGATCCTCGGCGAGGATGCGGCCCACCTCGCCATAGCCGATCAGGCCGATGGTGGGGTCAGTCCACATACTTCAACCCCGCTTGCGCCAGGGCTTCGCGCATCTTGTACATATCGAGGCCCAGTTCGCCGGCGGCCAGACGCCGGCGCTTGGCCGCCTCGTTGTCCTCGCGCGCCTGGGCGGCATCGGCGGCGGCTTGCGCCACGGCCGCCGGAACCACCACCACGCCGTCGTCATCGGCCACCACCACGTCGCCGGGATTGACGGCGGCACCGGCACAGACGACGGGCACGTTGACGCTGCCCAGGGTCGCCTTGATGGTGCCCTTGGCGCTGATGGCCTTGGAGAACACCGGGAAACCCATGGCGGTAAGGTCCTTTACGTCACGCACCCCGGCATCGATTACCAGCCCCACCGCGCCCCTGGCCCGGAACGAGGTGGCCAGCAGGTCGCCGAAAAAGCCGTCGGTGCAATCGGCGGAGATGGCGGCGATCACCACGTCGCCCGGCTGAATCTGCTCGGCCGCCACATGCATCATCCAGTTGTCGCCGGGATGCAGCAGCACGGTCACCGCCGTGCCGCACAGATGGGCGCCGGGATAGATGGGGCGCATATAGGGCTTCATCAGGCCGACCCGGCCCATGGCCTCGTGGATGGTGGCGACGCCGAATTTGACGAGTCTCTCGACGGCGGCCCGGTCGGCGCGGACGATGTTGCGTTTGACGATTCCGAGGTCATTCATGATCAGAGTCCCTTGGCCTTGAGCGCCCGATCCAGGCGGGGATAGACGCGGCGCGCGTTGCCCTCGTAGACCTTGAAGCGGTCTTCGGGCGAAAGGTTCAGCGTCGCCTCGATGTAGCGCTTGGTGTCGTCGTAGTAATGCCCGGTCTCCGGGTCGATGCCGCGCACCGCGCCGATCATCTCGGAGGCGAACAGGATGTTGTCCACCGGGATCACCTTGGTCAGCAGGTCGATGCCCGGCTGGTGGTAGACGCAGGTGTCGAAGAAGATGTTGTTGAGCAGGTGATCGCGCAGCAGCGGCTTCTTCAGCTCCTGGGCCAGCCCCCGGAAGCGGCCCCAGTGATAGGGCACCGCGCCGCCGCCATGGGGGATGATGAATTTCAGGGATGGGAAGTCCTTGAACAGGTCCGAGGTCAGGCACTGCATGAAGGCGGTGGTGTCGGCGTTGAGATAATGGGCGCCGGTGGTGTGGAAGCAGGCATTGCACGAGGTGGACACGTGGACCATGGCCGGCAGCTCGTATTCCACCATGGCCTCGTAGATGGGATACCACGAGCGGTCGGAAAGCGGCGGCGAGGTCCAGTGCCCGCCGGAAGGGTCGGGATTGAGGTTGATGGCGACGAAGCCATACTCCTTCACGCACTTCTCGATCTCGGGGAGACAGGTCTTGGGATCGACACCCGGCGATTGCGGCAGCATGGCCGCACCGATGAAATTGTCGGGGAACAGGCCGGCGACGCGGGCGCACAGCTCGTTGCAGATGGCCGCCCAGGTCGACGACGTCTGGAAATCGCCGATATGGTGGGCCATGAAGCTGGCGCGCGGGCTGAAGATGGTCAGGTCGGAGCCGCGCTCCTTCATCTTGGCGAGCTGATTGGCGACGATGGACTCGCGCAGTTCGTCGTCGCTGATCCTCAGCTCCGCGGCCTTGGGCGCCTGCGCGGGGTCCTTCAATCCGGCGATCTGGCGGTTGCGCCACTCTTCCAGCGCCTTGGGCGCCGTGGTGTAGTGACCGTGGATATCGATGATCATGCGGACTTTCCTTCCCAGACGGAGGCCGGAACCATCGCCTCACCCTTCATCAGCAGGCGGGCGGTGCGCAGCAGGGCGGCGCGAATGACTTTCTCGGGATCGGCGGCATCCAGCTCCAGTTCGACGCTGAACTCGCCGGTGGGGTGCTCGACGGCGATGGTCTTGACGCCGCCGCCCGACACCACCGCCAGACCTTCGGCCACCGAGCCCTTCAGCACGCAGGCGGTGGCCACGGTCACGGCGGCCAGCACGCCGATGGCGTCATGACAGACATGGGGAATGAAGCAGCGGGTTCCCACCGCCCCACCGGCGGCGGGCGGAGCGATCAGGCACATCTTGGGGTAATTCTTCGCCTTGACGTCGCCCAGGCCCATCAGATGCCCGGCCTTGAGCCGCAGGGCCTCGATACGGACCTTGAGGTCGTCGTCGGCATTCATGGCATCGACGCTTTCGGAGCCGGTGCGGCCCATGTCGGAGGCGCGGAACAGCACCATGGGCATGCCGTTGTCGATGCAGGTGACCTCCAGCCCGTCGATGACGTCCCGGACCCGGCCGGTGGGCAGCAGGCCGGAACACACCGAACCGGCGGTATCGAGGAAATTGATGGCGATGGGGGCGGAGGTGCCGGGCACCCCGTCGATGCGGGCGTCGCCCGCATACTCCACCCGCCCGCCCGGCGTCTGGACGGTGATGTCGCACTGCATGCCGGTGTTCAGCGTCAGGACGCGCAAGGTGGTGGTGTCGCCCTGGGGCTGCACGATGCCGCGTTCCAGGGCGAAGGGCACCACGGCGGCCAGCATGTTGCCGCAATTGGGCGTGGTGTCGACCGTGTCCCGGTCGGGCTGCAACTGGGCGAACAGGAAGTCGAGATCGACGCCCGGCAGGGTGCCGGGGCGCACCATGCCGACCTTGCTGGTCAGCGGATGGCCGCCGCCCAGCCCGTCGATCTGCCGCGCATGGGGCGAGCCCATGACGGCCAGCAGCACCTTGTCCCGCAGCGCCACGTCGGCCGGCAGGTCGCTTTCCAGGAAGAACGGCCCGCGTGACGTGCCGCCGCGCATGAACAGGCAAGGGATCGGGGTCTGCATGTCGGGCCTCCCAGCGTTCGACCTTGCCATGGTGACAAAATCGGGCCGCCCCACCAAGCCCCCAGGGGCCACTTTCAGCTATAGCAATCTGCTATAACTGGGACAGCTTCAGCCCATTTCCGTTTTCACAAGATCCTGTAACAGGGCCATGGCGCGGCGTCCCAGCGGCGTGATGGGCTTGTGGGCGGACACCGCCATGAACAGGGTGCTGGT
Source organism: Magnetospirillum sp. 15-1 (assembly GCF_900184795.1). Taxonomy (NCBI): domain Bacteria; kingdom Pseudomonadati; phylum Pseudomonadota; class Alphaproteobacteria; order Rhodospirillales; family Rhodospirillaceae; genus Magnetospirillum; species Magnetospirillum sp. 15-1. The sequence continues at coordinate 381,323 of NZ_FXXN01000028.1, read as the reverse complement.
GACGGCGGGGTCGACCAGCCGGCGCAGGCTGAACGCCCCGGCGCGGCGCCAGGAGGCCAGCGCCGTCTCGGTCAGCACCGCATGGCCGTAGCCGGCGGCGACCAGATCGAGGATGGAGGGAATGGAGGATACCTCCATCACCACCTTGAGCCGCACCTCGGCGAAGGCTGCCTGGGTCTCCAGCAGCTTGCGCATGGCATGGGTGCGCTCGGGCAGAATCAGGGGACAGGTGCCAAGCTCGGCCCAGCGCAGGGTGGGGGGAAAGTCGCCGGCCGGGCCGACCAGCCCCAGCGGCTCGTCCAGCAGGCGTGAAACCTCGATGGCCGGATTGGGCTCGGGATTGTGGACCAGCCCCAGATCCACCCGTCCGGTAGCGATCCATTCGGTGACGTGGGTGGACAGCCCCTCGACGACGGCGAGCCGCGCCTTGGGCAGGGTGGCGCGAAAGCGTTCGACCAAAGGCAGGATCAGACGGCGGCCGATGCTGGGCGGCAGGCCGATGACGATCCGCCCCGCCGGCTCGCCGCGCGCCGATTCCAAATCCTCGGCGGCGCGTTCCACCGATTGCAGGATGCCCACCGCATGCTCGAACAGGCGCGAACCCGCCTCGGTCAGCGCCACGCCCCGCCCGGTGCGGCTGAGCAGCGTGATCCGCAGGTCGGTCTCCAGCAGGCGGACCTGCCGCGACAGGGCAGGCTGGGCGATGTCGAGCACCATGGCCGCCTTGCTGAAGCTGCCCAGTTCGGCGACGCGGACGAAGTATTCCAGCTGCTTGAGGTTCAAGGGCTCCCCCCGGCGTCAAGGTCTCGCATGATGTCACGCGAAGGTCCGGACGACGAGCCCCTTGCCGCCAGCCGCCGCCTCCCTCGGACCAAACCGGGGGATAGGCTGTTTCACCACCAAGACACCAAGGGCACCAAGAGGATTTTCCCTTATCCCGTCATGCCCGGACTTGTTCCGGGCGGCCACGCCCGGTTGCCATGTCTCATGGTCTGGCCCGGCCTTCAAGCGGAACCGCGTGGATGGCCGGAACAAGTCCGGCCAAGACGACACAGACACCGTCTTGTCATGCGCTCCGCCCTCTTGGTGTCCTTGGTGTCTTGGTGGTTTATCCGTCTCTTCCGTATCCCCGCCCGGTGTAACGACCGGAAGAAGGCGTACATCCGTGTCCATGAACGGCTGAGAACCGCGTTGGCTCAGCCCTTCGAGTCCCTTCGCCGAAAATTAAGCCGGACAGCCGTGGGCTTGGCCCGGCCGTCCATGGCCCCTCGGGTCAAGCCCGAGGGTAACGAAAAAAGAACATTCGATTCGACCAAACTCGGCCAAATTCTAGGCGACGATCTTCCTGTCGCGCAGGAAGGCGGCGATCTTGCCGTCCTCGTGGCGGATATGGTCCTTCAGCCAGCCGGCGACATACTGGAACATCCGCCCGGTGGCGCCGTCCTTGCCGGCCTCCACCTCGTGCCTCAACCCCTCGAACTTGGCGAAGAATTCGGCGTGACGGCGGCGATGATCGTCGATGGCCGGGTAGCCGTGGCGGGTCATCACCTCCTCTTCCTCCTTGAAGTGCGGCTCGAAGGACTTGGCCACCTGGACCAGGATGCCCTGGATGGCGGCATCGCCGTTGCCGCTCATCATCTCGCCGTAGAAGCGGTTGATCTCGGCATACATGTCCTGGTGATGGCGGTCGATGCTCGCCACGCCGGTATTGAGCGCGTTGTCCCATTCCAGGATCTTCATGTCCGCCTTGTCGGCGCGGACCTGATGCAGGAAGCGGCTCACCTCGCCGCGCAGGACTTCCGCCTGCTTGGACAGGTCGGTGGCCGATTCGCTGATCTGCTCGGCGGCATGGCCGGTTTCGCGCGCCGCCTGTTCCACCGAATCGATGTTGCTGGACACTTCCGAGGTCCCGGCAGCGGCCTGTTCCACGTTGCGGGCGATTTCGCCGGTGGCGGCGGTCTGTTCCTGCACGGCGGAGGCGACCGAGGCGCTGATCTCGCCCATTTCCGAGATGACCTTGGAAATGGTGTCGATGGCCTTGACCGCGTTGCCGGTGCCTTCCTGCACCGCCTTGATCTGGCTGGCGATCTCGTCGGTGGCCTTGGCGGTCTGGTTGGCGAGATTCTTGACCTCGTTGGCGACCACGGCGAAGCCCTTGCCGGCGTCGCCGGCCCTGGCCGCCTCGATGGTGGCGTTCAAGGCCAGCAGGTTGGTCTGGGCGGCGATGTCGTTGATCAGCACCACCACCTCGCCGATGCGGCCCACATTGTCCGACAGGGCGCGGACCTGATTGGTGGTGTTCTCGGCCTCTTCCTCGGCACGACTGGCGACGGCCTGCGAACGCTCCACCTGCTTGGCGATTTCCGAGATGGAGGCGGCCAGTTCCTCGGTGGCGGCGGCCACGGTCTCCACATTGGCCGAGGCCTGCTGCGCCGCCGAGGCGACGGTGGTGGCCTGGGCGCTGGTCTCGTGGGCGGTACCGGCCATCTGGCTGGAGGCGGCCTGCAGTTCGGTGGCCGCCGAGGTGACGGTCTGCACCACCTTGCCGACGCTTTCCTCGAAGGTGTCGGCCATGTGATGCAGCGCCGCCTTGCGGTCGGCTTCGGCCTTGAGCTTCTGGGCTTCCTGCTCGGCCTGCAGCTTGTCCATCTTCAGGGTGTTTTCCTTGAAGATCTCCATGGCCTGGGCCATGGCGCCGATCTCGTCGGTACGCTCGCGCGCCGGGATGTCGATGGTCTTGTTGCCCTTGGACAGTTCGGTCATGGCCCCGGTCATGGCCGACAGCGGCGTGACGATGGACCGGGCGATCAGCCAGGACAACAGCACGGCCAGACCCAGCGCGATGATGGCGCCGGTCCAGGTGGCGGTGCTGCTGCGCGCCATGCCGGCCTCGGTATCTGCCTTCTGGAGGTCCATGGCCTGGTCCTGGGAATGCACGGTCTGGTCGGCCAGATCGGCGAACTGGGCGGCCAGGGCGGCCATGTCCTTGAACACCAGGGTGTCGAGAGTGGTGGTGGCGGCGGCCACCTGGATGAAGGCGTCGCGATAGGCCTTGGCGTTGGCCTCGGCCTCGCCGGCCAGACGCTTGCGCTCGGGGTTACGCAGCCGCTTGGTCAGGGCTTCGGCTTCCTTGACGAATTCCTCGATCTGCTTTCCGGCCTCTCGGGTCAGATCGTCGCTGGGATCGGCCAGGAACTTGATGGCGTTGATCCGGCCCAGCAGCAGCGATTCCTGCGCCACGCCGGTCAGGGCGGCGGCCTCGTGGTCGCCGTCCTCCATGGCCGTCTTCATGATCTGGCTCAGGTCCTTGCGGGCGGCGACACCGACCACGTTCATGCGCTTCTCGACCAGTTCCATCTTGGCCTTGCGCAGGTCGGCCACCTTGTCGAAGCCGGCCATGTAGGCGCTGAACAGCTCCTGCATTCTGGTCAGGTTGGCCTTGCGGGTCGGATCGACGGTGGCGGTAGCGGCTTCGGGCAGGGTCTTGGCGATGGAGGGCTGGATCTTGCGAATCTGCTCCAGGGCCTTGGGGTCGGCGTTATCGGCGAAGATGATGACGTTGCGCCGGATATTGGCGAAATCGCCCTTGAGGCTCAGCACCCTCTGGGCGTTGTCGGAAACGCCGGCGTATTTGTCGATCTGAGCTTTCGAGGAGCCCAGTGTGGTGATGGACTGCCCGGCCAGCACCAGCAGCAGCAGGACGATCAGGCCGAACCCGGCATAAATTCGCCCGGAAACGTTGAGATTGAACATTGTGACGCTCCCGAGAGGCGGTTATTCGGTCGAAGTGCATATGCGAAAATTGCGAAATCTAGTTCTTCAGTATGTGAGCACTAAACTGAAAGTGTAATTCGTATAAACACCTATGCCTGGAATTATTAAAATACTAAAGGCTAATATATATTCGGCATGCCCCTTTTCACGCCCCTCGCGCGGCCCCATGTCAACGGCAGCGGGGTGTGAGTAGGAGGGGAATCATGCGACTGTTTATGCTGCTGCCGGCCGCGTTGCTGCTATGGGTGGGAGCGGCGGCGGCCCAATGCCGCCCGGCGCCTGGGGCCGACCTTACCGGCTGTGATTTCTCCGGCGCCATGCTGGAGAACGGCGACCTGCGCGGCGCCCGGCTGGACGGCGCCCGCTTCGCCAAGGCCAATCTGAAATGGGCCAATCTGACCGGGGCCAGCCTGAAGGGCGCGGTCTTCACCGAGGCCGACCTGTTCCACACCATTTTCGACGAGGCCGACATGACCGGCGCCGACCTCGGCGGGACCTACCTGTTCGGGGCCAATCTGATCGGCACCCGGCTGGTCGGCGCCAATTTCAAGGGCGCCTTCCTCAAGGACATCCTGATGGAGCGGGCCGACCTGTCGGGAGCCAAAATGGCGGGGGTCTATATGCTGCGCGGCGTGTTCGAGGACGCCCGGCTGAACGGAGCCGACCTGGAGGGCGCCGACATGACCGGAGCGGCGGCGGAACGGGCCGACTTCACCGAGGCCAATCTCAAGGGAACACGGCTGTCGGGGGCGTCGGTGCGCTTCGCCCGTTTCGTGCGCGCCGACCTGGAGGGCGCCGACTTCGCCAAGGCCGATCTGCTGCACACGGTGTTCGACGGAGCCCGCAATGTGCCCGCGGGGGTGACCGAAACCCTGGCCGCCCTGTTCGGAGCCGAGGAGAGGCGGTAGGAGACCCTACCGCCCAGCCCCCGGATTCACTCCGCCGCCGGCTTGGCCTGTTGCGCCTGGGCCGGCTCGGTGTGGTAGATCTCGGCGCCGTCCTTGACGAATTTCTCGCTCATCTCGGCCATGCCGGCTTGCGCGTCGGCGAAGTCGCGCACCTCCTGGCTGATCTTCATGGAGCAGAACTTCGGGCCGCACATGGAGCAGAAATGCGCCAGCTTGGCGCCCTCGGCCGGCAGATGCTGATCGTGGAAGGCCAGGGCCTTCTCCGGGTCCAGCGACAGGTTGAACTGATCCTTCCAGCGGAACTCGAAGCGGGCGCGGCTGAGCGCGTTGTCACGCACCTGGGCGCCGGGATGGCCCTTGGCCAGATCGGCGGCGTGGGCGGCCAGCTTGTAGGTGACCACGCCTTCGCGCACATCCTGCTTGTCGGGCAGGCCCAGATGCTCCTTGGGCGTCACGTAGCACAGCATGGCGGTGCCGAACCAGCCGATCATCGCCGCGCCGATGGCCGAGGTGATGTGGTCGTAGCCGGGCGCGATGTCGGTGACGAGCGGCCCGAGGGTATAGAACGGCGCCTCGCCGCACAGCTCGATCTGCTTCTCGACGTTCTTCTTGATCTTGTGCATGGGCACGTGGCCGGGACCCTCGATGATCACCTGGCAGTCGTGGGCCCAGGCCTTGTGGGTCAGCTCGCCCAGGGTCTCCAGCTCGCCGAACTGGGCGGCGTCGTTGGCGTCGGCGATGGAGCCGGGCCGCAGGCCGTCACCCAGCGAGAAGCCCACGTCATAGGCCTTCAGAAGCTCGCAGATATCCTCGAAGTGGGTATAGAGGAAGTTTTCCTTGTGATGGGCCAGACACCATTTGGCCATGATCGAGCCGCCGCGCGACACGATGCCGGTGGTGCGCTTGGCGGTCAGCGGGATGTAGCGCAGCAGCACCCCGGCATGGATGGTGAAATAGTCGACGCCCTGCTCGGCCTGTTCGATCAGCGTGTCGCGGAAGATCTCCCAGGTCAGTTCCTCGGCCTTGCCGTCCACCTTCTCCAGCGCCTGATAGATCGGCACGGTGCCGATGGGAACCGGCGAGTTGCGGATGATCCACTCGCGGGTGGCGTGGATGTGGCGGCCGGTGGACAGGTCCATGACGGTGTCGGCGCCCCAGCGGGTGGCCCACACCATCTTCTCCACCTCCTCCTCCACCGAGGAGGCCACGGCGGAATTGCCGATATTGGCGTTGATCTTGGTGAGGAAGTTCCGCCCGATGATCATCGGCTCGGCTTCCGGGTGGTTGACGTTGGCGGGCAGAACGGCGCGGCCGCGAGCGATCTCGGCGCGCACGAATTCCGGGGTCACCTCGTCGGGAATGTCGGCGCCGAAATCCTCGCCGTCGCGCCGCGACGATCCATCGGCTCCGCGGACGATGGCGGCGTGCAGCTCGGCCCGCTTCATGTTCTCGCGGATGGCGACGTATTCCATCTCGGGGGTAATGATGCCGGCCCGCGCATAGGCCAGTTGGGTCGGCGCCTTGCCCGGCTTGGCGCGAAGCGGGCGCAAGCCCAGGGCGGCGCGGTCGAACACCGGCACGCCGATGGTCTCGCCCGGCTTCAGGCCGTCATCCTCGGGCTTATGTGCCCGGCCCGCGTAATGCTCGACGTCGCCGCGCTCGAGAATCCACTGCTCGCGGATGCGCGGCACGCCCTTGGCGATGTCGACGGACAGCGACGGATCGGTATAGGGGCCGGAACAGTCGTAGACCCGTACCGGCGGCTCGCCGCAGCCCGGCGTCAGGTCGATCTCGCGCATGGCCACCCGGACGTCGGGACGCGAACCCTCGACATAAATCTTGCGCGATCCCGGCAGCGGGCCGGTGGTGATCTTCAGGGCGGACTCGGACATCGGCGTGCTTCCTCGCTTAAGGCGGCGGGCAGGGTCCGGGCGAATGGAGGCGGAAGCAGCGGCTGGTTCCGATCCCTTCGCCGGAATAACCCGGATCAGGTTCCAAGGGTCGCCGACGCGCTTGGCCGGCCTCTCAGCCCCTTGATCGGGGCTCCCCTTCGGAAAGATGCAAAGATTGGGCTTGTCCCGGCCCGGAAGTCAAGCTTTGCAAGACCTTACTTTGTGCCGGTGATACCCTTCGTCCGCGACCAGCACGACATGCCCTTGGCCTGGGCCGAACCGCAGAACGCCCCGATGGTCTCGGCCGGGCCCACCGCCACCAGCCGGTACCAGCGGCCCTGCTCGCCCACCCGGTTGGCGATGATCTCAAAGGAAAGCCCCTTGAGGCGCAGGCGCTTCCAGTCCTGCTCGGCGGCGGCCCTGGTGCGGTACGAACCGATCTGCATGCGCACAGGAACGGGTTCGGCCGTCGCCGGGGCTGGAACGGGTTCGGCCGCCACCGGTACCGGCGCGGGCGGACTCTCGGCGGCGGTGGCGGGAGGGGCGGAGGGCGGGGCCGCCGCGGCCAGACGCTCCAGTTCGGCCTTGGCGGGCGGGAAACCGGCCTCGGCCGCCCTGGTCAGCCGCTTCATGCCTTCGTCGGGATTGGCGGGCAGGCCGGCCCCGCCCTTCATGTAAAGCATACCCAGATTGTATTCGGCGCTGATCACCCCGGCATCGGCGGCCACCTGATACCAGGCCTGGGCCATATGGCCGTCCGCCTCCACCCCCAGGCCCTGGCGGTAAAGATGGGCCAGATTGCGGGCCGCCTCGCCGTCGCCCAGTTCGGCGGCACGCTGCCATTGGCTGGCCGCCTCGGCGGGCAGGCCTTCGTGGAACGCCGCCAGCCCGCCGTAGAAATAATGGTCGCGGACGGTCTGCATGGGCTCGGGCGACGGTGCGCACCCGGCCAGCGGCCCCAGGGTAAGCAGCGTTACCGAGACGAGAAAATGCCGGAGATATGCGCACGGGTTCACAGAAGCCATCCGTTAAAGGCTGTAGTCTGCATCAGGCAATCACCGCTTCGGTTCAATGTCCATGGACGACACGTTCCACATCGACCTTACCGACTGGGCGACGCTGTTGGAAGCGCTCGACGGCGCCCGCGCGCCCTTCGCCGCCCTCTCCGCCATCGCCACCGCCTGGGCTCGCCGCCAGTGCGGCGATCCGGCCGAGATCATGCCGCCGCCCGCCGTGCCGGCCGGTGTCAGCTGGCGGCTGGTCCCGTAAGGCCCCGGTCCCAATAGGGTTCGGGGCAGAAGGTCGCCGCCAGATGATCCACGAAGGCCCGGACCTTGGGCGACAGATGGCGGCCGTGGGGATAGACCGCGTTGAGCGACGAATCCAGCGGCACGTATTTCTCCAATAGCGGCACCAGTTTGCCGGCGCGGATGTCGTCGCCGAGAAAGAAGCTGGGCAGCAGCACGATACCCAGCCCGGCCAGCGCCATGTCCCGCAGCACGTCGCCGTTGTCGGCATCGAACCGCCCCCGCACCTCCACCTGCAGGGGCTTGCCGTCGTCGCCGGTGAAGCGCCATTCCGAGTGGACCCGCCCGCCATGGGTCAGACAGTCGTGGCCGGCCAGATCCTCGGGACGCACGGGTGTGCCGCGCCGCGCCAGATAGGCGGGCGAGGCCGCCGCCAGCCGGCGCACCGGGGCGAGGCGCCGCACGATCAGCGACGAATCCGCCAGCCGCCCGATGCGCACCGCCAGATCCCAGCCTTCCTCCACCAGATCCACGTGACGGTCGGTAAAGCCCATCTCCAGCTCGATCTCGGGGTAGCGCTCCAGGAAGCCGGGCAGGCAGCTCGACAGGTGGCCGATGCCGAAGGACAGCGGCGCGCTGACCCGCAGCCGGCCGCGCGGCACCGCCTGCAGATGGCTGACCAGCAGGTTGGCCTCGTCCAGATCGGCCAGGATGCGCTGGCAGCGCTCCAGATAGGCCCGCCCCGCCTCGGTGGGCGACAGCGAGCGGGTGGTCCGGTGCAAAAGCCGCACGCCCAGATCGGCCTCCAGCGCCGAGACCTGACGGCTGATCATGGACTTGGACAGGTTGAGGCGGCGGGCCGCCTCGGAAAAGCTGCCGGTTTCCGCCACCCGGACAAAGGCGAGGATGGTGTCGAAGCGGGGCGTCATCGATGCCTCCCAGGCAACAATGTGTTTAAATCATCCTGCATTGTTGCCGAGGCGCCGGAAAGCGTATTCTTTCCCCATTGGAGGAAAGATCATGGATTTCACCACCCTGTTCCTGTCCCACGGCTCGCCCATGATGGTGCTGGAGGATACCCCGACCCGGCAGTTCCTGAAGGATCTGGGCCGCACCATGCCCCGTCCGCGCGCCGTCATCGTCGCCTCGGCCCACTGGCAGACGCGCGAGCCGGTCCTGGGCTTCGCCGCCTGGCCGGACAAGATCAACGACATCTACGGCTTCCCCGCCGAACTGTACCAGTTGGCCTACGCGCCGCCCGGCGCGCCGGAGGTGGCGGCCCAGGCCGCCGACCGGCTGGGCGCCGTCTGCCGCCGCGACCCCGGCGCCGGCATCGACCATTCCATCTGGTCGGTGATGAGCCTGATGTGGCCCGAGGCCGATGTGCCGGTGGTGCCCATGTCGGTGCAGCCCCGGGCCGGGGCGGCGCACCATTACTTTCTGGGCCGCCGGCTGGCGCCGCTGGTGGCCGACGGCGTGCTGGTGATCGGCTCGGGCGCCGCCACCCACAATCTCGAGGACTATTTCCGCCGCAAGGTCACCGCCGGCATCGAACCCCAGGTGGCGGAATTCACCGCCTGGCTGGCCGAAACCGCCGAGCGGGGCGACGTGGCGGCCCTGCTGGACTACCGCGCCCGCGCCCCCCATGCCGAGCACAACCACCCGACCGAGGAACACCTGCTGCCCTTCTTCGTCGCCCTGGGCGCCGCCGCCCATGGCGAGGCGACCCGGCTGCATCGCGGCGTGGATTCCGGCGTGCTGGCCATGGACGCCTACGGGTTCCGGTGAAGACCCGAGCCATGTTAGAGTTGGTCAAAGTTGAACCGGGGAGGGCGGCATGTCCTATCTGCAGTGGACCGAGAACCTGAGCGTCGGCATCCCGCGCATGGACGATCACCACAAGAAACTGATCGAACTGATCAATCAGGTGTTCGACGCCATGAGCGGCGACGCCGCCGCCGCCGTCGACAGCGTGCTGGCCGACCTGCTGGACTACACCCGCTATCACTTCGCCGAGGAGGAGAAGCTGCTGGCGGCCTGTTCCTATCCCGACCTGGAGGAGCATCAGGCGGTGCACCGCGCCATGGTCAAGGAGGTCCTGGAGATGCGAAGCCGCCACCAGGACAATCCGGCCTCGGTGACCGCGTCGGAGACCCTGGACTTCCTGTCCAAGTGGCTGATGCGCCACATCATCGGCAAGGATCTGCGCTACCGGCCCTATGCCGAAAACCATCCGGCGGTGTGAGCGGGGCGCGGCCATGGCCCGGCAGGCCCTCCTCGCCCTGGCCGTCCTGTTCCTGCCTCTGGCGCCGGCCACGGCGGAAGAGATGGCCTGCGCCGCCAGCCCGGCACGGGTGGGGGAGTGCTTCACCGTTCATGGCCGGCTGACCGCCTGTGGAGGGGTTCCCACCGTCCGCATCTGGGTGATCGGAACCAAGCGGATTCTTGGCGTCGTGGCCGCCAATTCCCATCCGGCCGGAGACCATCTCCTGCCCCCGTCGCTCGAAGAGACGATGTTCTCGGAGCCTCCCTGTTCCAAGGCGGCCTATGGCGACTTCACGATCTGTCCCTTAAGCCCGGACCGGCCGGGCGTCATGCGGATGGTTTGCATGACCGGCGCCCGTAATCTGGTGTTCAGGGATTGGTAGCGCCGTCGCCCTTGCCGCCCGGCTCGTAGAGCTGGCGGATGATGAACAGCGGGCGGCCCTTGACCTCGTCGAACACCCGGCCGAGATAGTCGCCGATGATGCCCAGGGTCAGCAGTTGGATGCCGCCCAGGAACAGCACCGACATCAGGGTGGATTCGTAGCCGGGCACGTCGATGCCCCAGATCATGGTGCGGATCAGGCGGATGACGATGTAGAGGAAGGCCAGCGACGAGATGATGGCGCCGATGCCGCCCCAGACCCGCAGCGGAAAGTTGGAGAACGAGGTCAGGCCGTCGAAGGCGAAGCGCAGCAGCTTCCATGAATTGAACTTGGTGGTGCCGGCCGCCCGTTCGCCCTGGCGGTAGACGATCTCGGCATGGCGGTAGCCCACCCAGGCGAAGATACCCTTCATGAAGCGCGAGCGCTCGGGCATCTGGTTGATGGTGTCCACCACCTTGCGGTCCATCAGGCGGAAATCGCCCACCTCGCGCGGCAGGTGCACGTCCGACAGGTGATCGAACACCCAGTAGAAGGCCTTGGCGAACAGCTTCTCCGACAGGGTCTGGCCGGTGCGCGCGTCGCGCCGGGCGAACACCACCTCGAAGCCCTCGCGCCATTTGGCCAGCATGTCGGCGATGGCCTCGGGCGGATGCTGCAGGTCGGCGTCCATGGGCACCACCGCTAGGCCCCGGCAGTGGAACAGTCCGGCCGACAGGGCCTTCTCCTTGCCGAAATTGCGCGACAGGTCGATGATTCTCAGGCGGGCGTCCCCTTTCTGAACCTCCAGCAGGCGGTCCAGGGTGTCGTCCCGCGAGCCGTCGTTGATGCAGACCACCTCGAAGGATACGCCAAGCCCGTCGAGCACCGGCAGCAGCCGGGCGAACAGCAGGGCGACGTTTTCCCCCTCGTTGTAGCAGGGAATGACCACCGACAGGGTGGGGGGCGAAATCCGTTGCGAATTCGCGGTCATGGGCGTCCGTCCGACAAGATCGTTTCCCCAAGCATGTCACCATGGGCACGTCGGGGCAACGCAGCTTTGCGGGTTCCCCTTACGCTGCGGACTTGCCCGCAACGCTGGTCCATGGCACGGTCAGACCGATATTTGAGACCGTTCCGGAACCTTCGCCCGATGATCAAGTCCGTGCTGTTTCCGCTGATGATGGCCGTGGGATTGCTGGCCGCCGCCGAGGCCCGCGCCCACGCCGTGCTGGTGGACTCCACGCCGCCCGCCGAGGCCGAGGTGGTGGGCAACAAGGTGGAATTCCACCTGCGCTACAACAGCCGCATCGACGCCAGGCGTTCGCGCCTCTCCCTCAAGGGGCCGGGTGGGGCCAAGACCCTGCCCCCGCAGCAGGGCGCCACCGAGGCCGAACTGACCGCCCGCGCCGAAGGGCTGGCTCCCGGCCGTTACATCCTGTTCTGGGACGTGCTGTCGGTGGACGGGCATGTCAGCCGCGGCCAGGTTCCCTTCCTGACCATCGCCCCCTAAGGCGCGATGTCATGCTGACCACCCTGCCCCCCGATATCCTGGCCTTCTTCGCGGTCATCCTGCGCGGGCTCCAGCTCACCGCCCAATCGGTGATCCTGGGCGGCGTGCTGTTCCTGCTGGGCTTCACCCGGCCGATGGCGGCGCGGCTGGGCGGCCGTGTCGTCGCCATGGAGCGCACCGGCCTCTCCTGGACCGCCAAGGGCGGCCTTGCCCTGGCCGTGGTGGCCGGTCTTTCCATCTTCGCCACTCTCGCCCAACTGGTGGCCGGGCTGGGAATTCAGCCCTCGGACGCCATGGGCGCCGATTTCGTCCAGTGGAATATGATCATGGTCATCACCGCCCTCGCCTTGGCGGTGGCGGCGCGCATGGACCGCAACCCCGCCCAGGTCCCGTCCCTGGCGCTGCTGGCGGTGGTGGTGCTGGGCGCCTCGGTGATGTCCAGCCACGCCTTCGCCCGGGTCGACGACCGCAATTACTACATCCTGGCCGACGCCCTGCATCAGGCCGGCGCCTCCCTGTGGATCGGCGGCATTCCCTTCATGCTGCTGGCCCTGTCCCATGTGAGCGCCTCCAAGGACCGCCTGATGGTGGGCATGCGCTTCTCGCACCTGTTCACCGGGGCGGTGGGGTTACTGCTGGTGGGGGCCGCCATGCTGGCCTGGGGCTACATCGCCACGCCCGGCGCCCTGATCGGCACCGCCTACGGCATCATGACCGGGGCCAAGATCACCCTGCTGTCGGTGCTGCTGCTGCTCGCCGCCATGAACCGCAAATCCACCCGCTCGGAGGCCGAGGACAGGGGACAATTTCGCCTGCGCCGCTTCGCCGAGGTGGAGATCGGCGTCGGCATCACCGTGCTGATGATCGCCGCCTCCATGGCCTCGCAGCCGCCCGCCGCCGACCAGACCCAGCATCAGGCGACGATCATGGAGATCGTCGAGCGCATGGCGCCGGTGCGGGCGCCGCGCCTGGTCAGCCCGCCGCCGGAAACCCTGTCGATCAGCATCGAGAAGACCGCCGCATCCATCACCGCCGACAAGATGTGGTCCGAGTTCAACCACAACTGGGCCGGCATCTTCGTGCTGGCCATGGGCCTGGGCGCCATGGCGCAGCGCATGGGGGTGGGGCCGGCCCGGCACTGGCCGCTGCTGTTCCTGGTGATCGGCGGCGCCATCATCGTCCGCTCCGACCCGGAAAGCTGGCCCATCGGACCGCACGGTTTCTTCGAGACCCTGGCCGATCCCGAGGTGTTCCAGCACCGGGTGGTCGGGCTGTTGCTGTTCCCCTTCGGCCTGTTCGAATGGGCGGTGCGCACCGGGCGCCTCAAGAGCGAGCGCGCCGCGCTGATCTTCCCCATCCTGTGCGCGGTGGGGGCCGGGCTGCTGCTGGTCCACAACCACACGCTGACCGACGTCAAGGAGCGTTTCCTGATCGAGTTCAGCCACATCCCCATGGGCCTGTTCGGCGTCATGTCGGGCTGGCTGCGCTGGCTGGAGATCAGGGGCGACGGCCGGGCCCGGCGGATCGCCGGCCTGCTGTGGCCGGTCTGCTTCTCCATGGTCGGGCTATTGCTGATATTCTATCGGGAATTGCCGTGATGGAGAGGCGGGGCAGGCTCCATGCGTAACCGCACCAAGATCCTGCTTCTCGCCGCCCTCACTCTGGCGCTGACCGCCCTGGTGGTCGGCACGGTCGGCTATTGGTATTACAAGCCCACCATCGTCACCATCGCCGTCGGCCCCGAAACCGCCCCCGAGCATCGCTTCGCCCGCAAGCTGGCCGAGGTGCTGGCCCACAACCACGCCTCCATCCGCCTGGAGCTGCTGGTCAACGAGGCCGGCTCCCAGAATCTGTCGCGCTTCGCCCAGCACGAGGCCGATCTGGTGGTGGTGCGCACCGACGAGCGCCGCATCCCGCCCAGCGCGCGGGCCATCGCCATCCTGGAGGAGGAGGTGGTGCTACTGATCACCCCTCCCAAGAGCAAGTTCAGGTCGCTGGCCGACATGGAGCGCCGCCACGTGGTGGTGGTGGGGCGCGACGGCCGCAACGAGGCCTTCGTCCGCCGTCTGCTGGAGCAGTACAAGCACGACCCCAAGCTTATCGACATCCGCACCGTCCCGCCCCGCGCGCCGCTGGACCAGTTGCTCGCCCCCGGCGGCGGCGCCGACCTGGCGGTGATCGTCGAGCCGCTGTCGCGCCTGTCGGGCGCCGACGATTTCCAGGAACTGGCGCAGAAGCTGAAGGGCTTCGGCGTCCATGCCATCGGCGACGCCAAGGCCCTGGAGCGCAAGCTGCCCGGCCTTTACGCCGAAACCCTGGAGGCCGGGCTGCTGGTCGGCTCGCCGCGCATTCCCGACGAGGAACTGGAGACCGTGGCGCTGCAGCGCGTCCTGGTGGCCCGCGCCAAGATGCCCGATACCCAGGTGGTGGAACTGATGCACGCCCTGTTCGAGAGCGGCCGCCAACTGGCCGTCGAACAGAACTTCGCCACCCGCATCGAGCCGCCCAGCACCGAGAAGGGGGCGCTGATCGCCGTCCATCCCGGCGCCGACCAATACGTGGCCAGCGAAGTAAAGACCTTCTTCGACCGCTATTCCGACCTGCTCTATGTGGGGCTGTCGGTGGCCGGTATCCTGGGATCGGGCGCCGCCGCCCTCTACGGCGCGGTGTTCCGCAGCGCCCCCGTCCATGCCGGCCGCCGCGCCCAGGCGCTGATGGAGCTGCGCGACCGGGCGCGGACCTCCCGCAGCAAGGGCGAACTGGACACGGTTGAGGCCGAGCTGGAAGCCGTTCTCGACGAGGTGCTGGGTGGGCTGGCCGACGGCACCATCTCGCCGCGCGGGCTGGACGCCTTCCGCCTGGCCTACGATTCGGCGCGCGAGGCGCTGAACACCGCCAGACGGAATCAACCCACCACGTAGCTCAGCCGCACCACGCCGTTGATGTAGGTCTTGGCGCCCAGCAGGGTCATGCGGCCGTTGCGCTCGCTGGGCTCGAACAGCGGCCGGCCCTTGCCCAGCAGCACCGGCATGACGAACAGGTCGAAATGGTCGACCGCGCCGAGATCGAGGAAGGCGCGCAACGCCTTGGCCCCGCCCGCCACCCAGACGTCGCCGGCGGACGACGCCTTCAGTTCGGCGACCAGTTGGGCCAGATCGCCCAGCCACGGCTCGACGTTATCGGGGGCGGTCTCCATGGAGCGCGACGTCACCACGATGCAGCGCTTGTCGCCGTGGGGCCAGTGCCCCATGGCATGCAGCTGCTCGTAGGTGGTGCGGCCCATCACCACCGTGCCGATATGCTCCATGAACTCGTCGAAGCCGTAATCGATGGAATCGAACGGCTTCAGCCAGGCGATGGAGCCTTGGGCATCGGCGATGTAACCGTCCAGGCTGGCGGCGATGTAGACGCGAAAGCCGGCGGCCATGCCCTACTCTGCCGCCTTGGGCAGGTAGGCCGTGACGTCCACCGAATCCACCTGCTCGGGGCGCAGGTACTTCTCGGCGTAATCCTTCCAGACACCGGAGGTCAGGAACAGTTCCCACAATTCCTTGTCGATGTGCTGGTCCTTGACCATGAACGACATGATCTTGAGGGATTCCGACAGGGTCTTGGGTTTCTTGTAGGGCCGGTCGGCGGCGGTCAGCGCCTCGAAGATATCGGCCACCGCCATCATGCGGGCCGGCAGCGACATCTCTTCGCGCCTCAGGCCCTTGGGATAGCCGGTGCCGTCCATCTTCTCGTGGTGGCCGCCGGCCCATTCGGCGACGCGGGCCAGATTCTTGGGGAAGGGCAGGGCCTTCAGCATGAAAATGGTCTGGACGATGTGGTCGTTGATCTTGAAGCGGTCCTCGGCGGTCAGCGTGCCGCGCCCGATGGCCAGATTGTACAGCTCGCCCAGATTGTAGCGGTGCTCCAGCGGCTTCATCTTGAAGCCCTCGGCCTCGTAGCGGCTGACGTCCACGTTGATCTCGTGGGGGACGATGTGCCAGTCCTTGTCGGCCAGCATCTTCTCCACCACCGGCGGCTTGGGCTCGTCGCCGGTACGCCGCCGCGTCTCGTCCAGGGACAGGCCCATGGTGTCGTCCAGGGTGCGGACCCAGGTGCGCTCGGCGATGGCCTTCAGACGCTCGACCTTGTCGGGCGCCATGAATTCACCGCCCACATTGCACTCGGCCACGAAGGCGAAGTCGGACTCCAGCTGGGCCAGGTCCCCGTCCATGCGGGCCTTCAGGGTCTCGGCCTTCTCCTCGCCGGCCACCAGGCCTTCCAGATAGGTGATGACCGTGTCCCGCTTGGCCACCTCGAAGCGCATGCGCACTTCGTGGATGCGGTTGTAGATGGTCTCCAGTTTGGTGGCCTTGTCGACGATGTATTCCGGCGTGGTGACCTTGCCGCAATCGTGCAGGCCGGCGGAAACCTCCAGTTCGTACCATTCCTCCTCGGTCAGGGAGAAATCGGCGAAGGGGCCGTCGGTCTGGTCGCAGGCCGCCTGGGCCAGCATGAAGGTGATGGCCGGCACCCGGTGGCAGTGGCCGCCGGTATAGGGGCTCTTGGCGTCGATGGACCCGGCGATCACCTGGATGAAGCTCTTGAACAGGTTTTTCTGGGCCTCGATCAGGCGCTGGTTGTCCAGCGCCACCGCCGCCTGGGAGGCCAGGGCCTCGATCAGCGGCGTGATGTCGGGACCGAATTCCACGATACGGTTGCGCCCGTCGCGGGCGTTGATCAGCTGCAGCACGCCGATCACCTCGCCCTCGTAATTCTTCAAGGGCACGGTGAGGAACGATTTGGAGCGGTAACCGGTCTTGGCGTCGAAGGCCTTGGTGCCGGTGAAGTCGTATTTGTCCACGTCGTAGGCGTCGGCGATGTTGACCGTCTGCCCGGTGAGCGCGCACGAGCTGGACACGTTCTTGTGGTTGGGCTCGCCCTGGTCGTCGTACAGCCGAAGCGGCGGAAACGGGATGGGCTTGCCGGTGGTGCCGCCCATGGCGATGTTCAGCGTGTCGTTCAGCATGATCTCGAAGCGCAAGCCGTCCTTGGCCTCGGTCATCAGGTAGAGCGTGCCGCCGTCGGCGTTGCACATGCTCTTGGCGCCCTGGAGAATCTTCTCCATCAGGCGGTTGTGGTTGCGCTCGGCCGACAGGGCGATGCCCAGCTCGATCAGAGTCCGATAACGTTCTTCTTTCTTATGGACCGAAGCCATAGACGTCTATCCCTTATGGGCGGATCAAGCGATAACCCCTCAAAAGCCTACGCCGAATTGACGGTGACGTGAAGTCGGGTAAGAACACTACATATCGTCACATTTGCGGCAGTATTTTATCTGGGGCATGTGAGCCTTGACGGCAAGGCGGGATCGTATTCCCCTGTTGGCCGCACCTCAGGAGACGTTCCCCATGCCCTACGAATCCCTGCGCGACTTCATCTCCCGCCTGGAAAAGGCCGGCCGGCTGAAGCGGGTGAGCGCGCCGGTATCACCCCACCTGGAGATGACCGAGATCCAGACCCGCCTGCTGGCCGAGGGCGGCCCGGCGGTACTGTTCGAGAACGTGGTGCGCGCCGACGGCTCGAAATACCCCATGCCGGTGCTGGTCAACCTGTTCGGCACGGTGGAGCGGGTGGCCTGGGGCATGGACCGCGAGCCCGCCCAATTGCGCGAGGTGGGCGAGACCCTGGCCTTCCTCAAGCAGCCGGAGCCACCCGGCGGCTGGCGGGAAGCCCTGGAAATGCTGCCGCTGGCCAAGACCGTGATGGCCATGCGCCCCAAGACGGTAGGTTCGGCGCCTTGCCAGCAGGTGGTGCTGACCGGCGATCAGGTGGACCTGTCGCAACTGCCCATCCAGGGCTGCTGGCCGGGCGAGCCGGCGCCGCTGATCACCTGGCCGCTGGTGGTGACCCAGGGACCGCACCCCGAGGACGACAAGCGCGACAACTTCAACCTGGGCATCTACCGCATGCAGGTGACGGGGAAGAACACCACCCTGATGCGCTGGCTGAAGCATCGGGGCGGCGCCCAGCACTTCCAGCGCTGGGGCCAGGAAAAGCGCCAGCCCATGCCGGCGGCGGTAGTGATCGGCGCCGACCCCGGCACCATCATCGCCGCCGTGACCCCGGTGCCCGAGACCCTGTCGGAATACCAGTTCGCCGGCCTCTTGCGCGGCAAGAAGCTGGAACTGGTGGATTGCAAGACGGTGCCCTTGAAGGTCCCGGCCGAGGCCGAGATCGTGCTGGAAGGCCACGTCATGCTGGACGAGAGCGGACCGGAAGGCCCCTACGGCGACCACACCGGCTATTACAACTCGGTGGAGGAGTTCCCGGTCTTTCGCATCTCGGCCATCACCATGCGCCGCGACCCCATCTATCTGTCCACCTTCACCGGACGGCCGCCGGACGAGCCCAGCGTGCTGGGCGAGGCGCTGAACGAGGTGTTCATCCCGCTGCTGGCGCAGCAATTCCCCGAAATCGTCGATTTCTGGCTGCCGCCCGAGGGCTGCTCCTACCGCATCGCCGTGGTTTCCATCAAGAAGGCCTATCCCGGCCACGCCAAGCGCGTGATGTTCGGCATCTGGAGCTTTCTCAAGCAGTTCATGTACACCAAGTTCGTCATCGTGGTGGACGATGACATCAATGCGCGGGACTGGAAGGACGTCATGTGGGCCATCTCGACCCGCATGGACCCGGCCCGCGACATCACGGTGGTCGAGGGCACCCCCATCGATTACCTGGACTTCGCCAGCCCGGAATCGGGCTTAGGGGGAAAGCTGGGCCTGGACGCCACCAACAAGTGGCCGCCGGAGACCCACCGCGAATGGGGCGAGAAGATCCGCATGAGCGACGACGTGGTCGATCAGGTCAGCGAGCGCTGGGCCGAGTACGGATTGCCGGGATCTGGAAAGCCCATCTGGCGATGAGACACATCGCGCCTCAATTATGAATTGGTTGTGAGTCGGTGACATATTTCTCCGATTGAGTCATCATCTCCCGATCAACCGGGGGAGATGTCCTGATGCGCCGACTTTCGTTCCTGACGGCATTCGCCGCGTTCCTGTTGCTGGCCGGCCAGGCCTTCGCCGACTGCACACCGCCGGAAGTTCTGGCCAAGTGGAAGACCACCGAGGGCAGGGTCATCTGGCCGCCCAACGACGGTGCCGCCGGTACCGCCACGCCGGTGGTGCTGGCCCCCGGCATGATTCTCGACCGCTACGGCTGTGAAACAGGCAACTTCCTCAGCCCGCGGGGTGCGGCCTTCTCGGCCCGCGCCCTGCCCTATGTCTGCGCCACGGCGCCCTATTTCACCTATCGCGTCGTGCGGCCGCTGCTGGCCTGGACGGCCAAGGCGGCGCCATGGTTCGGCCAGCCGGGCGGCGCCACCCAATTCCAGACCGACGCCAGCGTGGCCCAATTGCTGGCCGACGGGGTGATCGAGACGGTGAACGCCGAGCGGCCCGCCTGCCCAAAATAGCCCTGTCGGCAGGGAGGGTATATGGCGCCGGTCGTAGCGCCCCTTCCGCAAGATATAGTTGTATTGGCGTGACCGCTTTTACCATTTAGAGCATGATTTTCCCCGGGGGTGAGTTCGGGGGAAATAATCCATGCGCATGCGATCGCCGCTGACTGCCGCCGCCCTTGCCATGCTGGGCTGGCTGCCCGTTGCCACGCCGGCCTTGGCCGATTGCAGCGGGGGAGATATCCGCCCGGATATCTCCAGCCGCTGGAAGGACAGCAAGGGCAACCTGCGCTGGCCGACCCATGAATGGAGTTCAGAGATCACCATCACCGTGGTCCTGCCGCCGGGCATGGTGATCGACCGCTTCGGCTGCGAGACGGAAAACCGCTTCAATCCGCAAGGCACCGCCTATTCGGGCCGCGCCCTGCCCTATGACTGCGCCGGCGCGCCCTATTTCAGCTACCGGGTCGTCAAGCCGCTGGTCGCCTGGTCGAGCAAGACCCCGGCCTGGTTCGGCCAGCGCGGCGGCGCTCCCCAGTTCCGCACCACCGCCACCGCGGCCCAATTGCTGTCCGAGGGGACGATCGAGGTGACGGAGGCCGAACGTCCGTCCTGCGGCTGAAGCCGGGATGCGACGGCCTTATCATTTTCCTTCGCCGGGCGGGCGCATCCGCGCCCTTGGCCGCGCCCTCAACGGGCGCTGAAGCGGCCCGCCTCATATTTGAGGCGCGCCGCTCTAGCTGGTGGGCGTGCCGTCGCGGCGGGCCAGGACCTCGTCCAGGCAGGCGGCATCGCCCATGAAACCGCCATTGGGGGCGCGCACCGCGTAATGGGCGACGGCCATGCGGCCCTTGTCCTCGTAAAGGAACAGGTCCAGCGTGCAGACCTTGACCCGGTACTGCCAGATCTCGGCCGGGGGGTCGCGGCGCACGAAGCCCGGCTTGCCCAGGGCGCGCCGGATGGCGGCGGCGCTCATGCCCTTCAGGGCCGACGGCGCCATGGTGCCGGGAGCGGGCGGCGTCATCAGCGCCAGTTGCTCCTCGTTTTCGGCGCCGGACACGCTGGTGACCGGGCCGCCGGTCGTGGCCGAGCCGCCCGCCCCGTTGCAGGCGGCGGCCAGGAGCAGGAGCGACAACGAACCGAAACGCTTGATCATTCTTTCCTCAGGGACTGGAAGACGTGGACCATGAACGAGGTGGCCACCACCGGGGCGGTCAGGTTGAGCAGCGGAATCTGGAACAGGAGATTGATGGCCGCGCCGCACAGCCACAGGCGGCCGAGGTTGTTGCTAAAGGTCGCCCGCATGGCCTCGGGCTCCAGCCGTCGCGCCGCCACCACCTCGAAATACTCGCGCCCCAGCAGGTAGCCGTTGACCGCATAGTTGAGGATGATGCCGAAGCCCAGGAACAGCAGGGCCAGATAGATCGGCGCCGCCACGGCGGTGATCAGCACCATCACCAGCAGGAAGCGGGTGGACAGACGCAGGATTTCCGCCCAGCCCATCTCCCGCGCCGGACCGAGATGGGGATAGTGTTCGGCCTCGACGATGTCGGCCACGTCGTCCAGCCAGAAGCTCATGACGAAGGTGGCCAGCGCCGAAAAGAACAGGATGGGCAGCAGCAGGGCCGTCAGCCCCAGGACGATTCCGGCGCTGACGTCGGCCAAGTGGTTGTCGAACCAGTGGATCTGCCGCAGCGCCGCCGAGGCGGCCAGGGCCAGCACCAGCCAACAGCCCAGGGCCGCCGCCACGCCGAAGCCGAGGATACGGCGCAGGCGGGGGTCGCTCAGTTGGGCGAAGGCCTTGTACAGGGCGGCGGGGATGGTCATGGAATCCGGCGGCGACATGGCGGGGAAACGGTCGATTCAAGCACGCGCCGGGCCATTCGCCAAGCGTCAAGGCGGTTTTTGTTGTTTATGGCGGCTCCATGGCTATACTGCGCCGCAAAATGCCTCAGGAAATGGCGCCCGTGCGCCGGGGGCACAGACTTTCCTTGCGAGAAGGCCCGTATCTAGCCATGGCGGACAAGACCATTCACGTCGCCGGTATCGGCAACGCGATCGTTGATGTACTGGTGCATGCCGATGACCTGCTGCTGCATCGTCTCGGCCTGACCAAGGGCGTGATGACCCTGATCGATGCCGAGCAGGCCGAGGCCATCTACACCCAGCTGCCGCCCGGTATCGAATGCTCGGGCGGGTCCGCCGCCAACACCATCGCCGGCATCGCCGCCCTGGGCGGCCGCGCCGCCTATGTGGGCAAGGTCAAGGACGACCAGCTGGGCCAGGTCTTCCGCCACGACATCCGCAATTCCGGCGTGCATTTCGAGACCAGGGCGGCCAGCGACGGCGCCTCGACGGCGCGTTGCTTCGTGCTGGTCACTCCCGACGCCCAGCGCACCATGCTGACCTATCTGGGCGCCTGCGTTGAGCTGGGGCCCGACGACGTTGATGCCGGCGTGATCGCCGGGGCCGAGGTCACCTATCTCGAGGGCTATCTCTACGACCCGCCCGAGGCCAAGCGCGCCTTCCTCAAGGCCGCCACCGCCGCCCACGGCGCCGGCCGTCTGGTGTCGCTGTCGCTGTCCGATCCTTTCTGCGTCGACCGCCACCGCGACGCCTTCCTCGATCTGGTGTCGGGCCACATCGACATCCTGTTCGCCAACGAGGCCGAGCTGTGCTCGCTGTACAGGACCGAGTCCTTCGACGAGGCCGTGCGCGCCGTGCGCGGCCACTGCCGCGTCGCCGCCGTGACCCGGGGCGACAAGGGCTCGGTGGTGGTGACCGAGGACGAGGTCCAGGTGGTCGCCGCCGACGATATCGACCAGCTGGTCGACACCACCGGTGCCGGCGACCTCTATGCCGCCGGCTTCCTGTTCGGCTTTACCCAGGGGCGTGACCTCGCCACCTGCGCCATGCTGGGCGGCATCGCCGCCGGCGAAATCATCTCCCATTTCGGTGCCCGGCCCGAGCGTTCGCTCAAGGATCTGGCCCGCGCCAAGCTGGGTCCCCATATCTTCGAAAATCTCCGGTAAGACGAGTCCCATGGAACTGCGCAACATCGCCATTATCGCCCACGTCGACCACGGCAAGACCACTCTGGTGGATGCCATGCTGCGGCAATCGGGAACCTTCCGCGAAAACCAGCAGGTCGCTGAACGCGTGATGGATTCCAACGACCTGGAAAAAGAACGCGGCATCACCATCCTGGCCAAGTGCACCTCGGTCGAGTGGAAGGGCGTGCGGATCAACATCGTCGACACCCCCGGCCACGCCGACTTCGGTGGCGAGGTGGAACGCATCCTGTCCATGGTGGACGGCGTCGTGGTGCTGGTCGACGCGGCCGAGGGCCCCATGCCCCAGACCAAGTTCGTCACCGGCAAGGCCCTCGGCCTCGGCCTGCGCCCCATCGTGGTGGTCAACAAGGTGGATCGCGGCGACGCCCGTCCCCACGAAGTCCACGACGAATGCTTCGACCTGTTCGCGGCGCTGGATGCCGACGACAACCAGCTGGACTTCCCCACCATGTTCGCGGTGGGCCGCGACGGCTGGGCCGACGACTCGCTGGAAGGCCCGCGCAAGGACCTGTCGGCGCTGTTCGACCTGATCGTCCGCCACGTGCCGGCCCCCAAGCGCGACCTGGAGGCGCCGTTCTCCATGCTGGCCACCACGCTGGAGGCCGACCCCTATCTCGGCCGCGTGCTGACCGGGCGCATCTATTCCGGCACCGCCAAGCTGAACATGCAGGTCAAGGGCCTGTCCCATGACGGCCAGTTGCTCGAGAGCTTCCGCATGAGCAAGCTGCTGGCATTCCGCGGCATCGAGCGCGTGCCGGTGGAATTCGCCGAGGCCGGCGACATCATCGCCATCGCCGGCATGACCAAGCCGACCGTGGCCGACACCATCTGCGCCCCCGAGGTCACCGAGCCCCTCAAGGCCAATCCCATCGACCCGCCGACGCTGTCCATGACCTTCTCGGTCAACGACAGCCCGCTGGCCGGTCAGGAAGGCGACAAGGTCACGAGCCGCATGATCGCCGCCCGTCTGGCCCGCGAGGCCGAGTCCAACGTCGCCATCCATATCCGCGAGACCGCCGGCAAGGATGCCTTCGAGGTGTCGGGCCGTGGCGAGCTGCAGTTGGGCGTGCTGATCGAGCAGATGCGCCGCGAGGGCTTCGAGCTGTCCATCTCGCGTCCCCGCGTTCTGTTCAAGACCGACGAATCCGGCAAGCGGCTCGAGCCCATCGAGGAAGTGTTCATCGACGTCGATGACGAGTATTCCGGCGCCGTGGTCGAGAAGATGAGCCTCAGGAAGGCCGAGTTGACCGGCATGCGTCCGTCGGGCGGCGGCAAGACCCGCGTCACCTTCCTGGCCCCGGCCCGTGGCCTGATCGGCTATCACGGCGAGTTCCTGACCGATACCCGCGGCACCGGCCTGATGAACCGCATGTTCCACGGCTACGCCCCCTACAAGGGCGCCATCGAGGGCCGTCGCAACGGCGTGCTGATCTCCAACGGTCAGGGCGACGCGGTCACCTATGCGCTGTGGAACCTGGAAGAGCGCGGCGCCATGTTCATCACCGGCAACGTCAAGATCTACGAAGGCATGATCATCGGCGAGCACAACCGCCCCAATGACCTCGAGGTCAACGCGCTGAAGGGCAAGCAGCTCACCAACGTCCGCGCCTCGGGCAAGGACGAGGCGGTCAAGCTGACGCCGCCCCGCAAGATGAGCCTGGAACAGGCCATCGCCTATATCGAGGACGACGAACTGGTGGAAGTGACGCCCAAGTCCATCCGCCTCAGGAAGCGCCTGCTCGACCCCAACGAGCGCAAGAAGGCGGATCGCGCCGCCAAGAACGACTGAGCGAAAAGGGCGGCCCCAAGGGTCGCCCTTCTTCTTTGTGGGGTGAACACCCGAAACGACTCGGGGCATCTTCCGAGAGGAAAGCGCCCCACCACCGGAAACGACACAGGGCGCCGTCCCAAAGGAAGGCGCCCTGTGCCGGTTCGTTCCCTTGAAGGCGAGGGAACCGTAAGCTCAGATCTTCAGCCGTCCACCCGGACGATGACTTCCACCCGGCTGATGTTGAAGCCCTCGGGCGCATCGGGCACCTTGGCCACGGCGATCAGGTCGGCGGGGATGTCGCACAGCTTGCCGCTCTTCTCGTAGAAGAAGTGGTGGTGGTCGCTGGTATTGGTGTCGAAGTAGCTGCGGCCCGCATCCACCACGATCTCCCGCAGCAGGCCGGCATCGGTGAACTGGTGCAGCGTGTTGTAGACGGTGGCCAGCGACACCCGGATGCTCGACGACAGCGCCTCGGTGTGCAACTGCTCGGCCGAGATATGGCGGTCGCCGCCATCGAACAGCAGGCGGGCCAGAGCCAGACGCTGGCGGGTGGGACGCAGACCCACGGCACGGAGCCGGTCCAGGGCGTGACTGTAGGGGCGAACGGTGATCATGGTCATGTTGGCAACCGCCCTTTCGGGGTGGGGTGGAATTGATCTATCTCAACGCTAACATAGAGTTCTTCGAAAAATAAAGTCCCTTAACGCCACTTTTTTTGGGAGTTAGGGCTTTGGTATTAGGGACTTAGCCCTAAGATCTATTTTTCATACATGGTTACGGGCGGCAGGCATTTCCATAGGCCTCGACGCGGCTGCGCAACGGTTCGGGAATGGGCACCGCCCTGTTCTTGCCGAAATCGGTGATGCAGCCGACATAGCGGGCGCGGAAATGGATGGTGCCATCCGCCGCCACGCCCTCGATGACGAAATTGATGCTCGCCGTGCCGACCTTCCCGACCAGAACCCGCACCTCCAGTTCCAGGCCGGGCGGCATGGGCACCAGATAGTCGCATTCGGCGTGAACCGTGGGCGAACCCATGTTGTCGCGCCGGTTCATGGTCGGCCAGTCGATGCCCATGGGGCCGGCATACCAGCGCTCGATGGCTTCGGTGCAATAGTCGAAGACGCGGGGGGTATAGAGGATTCCCGCCGGGTCGCAATCGCCCCAACTGACCCGTCTGCTGATGGAAAACACGCTCATGACCCGGGCTCCCGGCAAATCGGCATCGCGATACCGATTATTCACCGCCGGGGCGCGGGGGTCAAACCCGTTCGAGCACTTCCCAGGGAAACACCAGCCAGGTTTCCTGGGGCACGTCCTCCACATAGGTGTCGACCATGGGCTTGCCCGAGGGCTTGGCGTAGAGGGTGGCGTAGTGGCCGCCCGGCAGCATGTCGCGCACCGCCTGGGCGGTACGGCCGGTATCCACCAGATCGTCCACCACCAGCCAGCCCTTGCCGTCGCCCGGAACGCGCTTCAGGACTTCCAGGTCGTGGCGGGTGCTTTCGTCGTAGCCGGCGATGCACACGGTATCGATCTGGCGGATATCCAGTTCCAGGGCCAGGATGGCGGCGGGGACCAAGCCGCCCCTGGCGATGGCGATGATGCCGGCGAACGGTCCCTTGGCCCGGAGGCTGCGGGCCAGCCGGCGCGAGAGGGTGTGGATCTCCTCCCAGGACAGGGAGCGGGTGCGGGAAAAAGCGGGATCGAGGTCCATGGGGCAACGGTCGCGTGGTGGGTGGTATCGCCACTCTGGACGGCGGGCGGCATTTTCGCAACAATCGCCCTGCCACAAAAGGACCCGCCCGATGCTTCATTCGCCCATGGCCCGCCGGGGCATGGTGACCTCTCCCCACCACCTCGCCTCCCAGGCGGGGCTGGCGGTGCTGCGCGACGGCGGTACCGCCATCGAGGCGGCCATCGCCGCCGCGGCGACGCTGGGCGTGGTTTATCCCCACATGACCGGCCTGGGCGGCGACGCCTTCTGGCTGATCGCCGAGCCGGGCAAGCCACCCATCTCCATCGATGGCTCGGGCGCCGCCGGAGCCAAGGTGGACCCGGAGCTTTATCGCAAGGCCGGTCACAAGCGCATTCCCAGCCGGGGGCCGCTGGCCGCCACTACCGTGGCGGGCGCCGTATCCAGTTGGCAACTGGCGCTGGACGTCTCCAGCCATTGGGGCGGGCGGCTGCCGCTGCGCCGCCTGTTCGAGGACGCGGTGTTCGCGGCGCGGGAAGGCTTCGCCGTTTCGCGCCATCAGGCGGCCGCCACCGAACGCGGGCTGGCCGAACTGCGGCGCCAGCCCGGCTTCGCCGAGACGTTCCTGGCCAAACGCAAGACGCCGGCGGCCGGCACGGTGCTGCGCCTGCCGGCCCTGGCCGACACGCTGGAGCGTCTGGCCAATGCCGGCCTCGACGATTTCTATCGCGGCGAGGTGGCCCGCGCCGTGGCCGCCGGCCTGCAGGCGGCGGGATCGCCGCTCCGGGCCGAGGACATGGCCCGCCATCGCGGCATGCGCCGCCGCCCCCTGTCGCTCAACCTGCCATGCGGCCACCTGTTCAATACCGCCCCGCCCACTCAGGGGCTGGCCTCGCTGGTCCTGCTGGGCCTCTACCAGCGCCTCGGCATCACCGAGGCCGATGGCTTCGACCACATCCACGGGCTGGTGGAAGCGGCCAAGCTGGCCTATCGCGTCCGCGACGCCCACGTCACCGACCCGGCGCGCATGTCCATCCACGCCACCACCTATCTGGAGGACGGCGTCCTCGACCGCATGGCCTGGGAGATCGACAAGACCAAGGCCAGCCCGCTGCCCGGCGCCGGAGCCGAGGGCGACACCGTATGGCTGGGCGTGATCGACGGCCAGGGCCGCGCCGTCAGCTTCATCCAGAGCCTGTACCACGCCTTCGGCTCGGGGGTGGTGCTGCCCGAAATCGGACTGGTCTGGCAGAATCGCGGTTGCTCGTTCAGCCTGGACCCCGATCACCGCAATTCCCTGGAACCCCGTCGCCGGCCCCTCCACACCCTGTCACCCGGCCTGGCGCGGCTGAAGGACGGCCGCACCATGGTCTACGGCACCATGGGCGGCGACGCCCAGCCGCTGGTCCAGGCGGAAATCTTCACCCGGGCGGCACTGTACGGCCAGAGCCTGCAGCAGGCGGTCTCGGCACCGCGCTGGTGTCTGGCCCGCTCCCTGGACGGCACCCCGGCCCCCGCCGGCATCCAGTTGGAAGCCCGGTTCGGCCCGGACGTGATCCGCCACCTTGAACAGGCGGGTCACACCGTCCAGGTGGTAGGAGAATGGGACTCGCTGCTCGGCCATGCCGGCGCGCTGGTGCGCCGGGCCGACGGCATCATCGAGGGCGCCGCCGACCCCCGCGCCGACGGCGTGGTGGCGGCATTTTGACGAGAGGATAGGATCAGATGGGTACCGTGGTGCTGAAGCACGTTCCCGAGGACAGGGCGGGCGAGCGTGAAATCATCGATACCGGAGTCGCCATGATCGGCCTGGGGGGCGACAACGTCCATTGCGGCGTCTGCGGCCGCGAGATGATGCACGACGTTCCAATCCGCACCATGAAGGTCAATCTGTTGTATCGTTGCGCAGGCTGCGATTCCCTGAACGAGGTTCCGCCGGACGCTTAGGAGTCAAACTCATGAAGCTCTATTACAAGGTGGGCGCCTGCTCGCTGGCGTCGCATATCGCCCTGGAAGAGGCCGGGATTCCCTACACCCTCGAGGCCGTCGATCTGATGGCCAAGAAGACCGAATCGGGTGAGGATTTCCTGGCCGTCAATCCCAAGGGCTACATCCCCGCCCTGGTCATCGACGACGGCGCCGTGCTGACCGAAGGCGTCGCCATCCTGCTGCGCATCGCCGCCATGGCCCCGGAAAAGGGTCTGGCGCCGGCGGTGGGCACCCAGGACTACATGAAGCTGGTGGAGTGGCTGGTGTTCATCGCCACCGAACTGCACAAGCCGGCCGGCACCCAGTTCAACCCGGCCATGCCCGAGGAGGGCAAGGCGGTGTTGAAGACCATCCTCGGCCGCCGCCTCGACTACCTGGACAAGGCGCTGGGCAAGGGACCGTTCCTGATGGGCGAGCGGATCACCGTGGCGGATTTCTATCTGTTCACCGTGGTCTCGTGGCTGCCGCGCCTCAAGATCGACACCGCCGCCTGGCCGCACGTGGCGGCCCATTACGAGCGCATCAAGGCCCGTCCCGCCGCCCAGGCGGTGCTCAAGGCCGAGGGTCTGGCCTAAACTCCGCCGCCCGTTCCACCCGGGCGACGCGCAGGCTGTACTCCTTGTACCATTTCTCGCGGCCCATTCGCTGGGCCGCGAGATGCTCGGAATCGATCCGCCAGGATTCGATATCCTCCAGGCTCGACCAGTAGCTGACGGTGATGCCACGGCCTTCGGCATCGCGGACGCTGTCGGCCCCCAGATAGCCGGGACGCATGGCGGCCAGTTCCACCATGCGGGCCGCCATGGCGGCATAGCCCTGGTCACCTTCGGTACGGGTCGACGCGAAAATCACCGCGTAATAGGGCGGTTCGTGGTTCATGGAATCGTCTCCTCGGCAAATCCCGCCAGCATGCGCACCTCGTCCGGCGTACGCCCCGCCTCGCGCAGGGCCCGCAGGGTGAGGGACCGGTCGCGCTTGGCATAGCGCCGCCCATGCTCGTCGGTGAGCAGGCGGTGATGGACATAATCGGGAACCGGCAGGTCCAGCAGGGCCTGCAGCAGCCGGTGCACATGGGTGGCGGCGAACAGGTCCTCGCCCCGCGTCACCAGGGTTACCCCCTGCAGGGCGTCGTCGACGGTCACCGCCAGATGATAGCTGGCCGGTGTGTCCTTGCGGGCCAGCACCACGTCGCCGAACAGATCGGGCCGGGCGGACTGCTCGCCCCGGGTTCGGTCGCGCCACGCCAGGGGGCCGGTCCGCCGCATGGCTTCCTCGGTGTGGAGGCGCAGGGCGAAGGGCTGCCCGGCCGCCCGCCGTTCACCCCGCTCGGCGGGCGAAAGATGGCGGCAATGGCCGGGATAGAGCGGCCCGTCGGGGCCGTGGGGAGCATGACCGGCCCCCTCCACCTCGCGGGCGATATCCTGGCGGGTGCAAAAGCAGGGATACAGCAGCCCCATGCCTTCCAGCCGGTCGAGGGCGGCGCGGTAATCGTCGAAGTGTTCCGACTGGATGCGGACCGGCCGTTCCCATTCCAGGCCCAGCCAGGCGAGGTCGCTGAAGATCGCTTGGGTGAATTCGGGACGGCAGCGGGTACGGTCGATGTCCTCGATGCGCAGCAGGAAGCGCCCACCGGCCGCCCGCGCCTCGGCAAAGGCGAACAGGGCGGAATGGGCGTGGCCCAGATGCAACTCGCCGGTGGGGCTGGGAGCGAAACGGGTGATGGTCACAATATGTCGCTAGCTTTGGCGGGACAGTCACCGCGAACCATACCATAATGCCGCCGATTTGATTCGTCAGGAGCCGTCATGTCCAGCCCGTCGCCCGTCAAACTGTCCGGTCCCTCGGTCGAGCCCGCCTCGGGCGGCCCCGCCGCCCAGCTGGTGGTCCTGCTGCACGGTGTCGGCGTGGACGGTTCGGATTTGATCGGACTGGCGCCGTTCTTCGCCTCCATCCTGCCCGACGCCGCCTTCGTGGCGCCCGACGCCCCCTTCGCCTTCGACATGGCGCCGTTCGGTCGCCAGTGGTTCAGCCTGCAGGACCGCAGCATCCCCGCCATCTCGGCCGGGGTCCGCGCCACCGCCCCCATCCTCGAGGCCTATATCGACGAACAGGTGGCCCTGTGGGGGGTACAGCCCGCCGACGTGGCGCTGATCGGCTTCAGCCAGGGAACCATGATGGCGCTGCACGTGGCGCTCCGCCGCGCCGTGGCCCCGGCGGCGGTGGTCGGCTTCTCCGGCGCCCTGGTCGATCCCGATGAATTGCCCAAGGAAATCACCGCCCGGCCGCGCATCCTGCTGATCCACGGCGCCGATGACGAGGTGGTCAACCCCAACTGTCTCAAGGGTGCCGAGCAGGCCCTGACCGCCGTGGGCGTCCCGGTCTTGACCGAACTGCGTCCCGGCCTGGGCCACGGCATCGACGGCCCCGGCGCCGAGATGGCCATGGGCTTCCTGGGCCAGGTGTTCGGCATTTCCGACTGACACCAAATCACGATGAGATTCGTTCATCGTGATTTGGTTAGGCCCAAGGGGCCGCGCGGCTTATGCCGCGGGAGCCAAGCGGGCGAAAAGCACGCGCCCGGCGATTGAGGGCGGCGACAGGTCACGGAACCATCACGAAAAGGGGTATGGAACAACAATAGCGAATACTATATTTTGTAAAGGTCTCTCGTAGGAAGGGAGAGGGGTTTGGTCGCATTCGACAGCCATCCTGCCCTGGTGCTGAACGCTGATTTCCGGCCGCTCAGCTACTTCCCGCTGTCCCTGTGGTCCTGGCAGGACGCCATCAAGGCGGTGGTATCGGACCGCGTCGCCGTGGTGTCCGAATACGACCGCGTCGTCCATTCCCCCCGGCACGCCCTGCGCCTGCCCAGCGTCATCGCGCTGAAGGAGTTCATCCCGACGGCGCGCCGGCCGGCCTTCACCCGCTTCAACGTCTTCCTGCGCGACCGCTTCTCCTGCCAGTATTGCGGCGAGTGGTTTCCCACCCACGATCTGACCTTCGACCACGTGCTGCCGCGCTCGAAGGGCGGCCGCACCACCTGGGACAACGTGGTCACCGCCTGCGCGCCGTGCAACCTGATGAAGGGCGACCGCCTGCTGTTCGAGGTAGGCATGGGGCTGCTCAGCCGCCCCGGCCAGCCCTCCACCTGGCAGTTGCAGCAAAACGGCCGGGCCTTTCCACCCAACTACCTGCACGAATCCTGGCGCGATTTCCTGTACTGGGACAGCGAGCTCGAGCCGTTCTGATTCCAAATGCGTTGGTTGGTCGATACCGGTCAACGCCGTCCTCAGGCGCCGGGCGGGTCGCCTCCGCGACCCTTGGGCCTAACCGAAGCTCGACGGTCGAGTTTCGGTCTATCCTTTACGGTACAAAGAACTGCCAGCCGAACCAGCGCCAGCGCCCCTCCAGGGCCGGCACGGTGCAGTTGAGGCGTCCCCGGCCCGAGGGAATGGGCTTGGACATGCGCACCTCGACGCGCGGCCCCAGGCGCTCGACCTTGACCTGCCCCTGGTGCGACGCGAAACACGACAGCCCGTCGATGCCGGGCACGTCCTCGGCCAGGGTGAAGCCGAAGGCGGGGGGATTGGCCTTGATGGCCGGGTCTTCCGGGGTGATGTCCACCGCCGGCAGGGGCAGCGAGCGCACCGACAGGCGGAAGCGCTGCAGATCGCCATAGGCCGAGCTTTGGGCGAAGCGGGGCAGGAAAAAGGGATCGCCCTTGGCCCAGGCGGCGCCCGAATGCTGGCCGAAGGCGGCCGCGAAGCCCGAACGGCGCAGCACGTCCTCGGCCTCGGCGCTGGCGTCGCCCCAGGGCCAGGCGAACAACTCGGTGCCCCTGCCCAGTTCCTTGTCCAGGCGGGCGCCGGCGCGGGCCAGATCGGCGGAAATCTGCTCGGGCGGGGATTTGGGCAGACGCAGCCGGGCCGCCCCTTGTGTGCCGATCCCCAAACCGGCGGCGGTCAACTCGCGGAGCTGGCTCCAGCTCATCACGTCGGGGCCGCCGCGATCCACCTCGTCGGTGGCCAGGAACAGGGTGACGGGCAGCCCCGCCTTCTTCAGCAGCGGCCAGGCCCGGTCATGAAATCCCGCCGAGGCGTCGTCGACGGTAAGGGCCACCGCCTTGTCGGGCAGCGGCCGGCCGGCGCGCAGCGCCGAGACGATCTCGGCCAGCGGCAGCACCGCATAACCGCCGTTCTTCAGTTCCGCGACATGGGCGGCCAGTTGCTCGGTCGTAGTGTTGAGGGCGGGCACCCTGTCGTCGTCAAAACGGTGATAGACCAGCACCACGGCCGAATCGGCGGCCCATGCGACCGAGCCGAGAACCGGCAGGTTCACGACCACGGCCAGCCACAGCAGCAGCGCCAAGACAACAGACTGTTTCACAATCGCCCCCTGTCGGGCGCCGCGCTCGGCGCCTACAGTGTCGATGTTTGCCGCATTCGCGGGTAAAAAGACAAGAGGAGAGAGGCGGATATGACCCGCATTCTTGATGATTCGGCCCAGGACATTCTGTTTCGTGCGGCCCGTACCTACTCGAAATTCAAGGACACCCCGGTTCCGGACGATCTGCTGCGTCAGGCCTGGGACCTGGCCCGCATGGGACCGACCAGCGTCAACTGCCAGCCGGCCCGCATCGTCTTCGTGCGCTCGCCCGAGGCCAAGCAGCGCCTGAAACCCGCTCTGGCGCCGGGCAACCTGGACAAGACCATGGCGGCACCGCTCACCGCCATCATCGGCCACGACATGGAATTCTACGACCGCCTGCCGGTGCTGTTCCCCCATACCGACGCCCGCGCGTGGTTCGTGGGCAACGAGGCCATGATCCAGTCGACCGCGACGCGCAACGGCACCTTGCAGGGCGCCTATTTCATGCTGGCGCTCCGCGCCGTCGGCCTGGATTGCGGCGCCATGAGCGGCTTCGACAACGCCAAGGTGGACGAAGCCTTCTTCGCCGGCACCAGCATCCGCTCCAATTTCCTGGTCAATATCGGCTACGGCGACGATTCCGGCCTGTTCCCCCGGGGACCACGCCTGGATTTCACCGAGGCGTGCCGGGTGGAGTGAGTATCGCTCAGCCGCCGAACACCTTCTTGAGAAGGTCGGTGGAGCGCTTGGCCGGGTCGGTGCGGATGGCCGCCTCTTCCTGGCCGAGATAATTGAAGATGCCGGCCAGGGCGTAGTCGAGCACGTGGTCGGTCAGCATGGAGGGGCCGGCCTTCAGCGCGTCGCCGATCATGGGCAGGCCCCGGGCCGCGCCCGCCATGCTGGAATAGGACTGCACCGCGCCCGATTGCGACACGGTGCTGTCCACCACCGGCCGCATGGCGGTGCGCAGGTCGGGGCTCATGCTGCGCTTGAAATACTGGGTGGCGGCGTCCTTGGGGCCGCCCAGGATGCCGCGCGCGTCGTCGAGCGTCATTTTCTGCACCGCGTCCCAGAAGATCTGCCTGGCCTTGGGGGTAGCGGCCTCGGCGGCGCGGTTGAGCTTCAGTTCCAGATCGTCGACCATCTGCGACTTACCGGCCAGGGCCAGCCCCTGCTTCACCGCCGCCAGCTTGTCGGGCAGCGGGATGTGCACCGCCGGGTCGGCGTTGAAACCGTCGGCTTTTCCCAAGCGGCCGGTGACCTTGTCGGCGGCGACGCGCAGCGCCTCCTTGAGGCCCGAGCCGATCTCCGAGGTGGACAGCGACGAACCGGCCGAACCGCCGGCCGACGGCGAGGCGCCGGCCCGCTGCTCCAGTTCCTGCCTGACCATGCCCTTGCCCAGATCCATCAGGCTGCCCTGGGCCAGGACCGGCGAGGCGCAAAGCAATACGGCCGCGGTGCCCAGACACGCGGTCTTGGCGAACAGGCTCATCGTCAGGCCTCCAGGATTTGCAGAATGGCGCCATCGGCGCCGAAACAGGCGGCGGTCAGGGTACCGCCGTGGCCCGAGCCGGAATCCAGCGTGACGGCGAAGGGGCCAAGCACCACGCCGCCCTTGCGGCGATCGGCGCCGCGCACCACCAGCTTGAAGCCGGAATAGGGCTCATCCAACCCGGCGAACAGGCTCGACCCCCACCAGAAGGCATCCACCTGGGCCGAGAGCGGCCGGGTGGGATCGAGACCGGCATGGGTGAACAGCAGCGTGTTGTCGTCGGTGAAGGCGGCATGCTTCAGCACGCTCATCAGCGTGGTGTGGCCGTCGTAATTGCGCATGGTCTGGCGCAGCTGGCTGGTCCAGCGGGTCAGGGCCAGGATACCCTCGCGGATGGCGTTCTGCCCCTCCTCCACCGAGCCGCCATAGGCGGCGATGGTCGGCGCGATGCCGTGATCGACCATCCAGCGCAGCACTTCGGCGGGATTGGGAGCAAACTGCAACTGCAGCAGTTTTTGCCACATCTCTTCCTGGGTGCCGCGCAGATAGACCACGTCGTCCACTTCCACTCCGGGAGTGGCGATGAAGGCGCGGCGGAAGGTCAGCAATTCATCGATGGTCTGCAGCACCGGAGCGCCGCAACCGAGATAATCGCCGAGATAGACCAGTTGGTCGCCCGGCCGCAATTCCTGGCCCAGGCGGGCATGCAGCGCGCACAGGCGGCCGTGTTCGCCCCTGATGGCGGCGATGGCCCAGATACGGCCACCGCCCCGCAGGGTCGCGAAGACATTGGAATCAGCCAGGGTCGTGGACGGCCGTTCGGCTTCGACGTTCATAAATCCGCTCGGGTTTCGCAACCGGACGACATGGTCGCAGCCACCGAGCCAAACATCAAGCCGCTTCGAGCAGGCCCTGCAGCTTCTCGGTCGCCGCCTGGGTGTCGATACGCTCCAC
The DNA here is from genome assembly GCF_900184795.1 of Magnetospirillum sp. 15-1. Lineage (NCBI taxonomy): Bacteria > Pseudomonadati > Pseudomonadota > Alphaproteobacteria > Rhodospirillales > Rhodospirillaceae > Magnetospirillum > Magnetospirillum sp. 15-1. The sequence goes on along the minus strand of NZ_FXXN01000028.1, from coordinate 346,571 downwards.
CGCCGCCAGTTCCGACGCCAGACGCTCCAGCGCGGCCTCGTAGATCTGCCGCTCGGAATAGGACTGGTCGGGCTGGTTGGCGTTGCGGTGCAGGTCGCGCACCACCTCGGCGATGGATACCGGATCGCCGGAATTGATCTTGGCCTCGTATTCCTGGGCGCGGCGGCTCCACATGGTGCGCTTGACCTTGGCGCGGCCCTTCAGGGTGGACAGCGCGGTGTCCATGACCGAGCGCGACGACAGCTTGCGCAGGCCCGACTTCTGGGCCTTGGTCACCGGGACGCGCAGCGTCATGCGGTCGCGATCGAAAGTGATGACGAACAACTGCAGCTTCATGCCGCCAATTTCCTGGGTCTCGACGGCCACGACCTGGCCGACGCCGTGGGTCGGGTAGACCACATAATCGCCCTGGGAGAAAGAAACGATCGTCATCTTCAACAATTCCCTCGACAGAAGGTCTGGAACCGGCAAACGCGCCCGATACGCCCAACCAAGAAACGAAGAATCCGCGCCAGCCGCGCCCTTGACGGGCTGGTGGAAATCTCGCAGCTTGTCTTGGTGGGCGAACTCCCGCCCCGGTGGCTATGCCAGTAAGCTGTCCGCCGACACAGTTCGACGGACTTGCCCTTATAGCACAGGGCGCTTCCGTGAAGAACAGGAAAATTCCCCGAAGGCCCGCGTTTCCGCCATGTCCTCATGCGCGAACGCCGCCCCACGACCTTTCGGGGCCATGGGGCGGCGTCGGCTACAATATCTTGCGATAAGGGTCAGCGGCCCGGATTGGGGGACAGCAGCTTGGCCTTATCGGGCTTGCCCTTCCACGCGTCGGCGTCGGCCGGAGCATCGCCCTTGCGGGTGATGTTGGGCCAGGAGCCGGCGTACTGGCGGTTGGTGTCGGTCCAGGCGGCGGCCTTGGGATCGGAATCCGGGAAGATGGCTTCGGCCGGGCATTCCGGCTCGCAGACGCCGCAATCGATGCATTCGTCGGGGTTGATCACCAGGAAGTTTTCGCCCTCGTAGAAGCAATCCACCGGGCAAACCTCGACGCAGTCCTGATACTTGCACTTGATGCAATTCTCGGTGACGACGTAAGCCATGTCGTTCTCCAATATCCCTTGAAATCGTGATGCGGCGGGCAAGGCATGCCTTCCGCCGGAAGAAAATCCGGCGGAAGCGATACCACAGTCACCCCCGCCGCCTCAACCCTAGCGGCGAAAGGGTCATCCCGGCCTCACGGAACGGGGTTGCGCAGCTTGACCGGCGTCCGCTTGCCGCGCCGCGCCACCAGGTTCAGAATCTCGATGCCCAGCGAGAAGGCCATGGCGAAGTAGATATAGCCCTTGGGCATGTGGAAGCCGGTGCCGTCGGCCACCAGGGTGGCGCCGATCAGCAGCAGGAAGGACAGCGCCAGCATCTTGATGGTGGGATGCCGGGCGATCAGGGCGGACAGCGGATTGGCGGCCACCACCATGACGCCCGAGGCCAGGATGACGGCGGCCACCATCACCCACAGGTCGCGGGCCATGCCCACGGCGGTGATGACCGAATCCAGCGAAAAGACGATATCGAGCACGGCGATCTGGGCGATGACCGCCGCCAGACCGGCCGAGGCGGCCTGGGCGGCGCCCCCTCCCTGCCCTTCGGCGGCGGGAGTATCCTCCTCGCCCTCCAGGCTGCCGTGGATTTCATGGGTGGCCTTGGCCACCAGGAAGGTGCCGCCGCCGATCAGGATGATGTCGCGCCAGCTGACCGGATGGTCCCAGATCACGAAGACCGGCTCGACCAGTCCGACGATCCAGCTGAGCGAGGCCAGCAGGCCGAGGCGGGTCAGCACGGCGAAGCCGAGACCCAGGCGCCGGCCCAGCGGCCGCATGGGCTCGGGCAGGCGGTTGGAGATGATGGCCAGATAGACCAGGTTGTCGATGCCGAGCACGATCTCGAGCAGCGACAGGGTCGCCAGGCTGAGCCAAATCTCGGGATCGGAGATCCAGGCCATCATCATGATCGTCCTCGATGTCGGTTGGGGATGTCGGTTGGGCTGGGCGGAATGTAAGGGATTCCCGCAGGGAATCCACTCCGATGTCCCTTAATTCCCCGTAACCTTCCCGCCCGCCCCGGTACAGGCCCCGAACAAATGGGTTTTGACCACGGCCCCAACCCCCGATACCATTGCGGTAAGTAGGAGTTTCCATTCGTCCCGGCCCCTTTGTCGGGAAAGGGCTCAAGGGTGACTGACAGCAACCACACCGGCAATGGGCGGGCTCCACATTCGGCCGACCGGGCTCCCTGCGCTCCCGGAGAGGCGCTGCCTCGTCTCGCGGAGGCCGAGGCCCGCCTGGACGGCCTGACCGCCAACCTTCCCGGCTTCGCCTTCCAGCGCGTCCTCCGCCCCGACGGCAGTCTCCTTTATCCCTGGTTCAGCCTCAGCATCCGTTCGGTGCTGGGCTTCGCCCCCGAGGCCATGGGGGTCAACTCCCAGGGCTGCCTGCACGCCGTCCACTGGGCCGACCGCGACGCCCATCTGAGCGAGATCCGCCGCTCGGCGGCGGCGCTCGATACCTGCCGCGAGGAATTCCGCGCCATCACCGCCCATGGCGAGGTCCGCTGGCTGAAGGGTGCCGCCGAGCCCCGTCGCCAGGAGGACGGAACCATCGTCTGGGACGGGCTGATGGTCGACGTCACCGAAGGGCGCCGGGCCGAGCTGCGCCTGGAAATGCTGATGGACCATGCCGGCGATTCCCTCATCGTGGTGGAATCCGACGGCACCATCGACAGCGTCAACGCCGCCGCCGAGGCGCTGTTCGGCTGGAGCATGGCCGAGCTGGCCGGCCGGCCGTTCACCATCTTGCTGCCGCCCGACATGCATCTGGACGATCTGCTGGAATCCGCCGAGGTCTCTGAGGGCGGCATCGTCGGTGGCGGGGCGCGCGAGCTGATGGGGCTGCGCAAGGACGGCTCGACCTTTCCCCTGGAACTGTCCACCACCGAGGTCCGGCTGGAGGGCCAGCGGCTGTTCGTCGGCATCGGCCGCGACATCACCGAGCGCAAGCTGACCGAGGCGGCGCTGCGCGAATCCGAGGAGCGGCTGCGCGCCATCGCCGCCAATGTGCCCGGCATGGTGTTCCAGCGGGTGCTGCGCACCGACGGCAGCCTGGCCTTCTCCTATGTGAGCGAGGGCTGCCGCGCCATCCTGGGCCTGGGGCCGGAGCAGTTGCTGGACAATCCGCAACTGTTCCTGTCCATGATCCCCGAGGAGGAGCGGCAGAGTTTCTATGCCGGCCTGGGCCGCTCAGCCCGGACCATGGAGCCCTTCGACGAGGAAATGGCGGTCCCCGGCACCGACGGCCGCCGGCGCTGGCTGCGCGGCCAGTCGCGCCCGACGCTCAGGGCCGGCGGCGACGTGGTGTGGGACGGCGTCATGCTGGACGTCACCGACCGCAAGCAGGCGGAGCAGCGCCTGTCCTTCCTGGCCTATTTCGATCCGCTGACCCGCCTGCCCAACCGCACCGCCTTCCTGGAACGTTTCGCCGCCGCCCGCGAGATCGCCGCCCGCGACCAGACCATGCTGGCGGTGGTCAGCGTCGGCCTCGACCGCTTAGGCATCATCAACGCCACCATGGGCCACAGCATCGGCGACCAGGTGCTGATGGCCGCCAGCGATCTGCTGCGCGCCGCCCTGTCGGGCAGCGACGTCATCGCCCGGACCTCCGGCGACCGCTTCCTGGTGTTGATCACCGGCCTGGGCTCCAAGCGCGAGGCCATGGAGGCGCTGGAGCGCCTGCGCGCCTCGGCCCATGCCACCGTGGCGGCGGCGGGGCAGGATTTCGACGTCTCGGCCGCCATGGGCTCGGCGCTCTATCCCCGCGACGGCGACGACCCCGAGACCCTGATCAAGAACGCCGACGCGGCGTTGCAGTTGGCCAAGGCCCAGGGACCGGCCTCCCTGCAGATGTTCACCAAGGAAATCAGCGCGCGGGCCGCCAAGACCCTGTCGCTGCAGACCCGGCTGCGCCGCGCCATCGAGCACGGCGAGCTGATCGCCCACTACCAGCCCCAGGTCGACCTGGGCAACGGCGACGTGGTCGGCATGGAGGCGCTGGTTCGCTGGAACAGCCCGGACCTGGGCATGGTCTCGCCCGCCGACTTCATCCCGGTGGCCGAGGAATCCGGCCTGATCGACGGAATCTGCGAATTCATGCTGTGGGAGTGCACCCGCCAGAACAAGCAATGGCAGGACGAGGGCCTGCCCGCCATTCCGGTGGCGGTCAACGTCTCGGGCCGCCAGTTCCAGTATGCGCGGCGCCTGCTGGCCGCCTGCGAGCGCGCCCTGGTGGAAAACCAGCTGGACAGCCGCTGGCTCGAGGTGGAACTGACCGAAAGCTCGGCCATGCGCGACGCCGACAACGCCATCGCCGTGGTCAATCAGTTGAAGGAGATGGGCATCGCCTGCTCCATCGACGATTTCGGCACCGGCTATTCCTCGCTGTCGGTGCTGAAGCGCTTCCCCATCAGCAAGCTGAAGATCGACCGCTCCTTCGTGCTGGACGTCACCACCGACCCCAACGACGCCGCCATCGTCGACGCCATCATCGCCATGGCCAGGGCGCTGCGGCTCAAGGTTGTGGCCGAGGGCGTCGAGCATCAGGAGCATCTGGACTTCCTGCGCGGCCTGGGCTGCGACCAGATGCAGGGATATTTCTTCAGCCGGCCGCTGCCCGCCGACGGCTTGCGGGCCCTGCTGGCCGAAGGGCGCCGCCTCAATCTCACCCCGCCGAGCCGCCAAACCGCCGACGCCTGAGCGCCCGCGAAGAATTGTTTCATTTCAACGCCGTTTCGGCGCGATCTTCACTTTCACCCTCAACGGCCAACATTTGCAGTTGACGGATTCGACCATTTCGGCCTATTCAATTCGGGTGGGTAAGGGCAACCTGAAGTGACCGTCGAATCCGGACCATGAAAGATCAGACCGCGACCGCCGCCACCAATACGGTGAAGCATTCCTATACCATCCCCTGCGCCAGCGCCTTTCGCGACGCGGTGGACAAGCTGGCGCTGCGCCGGCGGGTCAATGTGGGCGACATCGCCCGCTCGGTGCTGCTGGTGGTGCCGCCCGAGACCATCGCCGCCTATCCCGATCCTGGCGAGCCCCAGCCCGACGACCGCGAGACGGTCATCCTCAAATCCGGCCCGGCCGAGGGACGCCCCTGGCGCCGCAAGCCCCGCCTGCAGGTCCGCATGGCGCCGGGCTACAGCGTCGAGGCCATCCGCCGCGCCCTGGCCATGGCCCTGGCCATGGCCCTGGGCGACGTTCGCCTCCGTGTGGAACGGCCGGGCGACGAGCCGCCCGCTCCGCCGCCACCCGCCGCCGCCCCGCCGCCGCCGCCGGCCGAGGAGGCCTTTCCCAAGGTGGAGCGCCGCCGGGGCGTGCGCGAGCAGGCCACCGCCATCGCCGCCGCCGACGAGGAGATCGAACGGCTGCGCGCCATCATCAACGTACTGTCCTTCGAGCCCCTGCCCGGCGGAGTGATGACCCGGGCCGACGCCCTGCACGTGCTGGGTTTCCAGCCGGGCGCCACCCCCGACCGCCGCACGGTGCGGGCCAAGTTCCGCATGCTGGCCACCATCCACCACCCGGACAGCAACCACGGCAACCACCACCGCATGAGCCAGCTCAACCAGGCCATGGAAGTCCTGCGGGACTGATCGCCGCCCGAGCTTTCGCCCAATGAAAAAGCCCGCCCCTTCCGGGGCGGGCTCGTTCGTTCATCCGTGGCCGACGCTTACTCGTCGCGGCGCACGCCCATGAACTGCAGCATGAACATGAACAGGTTGATGAAGTCCATGTAGAGCTGCAAGGCGCCGAACACCGCCTTCTTCTGGGCGACCTCGGAGTGATCGCCTTCCCAGTACATCTGCTTGATGTTCTGGGTGTCGTAGGCGGTCAGGCCGGCAAAGATCAGCACGCCCGCGGCGCTCATGACGAAGTGCAGCATGGGGCTGGCGAGGAAGATGTTGACGATGCCGGCGATCATCAGGCCCCACACGCCCATGATCAGGAAGCTGCCGAAGCCCGACAGATCCTTCTTGGTGGTGTAGCCGTAGAGGCTGAGACCCGCGAAGGCCGCCGCGGTGATGAAGAACACCCGCGCCACCGAGGCGCCGGTGAACACCAGGAACACCGAGGCCAGCGAGGCGCCCATCAGGCCGGCATAGACCCAGAACAGGGTCGAGGCGGTCGAGGCGCGCATGCTGTCGAGCTTGGCGCCCATGAAGAACACCAGGCCGAGGGGGGCGAGCATGAACACCCACTTGAGCGGCGAGTAGACGGCGATGGCGGTCAGGGCCGGGACGCTGGCGATCACCCAGGCGACGATGCCGGTGAGAGCCAGGGCCGAAGCCATGTAGTTGTACACACTAAGCATGTACTGCCGCAGACCCACGTCGATCTGAGCAGCCTCCGCCTGGGCGGCACTCATGTATCTGCGGTCTGATCCGAAAGCCATGGTCGTTCCTTTGAACACTCAGTTGAACCTGCACACCAATATGAGGGACTTCCGCGAAGAATCAAGTTACACGGACTTCATATCCTCCGCCTTCCGGATAGGCATTCTTGCCATCCCCGACGAATGCGGGGGACGTCACTCGTTTCTCAGCAGCGGCGCCGCCTTGGCGCCCAGGGCCTTCCAGGTGCCGATGAAGCCGGCCAGCAGGCTGGCGGCCATGCAGGCGGCCAGGGTCAGCGCCGTGGCGCCGGGCAGGAACACCCAATCGGTCTTCATGACGTGGATCAGGATGGCGCGGGCCGCCAGCGAACCCACCAGGGCGGCGGCCAGACCGGTGATCAGCCCGATCAGGGCGAATTCGGCCAGATGGGCTCGCCACAACTGCCCCCGCGTGGCGCCGACCACTTTGAGCACCACCGCTTCCCACACCCGGCGGCGGTGGCCGGCCATCACGGCGCCGGCCAGCACCAGGGCGCCGGCCGCCAGGGTCACCACCCCGGCCAGCCGCACCGCCAGATCGGCCTCGGCGATGATGCCCTTGACCGTCTCCAGGGCTTCCTTGACCCGGATGGAGGAAACATTGGGCAGGCGGTCGGTCACCGCCTTCTCCACCACCGCATCCATGGCGGGCGCGGTGCGGAGCGTGGCGATAAAGGTATGGGGTGCGCCGTCCAGCACGCCGGGCGACAGCAGGAAGGCGAAGTTCATGGAGAGGTTCGACCAGTCGATCTGACGAAGCGACGCCACCTCCACCTCGATCTCGCGGCCCAGGACGTTGAGCCCCAGACGGTCGCCCACCTTGAGGTTGAAACCCTTGGCCACGGCGGCATCCACCGAGGCCAGCGGCGGCCCCTGATAATCCTCGGGCCACCACGTTCCCGCCACGATGCGCGAGCCGGGCGGCTGGGCGGTAGCCGAGGACAGGCCGCGATCGCCCCTGGCCGCCCATTCCGCCTCGGGGGCGATCTTCGCCTCGCCCACCGGCACGCCGCCGATGGAGGAGATGCGGCCCCTGACCATGGCCGCCTTGGACAGTTCGGCGGCCGGATCGGTGTCCCTCACCGTCCGTTCCAGGTCCTCCACCTGATCGGGCTGCACGTCGATGAAGTAGAAGGACGGTGCCTGCTCGGGCAGTCTTTCGCCGAACTGGGCGGCCAGATTGCCTTCCACCAGGGCGATGGTCACCAGCACCGACAGGCCGAGGCCGAGCGACAGCACCATGCCCACCACCGCCGAGCCGGGGCGGTGCAGATTGGCCAGCGCCATGCGCCAGGTCGGCCCGGCCCGCTTGCCGTGGCGGGCCGCCAGCGCCGAGGCCGCCCGTGACAACCCCCAGGCCAGGGCGCGGAACAGCACCAGGGTGGCCCCGGCGGCGACCACGAACCAGGCGGCCAGGGGGCGGTTGGCGGCGGACAGCACGGCCAGCCCCGCCAGCCCGCCTCCGGCCAGCACCAGGGCGGCCAGCATGGGCTTGCCCACCGGCCCCGGCGCCGGCGCCACCAGACGGCGGAACAGCAGGGCGGCGGGAACCGCCTTGGCGCGGGCCAGCGGCCACAGGGTGAAGACCAGGGCAGAAAGCGTCCCGAATCCGGCGGCGATCAGCAGCGGGCGGGGATAGAGCCCGTCCTTCAGGGGCAGGGGAATACGTTCGGTCCCCAGTTGCGCCACCAGCGGCACCAGGGCCGCCCCCGCCGCCAGCCCGAGGACGATGCCCAGCGCCGCCAGCAGGCCGACCAGCAGGAAATAGGTGGTGAAGATCAGCCCCGAGGGCGCCCCCAGACATTTCAGGGTGGCGATGGTGCCGATGCGGCCGTCCAGATAGGCCTTCACCGCGTTGGCCACGCCGATGCCGCCCACCAGCAGGGCGGTCAGCCCCACCAGGGACAGGAAGGACGCCAGGGTGTCGAGGAAGCGCCCCACGCCGGGCGAGGCCTCGGCCACGTCGCGCACCTGCCACGGCGCCTCGGGAAAGCGCCGGGCCAGTTCCGCCTTGGCCGCCGCCGGACTCGTTCCGTCAGGCAGGAGCAGCCGCACCGTATGACGCACCAGGGAGCCGGGGCGGATCAGCCCGGTGGCCTCCACCGCCCGGTTGTCGACCATCAGCCGGGGGCCGAAGGACAGCGCCGTGGCGACGCGGTCCGGTTCCCTGGCGATGACGGCGTTGATGCGCAGGACGGCGTCACCCACCGCCACCCGGTCGCCCAGCTTGAGGCCCAGGCGATCGAGCAGATTGGCTTCCGCCGCCGCGCCCCATTCGCCGTCCCGCAGGGCGAAGGGCGACGGGACGGGCGGCGACAGTTCCAGCCGCCCCACCAGGGGATAGGCGGCATCCACGCCCTTCAGCTCCACCAGGGAGCGGCGGGTGTTGGCATCCACCTGGACCATGGCCCGCATCTCGGCACCCTCGGTGACCTTGCCCAGGCCGGCCAGCGCCGCCAGCATGTCCGGGGCGAAGGGCTGGTGGGTCTGGCGGATATCCAGATCGCCGCCCAGCAGGGCGCGGGCATCCTCGGAAAGCGCCGCATCGAAGGCGGCGCGCAGACTGCCGGCCCCGGCGATGGCCGCCACGCCCAGGGCGAGACAGGCCACCAGCACCCGGAAGCCCTTGAGCCCGCCGCGCAATTCCCGCCGGGCAAATGTGACAGCCAGGGAGATCATTTTAGATTGCCCCTCAAGCGCCGGGCGCGCGCCTCCGCGCGCTTGGCTCCTCCGCTGCGCTCCGGGTCGCTCAACGCTCCCGCGCTCGGCCCTGCCTCGCTCATGACATTGCCCCTCAAGCGCCGGGCGCGCGCCTCCGCGCGCTTGGCTCCTCCGCTGCGCTCCGGGTCGCTCAACGCTCCCGCGCTCGGCCCTGCCTCGCTCATGACATTGCCCCTCAAGCGCCGGGCGCGCGCCTCCGCGCGCTTGGCTCCTCCGCTGCGCTCCGGGTCGCTCAACGCTCCCGCGCTCGGCCCTGCCTCGCTCATGACTTGATCTTCCCGTCCTCGACCCGGACCACCCGCGAGCAGCGCGCCGCCAGACGGTCGTCATGGGTGACCAGGACCAGGGCGGTGCCGAAGCGGGTGTTGAGGTCGAACAGCAGGTCCATCACGGCGCGCCCCGTGGTGCCGTCCAGATTGCCGGTGGGCTCGTCGGCCAGCAGCAGCTTGGGGCGCGGCACGAAGGCGCGGGCCAGGGCGACCCGCTGCTGCTCGCCGCCCGACAGCTGGCCGGGATAATGGGAGAGGCGCCGCCCCAGTCCGACCCGGCCCAATTCCTCGGCCGCTGCCCCGAAGGGGTCGGCATGGCCGGCCAGTTCCAGGGGCACCGCCACGTTTTCCAGCGCCGTCATGGTGGGAATCAGGTGGAAGCTTTGAAAGACGATGCCCACGTGGTCGCGGCGAAAGCGGGCCAGCCCGTCCTCGTCCATGGCGGCGAAATCCTCACCGGCCACCGCCACCCGGCCCGAGGTGGGGCGCTCCAGCCCGGCCATCACCATCAGCAGGGTGGACTTGCCCGAGCCCGACGGCCCGACCACTCCCAGGGTCTCGCCCGGCGCCACTTCCAGATCGATGCCATCGAGGACATTGACCTCGCCCGCCAGGCTCGCCAAGTTGAGATGGACGGCCGCCATTGAAACCAAGGGAAGGCCGGCGATGGGACGCTGATGCATGCGAGGGCGACTTTCTTGGGCGAGCTGAACGTCTTGGACAGGATAGACCGGGGACGACGTGTGGTCTTGCGATATGGGGCCGCCCTGATGCTTGTCAATGCGCTGGGAGGACGCGCCATGGCCGAGGCGGCGACCGCCAACCGCATCCTGGCCCTGGGGGATTCGCTCACCGCCGGTTTCGGCCTGGCGCCCGACGAGGCCTTTCCCGCCCGGCTGGAGCGGGCGCTGCGGGCCGAGGGCCGCGACGTCCACCTGATCAATGCCGGCGTGTCGGGCGACACCACCGCCGGGGGCAAGGCGCGGCTGGACTGGGCCATGGCCGCCAAGCCCACACTCGCCATCGTCGAGCTGGGGGCCAATGACGGCCTGCGCGGCCTCGACCCCAAGCTGACCCACGACAATCTCGATACCATCTTGAAGCGCCTCGAGGCGGCGGGCGTGCCGGCGCTGCTGACCGGCATGCTGGCGCCACCCAATTACGGCAAGGCCTTCGAGGCCGAGTTCAAGGCGGTATTCTCGCGTCTGGCCGCCGAGCACGACGTGGTATTCTACCCCTTCTTCCTGGACGGCGTGGCCGGCGACCCCCGCCTCTGCCTGCCCGACGGACTGCACCCCAACGCCAGGGGGGTGGACGTGATCGTCGACCGCATCCTGCCCTCGGTGCGCAAATTGCTGGAAAGGGGAAAGCCATGACCGCCGACCCTGCGTCCGCCCTTCCCCCGTTCCGCGTCGCCCACGGCAAGGGCGAGCATTGGGGAACCGCCGCCAAGGCCTGCCTCGACCGCCTCAATCCGCTGCCGTCCGGCGCCAATTTCGGCTTCCTCTACGCCACCGAGGCCTTTGCCCCCAATCTTTCCTCGCTGCTGACCTTCCTGCGCGAGACCACCCGCATCGAGCATTGGGTGGGCGGTGTCGCCCCCGGCCTGTGCGTCGACGAAGGGGAAATCCGCGACGACGGCGCCGTGGCCGCCATGGTCGGCAGCCTGCCCCCCGACCAGTTCCGCGTCTTCATCGGCGACGCCGGGGGCTGGACCAAGCGGCATTTTCCCTGCGTCGGGCTGGTGCACGGCGACCCCCGCGACCCCGAGGTGCCACAGGCCATCGTCGATCTGGCCGCCGAGGCGGGTTTCCTGGCCGGCGGGCTGATGTCGGCGGCGGGTCCGGCGGCGCAACTGGCCGGCATCGCCACCGACGGCGGGCTGGCCGGGGTGCTGCTCGGCTCGGGCATCGAGGTGCTGACCGGTATGACCCAGGGCTGCGCGCCGCTCGGCGACATCCACACCGTCACCGAATCCTGGCAGGGCGTGGTGATGGCCATCGACGGCCGCCCGGCGCTGGACGTGCTGAAGGAGGAGGTGGGCGAATTGCTGGCCCGCGACCTGCGCCGCATCGCCGGCTACATCCATGTGGGCCTGCCGGTGGAAGGCGACGACGGCCCCGACTATCAGGTCCGCACCCTGATCGGCATCGATCCCAACCAGGGCTGGATCGCCATCGGCGAGCATGTGGAGGAGGGCGGCAAGCTGATGTTCGTGCGCCGCGACGCCAACGCGGCCCGCACCGATCTGCGCCGCATGCTGACCGGACTGAAGGAACGGCTGGACGGCCGTCCCATCCGGGCCGGGCTCTATGTGTCGTGCACCGGTCGCGGCGAGCATATGTTCGGCCATCCGGACGCCGAGCCGGATTTACTGCACGAGGTGTTGGGCGATTTTCCGCTGATCGGCTTCTTCGCCAACGGCGAGATCAGCCACGACCGCCTCTACGGCTTCACCGGCGTGCTGACCCTGCTTCCGGGTGCCAAACCGTGATCCGGCTGTTCGTCGGCATCGGTTTCGACCAGGACCTGACGGCGCGCATCGCCACGCTGCAGCAGGGCCTGCCCGGCGCCCGCTGGATCGACCCCGCCAACCTGCATCTGACCCTGCGTTTCATCGGCGAGGTGGACGAGGATCTGGCCGAGGAGATCCACCACGGCCTGGCCGCCCTGGTCGAACCGCCTTTCGCCCTGACGCTGACCGGGCTGGGCCTGTTCGGCGACCGGCGCAGGGCCCATACCCTCTGGCTGGGGGTGGAGCGCTCCGAGGCGCTGTCGCGGCTGGCGGCGCGCATCGACGGCGCCGTGACCCAGGCCGGGACCAGCCCCGAGCCGCGCAAGTTCAATCCCCACGTCACCCTGGCCCGACTCAAGGATACGCCGCCGGGGCGCATCCAGGACTTCATCGACGCCACCGGTCATTTCCGCGAGGAGCACGTGGCGGTCGAACGCTTCACCCTGTTCCGCAGCATCCTGGGGCGCCAGGGCTCACAATACGATGCCCTGGAGCATTATCCGTTGGGCTAATTCCGAGCGCGGGCGCACTGGTGTCCGGCTTAACTCGGCACACTGTCCTCGGCGACCTTGCTCCCCCTGGGTTTGACTGTATTCCCCCCATATGGGGATACGGAAAAGGCGGACAAACCACCAAGGGCACCAAGGGGACTTTCCTTTATCTCGTCGTGCCCGGACGTGCTCCGGGCAGCCACGCCCAGTCGCCAGCCTCATGGTCTGACCCGATATTCAGGCGGAACCGCGTGGATGGCCGGAACAAGTCCGGCCAAGACGATAAAGATACTGTCTTGTCGCGTGCTCCGCTCTCTTGGTGCCCTTGGTGTCTTGGTGGTGAAACAGCCTATCCCCCGGCACCCGGAAACTCAAACTGGACACCCACATCTTGGGGCAATGCGACAAAACGCAAACATTGCCTTGTTCACGGCCGGTCTTCACCGTATTTTCAAGGCCATGATCGGCCCATCCCTTCGCATCGCCCTATGCCTCGCCGCCGCCCTCGGCGTGGCGGCCTGTTCACGCGGCACCCAGTTGCCGCCCTCGTCGGCGGCCAGCGCCAGCGGTGATCAGCCGTCCAATTTCCAACTGGTCACCGATATCCCCATTCCGTCGGGCGCCACCATGGACAACGACCGCTCGCTGATCCTGTCGGACCGCGACCGCTGGACCGGCCGGGTGGTGATGACCCTGTTCAACTCCGCCAACGAGGTCACCGCCTTCTACCAGCAGCAGATGCCCAATTTCGGCTGGCAGCCCATGATGAGCGTCACCGCCGAAACCAGCGTGCTGACCTATGTGCGCGGCGACCGCGCCGCCACCGTGCAGATCGAGCGGCGCACCGTCTATGGCTCGGTGGTTTCGGTCACCGTGGCGCCCAAGCAATCGGACGGCGGCGGCTCGGGGTCATCTTATGGCGGCGGCTATGATCCCTCCCCCGCGCCGCGGCCGGCGCCGTCGGGCGGTGTCCGCGCCGAACCGCTGGCCCCTCCCTCCTCCAAGCGCTGAGCCTCCCACAGCAAAAAGCCCCCTGGCGGGGGCTTGTCACGTCACCGGGAAACCGAGCCCCCTAAAGCAGGCGGCCGCGCACCTCGGCGATCAGTGAGTTCAGGGAATCCAGCGCCACGCCGTCGCGGGCCATCAGGCGGTGTACGATGGGGTCGGCCATGACCTCGTCCAGGGTCGGCTCGACGCCGCCGCCGATATAGGCGAAGGATCGAGAGGACCGGCCACCGGTGGCGACGCCCAAGCGGCGTGCGGCACGGATTCCGGCCGGTTGCGGGGTGGATCTGTACGCGCTTGACAGCATGGCAGCCCCCTTTATCCGGTTGTGATCTCAAGGCGGACTATACATGAGCCGCTCACAAATTGACAGAGTCGCATTAGTATCATTTGTTTTGTAATTTTACGTAACATCGCACCGCATCAAGTATTGTGCAGCGCGGTAACTGTCTGCGACAAGCCATCTTTTACGCGTTTGCATATGGGCCGCACCCCCTGCGAATCAAGGGACACCATACTGTTGTCATCGGCTTTTAACACTCGGCCTAGCCACTTGGGAGGCATTGCCGCCATGCTGGCCGCCACCTCGCTGTTCGCCGGCATGGATGCGCTGGCAAAACTGCTGATGGCGGCGGATTATTCGGTGATCCAGGTGCTGTTCTTCCGGGCGGGCTTCGGATTGATCCCGCTGGCGCCGCTGCTGTGGCAGAACGGCATGCGGGTGGTGGCGACGGCGCGGCCCTGGGCGCATGTGGCGCGCTCGGCCATCGCCCTGTTGGCGGTCGGCTGCTTCTTCCTGGCCATCCATCGCCTGCCGCTGGTTCAGGTCACCGCCATCGGCTTCGCGGCGCCGCTGCTGGTCACCGCCCTGTCGGTGCCGCTGCTGAAGGAACGAGTCGGCCGCGACCGCTGGCTGGCGGTGGCGGCCGGGTTCGGCGGCATTCTCGTGGTGGCCGGGCCGGATGCCTGGACCGGCGACCTGCTGGGAGCCGGGGCGGCCTTCGCCGTGGCCGGCACCGTCCTCTACGCCCTGGCCATGGTGCTGATGCGCGACATGGGGCGCACCGAGGCGGCGGTGACCACGGTATTTTGGTTCTCGATCCTGACCATGGTCCTGACCGGGGCGGCGCTGCCCCTGGTATGGCGGGTCCCCGACCCGAGCGCCTGGGGGCTGTTCGCCGCCGCCGGCATTCTGGGAGGCACCGCCCAATTGCTGATCAGCCAGGCGGTGCGTCTCGCCCCGGCCTCGGTGGTGGCGCCCTTCGACTATTTCCACATCGTGGCATCGTCGAGCCTGGGCTGGCTGCTCTTTTCGGAGATGCCCGGGTCAAGCACGCTGGCCGGAGCCATGGTGGTCATGGCGTCCGGCCTTTACCTGCTGCGGACGGAGAGGAAGCCGCCGCCTCAGTGAGACGAAGCCCCCTCGGCGCCCAGTCCGGTCTGCGAGCGGATGAACTGGGCGTCGAACTCGGCCCGTTCGCGCACCGCCCGCTCGCTGGCGTCGGTGACCGAGAAGAACCAGGTGGCGACGAAGCCGGCGGTCACCGAGAACAGGGCCGGGTTGCCCCACGGGAAGATGGGCTGGGGATAGCCCAGCACCGCCTTCCACACCGCCGGTCCCAGCACGGTCAGCACCACCGCCGAGACCAGGCCGACGCTGCCACCCAGGATGGCGCCGCGCGAGGTCAGGCCCGACCACAGCATGGACAGCAGCAGCAGCGGGAAGTTGGCCGAAGCGGCGATGGCCAGGGTCAGGCCGGCCAGATAGGCAATGTTCTGCTTCTCGAACAGCAGCCCTAAGATGATGGCGACCACCCCCAGCCCCAGACTGGCGAGGCGCGAGATGCGCAGCTCGGTCTCTTCCTTGGCGTGGCCGCGGGCGAAGACGTTGGCGTAGAGATCGTGGGAGATGGCCGAGGCACCGGCCAGGGTCAACCCGGCCACCACCGCCAGGATGGTGGCGAAGGCCACCGCCGAGATGAAGCCGAGGAACAGGTCGCCGCCCACCGCGTGGGCCAGCCACACGGCCGCCATGTTGCCGCCGCCCTTCAAGGCCTTGCCGTCGGCCAGATAGGCCGGGTCGGTGGCCACCAGGGCGATGGCGCCGATGCCGATCACCACGGCCAGCACGTAGAAGAAGCCGATGAAGGCGGTGGCATAGAACACCGACTTGCGAGCTTCCTTGGCATCGGGAACGGTAAAGAAGCGCATCAGGATGTGAGGCAGGCCGGCGGTGCCGAAGGCCAGCGCCATGGCCAGCGAGATGGTGTCGATGGGGTCCTTGAACAGCAGGCCGGGCGACATGATGGCGTTGGAGCCCTTGACCTGGACCGCCTTGGCGAACAGCGCCTCGGGCGAGAAGCCGAAGCGGGCCATCACCGCGAAGGCCATGAAGGTGGCGCCCGACAGCAGCAGCACCGCCTTGATGATCTGCACCCAGGTGGTGGCGGCCATGCCGCCGAACACCACGTAGACCATCATCAGCCCGCCCACCAGGAACAGGGCGTAAAGGTAGTCCATGCCGAACAGCAGCTTGATCAGCTGGCCGGCGCCGACCATCTGGGCGATCAGGTAGAACACCACCACGGTAAGCGAACTGAACGCCGCGTAGGTGCGCACCGGCACCTTGGCGAGGCGATAGGCCACCACGTCGGCGAAGGTGTACTTACCCAGGTTGCGCAGCGGCTCGGCGATCAGGAACAGCATCAGCGGCCAGCCCACCACCACGCCGACAGCATAGACCATGCCGTCCAGCCCGGTGCCGTAGAGCAGGGCGGTCACCCCCAGGAACGAGGCCGCCGACATGAAATCGCCGGCGATGGCCAGACCGTTCTGGAAGCCGGTGATGCCGCCGCCAGCCGTATAGAAATCGGAGGCCGAGCGGGTGCGCTTGGACGCCCACCAGGTGATGCCCAGGGTCAGCATGACGAAGGCCACGAACATGAAGATGGCGTGCCAGTTGGTGGCCTGCTTGGCGGTCTGGCCGAGATCGGCGCCGGCCGCCAGGGCGGGCAGGGCCGGCGCCAGCATCAGCAGGAACAGGGTGCCGAAGCGAAGGAAATTGGGCATGGGGGACGGCCTCTCCAGGCTGATTATGGTATTTTGGTACCTGTTTACTGATTTGATACGGAAAGCGCAAGGACTCCCGTCCGTTTTGTGTCGCTTTGCGGCGACCCACCTCCTTCCGCCAGTCCGGCCCAATTAGGTCTTGGCCTGCCCCGTGGGGCCGGGTATGCTCGGGCCGAGATAGAACGAAGTCGCATAATCTTTTTGTCGGAGGGGACAAAGTGTCCATGCGTCTGGTCGCCGGTATGATCGCCTGTGCCGTGGGATTGTCGCCCATCCTGGCTCATGCCCATTTCCAGGAACTGATCCCCTCCGCCGATATCGTCGGCGAGCAGGACCCGCGCGACATCCGCCTCGACCTCGCCTTCACCCATCCCATGGAACGGGGCCCGGTGATGGAGATGGCGCCGCCGGTCCGCTTCGGCGTGATGAGCGGCGACAAGACCCGCGACCTCAGGCCCGGCCTCAAGCCCGGCAAGCGGGACGACAAGACGGTGTTCAGCGCCGAATTCCGTCTCGACCAGCCCGGCGACCACGTCTTTTTCGTCGAGCCCGCCCCCTATTGGGAAAAGGCCGAGGGCAAATGGATCATCCACTACACCAAGGTGGTGGTGGACTTCGCCAGCGGCGGCGGCTGGGACAAGCCGGTGGGCCTGCCGGTGGAGATCGAACCGCTGGCCCGGCCCTACGGCCTGTGGACCGGCAATCTGTTCCGGGGCATCGTGCGCCGTAACGGCAAGCCGGTGCCCTTCGCCGAAATCGAGGTGGAGTGGCGCAACGACGGCTCGGTCAAGCCGCCCTCCGATCCCTTCGTGACCCAGGTGATCAAGGCCGATGCCTCGGGCCAGTTCGCCTATGCCATGCCGCGCGCCGGCTGGTGGGGCTTCGCCGCCCTGGTGGAGGGCGACAAGCCGGCCAAGAGCCCCGAGGGCAAGCCGGCCAAGGTGGAACTGGGCGGCCTGATCTGGGTGCGCGCCCAGGACATGAGATAGGGAGCCCATCCACCCATGGCCCACATTCCCGACGGCGTGCTGTCCAATCCGGTGCTGGTGGCGGGGGGAATCCTCGCCGCGGCGGGAGTGGCGCGCGGCCTGAGGGAACTGGAGCCGGTGCGCGTTCCCAAGGTGGCCATGCTGTCGGCGGTGATGTTCGTCGCCTCGCTGATCCATCTGCCGGCCGGTCCCGCCTCGGTTCACCTGCTGCTCAACGGCATGGCCGGAATCGTGCTGGGCTGGGCCGCCTTTCCCGCCCTGCTGGCCGCCCTTCTGCTGCAAGCCGTGCTGTTCGGCTTCGGCGGAGTGCTGGTACTGGGGGTCAACACCGTCAACATGGCTCTGCCCGCCGTGCTGGCCGGCCTGCTGTTCCGCCGGCTGTGGCGCCCCGACCGGCCGCGCCGCACCGCCCTGGCCGCCGCCCTGTGCTCGGGCGGCGCGGTGCTGTTGACCGGGTTGATGGTGGCCGGGTCCCTGGCCCTGTCGGGCCGCGAGTTCGAGGCCGCCGCCCGGCTGGTGGTTCTGACCCACCTGCCGGTGATGGTGGTCGAGGCGGTGTTCGCCTCCGCCGCCATCGGCCTGCTGGCCCGGGTCAAGCCGGAGGCGCTGGCATGAGGAGACTCGCCGCAATCCTCGGCCTGATGCTGCTGACCGCGCCGGCCCAGGCCCACAAGCTCAAGGTCTTCGCCACCGTCGAAGGCGCCGACATCGTCGGCTCGGCCTATTTCGCCGGCGGCGACAAGGCGGCCGGCGTGCCCGGCCGCATCCTGGGCGCCGACGGATCGCCGGTCGCCGTCTTCACCACCGGCCCCGACGGCACCTTCCGCCAAGGCGTGGCGGCCCGTATGGACCACACCATCGCGGTGGAATCCGAGGACGGCCATGCCGCCCAGTTCACCATTCCCGCCGCCGAGTTTCCGCCCTCCCTGCCCGAGGGCAAGGCGGCGGCCGCGCCGGTCGGCGACACGGCCGCCCTGGAAGCGGCCATCGCCCGCCAGATCCGCCCCCTGCGCCAGCAATTGGACGCCTACGAGGAGCGCATCCGCCTGCACGACCTGATGGGCGGCATCGGCACCATCTTCGGCCTGTTCGGCTGCTGGGCCTGGCTGCAATCGCGACGGAGGAGGCCATGAGTCTGGTGGAACGGCTCGATCCCCGCACCCGGCTGATCGCCGCCCTGCTGTTCGCCCTGGCCGAGGTGCTGGCGCCATCGCTGGCCGCCCAGGGCGTCGGGCTGCTGCTGGCGGTGACCGCCGCCCTGGTGGCCCGCCTGCCCCTGGGCGCCACCCTGCGTCGCCTGCTCGGCCTGGAAGGCTTCATGCTGCTGGTGCTGGTCATGCTGCCCTTCACGGTGCCCGGCCATCCGCTGTTCAGCCTGTGGGGGCTGAGCGGCTCGGAAGAGGGGCTGCGTCAGGCGGCCGGCATCGCCATCAAGGCCAATGCGGTAGCGGTGGCGCTGTTCGCCCTGGTCGGCTCCATGGAGGCCCCGGTCATGGGCCGCGCCCTGACCCGCCTGGGAGTCAGCGGGCGCTTCGTCCACCTGTTCCTGTTCACCACCCGCTACCTGTCGGTATTGGAGGATGAATACCGCCGCCTGCGTCTCGCCATGCGGGCCCGTGCCTTCCGTCCGACCACCGGCCTGCATTGCTGGCGTTCCATCGGCCATCTGTTCGGCATGCTGATGGTGCGTTCGCTGGAACGGGCCGAGCGCATCGACGCCGCCATGCGCTGCCGGGGCTTCACCGGCCGCTTCCCCTCGCTGGACGACGAGTCCCGGAGCGGGCCGGGCCGCCTGGACCTGGGCTTCGGCGCCGCCTCGGCCGCCGGTCTGGCCCTGGTCATCGCCGTGGGGGTGGCGTGGACCTGATCCGTCTCGAGCAGGTGTCGCACGCCTTCGACGCCGCCCACCCGGTGCTGGACGGCGTCGACTTCGCCCTGAACGCCGGCGAAAGGGTGGCGCTGCTGGGCGCCAACGGCACCGGCAAGACCACCTTGCTGCATGTCATGGTCGGATTGATCCGGCCGCGGGCGGGAAGCGTTCACGCCTTCGGGCGGGAGCGGCGGGCCGAAGCCGATTTCGTCGAGGTCCGCGCCAAGGCCGGATTGCTGTTCCAGGATGCCGACGACCAGTTGTTCTGCCCGACGGTGGCCGAGGACGTGGCCTTCGGCCCGCTCAACCTGGGGCGCAGCAAGGCCGAAGCGCGCGAAATCGTCCGCGACGTGCTGGAACGCCTGGGCCTCGGTGCCCTGGAGAACCGCGTCACCCACAAACTGTCGGGAGGACAGAAGCGTCTGGTGTCCCTGGCCGCCGTGCTGGCCATGGAGCCCGAGGCGCTGCTGCTGGACGAGCCCACCAACGCTCTGGACGAGGCGACGCGGGAGCGGCTGACGGATATCCTGGCCGGGCTGCCCCAGGCCATGGTCATCGTCTCCCACGACCGCGAGGTGGTCGAACGGCTGGCCACCAGGCGGGTGACCCTGGCGAACGGAACGCTAGCCTGAGATGGACACCGGCTTGGAGGTGGGACCCAGGGCGTCCAGGGCCTTCTTCAGGCGGGGCTGCGATTCCAGGCGGGAGGGACCGGCCTCGACGCCGCCCACATAGGCGGTGGACAGCAGGGCGGCATAGACCCGCTTCATGTCGTCCAGGCAGGGCGGCGGCGCCTCGATCTGGCTCAGACGCTCGGCCAGCTTGCGGGCCGCGTGGACCTGTCCGGTCTGGCAGAAATCCTGCTTGAAGCGCTGCTCGCCGAGCGAGGTGAAGGCGATCATCAGGAAGGCGGTGAAGCGCCGGATATCGCCGCCCAGCACCGGCAGCAGCGAGCGGATGACGTCCACATGGGTGGCCGACACCTGGGCCACGGCGCGGCGAATCTGGGAGACCTCCGACTTGGGGAACAGGCGGGCCAGATCCATCTGCTGCACCACCCGCCAGAGAATCTCGGCATCGATGGTATCCTTGCCCGCCACCAGCAGCCGCTTGGCATCGTCCAGCAGCAGCGGCACCCGTCCGTCGCGCGGCATGTTGCCCGGCGCGTTGAGGGCCTGCAACTCGGCGGCCTCGCGGATGTCCAGCAGGCGCGACCCCAGGTCGCTGACCAGGGACGGGCTCATGGGGGTGTAATGGGGGATCAGCATCACCTGCCAGTCGAAACGCAGGTGTTCGCGGATGGCATGGTAAAGGGCGTCCGAGCGCGAATGCGGCTTGATGGCGTGCCTGGGGGCCGGCGGCGGATGAGCCAGGCCCAAGGCGAGCCCCATGCGCTTCATCAGCGACAGCTTGGGCGGCGGAGCCTGGAACTTGCTGCGGAAGTCCAGCTTGGAGCGGAAATAGCGCCGCGCCGCCGCGCGCACCACCAGGGCCACCGCCTCGGCCAGGGTCCGGCCGCAGGCCAGCACGTCATGATCGACGGTCACCGGCTGCTTGCCGGCATCGATGACCACATGGGCGAACAATTCGGGACGGGTGCGGAACAGCCGCAGGCACTCGTCGAGCATCTTGGGGTCGTTCATGGCCTTGTCGTAGGCCGCGTTGCGGGGCAGCCCCTTGAGGGCCAGGATCTCGCGCCGCAGAACCTCGATCACCGGCCCCTCGAGAGCCGCGCGGATCGCCTCGATGCCTGGGTCGGCATTGGACCACCGGGCCGCGGGCCCGTGTCCCTTCGTCTTCGTCGAATTGCGTCCGGACATGGCGTTCACATCTCAAGTCGAGGCATTCACATTAAGTTTACGTTGCGCGCTCTCGTTGAGAAAATCAACGTTTATAACGGCATGATAACTTGTATCACCTTGGTAATGCTTATCTTGTTTTCTGCAAGTTCCTATAAATGCCTTTGAATAAAATTTTATCCAATTTTATTATTTATTCATTCTAAGACTCCGCCGCCGCCATTCCGATTCTAGGCCGATTGGAGTACAATGACGACGTCACCAGACCGGGAGAGACGGATGCACGGCGGCCACCATCACGACGAGTCGAGCGGGCACGAACACAAGCACCACCATGCCCACGAGCACAGCCACGTCCACGCCCATCCCCACTCCCACGGCGACGTGACCCACAGCCATGCGCACGCCCACACCCATGCGCATGACCACCTGCACCAGCACAGCCATCCGCACGGCCACGCCGAGGACGGTCGGCACGACCACGACCACGAGCAGGCCCGACACGGCTGGAAACCGCACGAGCACAAGCACGCCGAGGAAGACCTCGACGGCCACGATCACGAACATTGATGAAGGGTCAGTCTTCGTTTTCCAGCGATGCCACGTAGCGCAGACCGTCGAGCGCGGTATCGAACCAGTCCTCGCGGGTTTCATCCTCGGCGTAGACCAGATAGGCCGGGCGGCGGAATTCCGGCGCCCCGGCAACCTCGAACAGCCGGCCCGCCGACAGGTACGAGCGCACCACCCGCATGGGGAAGTAGCCGGTGCCGCCATAGGCCAGGATATGCTGCAACCCCAACGCCCCCAGCCCCACCTGGACCGCCGGGGTCTTGAGATCGGGGAAGGCCTGGCTGTGGGCGGCACGGAATTCCGGCCCCCAATCCACCAGGACGTAATCCTCGTCCCATTCCGACACGGTGCGCCGGCGGGTGGAGGCCAGGACCAGACGCTCTTCCAGCAGCTTCTCGATGTGCAGTCCGGGGCGTGACAGCGGCGAATACATCACCACCAGATCAAGCATGCCTTCGATCAACTGGCGCATCAGGCTGTCGGACCCGCCGACCTCGGCCTTGAGGGCCACGTCGGGCATGGCGGTGCGCATCCAGGGAATCCACTGGACCAGCAGGCGGTCCCACAACGAGAACTGGCCGCCCACGTTGAGCACGGTGCGAAAGCCGGCCGGCAGGGCCAACTCCTGGCGCGCCTGTTCCCAGACGCGGACCATGGTGGTGGCATAGCGGCGGAACTGCATGCCGGCGGCGGTGAGTTGGGTGCCCGATTTGGACCGCACGAACAGGGGGCGCCCCAGTTCGTCCTCCAGCGCCCTGATGCGCATGCTGACCGTCGACTGGGTTACCGACAGACGCTCGGCCGCCTTGTTGAAGTTGCCGGTATCGACGATTTCCAGGAAGGTGCGGGCGAGATCGATATTCATGACGCGGCCAGGGAAAAGGCAGCGCCATGCTGCGCTGCAACAGATGGCAGCGTTTTATCCGAACCGCGCGGAAAGTTCAACTACCCTGCGGTTGGTAATCGGAATGTTTGAAGCATGGGTGGGCGCAGCCCACCCATGCCGGTAGGAATGGCTAGGCCTGAGCCCGAGCCTTGACGTTACCGCGGCTGCGGTCGACGTATTCCTTCAGCTGGCGCTCCATGCCGGCGAAAGCCTCGCGCAGCGCCACGTAGATATCCTCGTTGACATGGCTGTCCTTGGGGTCGCGCTTCACCACCAGCTCGTCGCCGGGAACCGTCAGGGCGAGGCGGATATGGAACGGCTCGCCCTTGTGGTGCAGGTTCGACGTGTTGCGGTGGTGCTGCTCGATCACCACGCGGCAGCTGGTGATGCGATCGAAGAGATGCTCCAGTTTGGCCACCTTTTCGCGGATGCGGGTTTCGACGGCGTCGGAGTGATCGACACCGTGAAAGGTGATCTGGAGGGGAATCTGCATCAACATCTCCATTCTCTCGGTTCGCCTCTTGCCGGCTCTTGGCGGCGGGCCGGGCGACTCGGTTCCTTATACGGTTCCGCCCCCTAGGCGGAACCTTGAAGCTCGGGGCGCCATACATAGCCATTTACAATGGCCTTGGCAACGCCGGGAGCGAACTTCCATTGTCTCGGAGAATCGCCGCACTTGCAAGCTGGCGCCGCTCCCCTCATATCAGAGCGCCTTTTCGCGCAACTCTAGCTCCGGGAGACGGATACGCCATGGCCGAAGAAAAGCGTCAATTCCAGGCAGAAGTCGGCAAGCTGCTCGACATCGTTGTTCACTCGCTCTACTCCAACAAGGAAATCTTCCTGCGCGAGCTGATCTCCAACGCCTCGGATTCATGCGACCGGCTGCGTTATGCCGCCATCACCGAACCCGATCTGCTGGACGGCGATTCCGGGTTCCGCATCCGCCTGATCCCCGACAAGGACGCGGGCACGCTGACCATCGTCGACAACGGCCAGGGCATGAGCCACGACGAGCTGATCGCCAATCTGGGCACCATCGCCAAGTCGGGCACGTCGGAGTTCCTGTCGCGCCTGACCGGCGACGCCAAGAAGGACGTCACCCTGATCGGCCAGTTCGGCGTCGGCTTCTACTCCGCCTTCATGGTCGCCGAGGAGGTCACCGTGATCAGCCGCAAGGCCGGCGAGGCCAAGGGCTGGAAGTGGGTGTCCGACGGCAAGGGCGAGTTCACCGTGTCGCCCGCCGACGACGCCCCCCGCGGCGCCGCCATCACCTTGAAGCTCAGGGACGGCGAGACCGAGTTCCTCGACGCCTTCCGCCTCAAGTCCATCGTCAAGCGCTACTCCGACCACATCGCCATTCCGGTGATGCTGAAGGACGGCGACAAGGACGAGGAGACCATCAACTCGGCCAACGCCCTGTGGACCCGGTCCAAGTCCGAGATCACGCCCGAGCAGTACAAGGAATTCTACCACCACGTGGCCCACGCCTTCGACGAGCCGTGGAGCACGCTGCACTACAAGGCCGAGGGCGCCATCGAGTACACCGGCCTGCTGTTCATTCCGTCCTCCAAGCCGCTCGACATCTTCCACCCCGACCGCAAGCAGCATGTGAAGCTCTATGTGAAGCGGGTGTTCATCACCGACGATTGCGAGGAGCTGCTGCCCCCCTACCTGCGCTTCGTGCGTGGCGTGGTGGACAGCCAGGACCTGCCGCTGAACGTCAGCCGCGAGATGCTGCAGCACAATCCGGTGCTGTCCAAGATCCGCACCGGTCTGGTCAAGCGCATCCTGGGCGAGCTGAAGAAGAAGGCCGAGGACGCG
The DNA here is from genome assembly GCF_900184795.1 of Magnetospirillum sp. 15-1. Lineage (NCBI taxonomy): Bacteria > Pseudomonadati > Pseudomonadota > Alphaproteobacteria > Rhodospirillales > Rhodospirillaceae > Magnetospirillum > Magnetospirillum sp. 15-1. Next base: position 322,084 of record NZ_FXXN01000028.1, on the reverse strand, counting down.
GACGGCAAGTACGACGAGTTCTGGGCCGCCTTCGGTCCGGTGCTGAAAGAGGGCATCTACGAGGATTTCGAGCGCAAGACCGATATCCTGGAACTGTGCCGCTTCCGCTCCACCCATGGCGACGGCTTCACCACGCTGGCCGATTACGTGGCGCGCATGAAGGACGGCCAGGATGCCATCTACACCATCACCGGCGACGATCTGGAACAGTTGAAGAAGAGCCCGCAGTTGGAGGGCTTCACCGCCAAGGGCGTCGAGGTCCTGCTGCTCACCGATCCCATCGACGAGTTCTGGGTCTCGGCCGTGCCGTCCTATGCCGAGAAGGAGTTCCGCTCGGTGGCCGCCGCCGGTGCCGACCTCTCCAAGGTCAAGGCCCCCGAGGGCGCCGAGGACAAGAAGGCCGACGAAGCCCCCGCCGACGAGCTGACCACCCTGATCGAGGCGGTCAAGCTGGCGCTGGGCGACAAGGTCAAGGACGTGCGCGCTTCCGAGCGCCTGACCGAATCCGCCGTCTGCCTGGTGGCCGCCGAGGGTGAGATGAGCATGCATCTGGAAAAGATGCTGCGCGCCCACAATCAGGCGCCGGGCGAGCGGGCCCGCATCCTGGAGGTCAATCCCCGCCACGCGCTGATCAAGGGTCTCGCCGCCCGGGTCAAGGCCGGCGGCACCGATGCCGGCATCGAGGACGCCGCCTTCCTGCTGCTCGATCAGGCCCGTATCATCGAAGGCGAGCCCCCCGCCGACCCAGCCGCCTTCGCCCGGCGCATGGTGGCGGTCATGGAACGGGGACTGTTGGGGTAAAGCCGAAGAAGGAACCGTGCGAAGGGCTTGTCCTTTCGCACGGTTTCCCTACCCCTCCGACACCACCCGGTTGCGGCCGGAATTCTTGGCGCGGTACAGCGCCTGATCTGCCCGTTCCAGCACGGTGGCGACGGTCAGATCGGTGTCGCGCAATTGGGCGACGCCGACGCTGACGGTCAGGTCGAAGAACTGCCCCTTGGCCGGACGGATCAGCAGTTCCGCCACGGCGGCGCGCAGCCGCTCGGCCAGCACCCGGGCGCCGTCGGGGCCGGTATTGGGCAGCGCCACGGCGAATTCCTCGCCGCCCACCCGACCGAGGATATCGTACTCGCGCAAGGCCAGACGGCAGGCATTGGTGAAGGCCTTCAGCGCCTCGTCCCCGGCGGCGTGGCCCCAGGTATCGTTGATGCGCTTGAAATGGTCGATGTCGAGCGCCAAGAGGGCGAAGGAACGGCCCATGCGCCGGGCATGGTCCAGTTCCAGCCCGGCCAGATGCTCGAAATGGCGACGATTGGCGATGCCGGTCAGCGGATCGCGGCTGGCCAGTTCCTCCAGTTCGGCGGCATGCCGGCTGGTATCGCAGAACGCCCCCAGCGACAGGGCCATGTCCTCGATGCCGCCGTCCTCGGCCAGCACCACCGGCACCCGGTCGATGACCAGACGCAGCAGCGCCTCGGCACTATCTCCGGAAGTGGTCCCCTCCACCGGATAGGCGCCCACCACCAGCCGTCCGTGGCCGGCGGGCAGCACCAGCCGCTGCCAGGTCTGGGGCAAATCGTGGCCGAACAGGGCGGTATAGGAGCGCCACAGGGGACGGGCGGTGCGGCGCACGAAGCCGTACTCGAATTCCAGCATGAAGCGCCGGTCGGCGGGCAGGATATCGGTGGGCAACAGGTCGATCACCTGACCGGTCAGATCGTTGCCGAAGCAGGCGGCGAAGGCCTTGCCGTAATGGGCATAGCGGTTGGCGCCGCCCTCGGCCTCGATGATCAGCAGATGCTCGGCATGGGCGGCGAACCGCCCGGCCGGGTCAGCCTCCGCCATCCCGTCCCGCCGCCATTGGGACAGCAGGTCGGACAGGCGGGAATCCATTACCCGGGCAACCAGATCACGCATGGAGTCTCTTCCTCCCCATGCGTCACTGGTATCACAACATCAGGCTTCGAACCAGTTCCCGGCGTCCTCGGTGAACAGCAATGCCACCGCGGCACCCTGGACCAGCAGTTGGACCCCCAGCAATCCGCCGCAGAGCGGGTCGCCGCGATAGGCCAGCATCAGCGCCAGCATCAGGAAGGGCAGGCCGACACACCACAGGATGGCGCAGGCCCAGCGGGCCCAGTTCCATCCCTGGCGGGTGATGAGGTGGGTGAGGAGCGCCAGGGCGACCATGGTCGCCAGTTGCACGACGATGACGAATCTGGCGTCGCCGCCATTGGCCAGATCCAACTGACCGGCCTGCAGCACCGCCGCCGCCGCGCCGAAGCCCAGCGAGACATGGATCATTGCCTGGAAACTGCGTATCTTGTCCGGCATCGCGTCCCCCAAAGACTGCGCCGCCCATCATGAAGCCCGGACTCTACGCCTCTCCTGCCCGCCGGAACAATCGGGTGGACTCCCGTCCATACCTTCGAAACAGGGGGAGACCGGTGCCTTGACCCGCGTCAACGCCGAGCAGGGCGGACAGGGGCAGTTTGAAATCATGCCCGGCCTGCCCCGAACCCTGTTTCTCGCCACCCGCCCCATGTTCCTGCCTGCCGCCCTGATCCCGGTGCTGGTGGGCACCGCCTGGGGCGTCCACCGCGCCCATGCGCTCGACCCCCTGGCCCTCGGGCTGGCGGCGGCGGGCATGGCCTGCCTGCATGCCGGCGCCAACGTCCTGAACGACGTGGGCGACGAATTGAACGGCGCCGACCGCCTCAACCAGGACCGCATCGCCCCCTTCACCGGCGGCTCGCGTTTCATCCAGGAGGGAAGGCTCGGCCTTCGGGCCATGGCGGTATGGGGCGTGGCCCTGCTGCTTGCCGCCGCCACGCTGGGCGGCATCCTCAGCCTGACCAAGGGCGAATGGGTTCTGATCTTCGGACTGGTGGGCGGCGGGCTGGCCGTGGCCTATTCCCTGCCCCCCCTCAGTCTGGCGTCGCGCGGCCTGGGCGAGGCGGCGGTGGCCCTGGCCTTCGGCCTGCCGGTGGTGGCCTGCTTCTGGCTGCAAAGCGGTGGGATGGGGCTGGAGGCGGTCCTAAGCGCCGCCATCGTCGGCGCCTGGACCGCCGCCATCCTGATCGTCAACGAAGTGCCCGATCTCGGTGCCGACGAACAGGCGGGCAAGCGCACCCTGGTGGTGCGCCTAGGGATCAAGGGGGCTCCCTCGCTCTATCTCTCGGTACAGGCGGTGGCCTCGGCCCTGATGCTGGCGCTGGGCTGGCTGGCCCAACTGCCGCCCTGGGCGGTGGTTCCGCCCCTGCTCGCCATGCTGGCCGCCCTGGCCGCCACCCCGCTGATGGCTGGCGGCCGCTCGGGCCAGCTGGCCGCCATCCGCATCACTCTGGCCATCCACCTGCTGGGCGGGCTGTGCCTGACGGGGGCGGCGTTCCTGGGATAAAGGCGGGGTCTTCGCCCCGCCATCGCCCAATCACACGTTGAACAGGAAGTGGAAGATATCGCCGTCCTGGACGACGTATTCCTTGCCTTCCAGGCGCATCTTGCCGGCTTCCTTGGCGCCCGCCTCGCCGTTGCAGGCGATGAAGTCGTCATAGGCGATGGTCTCGGCACGGATGAAGCCGCGTTCGAAATCGGTATGGATGACACCGGCGGCCTGGGGCGCCTTGCAGCCCTTCTGCAGCGTCCAGGCACGGGCCTCCTTGGGGCCGACGGTGAAGAAGGTGATGAGGTGCAAGAGCTCGTAGCCGGCGCGGATGACGCGGGCCAGACCGGTCTCCTCGAGCCCCAGGGTCTCGAGGAATTCCTTGCGCTCCTCTTCCGACGCCAGTTGGGCCACCTCGGCCTCGATGGCGGCCGAGATCACCACCGAGCTGTTGCCCTCGGCAGCGGCGAACTTGGCGACGGCTTCCGAGAACTTGTTGCCGGTGGCGGCGCTGGCCTCGTCCACGTTGCAGGCATAGACCACCGGCTTGGTGGTCATCAGGCCCAGCGTGCGCAGGATGCGGCGCTCCTCCTCGGTATCGAAGGACACGGTGCGGCCCGGCTTGCCGTCGCGCAGCGCGGTCAGCAGCGGGGTCATGACGTCGATCTGGGCCTTGGCCTCCTTGTCGCCGTTCTTGGCCTTCTTCTCCAAGGGCACGATGCGGCGCTCGAGCGAGTCGAGATCGGCCAGCATCAGCTCGGTCTCGATGGTCTCGGCGTCACGCACCGGATCGACCGAGCCCTCCACATGGGTGATGTCGCCGTCCTCGAAACAGCGCAGCACGTGGACGATGGCGTCCACCTCGCGGATGTTGGCCAGGAACTGGTTGCCCAGGCCCTCGCCCTTGGAGGCGCCGCGCACCAGACCGGCGATGTCGACGAATTCCAACTGGGTGGGGATTTCCTTCTGGCTCTTGCCGATGACCACCAGCCGGTCCAGGCGCGGGTCGGGCACCGCCACGCGGCCCACGTTGGGCTCGATGGTGCAGAAGGGGTAGTTGGCCGCCTGCGCCGCCGCCGTCGAGGTCAGCGCGTTGAACAGGGTGCTCTTGCCCACGTTGGGCAGGCCGACGATACCGCAATTGAAACCCATGAAAGTCCTCGTGGCTGCTAAAGGGCGAGTCGGCTGATGCCGTCGCGGATGAGGGGAACGTTGAAATTGACCAGGAAACCCAGGCGGAGGCCGGAGAGCTTCAAATAGGTGAGGAGCTGCGCCTTGTGGAGTGGAATGATCTTCTCGACCGCCTTGATCTCCACAATGATCTTATCCTCGACCAGAAGGTCGAGCTTCAAGGCGGAATCGATAACGTCGCCGTCATAAGTTACCGGAACCGCCACTTGTCGCCGTACGTCCAGGCCCCGTTTCGCCAGTTCGCGTGTCAGACACTGCTCGTACACGGATTCCAAAAGCCCCGGCCCCAGCGTCCGATGAACCTGAAAGGCCCCGTCGACGACCACCTTCGCCAGGGAGTCGAGATGGTCGGGCGCTTCAATCATCTTGGTGTCCTTGGTGCCTTGGTGGTGGATTCAGCGTCGCCGACATGGCCGGCACCGGTCACTGGCCCTGGCGCTGGTTTACCACCAAGACACCAAGAACACCAAGAGGGCGGAGCCGCCCACCACCGGGCGTCCGGTTGATCAGGACTTGAATTTATTCATGACCGCCTTCAGCGCCTCGGCGAGGCTGCCACCGGACGGCGGGGGGGAAACTTGGGCCGGAGTGGGGGCCGGCGCCGCTTCGGCCGCCGGCTTGGCGGCCTTCGGGGGTTTGGGCGGTGCGGTGAGATGCGCCACCCGGGTCATGAAGCCGGCATCGTCACCCGAGACCAGCATGGGGAACGTATCGGCCACCGCGTCGAGCAGCGGCACCAGCCACGCCTCGTCCACCTTGGCGAAATCGTGCAGCACATAGCCCGACACCAGATTGCGGTCGCCGGGATGGCCTATCCCCAAGCGGACCCGGCGGTACGTCTGGCCCAGATGGGAATCGATGCTCTTCAGCCCGTTATGGCCGCCCGCCCCGCCGCCCCGCTTGACCTTGAGACGGCCGGGCGCGATGTCCAGTTCGTCGTGCAGCACGATGACGTCGTCGACCGGCACCTTGAGAAAGCGCGCCGCCGCCGCCACCGACTGGCCGGATAGGTTCATGTAGGTCTGGGGCTTGAGGACCAGGACCTTCTCGCCCCCGATGGTCCCCTCGGCGATTTCGGCCTGAAACTTGGACCGCCACGGCCCAAAGGAATGGCGGCGGACGATAACGTCCGCCGCCATGAACCCGATATTATGCCGATTCCTGGCGTAGTCGGAGCCGGGATTGCCCAGTCCGACCAGCAGGAGCATTTAGCCGGCAGCCTCGGTCTCGGTGGTCTCGGCACGGGCCACGGTGGGCGCCGCGATAGAGGCCACGGTGGCACCGGAGGCCACGTGGTAAGGCTTGGCACCGGCCGGGAGCTTCAGGTCCGACAGATGGACGGAGCTGCCGATTTCCAGACCGGTCAGGTCGATGACGATCTCGTGCGGGATATCGTTCGGGCTGCAGGTGATTTCGATTTCGTGCAGCTCGACGTTCAGCACGCCGCCCTTCTTGATGCCCGGCGACTTGAGCTCGTTGGCGAAGTGGACCGGCACCTTGACGTGGATGGCGTGGTCGGCCGAGACGCGCATGAAGTCCACATGGATCGGCTGATCGGTCACCGGATGCATCTGGACGTCACGGGCCAGGCACAGGTGCTTGCCGTCCTTGCCGAGATCGACGTTGAACAGCTGGGTGAAAAAACCGGTCTTGCTGATCTGGGCCCAAACGACGCGGGGGTCCATCTGAATGCAGATGGCGGCCTTCTTGTCACCATAGATGACACCGGGAACCTTACCGGCACGACGAGTGGCACGGGCGGCCCCCTTTCCGCTTCCGTCGCGCAGCTCGGCGGCGATGGCGATTGCTTCGGACATTCAACTCTCCTGACAAACGTATATGAGCGCGGCCTCCAGGGGTGCCACGCGGAAGCGGGTCGTTTACACCGGTTGCGCCCGGTTGGCAAGGGTAAGTAGACTCCTTTCGTTCCGCTGAATAAGGTCATCCCATGTCGCCAGCCGTTCCCTTTGCACATCATCAGGTCCCGCGATGACGGGCACGGCACGCGACGTCCTGGCGTTGCGCGGCTTCCGGCTGTTCCTGCTGGCGCGGCTGCTGTCGTCCCTGGCCCAGCAGATCGCCACGGTGGCGGTGGGCTGGCTGGTCTACGACATCTCGGGCGATCCGCTGCAACTGGGGCTGGTCGGGCTGGCTCAGTTCGTCCCCGCCCTGATCCTGACCCTGCCCGGCGGCCATCTGGCCGACCGCGCCGACCGCCGGCTGATCCTGATGGGGGCCACCGGCCTGACCACCCTGGCCATGGGCGGGCTGCTGCTGCTGACCCTATCGGGCAATCCCGGCCTGCACGCCATCTTCGCGGTGATGGCGGTGATGGGCGCCGTACGGGCCTTCTGGGCGCCGGCCGGCCAGTCCATGACCGCCATGCTGGTCGACCGCCACCTGCTCAGCCGCGCCGTGGCGCTCAACTCGACGGTCTGGCAGGTGAGCGTGATCGCCGGCCCGGCCCTGGGCGGCCTGCTCTACGCCCTCGGCCCGGCGGTGGTGTTCGGCACCTCGGCGGTACTGCTGGCCGCCGCCTGCGCCGCCGTCTTCCTGTTGCGCCCCATGCCGCCCACCGGCGGCAGTGACCGGGGCCATATCCTGGACGGCATCCGCTTCGTCAGAAGCCGGCCCGAGATTCTGGGCTCCATCTCGCTGGATCTGTTCGCCGTGCTGCTGGGCGGCGCCACCGCCCTGTTGCCCATCTATGCCCGCGACATCCTGATGACCGGGCCGCTGGGCCTGGGTCTGCTGCGCAGCGCCCCGGCGGTGGGAGCCGCCCTGTCCGCCGCCCTGCTGGCCCACCGTCCGCCCGAGCGCCATGCCGGCCACAAGCTGCTGGCCGCCGTGGCGGTGTTCGGCCTGGGCACCGTGGTATTCGGCCTGTCCACCAGCTTCCCTTTGTCGCTGGCCGCGCTGGCGGTGCTGGGCGCCGCCGACATGGTCAGCGTGGTACTGCGCCAGACCCTGGTGCAGATCAGCACCCCCGACGACATGCGTGGCCGGGTCAGCGCCGTCAACCTGGTGTTCATCACCGCCTCCAACGAGCTGGGCGAGTTCGAATCCGGCGTGGCCGCCGCCTTGCTGGGCACCGTCCCGGCGGTGGTGGCGGGTGGCGTGGGCTGTCTGGTGGTGGCGGGTCTGTGGGCGTGGCGCTTTCCGGCGTTGCGCAATTTCGAACTGCCCCGGAGTGGCCCATGATCCCCTTCCCCGATCCCCGTCTTGCCGCCCAGATCGCCTTCATCGTCGAGATCGACAAGCTGAAGACCGTGCTGCGCCAGACCCTGCTGGTGGATTCGTCGCGGCGCGAGAACGATGCCGAGCATTCCTGGCACATCGCCACCATGGCCTTCCTGCTGGCCGAATACGCCGACCGGCCGGTGGATATCGGCCGGGTGGCCCGCATGCTGCTGATCCACGACATCGTCGAAATCGACGCCGGCGACACCTTCATCCACGACGAGGCCGGACACGAGGACAAGGAGGAGCGCGAAAAGAAGGCGGCGGCCCGCCTGTTCGGCCTGCTGCCCGCCGACCAGGCCGGCGAGTACGCCGCCCTGTGGCAGGAATACGAGGCGCGGGAGACGGCCGACGCCCGCTTCGCCGACGCCCTGGACCGCCTGCAGCCGCTTTTACACAATTTCGAGACCGGGGGCGCCACCTGGAAGCCACACGGCGTCACCCGGGCCAAGGTGGACAAGCTGACACCCCGTATCGAGGCCGGCTCGAAACGCCTGGGCGCCTATGCCCGCGCCCTGGTGGACGAGGCGGTGCGGCGGGGCTATCTGGCGCCCTAGGCCTTGCGCGCCACCATGAACAGGCGGCGGAAGGGGAACAGGGTCTTGCCGTCGGAACGCGGCGGATAGGCCGCCTGGATGCGCTTGGCGTATTCAGCCAGGAAGCCCAGCGCCCATGCCCCCTCGACGGCATCCATCAGCGGGCGCAGCGCCGTGCCCTTGGTCCAGGTGACCACCGGGTTGTCGCCCTCCAGCACGTGCAGGTACTCGGTCTCCCAGATATCGATCTGGGAGGAGTGCCGGGCCAGCATATCGTAATAGAAGGAGGGCTCGCCCACCGGGAAGCGGGCCGCCAGGGGGGAGAGTACCTCGGACCATGGCCCGGCGGCGGCGGCCTCGGCCATGATGGTGTGGGAGGCGGCATAGTGGTTGTGGGGCATCTGCACCGCCAGCACGCCGCCCGGAGCGACGCGCTCCATCAGCCGGGGAAACAGAATCTGGTGGTCACCCAGCCAGTGCAGCGCCGCATTGGAGAACAGGATGTCCACCTCGCCGCCGTTTTCCGCCCAGGTGCCGGCGTCGCCCTGAAGATAGCGCACCGGGCCGCCATGATCGCGGGCGGTCACCAGCATCTCGGGCGAGGAATCGATGCCGACCACGTCGGCGTCGGGCCACCGCTCCTTGAGGATGCGGGTGACGTTGCCGGTGCCGCAGCCCAAATCCACCACCCGCCGGCAATCGGCCGGCTCGACACGGGCCATCAGGTCGAGGGCCGGACGCAGCCGCGGCTGGGCGAAGGCGGAATAGATGGCGGGGTCCCAGGCCATGGCGGCTCCTCTTGGAAATCGCCCCAGTGTAGCCGGTCGGAACGGGTTCTGAAAGCCGTGCACTCCGCGCATTGACTCTTAGGTTCGCCCGGCTTATACACGTCCGCTCATTTTCAAGTCCGTTCAGTTTGGAGTACCTCCCGTGAAGCGTACCTATCAGCCGAGCAAGCTCGTCCGCGCCCGCCGCCACGGCTTCCGCGCTCGTATGGCCACCGTCGGTGGCCGCAAGGTCATCGCCAACCGCCGCCGCCAGGGTCGCAAGAAGCTGTCCGCTTAAGTTCCCATGGCCGCGCGGCTTGATCGGCTTAAGAAAAGGGCCGATTTCCTGCGTGTCGCGGCCCTGAGGCGAAAGTGGGCGGCGCCGGGTCTGATTCTTCAGGCCGCGCCCGCTCCCGGAACGGAATTGCAAGCCGACTCGCTGAGGGTCGGCTTCACCGTTTCCAAGAAGGTAGGCAATTCGGTATGCCGCAACCGGGCCAGACGCCGGCTCAAGGAAGCGGTGGCCGCGATTTTTCCGGCCCACGCCAGCGCGGGCGTCGATTACGTGGTGATCGGACGCAAGGAGACGCTGGAGCGGCCATATTCTCTTCTCTTGCAGGATTTGCTGGCGGCGTTAAAACGTGTCGGCGCGCTGCAAAGGACGCATGCTGCCGAGGCGCCCGATACCGCCTCACCACAGAACTGACAGGCTTCAGTTCTGTGGTGAGGCGGCAAGGGCAAGGCCCGTCGCGACTTATGCCGCGAAAGCCAAGCGAAGCGCCCGGCGTTTGAGGGCAATACGGCGTACCGGTTCACCGGTGCGCCGGTAACGACCAGGAGAGGCATGAACCCCATCGGCCCCAGGAATCTCGCCAGCCTGCTGATGCGCGGCCTGATCCGCCTGTACCAGCTGCTGCTGAGCCCGGTGCTGCCGGCCAGCTGTCGGTTCACGCCGTCGTGCTCCGCCTATGCCATGCAAGCCATCGAGGAGCACGGCCCGGTGGGCGGCTCCTGGCTCGGCGTCAAGCGTATCTGCCGCTGCCACCCCTGGAACGATGGGGGCTACGACCCCGTTCCCCCTGCCAATATACCGACCACGGCGGACACCTCCGTCCGTCGCGACTGCCGGAATAGGATGACATGAACGACCAGCGCAATCTCTTCGTCGCCATCGCCATTTCGGTCGCCATCCTGATCGGCTGGCAGTACTTCTTCCCGAGCAAGCCGGCCGAGCCCGTTGCCCAGCACCAGACCGCCGACGGCAAGCCGGCGACTCCGGCCACCGCGCCGACGCCCGCGACGGCGTCCAGCCCGGCCCAGGTGCCCGGCACCCCCGCCGCCGCCGCGGCCCAGACCGGAGCGTCCCGCAACGACGCCCTGGGCAAGAGCCGCCGCATCGCCATCAAGACGCCCTCCATGCACGGCTCCATCGCGCTGACCGGAGCCCGCATCGACGACATCACCCTGGTCAAGTACCGCGAGACCCCGGCCGCCGATTCGGCCGAGATCGACCTGCTGTCGCCGGCCGAATCGCCCGAGCCCTACTGGGCCGAGTTCGGCTGGGTCGCCACCGACGCCGGCGTCAAGGTCCCCGGTCCCGATTCCGTGTGGCAGGCCCAGGGCGACGGCCCGCTGACCCCGGCGGCTCCCCTGGTGCTGACCTGGGACAACGGCGAGGGCCTGCGCTTCGTCCGCACCTACACCGTGGACGAGAACTACATGTTCGGCGTCGCCCAGCGGGTGGAGAACTACGGCACCAAGGCCGCGAGCCTGCATCCCTACGCCCTGCTGGCCCGTACCGGCACCCCGCATGTGGCCGGCATGTACATCCTTCACGAAGGCCCGCTCGGCGTGTTCGACGGCACCTTGAAGGAAATAAAGTACGACGACCTCAAGAAGGAAGGCTCGGCCCGGCACAAGACCACCGGCGGCTGGGCGGGCATCACCGACAAGTACTGGCTGACCGCCCTGGTGCCGCCGGCCAAGACCGAGATCACCGGCCGCTTCGTGCATCAGCGCTTAGGCAACGCCGACCGCTATCAGGTGGACTATCTGGCCCCCGCCCGCATGGTCGAGCCGGGCAAGTCCGACGAAGCCGGCTTCCACCTGTTCACCGGCGCCAAGCAGGTCAGCCTGCTGGACGGCTATGCCGACAAGCTGGGTATCGACCGCTTCGATCTGGCCATCGATTTCGGCTGGTTCTACTTCCTGACCAAGCCGTTCTTCTACCTGCTGCAGATGCTGCACAGCGCGCTGGGCAACATGGGCCTCGCCATCCTGGCGCTGACCGTGGTCCTCAAGCTCGCCATGTTCCCGCTGGCCAACAAGTCCTATGTGGCCATGGGCAAGATGAAGAAGCTGCAGCCCCGCGTGCAGGAACTGCAGGCCCGCTACGCCGACGACAAGATGCGCCTGCAGCAGGAAATGATGGCGCTGTACAAGACCGAGAAGGTCAATCCGGTCTCGGGCTGCCTGCCCATCATGGTGCAGATTCCGGTGTTCTTCGCGCTGTACAAGGTGCTGTTCGTCACCATCGAGATGCGGCACGCGCCGTTCTACGGCTGGATCAGCGACCTGTCGGCCCAGGACCCCACCAACATCTTCACCCTGCTGGGCCTGATCCCCTGGACCCCGCCCCACTTCATGCACCTGGGCGTCTGGCCGCTGATCATGGGCGTCACCATGTTCCTGCAGCAGAAGCTCAACCCGCAGCCCACCGACCCGGTGCAGGCCAAGATGATGCAATTCCTGCCCATCATCTTCACCTTCCTGCTGGCCAATTTCGCCTCGGGTCTGGTGATCTACTGGGCGTGGAGCAACTCGCTGTCCATCTTGCAGCAGTGGGTGATCATGAAGCGCGCCGAGGAGAAATAGCCCTGAGCGAGTCCTCCAACAGCGGCGATGACGAGAAGGCCAGCCTCCTTGAGGCTGGCCGCTTGCTGTTCGCGCGCGAATGCATCTTCATGCAGGGCGCATCCGGCCTGGACCACCTGCCGGCCGCCACCCTGACCGAGGTGGCCTTCGCCGGGCGCTCCAACGTGGGCAAGTCCAGCCTGATCAACGCGCTGACCGGGCGCAACACCCTGGCGCGCACCTCGAACACACCGGGCCGCACCCAGGAGCTGAACTTCTTCAATCTGGGCGGCAGGCTGGTGCTGGTGGACATGCCGGGTTACGGCTTCGCCCAGGCCCCCAAGGGGGTGGTGGAAAAGTGGACCCGGCTGGTCAACGGCTTCCTCAAGGGCCGCTCGGTGCTGCGCCGGACCATCGTCCTGGTGGATTCCCGCCACGGGCTCAAGGACAGCGACCGCGACATGATGAAGATGCTGGACAAGGCCGCCGTGGTCTACCAGGTGGTGCTGACCAAGGCCGACAAGCTGAAGGCGTCCGAGCTCGACGCCGTCCAGGCCCGCACGCTGGAGGAAATCAAGTCCCGCGTCGCCGCCCATCCCACCCTGATCGTCACCAGTTCGGAAAAAGGGACCGGTATCCCCGAGCTGCGCGCCGAGCTGGCCTCTCTCGCCTGAGGAACGTCCGACATGAGCACCGACAACACCGCCGACATCATGCATGACCGCAAGGCCTGGCTGGACCGCGCCAAGACCCTGTCCGAGGCGCTGCCCTTCATGCGCCAGTTCAGCGACGAGACGCTGGTCATCAAGTTCGGCGGCCACGCCATGGAATCCGATGACCTGGCCCGGCTGTTCGCCCGCGACGTGGTGCTCCTGAAGCAGGTGGGCATCAACCCGGTGGTGGTGCACGGCGGCGGGCCGCAGATCGACGCCATGCTGAAGCGCCTCGACATCACCACGCCCCGCGTCGACGGCCTGCGCTTCACCGACGAGGCCACCGTCGAGGTGGTGGAGATGATCCTGGCCGGCAAGATCAACAAGCAGATCGTCTCGGCCATCAACGAGGCCGGCGGCTTCGCCGTGGGCCTGTCGGGCAAGGACGGCCACCTGATCCGCGCCCGCAAGCTGCGCCGCACCGTCAAGGACCCGGATTCCAACATCGAGCGGGTGCTGGACCTGGGCTTCGTCGGCGAGCCGGCCGAGATCACCCCGCACGTGCTGGAGGTCTTCCGCGAATCCGACGTGATTCCGGTGGTCGCCCCGGTGGGCATGGGCCCGGCCGGCGAGACCTACAACATCAACGCCGACACCGCCGCCGGCGCCATCGCCGCCGCCACCAATTCCCGGCGCCTGCTGATGCTGACCGACGTGGCCGGCGTGCTGGACAAGTCCTGCAACCTGATCCCCGAGATGACCGCCGCCCAGGCCAAGGCCTACATCGCCGACGGCACCATCTCGGGCGGCATGATCCCCAAGGTGGAAACGTGCCTGGATGCCGTGGAAAAGGGCGTCGACGCCGCCGTCATCCTGGACGGCCGCGTCCCCCACGCGGTGCTGCTGGAGCTGTTCACCCCCCACGGCGTGGGAACGCTGATCAAGGCGGGCTGAGGCCCGCCTACCCACTTCCCAGCAACACGAATTTCAAGACGAAGGCCCCGGCCAGCAGCCAGACCGTCGGGCTGACCTGATGCGCCTTGCCGCCCAGCAGCTTGACCGCCGCATAGGTGATGAAGCCGAAACTGATGCCGTGGGCGATGGAGAAGGTGAAGGGCATGGCCAGGGCCGTCACCACGGCCGGTACCGCCTCGGTCACGTCGTCCCAGGCGATTTCGGCCAGGGAGCGGGCCATCAGGCAGGCGACGAACAGCAGGGCCGGCGCGGTGGCGTAGGCGGGAATGGCGGCGGCCAGGGGCGCCAGGAACAGCGCCGCCACGAAGCACAGCCCGGTGACCACCGCCGTCAGCCCGGTCCGCCCGCCGGCATTGATGCCGGATGCGCTCTCGATATAGCTGGTGGTGGTCGAGGTCCCCAGCGCCCCACCGGCCATAGCGGCCAGGGAATCGGCGATCAGGGCGCGGCCCAGGCGCGGCAGCCTGCCCCGCTCATCCAGCATGCCGGCCCGGTGGGCCAGACCGATCAGCGTGCCGGCATTGTCGAACAGGTCGACGAACAGCAGGGCGAAGACGATGGTCACCAGCCCCAGGTTCAGGGCGCCGGCCACGTCCATCTTGAGGAAGGTGGGGGCGATGGACGGCGGCCAGGCGGCGATGCCGCCGAACGGGGTGATGCAGAGCAGCATACCGGCCGCCGCGGTTCCCAGGATGGCGATCAGGATCGCGCCCGGCACCCGCCGGGCCTCCAGCCCGACCATCGCCACGAAGCCGGCCGCCGCCAGCAGCGGTTCGGGCCGGTTGAGGTGGCCCAGCGTGATCAGGGTGGCCTTGTGGCCCTCGATCAGCCCGGCGTTCTCGAAACTGATCAGGCCGAGGAACAGGCCGATGCCGGCCGAGATGGACAGCTTCAGCGATTGCGGCACGGCGTTGATGATGGCTTCGCGCACCCTGGTCACCGCCAGGACCAGGAACAGCACCCCCGAGACGAACACCGCCCCCAGCGCCACCGGCCACGGCACGCCCATGCCGATCACCACCCCATAGGTGAAATAGGCGTTGAGCCCCATGCCCGGCGCCAGGGCGATGGGATAATTGGCCAGCAGGCCCATGGCGGCGCTGCCCACCGCCGCCGCCAGACAGGTGGCGACGAACACCGCGCCCTTGTCCATGCCCGCCTGGGCCAGCATGGCCGGATTGACGAAGATGATATAGGCCATGGTCAGGAAGGTGGTGACCCCGGCCAGCACCTCCGTCCGCAGGTTGGTTCGGTGCCCGGATAAGTGAAACAGGCGCTCGAGCATCGTTGTTCTCTCTCAATGCCAAGGAATCGACACCACCCTTGACCCTCATCATGGATAGGCTCGGGCATAAAGATGTATTTATCCCCCGCTTTAGCGAGGCCGCCAACAGGAGGATTCATGCCCCGTCGTTTCATCCATCGCCACCAGTCGCGCCAGTGCCTGCCGTCCTGGACCAAGGCCGGATTAGGCGTCGTCCTGGCGCTCAGTACGGTGGCGATGCTGGATCAGGTGGGCGGGGCACCCATGCTGGCGGCACCCCTGGGGGCTTCGGCGGTGCTGGTGTTCGGCATGCCGGATTCGCCCCTGTCGCAGCCGTCCAGCGTGATCGGCAGCCACATGGTCGCCACCTTCATCGGGTTGCTGTTCGACCATTTCCTGCCGGGCGGCTGGATCAGCATGGTCCTGTCGGTGGCGGTGGTGATGGTGGTGCTGGCCGGGTTGCGCCTAACCCACCCGCCGGCGGGTGCCGACCCGCTGGTGGTGATGATGACGCATCCCGGCTGGGGCTTTCTGTTCCTGCCGGTCCTGGCCGGAGCCGTCACCCTGGTGGCGGTGGCGGTGCTGATTCACCGCCTGCCGCCCCGGGCAACCTATCCGCTGCCCATCCGGGACCCGGCGGGCGGCGGCTGAGGCTTATATTTCCGGACTTTGCTCTGATCGGTCATCCCGAGAACCGTCGGGAGTGAGATCCCTCGCTTCTGCTCGGGATGACACGGATGACTTGGTTCAACGGCCCGACGGGCCTATTCCTCGGCGCCGCCGCGGTCGGACAGAGCCTTGGCCAGATCATAAATCCGGCGACGCACGTCGGGATCGATGATGCTGTAGTAATTACGCACCAATTCCAGAGTCTCGCGACGCAGGCGGGGGTCGGCCTCGGCGGCCGGCGGTTCCTCCTTGGGGGGTTCGCGTACCATCTGCACCGGCGACAGGCCCTTCACCTCGTCGGGCATGTCGTCAAAGAAGTATGAAATTGGTACTTCGAGCGAGCGGGACAAATCGAACAGTCGCGAGCAACTGACTCGATTGGCACCACGTTCGTATTTCTGTACCTGTTGGAAGGTAAGCCCAATCATCTCGCCAAGCTTTTCCTGGCTGAGCCCGAGTAACGTCCGGCGCAAGCGCATGCGTGAACCGACATGGACATCGATCGGATTGGGCGCCCCGGCCGGTGTACGGCCCCGATTTGCCTTTCTGCGCGGCATGTTTCCCTCTGACCCATGAAGCGCCCAATACTTGCTCTAGTAATTTTACAAACGCAAGAGGGAAAGATCGCCCGAAATAATGGAAAAACCAACAAGTTAGCCCAAGGCACACAAACCCGGATTCAAAGCATATGTATTTGACAACCGTTTGGAGGTAACTCTGCTGCACCGTTCTTGAGCAGAGCCCCCTTCGCCCCCCCTTGGGGTCATGATTTCGATTGATACGATTACTGCATGCCTAAAGGTTGGGTCTGTCGGGATATTTGCTTTGGGTCGCTGGAATTCAATCGAGCTGGAAAACCTGAGCCTTGAGATAGGCGCTTTCCGGCAGCCAGGGATGGACCGGATGATCGGGGGCGGCACCGGCACTCCTGAGGATGCGGCCCGAGCGGCCGGCCAGATGCAGGCCGTGGCCGATTTCCTCGGCGAAGGTCTCGACCGGCATGTGGTGGGAGCACGACGCGCACAGCAGGAAGCCGCCCGGCTCCACCAGGGCGGCGGCCAGACGGGCCATCTTGCGGTAGCCCTTGGCCCCGGCGCCCAGGTCCTTGCGCGACTTGACGAAGGCCGGCGGGTCGGCCACCACCACGCCGAAGCGCTCGCCGGCCAGGGCCAGACGCTCCATCTCGGCGAAGGCCTCGGCCCGTACCGTGCGCACCTCGACGCCGTTCAGCCGCGCCGCCTGATCCGCCAGGGCCAGGGAATGCTCGGAGCGGTCCACGGCGACGGTTTCCACCGCGCCGGCCATGGCCGCCTGCACCGCGAAGCCGCCGGCATAGGTATAGACGTCCAGCACGCGGCGACCCTTGGCCAGCCGGGCGACGAAGGCCCGGTTGTCGCGCTGGTCGAAGAACCAGCCGGTCTTCTGGCCGCCGGTGAGGTCGGCGACGAAGCAGCAGCCGTTCTCCACCAATTCCACCGGCCCGTCCAGCGAACCGAAGGCCACCTCGTGATGCTGCTCGAGGCCTTCCAGCTTGCGCACCGGGCTGTCGTTGACCAGCACCACGGCGCGCGGGTCGAGAACGACCTTCAAGGCCTCGAGCAGAACCGGCAGCAGGCGCTCCATGCCGGCGGTATTGGTCTGCACCGCCAGCACGTCACCATAACGGTCGACGATCAGGCCGGGCAGCCGGTCGGCCTCGGAATGGATCAGCCGGTAATGGGCGGTGGGAAACAGCGTGTCGCGCAAGGCCAGGGCCGCGCGCAGCCGCTCGGCCAGGAAGTCGGCGTCCACCGTGTCGGCGGCACGGCGCGACAGCACGCGGGCGGCGATCAGGGAATGGGGGTTGAAGGTGGCGACGCCCAGGCGCTCGTCGCCGGCATCCATCAGGGTGACCAGGGAACCCGGCGGCAGCGCCTTGGCGTCGGCGCCCATCTCGATCTCGTTGGAAAATACCCAGGGGTGACCGGCCCGCAGGCGCTTGGAGCGCCCCTTGGCCAGGCGGATCACGGGGCGGGCGGCGGGGACGTCTTCATGAATCTGTGTCATGGCCGGCACTCTACACTTGCCTAAATATCTGCGCCAAGTGCCTGTGATGCCTGAAAATCGTCATACTTTGATATATATCAATGGCGGCCACCCCGTCCGTCGGCATAGTGCCCACACTTGAAGCAAAGAACCACCCGGCCGCCATCGGCCCCGGGGGCATGGTGTCGCCATGGAACCGGCCGGATGCTTCAGGTGGACCCTTTTCCGGTCGAAACAGGAGTTCGGCATGAGCATCAACACCGAAGCCACGCCCTATTGCGAAGACGTGATCAAGAAGTTCACGCTCGCCGCGATTTTCTGGGGCGTCGTGGGCTTCCTGGCGGGCGACTTCATCGCCCTGCAGTTGGCCTTTCCCGTTCTGAACCTCGATCTCGAGTGGACTTCGTTCGGGCGCCTGCGTCCCGTTCACACCTCCGCGGTGATCTTCGCGTTCGGCGGCAACGTTCTTTTCTCCACTTCGCTGTACATCGTGCAGCGTACCAGCCGTGCCAGCCTGTTCGGCGGTTCGGGTCTCGGCGGCTTCATCTTCTGGAACTTCCAGGCGCTGATCGTCGTCGCCGCGCTGTCCTATGTCCTGGGCTTCAGCCAGGGCCAGGAATACGCGGAGCCGGAATGGTGGATCGATCTGTGGCTCACCGTCATCTGGGTGGCCTACCTGATCGCCTTCGCCGGCACCATCATGAAGCGCAAGGAACCCCACATCTATGTGGCCAACTGGTTCTTCTTCGCCATGATCCTGACCATCGCGATGCTCCACCTGGGCAACAACATCGCGATTCCCGCCGCCATCTTCGGCGGTAGCTGGATGAAGAGCTACAACGTGTTCGGCGGCGTGCAGAACGCCATGACCCAGTGGTGGTACGGCCACAACGCGGTGGGCTTCTTCCTGACCGCCGGCTTCCTCGGCATCATGTACTACTTCGTGCCGAAGCGGGCCGAGCGTCCGGTGTACTCCTACCGTCTGTCGATCGTGCACTTCTGGGCGCTGATCTTCCTGTACATCTGGGCCGGTCCGCACCACCTGCACTACACCGCCCTGCCCGATTGGGCGCAGACCCTGGGCATGACCTTCTCGGTGATGCTGTGGATGCCGTCGTGGGGCGGCATGATCAACGGCCTGATGACGCTGTCGGGTGCCTGGGACAAGCTCCGGACCGATCCGGTCATGCGCTTCCTGGTCTCGTCGGTGGCGTTCTACGGCATGTCGACCTTCGAAGGTCCGATGATGTCGATCAAGGCGGTGAACTCGCTGTCGCACTACACCGACTGGGGTATCGGCCACGTGCACTCCGGTGCGCTGGGCTGGGTGGCCTTCGTGTCCTTCGGCGCTCTGTACTACCTTGTTCCCAAGCTGTGGGGCCGCAAGGAGATGTATTCGCTGAAGCTGGTCGGCGTCCATTTCTGGGTCGCTACCGTGGGTATCGTCTTCTACATCACTGCCATGTGGATTTCGGGCATCATGCAGGGCCTCATGTGGCGCGCGTATGACAGCCTTGGTTTCCTGCAGTACTCGTTCATCGAGACTGTCGAGGCCATGCGTCCGTACTACATGATCCGTGCTCTGGGCGGCTTCCTCTTCGTCTGCGGTTCGCTGGTGATGGTCTACAACGTCATCAAGACCATCAAGGGCGACGTCGCCGACGAGGCTTTGGCCTCCGCCACCAACGCGGCGCGCTGAGGAGACCCGACCCATGTTCAAGCATCACGCAAAGCTCGAAACCAACATCTTCTTCCTGGCCGTCGGCATCCTTCTCACGATCGTCGTCGGTGGTCTGGTCGAAGTCGTTCCGCTGTTCTCGATCGAATCGACGATCGAGAAGGTGGATGGCGTCCGTCCCTATTCTCCGCTGGAGCAGAAGGGCCGTGACATCTACATCCGCGAAGGCTGCTACAACTGCCACAGCCAGATGATCCGTCCGTTCAAGGACGAGGTCGAACGCTATGGCCACTACAGCCTCGCGGCCGAGTCCAAGTACGATCACCCCTTCCAGTGGGGCTCGAAGCGTACTGGTCCCGACCTGGCCCGCGTGGGTGGCAAGTACACCGACGATTGGCAGGTCCGCCACCTCGTCAACCCGCGTGACGTGGTCCCCGGATCGATCATGCCGGGCTACAAGCACCTCCTGCGTCCCCTGGACTACTCCGACGTCGCGGCGAACATGAAGGCGCTGCGGGTTGTCGGCGTGCCCTATACGGACGCGCAGATCGCCAATGCCGCCAAGGACCTGGAAGAGCAGGTGTTCGGTGATCCGGCCGCCAAGCCGGCCATCGCCGCCAGCTATCCCAAGGCCCATATCGGCTCGGCGTCCGGCAAGGACAAGGTCACCGAAATGGATGCCCTGGTCGCCTATCTGCAGGTGCTGGGAACCATGGTCGATTTCTCGACCGTGAAGCCCGAGGCAATCCGCCGCTAGAGGAGTACGGAGTTTGTTCGTCGCATTCGTCGACAATGTACTCCGGCCCTTCTGGGTCTTGTGGGTGATCATGATCTTCACCGGGGTCGTTTTCTATGCCTACCGGCCGAAAAACAAGAAGCGGCTGGAAGAGTACGGAAACATCCCGCTGAGGGACGACAATGAGGAGCGCTAACAATGGCGACCATTGAAAAGGACTCGGTGTCCGGTCAGAACACTACCGGTCACGAGTGGGACGGCATCAAGGAGCTGAATACTCCTCTGCCGAAGTGGTGGGTCTACGTCTTCTGGGCCACCGTCCTGTGGGCCATCGGCTACTGGGTCGCGTACCCGGCGTGGCCGCTGGTCAACGGCTACACCAAGGGCACGTTCGGCTATTCGTCCCGCGGTGAGCTGGAGAACGAGCTGGCCGCCCAGAAGAAGGCCCGTTCGGCCTGGCTGTCCAAGATCGAGGCGTCCGACGTGGCCGCCATCGAGAAGGACAAGGACCTGCTGCGCTATGCCATGGCCGGCGGCAAGATCGCGTTCAACGAGAACTGCGGTGCCTGCCACGGCGTGGGCGGCGTCGGCGCCTTCGGCTATCCCAGCCTGGCCGACGACGAATGGCTGTGGGGCGGCACGCTGGCCGACATCGAGCAGACCATCAAGTTCGGTGTCCGCAACACCAACGCCAACTCGCGCGCCAGCGAGATGCCGAAGTTCGGTGCCGACGGCCTGCTCAAGCCCGAGCAGATCACCGCGGTGGCCGACTACGTCCTCTCCCTGGCCTCCAAGGCTCCGGCCAAGGGTTCGGCGGGCGAGACCGTCTATGCCGAGAACTGCGCCGCCTGCCATGCCGAAGACGGCACGGGCAACAAGGACCTCGGCGCTCCTGCCCTGAACAACCAGATCTGGCTGTACAAGGGTACCAAGGACGCCATCGTGGCCCAGGTGACCAAGCCCAAGCACGGCTCCATGCCGGCCTGGTCCGAGCGCCTGGACGCGAGCACCGTCAAGATGCTGGCCGTCTACGTCCACAACCTGGGCGGCGGCAAGTAAGAGTGTAATGGGGGGACCCGGTGGGGTGCGTTCCCGGCGACGGGAGCGCACCCCATCGGCATATCTGGCCCCGGTCCGGCACCCCCTTGGCGGTGCGGGGCGGGGGCGACAAAACAAGCATTCTTGATTCTTTGATTATGGGGTATCACATCCGGGATGGCGGGGACGGGTCGCGACGTACGACCCCCCGCCATGTCTTTTGGCCCCTTCCGCAGCAGAGCGTTCGCATCCATGGCCACCCCGAAGATCGATCCGACCCTGAAGAAGCCCGCCGGTGACGGCGACGGTCCGCTCTATGCCGAGACCGTCATGATTCACCCGCGCACGGTGAAGGGTACCTTCCGCAATTGGAAGTGGGCGGCCATGATCGTCTTGCTGGCGATCTACCACATCGCTCCCTTCCTGCGCTGGGATCGCGGCCCCGACGCCCCCAGCCAGGCCATCCTGGCCGACATGACCGGGCGGCGCGGCTATTTCTTCTTCCTGGAGATCTGGCCGCAGGAGGTCTACTACATCACCGGCCTGCTGTTCCTGGCGGCCATCGCCCTGTTCTTCATGAGCTCGCTGGCCGGCCGCATCTGGTGCGGCTTCTTCTGCTTCCAGACCGTCTACACCGACCTGTTCATGTTCGTGGAACGGCTGGTGGTGGGCGACCGCTCCAAGCGCATGGCGCTCGACCGTGCCAAGTGGAACGGCGACAAGCTGGTCAAGAAGGCCATCGTCAACGCCGTCTGGCTGGTCATCGCCGCCTCGTGCGGCATCGGCTTCACGCTGTATTTCGGCGACGCGCCGACCATGCTGCGGGACATCTTCACCGGCCGCGAGGATACCGCCGTCTACGGCACCATCGCCGTGGTGGGCGGCTGCTGCTTCCTGCTGGCCGGCTATGCCCGCGAGCAGGTCTGCCTGTACATGTGCCCCTATTCGCGCTTCCAGTCGGCCATGTTCGACGAGCACTCGCTGATCATCACCTACGAGGAATGGCGCGGCGAACCCAGGAAGCCCATCCGCAAGAGCGAGACCTTCGAGAATCGCGGCCACTGCATCGACTGCAAGATGTGCGTCACCTCGTGTCCCACCGGCATCGACATCCGCGACGGCATGCAGATGGGCTGCATCGGCTGCGCGCTGTGCATCGACGCCTGCAACACCATGATGGACAAGTACCAGTTGCCGCGCGGCCTGATCACCTGGGATTCCTCGGCCAACCTCGCCGCCCGCGAACGGGGCGAGAAGACCAAGATCCGCCTGATCCGCGCCCGTACCATCGTCTACGTGGCGATCATCACCGCGGTGAGCGCCCTGATGATCTTCGGCCTGTCGTCGCGCAAGAGCTTCGACATCGCCGTGCAGCACGAGCGCTCGCCGCTGTTCGTCCAGTTGTCCGACGGCTCCATCCGCAACGGCTATACCGTCAAGATTCTCAACATGGTGCGCGAGGACCGCGAGTTCGAGCTGACGGTGTCGGGCATCGACGGCGCCGGCCTCAACGTGGTCGGCGGCCAGGCCACCGGCGCCAAGGCCATGCTGCGGGTCGAGCCCGACGCGGTGGGTACCTACAACATCTTCGTCACCGCTCCCGCCGACAAGTTGCAGGGCAAGCGCACGCCGCTGTATTTTACCCTGCGCGAGACGGCCAAGGGCGGAAGCAACCGTCTCGAATCCCTGTTCGCCGCACCGGAGAGGTAATATGGACATGACCCAACAGCGCAAACCCGGCTGGTGGTATCCCTACATCTTCGTCGGCGGCTTCATGGTGGTGCTGGCGGTGAATCTGACCATGGCGTATTTCGCCAATTCCACCTTCTCGGGCATCTCCACCGAGCGCCCCTACGAGAAGGGTCTGGCCTTCAACCAGACCCTGGAGGCGGCACGCCAGCAGGAAGCGCTGAACTGGTCGGTGGACCTGCAGGTCGAGCCCGCCGCCAATCACGGCGCCCATGTCACCATCACCTACAAGGATGCCGCCGGCAAGCCGGTGGACGGCATGCAGGTGAAGGCTCTTTTCGTCCGCCCCACCGCCAAGGGCCATGACCGCGAGGTCGCTCTCGCCTCCGTCGGCCCCGGCGCCTACGCCACCATGCAGGAACTGCCGCTGGCCGGCGTATGGGACATGACGGTGCTGGCCTCGGCCAAGGACCAGCCCTATTCGGTTCTCCGCCGCATCGTGGTGCCGTGACCGAAGCTGCGCTCTGCCGCCATTGCGGGGGACCGATGCCGGCCGATCTGGCCGGATCGTTCTGCTGCCGCGGCTGCGAGGGGGCCTTCCATCTGGTCGAGGGGCTGGGTCTCGAACAGTACTACGCCCGCCGGACCACCGATCCGGCGGCGCGGCCGCTGCGCCCCGACGACGACGCCGACCGCTATCACGACTTTTCCGCCCATGTGATCACCGACGACAAGGGCGAGGCCAGCCTGCACCTGATGATCGAGGGGCTGCATTGCGGCGCCTGCATCTGGCTGATCGAATCCCTGCTGAACAAGCAGAAGGGCGTCACCTGGGCGCGGGTCAACATGACCACGCGGCGTCTGGTGGTGCGCTGGAATCCCCAAGAGACCGAGCCGGGCGCCCTGCTCGCCCCGGTCATCGCCGTGGGCTACCGCCTGGTGCCCTACGATCCCGAACGCCTGGGCGCCGAGACCCAGCGCCAGGAAAAGGAACTGCTGCGCGCCATGGCCATCGCCGGCTTCGCCGCCAGCAACGTCATGCTGTTGTCGGTGTCGGTGTGGGCCGGCCATTTCTCCTATATGGGGCCGGCGACCCGCGACCTCATGCACTGGATTTCCGCCCTGATCGTCCTGCCCGCCGTGGCGTGGTGCGTGCGGCCCTTCGCCCGCTCGGCCGTGGCGGCGCTTCGCGCCGGGCGCACCAACATGGACGTGCCCATCACCATCGGCGTGACGCTGGCCAGCCTGATGAGCCTGTGGGAGACCATCCACAGCGGTGAATACGCCTATTTCGATTCGGCCATCACCCTGCTGTTCTTCCTGCTGATCGGCCGCTACCTGGATTCGCGGGCGCGGGGCCGGGCGCGCACCACGGTGGAGCACCTGCTGGCCCTGGACGCCGTGGCGGTCACCGTGCTGGAAGCCGACGGCAGCCAGCGTATGCTGCCGCCCCACAAGGTGGCGCCGGGCTCCAGGGTGCTGGTGGCGGCGGGCGAGCGCATCGGCGTCGACGGCCGCGTCGTCGACGGCCGCTCGGACGTGGACACCAGCCTGCTGACCGGCGAGAGCCTGCCCGTCCCGGTCGCGGTGGGCGGCCAGGTGTTCGCCGGCACCATCAACCTGTCCGCCCCCCTGCGCCTGGAAGTGGCGGCGGTGGGCGAGCGCACCCTGCTGGCCGAGATCGTCCGCATGATGGAGGTGGCCGAGCAGGGCCGCGCCCGCTACGTCGCCCTGGCCGACCGCGTGTCGCGCTGGTACGCGCCCGTCGTGCACGTGGCCGCCCTGCTGACCTTCACCGGCTGGACCGTCTTCACCGCCACGCCGTGGCAGGAGGCCCTGCTCTACGCCGTGGCGGTGCTGATCATCACCTGCCCCTGCGCCCTGGCCCTGGCCGTGCCGGTGGTGCAGGTCATCGCCTCGGGCCGGCTGATGCGCCAGGGCGTGCTGGTCAAGTCCGCCACCGCGCTGGAGCGCTTCGCCGATGCCGACACGGTGGTGTTCGACAAGACCGGCACCCTGACGCTCGGCAAGCCCGTCCTGACCGAGGACGGCGCCTGGAGCCGCGACGACCTGATGGTCGCCGCCGGCCTGACGCCTTCGTCGCGCCATCCCCTGGCCCGCGCCATCACCGCCGCCTGCCCCGCCGCCCCGGTGGCCGAGGGCGTGGTCGAGGTGCCCGGCATGGGCCTGGAAATTCCCGACCGGGGCATCCGCCTGGGCAGCCGGCGCTTCGTGAGCGTTCCCGACGATTCGGCCGGCGACGGTCCCGAACTGTGGCTGGCCCGTCCCGACCATGCCCCGGTGCGTTTTTCCTTCTCGGACGCGCTGCGCGCCGACGCCGTCCAGGTGGTGGCCGAATTGCGCGGCATGGGCATGGATATCGAGCTGCTGTCGGGCGACCGCCCCGCCGCCGCCGCCAAGGTGGCCGAGGCCCTGGGGCTGGTCCAATGGCGGGCCGGCTGCACGCCGGCCGACAAATGCGCCCGGCTGGCCGAACTGGCCGCCGAGGGCCGCAAGGTGCTGATGATCGGCGACGGCCTCAACGACGCCCCGGCGCTGGCCGCCGCCCATGTCTCCATGTCGCCGTCTTCGGCGGTGGATGTCAGCCAGACCGCCGCCGACGTGGTGTTCCAGGGTGCCCGCCTTACTCCGGTCATCGAAACCCTGTCGGTGGCGCGGCTGTCCCGCGTGCTGGTGAAGCAGAATTTCGTCCTGGCGCTGGGCTACAACCTCTTCACGGTGCCCCTGGCCGTTGCCGGAATGGTGACCCCCCTCATCGCCGCGATTGCCATGTCCACCTCGTCACTGGTAGTAATTGGGAACGCTCTGCGTCTATCGCGCCGGAGAGGTTAGTGGACAATCTGTTGATGCTGATCCCGGTGGCCCTCGGTTTGGGCTTCGTGGGGTTGCTCGGGTTCCTGTGGGCGTTGAAGTCGGGTCAGTTCGATGACCTCGACGGAGCAGCGCATCGCATTCTCTTCGATGACGACGAACAGCCCAAGACCGGGGCTTGAGGGGGATGGGTAGCCTGCACATGCCGCCCCTCGACTACGACGCTCACAAGACGCCGCACGTTGCCGATCTGCGCTCGCCCCAGTGCCGCAACTGCGACATCGTGCGCGAGATCGCCTTCTGCGCCGATCTGTCGCAGGACGAGGTCAAGCGTCTGGCCACCGTGCGCTGCCACGCGGCGCTGCCGGCCAACTTCACGGTGTTCCGCGAAGGCGACGAGGTGGATCACGTCTATTCCATCTCCAACGGCGCGGTGAAGCTTTACAAGCTGATGCCCGACGGGCGGCGCCAGATCATCGGCTTCCTGTTCTCGGGCGATATGTTCGGGCTGGGCATCGACGGCGGCTATTGCTACACCGCCGAGACCATCACGCCGACCCATCTGTGCCGCTTCACCCACCGCAAGCTGGATTCCCTGGTCTCCGAAATTCCCCGCCTGGAGCGCCGCATGTTCACCATGGCGGTCAAGGATCTGGTGTCGGCCCAGGACCAGATGCTGCTGCTGGGGCGCAAGACGGCGCGCGAGAAGGTGGCCACCTTCCTGCTGCGCCTGTCGCAGCGCTCGCTCCAGACGGGCGGTTCCGCCAGCCCGGTGGCGCTGCCCATGAGCCGCGCCGACATCGCCGATTATCTCGGCCTGACCATCGAGACGGTCAGCCGCACCTTCACCCAGCTCAAACGCGACGGCATCATCGGGTTGCCGGCGTCCGGCCATTGCATCGTCAATGACTGGGACGCACTCAGAGAGCTGGCCGAAGGCGCCTGAACACCCATCTGTCCTTCACAGTCTCCTTAAGCGAAAGAGGCCCTCCGGTGAGCACCGAAGTCAGGATCAAACGCATCACCACGCGCGACATCCGCGCCCGCAAGGGGGCCGAGCCGCTGGTGGTGCTGACCGCCTATACCGCCCCCATCGCCCGGCTGCTCGATCCGGTCTGCGATATCCTGCTGGTCGGCGATTCGCTGGGCATGGTGGTCTACGGCATGGAGACCACGCTGGGCGTCACGCTGGACATGATGATCAACCACGGCGCCGCCGTGGTGCGCTCGTCCTCCAAGGCCTGCGTGGTGGTGGACATGCCGTTCGGCTCGTACCAGGAAAGCAAGGAGCAGGCGTTCCGCAACTGCGCCCGGGTGATGGCCGAGACCGGCTGCGCCGCCGTCAAGCTGGAAGGCGGCCGCGAACTGGCCGAGACCATCCGCTTTCTGGTGGACCGCGGCATTCCGGTGATGGCTCATATCGGCCTGAAGCCCCAGGCGGTGCACGCCGCCGGCGGCTTCCGTGCCCAGGGCCGCCTCGAGGCCGAGGCCGAGGCCATCCGCGCCGATGCCCGCGCCATCACCGAGGCCGGCGCCTTTTCGGTGGTGGTCGAAGGCACCGTCGAGCCGGTGGCCCGCGCCCTGTCGGCCGAGATCAGCATTCCCACCATCGGTATCGGCGCCTCGCCGGCCTGCGACGGCCAGGTGCTGGTCATCGACGACGTGGTGGGGCTGTTCGACGATTTCACGCCCAAATTCGTCAAGCGCTATGCCGATCTGCGCCCCCTGATCACCGAAGCGGCCGAGCGCTATGCCGCCGAGGTCAAGGCCCGCACCTTCCCCGCTCCCGAGCATTGCTTCGGAATGCCGAAGAAATGAGTGCGCCGCTGCCCGTCGTCCGCGGCGTCGCCGAGCTGCGCGCCCAGGTGTCCGCCTGGCGCAAGGAAGGCCTGACCGTCGCCCTGGTCCCCACCATGGGGGCGCTGCATGCCGGCCATCTGTCGCTGGTCAAGCGCGGTCTGGAATTGGTCGACCGCGTCGTCGCCTCGGTGTTCGTCAATCCCACCCAGTTCGGCCCCAACGAGGATTTCGCCCGCTACCCCCGCCAGGAGGAGCAGGACGCCGCCGCCCTGACCGGTGCCGGCTGCCACCTGCTGTTCGCCCCCACCGTCGACGAGATGTACCCGCAAGGCTTCGCCACCGCCGTCTCGGTGGGCGGAGTCTCCGAGGGGCTGTGCGGCGCGGTGCGGCCCGGCCATTTCGCCGGTGTCGCCACGGTGGTGACCAAGCTGTTGCTGCAATGCCTGCCCGACGTGGCGCTGTTCGGCGAGAAGGACTACCAGCAACTGGCGGTGATCCGCCGCTTCGCCCGTGACCTCGACATTCCGGTACGTATCGAGGGCGTCGCCACCATGCGCGAGGAGGACGGCCTGGCCATGTCGTCGCGCAACGCCTACATGACACCGGAGCAGCGGGCCATCGCGCCCTGGCTGGTCCGGGGGCTGAGCGGCATCGCCGACGGTCTGCGGGCCGGCGCCAAGGCCGCCGATCTGTGCCCCATGGCCGCCTCCGGGCTGCTCAAGGCCGGCTTTGATTCGGTGGATTACATCGAGGTGCGCGACGCCGCCTCGCTGGCCCCGGCCGAAACCCTGGACCGGCCCCTGCGCATCCTGGCCGCCGCCCGCTTGGGCAAGACCCGGCTGATCGACAATATCGGGGTGGAGCCTTAACCCCCCCGAGGCAGTGTCATAAGACACGGAGAACACGGATGCGGTGCTGTGCACCGCTCGCGGATGAAGGGGAAATCCTTTTATCCGTGTCGATCCGTGGCCGCGTAGCGGTATCCGTGTTCATGGAAGGCTGAAAAACTGTCCTCCTACCGTCCCGCCACCATCAACCCGTCGATGCGGCAGGTGGGCGCGTCGATGCCGTGGCGGAGCGTCAGGTCGCTGGCCGGGGTGAGATTAAGGAAGATATCCCTGAGATTGCCGGCCACCGTCACCTCGTTGACGGGAAAAGCCAGTTCTCCGCCCTTGATCCAGAAGCCCGAGGCGCCGCGCGAATAGTCGCCGGTGACGCCGTTGACCCCCTGGCCCGACAGATCGGTGATGTAGAAGCCCTCGGAGATGTCGTGGATCATCTCGGACGGCGTGACGTGCCCGGCCTCCAGATAGAAGTTGCTGGCCGAGGGCGAGGGCGGCGACGAGGTGCCCCGGCTGGCATGGCCGGTGGATGAAAGGCCCAATTGCCGGGCGGAACGCAGATCCAGCAGCCAGGTGGTCAGCACGCCATCCTCGACGATGGCCCGCGTCCGGGTGGCGATCCCTTCGCCGTCACAGGGCCGCGAGCGCAGGCCGCGCCGGCGGTGGGGATCATCCATCACCCGCACGCCGCGGCCGAAGATCGCCTTGCCCAGCTTGTCCTTGAGGAAGCTGGTGCCGCGCGCCACCCCGGCGCCGTTGATGGCCCCGGCCAGGCTGGACAGCAGGCCGCGCGCCACGCGCGGGTCATAGATCACCGGCACCTGCTTGGTGGCCACCTTGCGGGCGCCCAGGCGGCGGACGGCACGGCGGCCGGCTTCAAAGCCGATTTCCTCGGGCTCGCGCAGATCGGCCAGGAACACCGCCGAGGAATAATCGTAGTCGCGCTCCATGCCCTGCTCGTTGGTGCCGGCCAGCACCGAGACCGACAGCGACGACGAGGTCACCGAATAGGCATGGGAGAAGCCGTTGGACGCGACGATGGCGACGCCAGAGCGGCCCCAGCCCGCCTCGGCACCCTCGGAATTGGTGACGCCGGTGACGGAGCGGGCGGCATCTTCGGCACTGCGCACCATGTCGATCAGGCGCTCGGCCGACGGCTCCTGGGGATCGCAGACGTCGAGATCGGGAAAGTCGCGGGCCAGATCGGCGGGATCGGCCAGACCGCAATAGGGGTCCTCGGGGATGGCCCGCGCCATGGCGACGGCGCGCTCGACCAGTTCGGCCAGCGCCGCCTTGGAACGGTCGGAGGATGACACGAAGGCCTGACGCTTGCCGATCAGCACCCGCAGGCCCACATCGCCGGATTCCGCCCGTTCCAGGCGCTCGAGCGCGCCGAGGCGCATGCCCACCGACAGGGAGGCGGAATCGATCAGCACCGCGTCGGCGGCCTCGGCTCCGGCCTTGCGGGCGTCGGCGACCAGATCACTCAACAGATCGAGGGGCGAAATCCCGGGCATGGCGGCGGCTCCAAAAGGGGGCATTCAGGCTGCCCCGATTCTCGGCCGCCGTAAAGGGGGGATCAGGGCAGTGGACTGAGTCCGATCACCATGGGGTGCAGCCAAAGCAGCACGGGGTAGAGGACCAGACCGCCGAAAAGACGCACCCAGCCCAGTTCGGCCAGCAGGGCGCGGATGTCGAACGCCGCCTGCCCGGCCATTTCCCGCCAGCGCTCCTCGCCCAGGGACCTGCGGCGCTTGGCGTCGAGGATGCGCGGCCCCACCAGGCAGAGCAGGAACAGCGGCACGAACAGCAGCAACCCGGCCAGATGGCCGTTGGGGACGATGTGGGCGGCACTCCACAGACCCAGACCCCAGATGATGGGATGCCGGGTCAGCCGCACGATGCCCGGCCGTGCCGGGTCGTAGCCGGTGCCGCCGGGACCGATGGAGAAGGGATTCTTCTGGGTCAGGCCCAGCACCCAGAACAGGCAGGCGACGGGCATGACCAGGGGCGGCACCCAGCGCATCCACGCCTGCTGCTCCCACACCACCACGGTGGGGGAGGCCAGGGCGGCGGCGATCACCCAGACCAGCAAAGCGGTGGAGACCACCGAATAGCCGGCATAAAAGGCGGTGCGGCCATACCTCGCCTCGATCGGCCCGCGCACCGGCTTCCAGTTGGAGAGCGAATGCGCCCCCAAGAAGACCGCCACCGACAGGACCAGATGGCCGACGCCGCCCGTCAGGCTCACGGTGCTAGAACTCCACCTCGGGCAGGTTGTGCAGACGGGCACATGCCACCAGGGTATTCCGGAGCAGGCAGGCGATGGTCATGGGGCCGACGCCGCCCGGCACCGGGGTGATGGCGCCCGCCACCTTGACCGCCGAGGCGAAATCCACGTCACCCACCAGCTTCTTGGTGCCGTCGGGCAGTTCGATGCGGTTGATGCCCACGTCGATCACCGTGGCGCCCGGCTTGATCCAGTCGCCCTTGACCATCTCCGGCCGGCCGACGGCGGCGATGACGATGTCGGCACGGCGCACCACGCCGGGCAGGTCCTTGGTCTGGGAATGGGCGACGGTGACCGTGCAGCTTTCCTTGATCAGCAGTTGGGCCATGGGCTTGCCGACGATGTTGGAACGGCCGATCACCACGGCGTCCAGCCCCCCCAGCTTGCCCAGGGTGTCCTTCAAGAGCAGCAGGGAGCCCAGCGGCGTGCAGGGCACCATGGCGTCCATGCCCGCCGCCAGACGGCCCACATTGACGGGATGGAAGCCGTCCACGTCCTTGGCCGGGTCGATGGCCTCGATCACCTTCTGGGTGTCGATGTGCTTGGGGACAGGCAACTGCACCAGGATGCCATGGACCTCGGGGTCCTTGTTCAGGCTCTCGATCAGCAGCAGCAGGGCGTCTTCGGGAGTGTCGGCGGGCAGCTTGTGCTCGAACGAGCGCATGCCGGTCTCGACGGTGCGCTTGCCCTTGGTGCGCACATAGACCTGGCTGGCCGGGTCCTCACCCACCAACACCACCGCCAGTCCGGGGGTGATCCGGTGGGCGGCCTTCATCTCGGCCACGCGGGCGGCGATGGTCTCGCGCAGTTTGCCGGAAAACAGGTTGCCGTCGATCAGCTTCGCGTCAGTCATGATTGCTTGCCATCCACTCGTCGAGGCGATGCCGCAGATCCTCGGAATCGCCGGAAATCAAAACCACCTTGCGCCGGTCGGTGGCGCCCAGGACGATGTCCATGTCCGACTTGGGAATCCTCCAAGCCTTGGACAGAAGCTTCAGAAGCGCCGCGTTGGCCTTGCCGTCCTCGGGCACCGTGGTGACCTGGGCCTTCAATACCACGCCGCCGTCCGCCTCGGCCGCCGCGCCGTTGATCCGGTCGCGCGATGCCTTGGGGGTCAGGCGGATCGCCACCTTCAGGCCGCCCGCGCAGGGGGTGAAGGGCGAGGCGCTCAAAGGCTGAACCGCACCTGCTCCAGCACCCGGATGATGAAATACAAGATCAGCCAGAGCGCGATGGGCGACAGGTCCACATTGCCGAAATCGGGCAGGACGCGCCGCAGGGGGCGCAGCGCCGGCTCGGTCAGGCGGTAGATCACGTCGACGATGGTCCGCACCGCCGAGTTGTAGGTGTTGATCACACCGAAGGCCACCAGCCAACTGACGATCACCGACGCCAGGATGACGTACCAGTACAGGTTCAGGGCGATCAGAATGACTTCGATCAGCGTATTCAGGATCACATGCATCGGTGGCACCCCGAGGGCGGTTCGAATCGCGCCAAACCTATCCTCGGCGGCCTTGCCGCGCAAGGCCGCCGATGCCATCTTTGGAAGCACTCGAATTTAGGGAGGGTGGTAATGAACGACGACGTCAAGAGTCTGATGCCCAAGACCGACATGACCCGGCGCGGTTTCGTGTCGGCCGCCGTACTGGCCACCGGCTACGCCCTGGCGGTCAGCCCCGCCTCGGCCGGCGCCATCTCCACCGACGCCACGGGCCTGTCGGCCGGAGCGGTGATGATCCCCACCCCGGGCGGCCATTCCATGCCGGCCTATGCCGCCGGTCCCGAGGGCAAGGGGCCGTTTCCCATCATCCTGGTGATCCAGGAGATCTTCGGCGTCCACGAGCATATCCGCGACGTCTGCCGCCGCTTCGCCAAGCTGGGCTATCTGGCGGTCGCGCCGGAACTGTATTTCCGCCAAGGCGATCCCGCCGTGCTGACCGATATTCCCACCATCCTGTCGACCATCGTCGCCCGCGTGCCCGATACCCAGGTACTGTCCGATCTGGACGCGGCGGCGGCGTGGGCGGCGGCCAATGGCGGCGATTCCAACCGGCTGGGCGTCACCGGCTTTTGCTGGGGCGGCCGCGCAGTGTGGCTTTACGCCGCCCATAATCCCAAGCTGAAGGCGGCGGTCGCCTGGTACGGCAAGCTGGTGGGCAGCCCGACTCCGGAGACGCCGAAGCAGCCCTTGGACATCGCAGGCGATTTGTACGCGCCGGTGCTGGGCCTTTACGGCGGCGCCGACCAGGGTATTCCGGTCGATACCGTCGAGAAGATGCGGGCGGCGGTCAAGGTGGCGCGGGTCAAGGTGGAACTGGTGGTCTATCCCGACGCCCCCCACGCCTTCCACGCCGATTACCGCCCCTCCTACCGCGAGGCGCCGGCCAAGGACGGCTGGACCAAGGCCTTGGCCTGGTTCAAGGCCAACGGAGTGGGATGACGTTTTTCCGGAATGGAAATCAGGGGTGCCCCGGCCGTGACGCCGGGGTGCCCCGATCCTCAGTCTTGACCGTCTTCCGGCCGGACCAGGGTGCGCAGCGTCACCTCCAGCCCATGGGCCAGGGCTTCCTGCACCTCGGGCAATTGAGCGGCGATGGCGGCGGCGATGCTGCCCAGGGGATCGTCCTGCAGCAATTCGTGGCCCGCCGAGGTCAGTTCCAGACGGTTGCGGCGACGGTCGCCCAATTCGGGCAGGCGGTCCACCAGACCTTTGCGCACCAGGGCGGCCACCGTCTGGCTGGCGGTGCCGCTGGTGGTGGCATGGTAGTGGGCGAAGGCGGTGACGGTGCGGGCCTCGGGCACCGCGTCGGCGAGATAGCGCAGCGCGCTCCATTGCGCCGGGTTCAGTCCGCCGGCAAACGCCGCCCCGTTGGCCAGACGCAGAATCTGCGCCATGACCTCGGCGGTGGTCCGAGCCGAAAAACGAAACCTAACGTTACCGTCCATCATAATTCATCATGGCACGGGGTTTTGTGCGGCGCAACGGAGCGAGAGTTTATTGAACGCTAATTCGTTCGATGCACCCTCTTGCCATAAAGAACAATGCGTCCTGGGGTGAATCGCCCCGCATGGCCTGGTCGGGATCGCTACCCAGATAGAGGCCGCGCAGCACCCGGCCGGCGATGCCGTGGCTGACCGCGACCACCTTGTCACCGGGCGCCAGACCCGCCAGCCACTCGGCAAGGCGGCTGGTCACCGCCTGATGGCTTTCTCCGCCGGGACAGCGGAACACCCAGTGATCCAGTCCGTCGCTCTCCAGAATGCCGGGATGACGGGCGGCCAGTTCCGCCTTGGGCAGGCCGGACCACTCGCCGGTATGGACCTCGCGCAGGCGATCATCGAAAGTGATGGAGTGGAAATCCAGTTCGGCCACCTCGCACAGGATGCCGGTGGTCTGGGCGCAGCGGCCCAGCGGACTGGACACCACCCGCCATTCCCGCCGATCGCCCAGGATTCCGGCGCCCAGCATCTGCCGCAGCCGCAGCCCATAGGCCCGCGCCTGGGCCGCGCCCTTGGGCGTCAACGGCGAATCGCCGTGGCCCTGGACGCGGCCTTCGCGGTTCCATCGGGTCTCGCCGTGGCGGACCAGGATGATGGTCGGCACCGCCTGGGATCAGCCGCGAAGCTCGCCGCCGGTGGCCTTGGCCACCGCCGCGACGATCTTCGCGCCCACCGCCTCGATTTCCTCGTCGGTCAGGGTCTTGTCGGTGGGCTGCAGCGTCACGGTGATGGCCAGGGACTTCTTGCCCGCCGCCATCTTGTCGCCCTCATAGAGGTCGAACACCGCCACGTCGGAGATCAGGGCCCGGTCGGCGGTCTTGGCGGCGCGGACCACCGCATCCGCCGCCACGCCCGAATCCAGCGTGAAGGCGAAGTCGCGGTCGAGCGGCTGCAGGGCCGAGGCCTTGAGCAGCGGCTTGGCCCTGGTGGCCTTGGCCTTTTGCGCCGGCAGGGCTTCGAGGAACAGTTCGAAGCCGACCACCGGACCCTTGACGTCCAGCTTGGACAGGATGCCCGGATGAATCTCGCCGAAGAAGCCCACCGGCTTGTTGCCCAGCTTCAGCGTGCCGGAGCGGCCGGGGTGGTACCAGGCGGGGGCCTCGGCGACCACCTGCAGGCTGTCGGGATTGGCTCCGGCGGCGGCCACGGCGGACAGGCAATCGGCCTTGGCGTCGAAGGCATCCACATTGCGGGCCGGATCGGCCCAATGGCGGCCGCGCGCCCGGCCGGCCCGGATGCCGGCGGCCACCAGACGCTGCTGCCCCGGCTCGGGTCCGTCGAATTGCGGCCCCAGCTCGAACAGGCCCAGATCCTTCATGCCGCGGTCGGCGTTACGGCCGGCGGCACTGACCAGATTGGGCAGCACCGAGGGACGCATGACGTCGAGGTCCGACGAGATGGGATTGGCCAGATGCATCTCGGGCGCCCCGCCGCCGAACATCACGGCATGGGCTTCGGGCAGGAACGACCAGGTCACCGTCTCCACCAGTCCGCGGGTCGCCAACTGGCGGCGCACCCAGCCGGCGCGGCGCTGGCCGGCGGTCAGCACCGGCTTAGGGCTGGAAGGACGCGGCATGGGAACGGCCGGGATGTTGTCGTAGCCGTTGATGCGGATGACCTCTTCCACCAGATCGTGCTCGGCGGTGATGTCGCCGCGCCACGACGGCGGATTGACCAGCAGCCCCCCAGCGGGCCACGCTCGCGAACCGTTTTCGCCGACATCGCCGGCGAGGGCGTCGTGCTCGGCCACGGCGCAGCCCAGATCGTTGAGGATGGTCTCCATGCGCTGGATCGACACCTCGACGCCGCCCAGCTCGGCGACGCGGTTGGGGCGCAGCACGATGGATTTCTGCCAGTCGGGCTCGGTCCCGGCGATCACCGCTTCCGAGGCCTCGCCGCCGCACAGATCGAGGATCATCCGTGTCGCCAGCTCCATGGACGGAACCACGAAGGCCGGATCGACGCCGCGCTCGAAGCGGAAGCGGGCATCGGACAGGATGTCCAGCTTGCGGCCCGTCGCGGCGGTGCGGATGGGATCGAAATAGGCGGCTTCCAGGAACACCTGGGTGGTGGCCTCGGTGCAGCCCGAATGCTCAGCCCCCAGGATGCCGGCCAGGGCCTCGGGGCCGTTCTCGTCGGCGATGACCGTCATGCCGGCGTCCAGGGTATAGGTCTTGCCGTTGAGACCGGCCAGGGTCTCGCCATCCTTGGCCAGGCGGGCGCGGATGTCGCCCTTGACCTTGGCGGCGTCGAAGACGTGCAGCGGACGGCACAGGTCGTAGGCGAAGAAATTGGTGATGTCCACCAGGGCCGAGATGGGGCGGAGCCCAATGGCGGTCAGGCGGTCCTTCAGCCACTGCGGGCTGTCGCCGTTCTTCACACCCCGGATCAGGCGGCCGGCGAACAGCGGGCAGGCATTGGCGTCCTCGGGGGCGAAATCCAGACGCACGCCGATGGGGCTCTTGAACGAACCGGGCACCGGCTCGACCTTGAGCGGCTTCAGATTGCCCAGGCCGAAGGCGGCCAGATCGCGGGCGATGCCGCGCACGCCCAGGCAGTCGACCCGGTTGGGGGTGACCGAGATCTCGATCATGGGATCGAAGCTCATGATATCGAGCAGGCTGGCGCCCACCGCGACGGTCACGTCCAGTTCGGCGATGCCCTCGTGGTCCTCGCCCAGCTTCAGCTCACGCCACGAGCACATCATGCCCTGGCTTTCCACGCCCCTGACCTTGCCCTTCTTCAGCACGTCGCCGGTGATGGGGATATAGGTGCCCGGCTGGGCCAGGATGACCTTGAGGCCGGCGCGCGCGTTGGGGGCGCCGCAGACCACCTGCAGCACGCCGTTGCCCGAATCCACCTTGCACAGCTTCAGCTTGTCGGCGTCGGGATGCTTCTCGGCCTCCAGGATATGGCCGACCACGAAGCCGCCCAGGTGCTTGGCGGGGTCGTCGATACCCTCGACCTCGAGGCCGATGGCGGTGAGGCCCACTTCGATTTCGGCGAGGCTCGCCTCGGTGTCGAGATGAGTCTTGAGCCAGTCCAGCGTGAACTTCATCGGGTCAGCCCTCCCGCGAGCGTGGGAACGTCGAGCGGCACGAAGCCGTAATGCTTCAGCCAGCGCAGATCGGAATCGAAGAAGGTGCGCAGATCGGGGATGCCGTATTTCAGCATGGCCATGCGCTCGACGCCCATGCCGAAGGCGAAGCCCTGGTAGCGGTCGGGGTCGATGCCGCAGTTCCTGAGCACATTGGGATGGACCATGCCCGAACCGCCGATTTCCAGCCAGCCGGCTCCGGGTCCGATCTTCAGTTCGCCGCCTTCGCGCGAACAGCCGATATCGACCTCGGCCGAGGGCTCGGTGAAGGGGAAGAAGCTGGGCCTAAAGCGCACCGGCACATCGTCCACCTCGAAGAAGGCGCGGACGAATTCCAGCAGGCAGCCCTTGAGGTGGCCCATATGGGTGACCTCGTCGATGACCAGACCCTCGATCTGATGGAACATGGGGGTATGGGTCATGTCCGAATCGCAGCGATAGGTGCGGCCCGGGGCGATGATGCGGATCGGCGGCTTGTTGGCCAGCATGGTGCGGATCTGCACCGGGCTGGTATGGGTACGCAGCAGATGGCGGCCGCCATCCGGCTTCTCGCCGAAATAGAAGGTATCGTGCATCTGGCGCGCCGGATGCTCAGGCGGGATGTTCAGCGCGTTGAAATTGTGGAAGTCGTCCTCGATGTCGGGGCCTTCCGCCACGTCGAAGCCCATCTGGGCGAAGATGGCGCTCATCTCGTCCATGACCTGGGAAATGGGGTGGATGCGCCCCATGGCCTCGGGCCGGGACGGCAGCGTCACGTCGATGCGCTCGCGGGCCAGGCGCTCGTCCAGGGCCTTGGCCTCCAGCGTCGCCTTGGCCGCCGACAGCGCGCCCTCGATCTGGTCACGCGCCGCGTTGAGCGCCGCGCCGGCGGCCTTGCGCTCGTCGGGCCCCATGCCGCCCAGGGTCTTCATCAGGCCGGTGACGGTGCCCTTCTTGCCGAGCGCGGCGACGCGGACGGCTTCCAGCTGATCCAGTGTGGCGGCGGCGGCCACGTCGGCCAGCGCCTGCGCGCGGAGTTGATCGAGGTCGTGCATGTCTCTCGTTCCCCAAGACAGGAAAAGGGGCCGCCCCGATTGGGCCGGCCCCTCTCCAACACATTGCTTCCCGAAAGGAAGTCCTACTGGAGGGCGGCCTGAGCCTTTTCCACCAGCGACTTAAACGCATCGGGCTCGCGGATGGCGATATCGGACAGCACCTTGCGGTCGAGCGCGATGCCGGCCTTCTTCAAGCCGTCCATGAAACGCGAGTACGGCAGGCCGTAGGCGCGCGAGCCGGCGTTGATGCGCTGAATCCACAGGGCGCGGAAATTGCGCTTCTTGGCGCGGCGGTCGCGATAGGCATACCGCAGGGCCTTCTCGACCTTCTGGATCGCAACGCGGAAGCAGGTGCTGGACCGGCCGCGATAACCCTTGGCGAGCTTGAGAATCTTCTTGTGACGGGCGTGCGTGGTGACGCCCCGCTTGACGCGAGCCATTTATCAGCCTCCGTTCGGCAGGAAGTACTTCTTGACGTTGTCGCTGTCCGTCTTGAACAGCAGGAAGGTGCCGCGCGCCTGGCGCTTCATCTTCTGCGACTTCGCCGACAGGCAGTGACGCTTGAACGCCACGTTGCCCTTCACCTTGCCGGTGCCGGTGAGCTTGAACCGCTTCTTGGCGGAGCTCTTGGTCTTCATCTTGGGCATTTGCGCTTATCCTTAGTCTGAATGGTTCAGCGACGAGGAACGGCAAGGCAGCCCTAACAGCCTTGTCCGCTCAGGAAGGGGACGCTTATAGCTTGGGCGATCCATGAATGCAAGGGGATGGAATCACTTCCAATTTTGGCCGGTGAAATAGACACGGACTTGCCGGATAGCCGGCATTCCGCCGGCTCACGGATGATGGTGTGGACGGCCCCTGCTCACCGGCATCGAAGTGCCCTAACGTGGTCGTTTCTGAGACGCCACAAAGAGGGGGCCGCCCATGAGCGAGATTATCAGGATTGCGATCGACCTGTCGAAGGGCGCGTTTGCGCTGCACGGGGTGAATGCGGATGAAGAAGCGATTTTGTGCCGTCAGTTGAAGCGCGGCCAGGTTCTCGGCTTTTTCACCAAGCTGTCGCCGTGCCTGGTGGGGATGGAGGCGTGCGCCTCGGCCCATTACTGGGCGCGGGAGATCGGGGCGCTGGGCCACGAGGTGGTACTGGTCCCGCCGGCCTATGTGAAGCCGTACGTCAAGCGCGGCCGCAAGAACGACGCCAATGACGCCGCTGCCATTTGCGAAGCGATGGCGCGGCGCTCTGTCCCCCGGGTGCCGGTCAAGACGCCCGAGCAGCAGGCGGTGCTGATGCTTCATCGTGCCCGCAAGATGCTGGTGGGCCAGCGCACCATGCTCGCCAATGCGGTGCGGGCGCATCTGGCCGAGTTCGGCATCGTCGCGCCGTGCGGCGACAAAGCGCTCGACGGCCTGATCGCTCTTGCCGTGGATGCCGGCGATCTGGCTTTGCCGCAATTGGCGCGCGAGGCGCTGGGCATGCTGGCGGCACAGTTGCGCGATGCCGAGGCCAAGATCGATGCGCTCGAGCACGAAGTCCTGGCGGCTCAGCGCGCCGACGAGGCCTGTCGACGTCTGACGAGCATCCCGTCCATCGGTCCGGTCACCGCCAGCGCCATCGCCGCCACCATGGGCGACCCTCATCGCTTCAAGACCGGCCGCGACTTCGCCGCCTGGCTCGGCCTGGTGCCGTCGCAGCACTCGACCGGAGGCAAGACCGCCCTTGGCCCCATCACCAAGGCCGGCGACCGCTATCTCCGCTCCTTGCTCGTCGTCTGTGCCACCGGCATGTTGCGCCACCGAACCGAAAGCCCGTGGATCAAGGCGCTGCTGGAACGCATGCCGGCACGCAAGGCTACCGTCGCCATCGCCAACAAGCTGGCCCGGATCGCCTGGGCTATTCTCGCCCATGGCGGCACATATCACAGGCAAGCCGGATTGGCCGCCTGAACCAAAGTCCAACCACGGCACTTCGATTGCGAGGGCGATGAAAGCGTGATGGCGACCGGTCAGACCCACGAGCCGAAAAACCCTGTTCGTGTCCCGGCCGGTCGAGGCCGTACGGATGATTTGGGAGCGGTTCGCGGATCACATCATGGCCAGCGGCAAGGTGTGCCGCGCAAACAGGCCGGACACATGACTGCCCCAGACCGGCGGACACTGCGCCTAATTTTCCTTGCAACGCAGGGGCCGTCCACACATGGACGCGGATGCCGCTTCGCGGCCACGGATTATGAAATTGCCCCATCCTCGTCCCGGACTCGCCCCAGGGCGACAATCGGGAAGGATACATATCCGTGTCCATCCGCGAGCGGAGCAAAGCTCCGCATCCGTGCCGTCCGTGTCTTATGGTTCCGTTCCGGCCGCCCTCACGATACTACGGCTTGATGGCCAGCCGCACCGCGCCCCAATGCTTGTCCTTGATGGTGATTGGGCTGTCGAACTCCTTCAGCACCACGAAATTGCCGCCGCCCATGTCGCGGGGATAGGTCTGGACGAAGTACGGCTGGACATTGCGCGCCGCCACCAGCCCGGCGCGGTCGTCGAAGATGCGGCGGTTGCGGGAATTGGCGGCGTTCCACACCGTTTCGCCCAATTTCTGCGGCTGGGAATACCTCTTGTTGTGAGTGGCGATGTAGCCGTTGCGGTCGGCGACGCAGCAGATGATGATGCGCGGGTCCTTGTCGAGGACCGTCTCGGTGAACTGGTGCACCACCCGGTCGGTCAAGCCCGCGTGCCGGGCCATGAATTGCTGGGGATCGGTGCCGGGGATCGGCTCGTAATGGGTGTCGAACAGGTCGGCCTCGGTGATTTCCCCGGCCTTCAGCGCCTGCTCGAAAGCCCTGGTGACGCCGCCGGCCACGCCCTGCACCAGATCGGCATGCTAGAAGCGCTCCTCGGTACGGGCCTTGTCCTGGGCGGCGGCAATGGCCGTCAAGGCCCTCGGCGGCACCTCGAGAAACCGCACGTGCAGGCCGAGAACGCTGGCCCCCACCGCCTCGCAGGGCAATTGGCCGATCCCCTCCAGGTCCAGGCTGCCGCTCTGGCCCACCAGCGACGGGTCGTTGAGCCCGGCCAGCACCACGCCCTTGCTGGCCAGATCGCCGGTATGGCCCTTGATCTCCTTGGCGCCGATCCGCCCCGAGAAAGCCAGTCCCAGGGCAACGCGCGGCACGGCGCGGCGGTCGCCCGCCGCCGATGAGCGCAGGATGATGCCTAAGCGACGCTGCAGATCGCTGACGTCGCGGTTGACCACCATGGACAGTTCGTTGACCCGCTGGGCGGTGATGCCGGTGCGCTCGGCCTGACTCAGCACCGACTGGGCATGGCCGTGCACGGTACCGGTATGGTCGGCGGCCTGCCCGGCATTGCCCTTGATGTCGGCGGTGGCCGACAGCTGCATCTCGCTGGCGTGATTCACTTCCTGGGCGATGGTGTTGATGTCCTGAATGGACAGCGTCACCTCCTCGACCATGGCCACCGTCTCGTCGGTGGCCTGGCCGATGGCCTGGGCTTGGGCGTTGACGCCCCGGATGCCGTCCTCGGTCAGTTTGGCGAGGCGCTTGACCTCGTCGGCCACCACGGCGAAGCCCTTGCCCATCTCGCCGGCCCTGGCCGCCTCGATGGTGGCGTTGAGCGCCAGCATGCGTGTCTGGCCGGCGATGGACTGAATGAGACGCACCACGTCGCGGATACGGCCCGTCGCCTCCTTCAGGCCGTCGACGGTGGCGGCGGCGGTCTCCATCTTCTGCTGGGCGGCGTCGGTCAGGCGCGAGGTGCCGTGGACCTTGGCGGAAATCTGCCGCGAGGTCTCCTCCAGCGCCTCGGTGGCCTCGCGCCTGACCGACGCCGCCCAGCAGAAGATSGASACCGCGCCGGCCACCGCCTCGGCCATGGCCTCCGAGGCGGTGGCGACCCCGGTCAGTTCCCGGGCGCCTTCGATCAGCCGCTTCACCTGCTTTTCGATGTCGCCGACGGTCAGCGCCACCTCGCGGTCGACGGTGTCCGACAAGGCAAGCATCTCGCGCTTCATCTTGCCCGCCTCGCCGTGCTCGATATAGGTCGAGATGGCCAGATCCATGTCCAGGAAGGCGGCCCGCAGCACGGCACCGGCGATACCGGGAAAACGCGCCTTGTCGCATTTGGCGTGCAGTTCGGTGATCAGCTTTTCCAGCACAAAGCAATAGCCGCCCAGGTACCAGTTGACGTCCAGGCCGATACGCTCGTGAGTGGCGCCGATGGCGACCGCGCGCTTGAAATAATCGTCGTCGAAGCGCCCCGAGAACAGGCTGCTCCAATGGGCCTGCTGGGTCTGCTTCAGGTGACCGACCTTCGCCCCGCCGCCCAGCAGCGATTGCAGGTTCGGCCAGGCCATCAGGTGGGCGTAGAAGGAATCGGCAATGGCGGGAAGCGCACCGTCGACCAGGGGACCGGCCGCCTTCATGGCCGAAACCGCATTGTCATCCAGGCGGAGAAATTTGAGCCGGTCCCTGTTCTTGGACTCGGCCGCGACGTCACCGGCCATGCGCCCCTCCTTGGAATCCATCCCTCATGCCGTCCTATACGAACGGTCATTTATTTATGAGGTTAGGGTGGGCTGTTCACGCGCCGGGGTCAATACGCAATCATAGCAAAATGATACACTTTTTCCGTCGACGCGACCTTATCTTGTAGGTAATCGACGGGATTGAGCGCTTCGGTTCCGCGACGAATCTCGAAATGCAATTGCGGCGATGTCACCGAGCCGCTGGCGCCCACGGTGGCGATGGTCTGGCCGCGCTTCACCTGGTCGCCGCGCTTGACCATCAGCCGGTCGTTGTGGGCATAGGCGGTCATCCAGTTGTCGGCATGCTTGATCAGCAGCAGGTTGCCGAAGCCCTTCAGTTCGTTGCCCACATAGGCCACCACGCCGTTCTCGGCGGCCCGTACCGCCGTACCCTTGGCGGCGACGATATTGATGCCGTCGTTGTGCTGGCCCTTGCCGGGCAGCGGGCCGAATTCGGCCACCACCTCGCCCTTGACCGGCCACAGGAAGCTGGAGCCGGCGCGGGCCGGCGGCGCGGCGGGCAGCGACGGCGATTGCGGGGCGGCATGGGACGGCGCGCGGGCGTAGGCCGGCGGCTGGTCCAGCTTGGCCGTGGCCTTGCCCCCTCCTCCTCCTCCTCCCGGCGCATTGGGCGAGCCCACCACGATGGAGCCGGTGCCACCGCCCGACGCGGGTGGCGCGGCCATGGCGGTCTGGGTCGGCGCGGGAGTCCCCCCCTTGACGCCGGGAATGGTCAGGCGCTCGCCCACATGCAGCACATAGGGAGCCCGCTTGCCGTTGGTGGCCGCCAGGGAATTGA
The DNA here is from genome assembly GCF_900184795.1 of Magnetospirillum sp. 15-1. NCBI lineage: Bacteria > Pseudomonadati > Pseudomonadota > Alphaproteobacteria > Rhodospirillales > Rhodospirillaceae > Magnetospirillum > Magnetospirillum sp. 15-1. The sequence continues at coordinate 279,151 of NZ_FXXN01000028.1, read as the reverse complement.
AATCCACCTTGAAGCGCCGGGCCAGCACCGACAGAGTGTCACCCTTCTGCACCACGTAATCCTGGCCGCCGCCGGGCAGGCGCAGCACCGTTCCGGGCTGCAACTGGTAGGGCGGCTGCAGGTTGTTGGCCTCGATCAGGTCGCGGACGGCCAGGGAATAGCGCCGGGCGACGCCATATACGGTATCGCCAGCATAGACGGTCACCGTGGCCGGCCGCTGCACATACAGAGGGCCATCGGGACCGCGCGATACCGGCACCTGGGAGTCATAGCTGGGCGAGCACGCCGCCATCAGGCCGGCGAGACCCAGAACCATAACCAGATGATGTGGCGCATGCCTCATGCCAGCACTATAAGCGCGGCGGATACGACCGGCAATCATTCCTCGGGTATGCCCTCGACCAGCGGCACGAAGCGCACCGGCAGGAAGGGCTGGATATCGATGCCACGGTCGGTCCTGGTGACCCGCACCAGTTCCTGGTCGATGCCGCCCACGTCGCCCAGCGGCAAAACCATGATACCGTCGGGTTTCAGCTGCTCGACCAGGGCGGGGGGAATGTCGGGAGCGGCGGCGGTGACCATGATGCGGTCAAAGGGCGCCTGCTCGGGCCAGCCGCGCGAGCCGTCACCGGCCCGGCAGGTGATGTTGTGCAGGCGAAGATGCTTGAAGCGCGCCTCCGCCTCGGCCAGCAACGGCTTATGCCGCTCGACGGAATAGAGACGGCGGCAAAGCCGCGCCAGGATGGCCGCCTGATAGCCCGAGCCCGTCCCCACTTCCAGCACCTTCATGCGGTCGCCCACCTGCAGCGCCTGGGTCATCAGGCCGACCACCAGGGGCTGGCTGATGGTCTGGGCGCAGCCGATGGGCAGCGCCGTGTTCTCGTAGGCCTGATCGAGGAAGGGCTCGGCGACGAACAGATCGCGCGGAATGCGCTCGATGGCCGACAGCACGCTCGTGTCGACGACGCCCATCCGCCGCAATTCCATCAGCAGGCGGATGACGCGGGGTTCCGCCCTTTTCATCAAAAGGCCGTCTCCAGCGCCTTCATGTCGTCGCGATGGGTCAGGTCGAAGCACAGCGGCGTCACCGAAATGGCGCCGCGACAGACTGCTTCGATGTCGGTGCCGGGAGTGGAGCGCTCCTCGGCCCGCTGGGCGCCGATCCACACATAGGGTTCGCCGCGCGGGTCCTCGCGCTCCATGATGTCGTCGCCGATCTTGCGCTTGCCCTGGCGGGTGATCTCCACCCCGGTGACCGACGAGGCGATCACGTCGGGAAAGTTGACGTTGATCAGCACGTTGCGGCTCCAGCCCTTGGCGAGCAGCCGGCGGATGACCTCGGGCGCCCAATGCTCGGCCGTGCCCCACTTCACCGGATGGGGATGGTTGATGAACTGGGAGAGCGCGATGGCGGGAATGCCTAGGATGGTGCCTTCCATGGCCGCCGCCACGGTCCCCGAATAGGTGACGTCCTCGCCCAGGTTGGAGCCCCGGTTGATGCCCGACAGCACAAGGTGGGGCTTCTTGCCCTTCAGCACGTGGTTGACGCCCAGCAGCACCGCGTCGGTGGGAGTGCCGTCCACCGCATAGCGCCGCGCCGACACCTTGCGCACCCGCAGGGGCCGGCGGATGGTGAGCGAATGGCCGGCCGCGCTCTGCTCGGTTTCCGGCGCCACTACCCAGACATCCTTGGAGAGCGTGCGGGCGATGGCCTCCAGCACCTTGATGCCCGGCGCGTTGATGCCGTCATCGTTGGAGATCAGGATGCGGAGCGACGAGGGATCGGAAACCGGGTCGAACATCTTAGGCAATGACCTCCAGCCCGCCCATGTAGGGACGCAGGGCCTCGGGCACCTCGATGGTGCCGTCGTCGCGCTGGTAGTTCTCCATCACGGCGATCAGGGTGCGGCCCACGGCAAGGCCGGAGCCGTTCAGGGTATGGACGAAGCGGGTCCCCTTCTCGCCCTCGGGGCGGAAGCGGGCCTTCATGCGCCGCGCCTGGAAGTCGCCGCAATTGGAGCACGACGAGATTTCGCGGTAGCGCTGCTGGCCGGGCAGCCACACCTCGATGTCGTAGGTCTTGCGCGCCGAGAACCCCATGTCGCCGGTGCACAGCACGATGGTGCGATAAGCCAGGCCCAGACGCTGCAACACCGTCTCGGCGCATCTGGTCATGCGCTCGTGTTCCTCGTCGGAGGCGTCGGGATGGGCGATGGAAACCATCTCCACCTTGTGGAACTGGTGCTGGCGGATCATGCCGCGGGTATCCTTGCCCGCCGACCCGGCTTCCGAGCGGAAACAGGGCGTCAACGCCGTCATGCGCAGCGGCAGGACCTTGTCGTCCAGAATCTCGTCGCTGACCAGATTGGTCAGCGGCACCTCGGCGGTGGGGATCAGCCAGTGGCCGGTATTGGTCTTGAACAGATCCTCGCTGAACTTGGGCAACTGACCGGTGCCGAAGGCGGCACCGTCCTTGACCATCAGCGGCGGGTCCATCTCGGTATAGCCGTGCTCAGCCGTCTGCAGGTCCAGCATGAACTGGCCGATGGCGCGCTGCAGCCGGGCCAGCGGGCCCTTCAGCACCACGAAACGGGCACCCGACAGCTTGGCGGCGCCGTCGAAATCCATCAGCCCCAGCTTGGCGCCGATGGCGTCGTGGTCGAGCGGGGTGAAGGCGAATTCCTTAGGCGTGCCCCAGCGGCGGACTTCCACGTTGGCGCTCTCGTCGGGGCCTTCCGGCACGTCATCGGCGGGCAGATTGGGGATGGAGGCCAGGATGGCCTCGATCTCGGCGCCAAGCTGCCGGTCCTCTTCCTCGGCGGCCGGGATGCGCTCCTTCAGCGCCGCCACCTCGTCCATCAGGGCCTGGGCGTCGCCGCCCTGCTTCTTGATGGCGCCGATCTGCTTGGAGGCGTCGTTGCGCCGGGCCTGCATTTCCTGAAAGGCGGTCTGGGCGGCGCGGCGCCTTGTGTCCAGCTCCAGGATGGCGGCGGCCTTGGGCTCCAGGCCCCGGCGCTTCAGCCCCGAATCGAATCCGTCCGGGTTGTCGCGAATGGACTTCAAGTCATGCATGGCAAAAATTCCGGTTACGCGTTGAAATCGGTCTCGTCGTGGGCGGTGTCATCATCGGCCCCGTCATCCGCCAGCGCCTCTTCCCGCTTCTTCTCGGCCCAGCGGGCGGAGAGGATGGAAATCTCGTAAAGCCCGACCATGGGAATGGCGAGCGACAACTGGCTGACCACGTCGGGCGGCGTGACGACGGCGGCGAAGACGAAATTGCCGACGATGGCGAAGCGGCGCTTGTCGGCCAGTCCCGCGGCGGTGACCAGTCCCACCCGGGCCAGCAGGGTCAACAGCACCGGCATCTGGAAGGCCAGCCCGAAGGCGAAGATCAGGGTCATGATCAACGACAGGGATTCGTTGACCTTGGCCTCCATCTGGATGGGCAGCGTGCTGGGACCGCCGACCAGATTCTCGAAGCCGAGCAGGTAGGTGTAGAGGTTGGGCAGCACCAGGTAATAGACCATGGAGGCACCCATGGCGAACAGCACCGGCGTGGCGAACAGGAAGGGCAGGAAGGCCTGCTTCTCGTGCTTGTACAAGCCCGGCGCCACGAAGGCCCACAGCTGTCCCGCCCAGATGGGAAAGCACAGGGCGGCGCCCGCGAAGGCCGACACCTTCATGAAGGTGAAGAACGCCTCGGTGGGCGCGGTGTAGATCAGGCGGCGGTTGCCGCCCTTGGCCAGGGCCGCCTTGGAATAGGGCTCCAGCAGGAATTCGTAGATCTCGTTGGAGAAGTAGTAGCAGATCCCAAAGGCGATGATGAAGGCGATCGCCGACCAGATCAGCCGCCGGCGCAGCTCGATCAGGTGCTCGAGCAGCGGCATGGTCTTGTCGTCTTGGGATTGGCTCAAAATACGTCCTCTAGGGTTCCGGCGGGCGGGCGGGCGCCCCGGTCAGATCGATTTCGGCCGGCTTGATCTCTTCCGGAGCCGGCTCGGTCACCGAGGCGAGAGCCGGCGGCGCGACCTCGGCGGCGGAATTGACGTTCAGGGCGGGAAGCTCCATGGCCTTGGCCATCTCGCCGGTGGGATCGATGGCCTTGTCGACCTCCTGCCGCAGCAGGTTGACGTCCGAGACCTTGGTGACCTGCTTCTTCAACTCGTCCAGTTCGGACTCGCGGACCATGTCATCCACGCCGCGATGGAACTCGGAAGCCATCTCGCGTGCCTTGCGGGTCCAGCGCCCCATCTGGCGCAGGACCACCGGCAGATCCTTTGGTCCGATGACGATCAGACTGACCACGGCGATCAGCGCCATCTCGTCCCAGCCGATGTCGAACATCCGGCGGGTCCCGAACTAGTGCTTGGGGGCGGAATCGGGGGCGGCGGCCGGCTTGGCGGCCTGGGCTTCCGTCACCTGCGGCTGCGGAGCGGCGGCGGACTGGGCCGGCGCCTCGTCCTCGTCCTTCAGGCCGTGCTTGAAGGCCTTCACGCCCTTGGCCATGTCGCCCATCAGCTTCGGAATCTTGTTGGCGCCGAACAGCAGCAGCACGATGACCAGAACGATGAGCCAATGACCGATACTCATGCTACCCATGCCACAACACTCCTCGTACGTCACTGCCGGGCAAACCGGCCGGCGGCGGATCATCGCAAAAGAAAAGCAACACCGCAATGGCGGCTTTTGGGGGCGGCTTTGGTCATTGAACCGGCTTGCGGCTGGGCTTGGACAGGATGAATACCGCGCCCGCCGTGCAGGTGGCTCCCATGGTGGCCATGGCCCACCACGGGGCCTGGGAGAAGCCGACCACATAGACGATGCTGACCGCCATGCTGGAGAGGGCGAAGACCTTGGCGTAAAGGGGGATGACCCGGTTGATCTCCCAGTCGCGCAAGGGCGGGCCGAACACCGGGTGATAGAACAGCCAAGCATGGAAGCGGTCGGAGCTCTTGGCGAAACACCACAGCGCCACCAGCATGAACGGGGTGGTCGGCATCACCGGCAGAAAGGCACCGACGACGCCCAGGGCCACGAAGGCCCAGCCGATGATCATCAGCGCGATCTTGCGGCCCTTGTCGGCGACGGCCTTCACCGTCTACTCCCCGATGCCCAGCAGGGTTTCGTCGTCCAGCAGGTCCAACTGGGTCTCGTCCTCCTCGACGGTATCCACCAGCCGAGAATCCTCGACGGCGCGATTGCCGTAGGCGCCGGCGGCGGCTCTGGCATCCAGCAGACCGGCGGCCTCCAGTTCCTTGACGCCGGGCAGGTCGCCCAGGGATTCCAGGCCGAAATGGTCGAGGAAGCCGTCGGAGGTCGCCCAGGTCAGCGGGCGCCCTGGCGTGCGCCTGCGGCCCTTGGGCCGAATCCAGCCCGACGCGAAGAGGATGTCGATGGTGCCCTTGGACAGGGCCACGCCGCGAATTTCCTCGATCTCGGCGCGGGTCACCGGCTGATGATAGGCGATGATGGCCAGGGTCTCGATGGCGGCCCGCGACAGCTTGCGTTCCTGGGTACGCTCCACCTTCAGGGATTCGGCCAGATCGGGGGCGGTACGGAAGGCCCAGCCGTCACCACGCCGCACCAGATTGAAGCCGCGCGCCGCGTAATGAGTCTCCAACTCCGCCAGCAGTTGAACCACGTCGACACCCTCGGGCAGGCGCTCGGCCACCGCCCGTTCGGAGACCGGTTCTGCCGAGGCGAAGATCAGCGCCTCGACGATACGGAGATATTGCGGATCGCCGGTCATTCCTCCCTCCCCTCGCCCTGCCCCGCCCGGATGTAGATGGGGGAATAGGCGGCGCCGTCCTGGCGCAGCACCAGCTTGCCCTGCTTGGCCAGTTCCAGGGCGGCGACGAAGGTCGAGGCCATGGCCGATTTCATCTTGAGCGAATCTCCCTCGATGGCCGGCAGATAGGCCATCAGCACAGACCAGTCGGGCAGGCTGCCGATCCCCAGCATGGCTTCCAGCCGCGCCAGGGCGTGCTCCACCGACCACAGGTCGGGCGCCTCGACGGTCAGCGTCCGCACCGAGTTGCGTACCACGTGATCGGCGTAGGCTTTCAGCAGGTCGTAAAGGTCCAGGTCGAAGATGGAACGGCTGACTACCTCGATATCCTCGGGCGCTCCCCGGGCGAAGACGTCGCGGTTCAGCAGCCGGCGGGTGAACAGATGGGTCCCGGCCTTCTGCATGGCCTCCAGCCGCCGCAGCCGGAAGGCCAGGGCGGCGGCCATCTCGGCCGGCGACAATTCCTCGCCCGGCTCGGGCTCCGGCTCGGGCAGCAGCAGACGGCTCTTGAGGTAGGCCAGCCACGCCGCCATCACTAGGTATTCGGCGGCGAGGTCGATCTGTTCGCGCCCGACCTTCTGAACGAAATCAAGGTATTGGTCGGCTAACTTCAGAATCGAGATCTTAGCCAGATCCACCTTCTGGTCGCGGGCCAGTTGCAGCAGGACGTCCAGCGGACCTTCCCAGCCGTCGAGATCAAGCAACAGCCGCTCGGCCGGGGCGCGGCCGGGACGGTCCCGGTCCTCCTCGAAGGTGAAAGGCAGCCCGCCACTCACGGCCCCAGGGTCCTGACCAGGAAGCCGCCGATGGCATCCACCGGTCCCTGGACCAGCCAACGGAACACATCCAGGTCCATGCCGATCTTGGACCCCAGCAGGGGAAACAGGAACAGGGCGGCGATCAGGATCAGCATCCCGGCTTTTTCCATGCCGGCCAGCCGCCTGGCCAGGGGGCGCGGCAGGATGCCCACCGCCACCCGGCCCCCGTCCAGGGGCGGAATGGGGATCATGTTGAACACCGCCAGCAACAGGTTGAAATAGATGGCGTTGTCCAGATTGAGGAAATACCAGCCGCGCACCGCCTCGGGCAGGACCGGCACCAGCCGCACGGCCAGCACCGCCAGGATGGCGAGGCCCATGTTCATGGCGGGGCCGGCGGCGGCGACGATCACCATGTCGCGGCGAGGGTTGCGCAGGCGGTTGAAATTGACCGGTACCGGCTTGGCCCACCCGAACATCACGCCGCCCATGGCCAGCAGCAGGCCGGGCAGGATGATGGTGCCGAACGGGTCGATGTGACGCAGCGGATTGAGCGAGATACGCCCCAGGCGCTCGGCGGTATCGTCGCCGCACGCCCTGGCGGCATAGCCGTGGGCCGCCTCGTGCAGGGTCACGGCGAAGATCAGCGGAATCGCCCAGATGGTGATGCCGAACAGCAGCCCACCCAGATCGCCCATCATGGGGAGAGCCTGAGCAAAGCCTCGACCCGCTCCTCGGCCGCCTTGCGGTCGAAGGGCACCCGCTTGCGCTTCTGCGCCAGACCATGGGCCACCCGCACCTCGGCCGCCGCGCTCAGGGGGCGCAGTTCCGAGGCGATGGCCACCATCTCCGCCATGTTGCCGTTGCAGTGAAGCACCACGTCGCAGCCCGCCTCCAGACTGGCGCGGGTACGGTCTTCGAAGCTGCCGCCCAACGCCTTCATGGACAGATCGTCGGAAATCAGCAGGCCGTCGAAGCCGATGGCCCCCCTGATCACCTTGTCGATCACCACCCTGGAGGTAGTGGCGGGCCGCGCCGCGTCAAGGGCGGTATAGACCACATGGGCGGTCATGGCCCAGGGCGCATGGCGGAAGGCGTGGAAGGGCGGGAAATCCTGGCCCTCCAGTTCGGCCAGCGGAGTGTCGACCACCGGCAGGTCGAGGTGGCTGTCCACCATGGCGCGGCCATGGCCGGGAATATGCTTGATCACCGGCAGCACGCCCTCGTCCAGCAGGCCGTCGATGACCTCGCCGGCCAGGGTGATCACCGATTCGGCGGTGCGGCCATAGGCACGGTCGCCGATGACGTCGTGGGCGCCGGGAATGGGCACGTCCAGGACGGGGGCGCAATCCACGTCGATGCCGAGATCGGCCAGTTCGGCGCCGATCAGGCGGAAGTTGAGGCGCAGGGCCTCCCTTGCCGCCTCCAGGTCGCGGACGGCCAGGGCGGCGAAGGGCTCGCCGGGCGGCGCCTTACGCCAGTGGGGCGGCTTCAGGCGCTGCACCCTGCCCCCCTCCTGGTCGATCAGCACCGGAGCGTCCGGGCGGCCCACCGTCTCGCGGAACGAGTTGACCAGCGCCTTGACCTGGGTGGGATCGGCCACGTTGCGGGCGAACAGGATGAAGCCCAGCGGATCGGTGCGCCGGAAGAAGTCGCGCTCGGCCTCGGTGAGAGCCAGACCGGAACAGCCGAAGATGGCGGCGGCGGGAGGAGTCTTAGCGGCGGGCAACGATGCACCCCTGGGATCGGGCGGTGAGTTCGGCGCAAAGCTGGCGGGCGGCCTGCTCGGACAGGGGCGCGGCGCGCACCCGCCAGAAGGTTCCCTTGCCCGGCAGCTCGACACGGACGATATCGGACTTGAGAGCGCCCAGCAGATCGGCATTGGCCTTCTGGATGCGGAGCCATTCCTTGTCGGCCTGATCGGCGGCCCGCACCGCGCCCAACTGCACCACGAACTCGCCCGAGGCCGGGGCCTTGGCGGAGGTGGCGGGTGTCGGAGCGGGCGGCGGCGGAGCCGTGCGGGGTGCCTGGGCCACCACGGCGGGCGCCATGTGCTCGGGCTGGGCGGGCGCGGCGGCACGCTCCTGCACCGGCTGGTAGGCCGGCGGCACCGGAGCGGCGGCCGGCGGAATGGGCGAGGCTTCCATGGGCTGGACCGCCACCTTGGCCGCCGGGGCGGTCTTGGGGGCCGGCGGCTCGCCGGGCTTGGGCGGAATGGGAGCCGGGCGGCTCGCCACCGGAGCGGGCGGCGGCGGCTCGGCCGACAGCGGCGGCACGGAGATGGTCTTGGGCGGCGCCTTGGCGGCTTCGGGCTGAGGCATCAGGCGCTCCACCTTGGGCTCGCCCTCCCCGGCCGAATCCATGCGCTCGTAGACCAGCTTGTCCTGATTGGGCACCTGCATGCCGCCCCGGTCGTCGGGGCGGGTCTTGATGGGACGGTCGTCGGCCTTGATCACCGGCACGCCCAGTCCGCCGCCCTTGCGGCCGCCGACGAAATGCAGGCCGGCGGCGACGATGGCGCCCACCGCGATGACGGCGCCGCCGATCAGCACCCAACTGCGCAGGCGATGGCCGGCGCGGGCCTGATGGGAATCGGCGTCGGCGTCGTAGCGCTCGGGAATGATGTCCAGCAGGTCGCGTTCGTAATCGTCGCCGGGACGTTTGGCCATGTCAGCGCATCTCCCCTGTTCAGCGCATCTCTTCCACGGGAGCGACACCGAAGATGCCAAGCCCCGAGGCGATCACCCCCACCACCGCGCGCAGCAGGCCCAGACGGGCCAAGGACAGCTCGCGGTCGTCCTCGATCAGGAACCGCAGCCGGGTCTCGTCCTTACCCTTGTTCCACAGCCCATGGAAGGCGGCGGCCAGTTCGTACAGGTAGAACGCGACGCGGTGCGGCTCGTGGGCCTCGGCCGCGCTTTCCACCTGACGCGGCCAGCCGGCCAGCAGCCTGATCAAACCAAGCTCGGCCGGGTCGGTCAAGCGCGCCAGCACCTCCACACCGGGAACCGGCCCCACCGCATCGGGCCACATGCCGGCGGCGTGGCGCATCACCGAATGGCAGCGGGCATGGGCGTACTGGACGTAGAACACCGGATTGTCGCGGCTCTGCTCCAGCACCTTGTCCAGGTCGAAGTCGAGATGGGCGTCGTTCTTGCGGGTCAGCATGATGAAGCGGACCACGTCCTTGCCCACCGCCTCGACCAGATCGCGCAGCGTGACGAAGGTGCCGGCCCGCTTGCTCATCTTGTAGGGCTGGCCGCCCTTCAGGAGATTGACCATCTGGCAGAGCTTGACGTCGAGATCGCCGCCGCCCTCGCTCACCGCCTTGACCGCCGCCTGCATGCGCTTGACGTAGCCGCCGTGGTCGGCGCCCCACACGTCGATCATGGAGGCGAAACCGCGCCGGTACTTGTCCAGGTGATAGGCGATATCCGAGGCGAAATAGGTCCATGACCCATCCGACTTCCTCAAGGGCCGGTCCACGTCGTCGCCGAACTGGGTGGCCTTGAACAGGGTTTGCGGCCGGGCCTCCCAATCGTCGGGCAGCTTGCCCTTGGGCGGCTCCAGCACGCCTTCGTAGATCAGCCCCTTGCCGCTCAGGTAATCCAGGGAATCCTGGACCTTGCCGGCATCGACCAGCCCGCGCTCGGAGACGAACACGTCGTGCTTGACCCCCAGCCCGGCCAGATCGTCCTTGATCATGTCCAGCATGGCGTCGACAGCGAAGGTGCGCAGTTCGGGCAGCCACTCTTCCTCGGGCTTGTCCTTGAGCGCCGGACCGTATTTTTTCGCCAGGGCCTCGCCGGCCGGCTTGAGGTACTCGCCGGGATAGAGGCCTTCTGGAATTTCGCCGATCTCCTCGCCCAGGGCCTCGCGGTAGCGCAGATACGCCGAGCGGGCCAGCACATCCACCTGGGAGCCGGCATCGTTGACGTAGTATTCGCGGGTCACGTCGTAACCGGCCTTGACCAGCAGCGAGGCCAGGGCGTCGCCGAACACCGCGCCGCGGGCGTGTCCGATATGCATGGGGCCGGTGGGATTGGCCGAGACGTATTCCACGTTGACCTTGTGCCCCTTGCCCATGTCCGACTGGCCATAGGCGGTACCGGCGGCCAGCACTTCGGCCAGACGGTCGAACCAGAAGGAATCCGACAGGCGCAGATTGATGAAGCCGGGACCGGCCACCTCCACCTCGGTGACCGCCGGATGGGCGCGCAAGGCCTCGGCGATCTTCTCGGCCAGATCACGGGGCTTCATGCCCGCCGCCTTGGTCAGCACCATGGCGGCGTTGGTGGCCACATCACCGTGACTGGTCTCGCGCGGCGGCTCTGCGGTGACCTTGGAGGTATCGAGGCCGGGGACGATCGCTTCGACCGACTTGATGATTTCTTCGCGGAAGTATTTGAACAGATTCATTTTTCTCAAGGCTTCTCTTGCAGGTCGAACAGCCGGCGATGCTCGTCGAGCGCAAAGCGATCGGTCATGCCGGCGATGTAATCGGCCACCACGCGGGCGGTCTTGGCGGTGCCCTTGCCGTCGGCCAGCCGCCGCCATTCGGGCGGCAGGCATTCGGGCTCGGCGAACAGCAGGCTGAACAGGTCCTTCACCACCCGGCGCCCCTTGCTGGTCATGCGGTTGACGCTGAAGTGGCGGTACATATTGGTGAACAGGAACTGGCGCAGCGCCGCGTCATTGGCACGCATCTCGGCGGAAAAGGCGGCCAGCGGCCGGCCCAGGCCGCGCACGTCGTCGGCGCTTTGCGGCTTGAACTCGGCGATGCGGCGCCGGGTTTCCTCGATGAGGTCCAAGATCATGATGCCGATCATCCGCCGCACGACCTCGTGGATGTGCAAGGAGGGCTCGGCATCGGGATATTGCCTGGCAACCTGATGGAACAGCGGCCCGACCAGGGGCACGTCGGCCAGATCCTTGATGGTGAACAGCCCGGCGCGCAGCCCGTCGTCGATGTCGTGGTTGTTGTAGGCGATGTCGTCGGACAGGGCCGCCACCTGGGCCTCCATGCCGGCGAAGCTCTCCAGTCGCAGGTCGTGCAACTGGGCATATTCGGCGATGGCGCCGGGCAGCACCCGTTCGGGCCGGACGGCCAGCGGACCGGCCAGCGGACCGTTATGCTTGACCAGCCCCTCCAGGGTCTCCCAGGTGAGGTTGAGGCCCTCGAACTCCACGTAGCGGCGTTCCAGCTTGGTGACGATGCGCAGGGACTGGGCGTTGTGGTCGAAGCCGCCGTATTCGGCCAGCACCTCTTGCAGCGCGTCCTCGCCGGCGTGGCCGAACGGGGTGTGGCCCAGATCGTGGGCCAGGGCCAGCGCCTCGGCCAGATCCTCGTCCAGGGCCAGCACGCGGGCGATGGAGCGGGCGATCTGCGACACTTCCAGCGAATGGGTCAGCCGCGTCCTGTAATTATCGCCCTCGTGATAGACGAACACCTGGGTCTTGTATTGCAGGCGGCGGAAGGCGGCGGAGTGGATGATGCGGTCGCGGTCGCGCTGGAACGGCGAGCGGGTCGGGCTGTCCGCCTCTTCATGCAGGCGGCCGCGCGATTCCTCGGGCCGGCAGGCATAGGGGGCCAGGGTATGAAAGCGGGACTCGGTCATGTCCGGGACACTACCGCCCAAGGCGGGGGAACGCAACCATCCCCCGGCCAATTCGCAGCGGTCGCGCCCGGCGGCCCTGGCGCGGTAAAGGGCGGGATCGGCGCTGAGCGTCATGGGAAAATCCAGCTTTCCCTCCGTATCCAGCCCGTTTGCCTCGGCGGTGGAACCGCCGGGAAGCGAAGCATGACTTGAATTCGGCATCGGAATACCTAAATTGCGGGAACGAAGCTTCCCTCCAGGGTGGGCACGGTGCTACCCTTCGAACAATTCCAATCCTTGCCGCAGAGGACAAGATGGCCGAGGTCGAACACAATTACGCCGCCCGCGTCAGCGTCACCGAAAGCGCCGCCGAGCGCGTCCAGACCCTGATCAAGATGGAGGGCAAGCCCAACATGATGCTGCGCCTGGGCGTGTCGGGCGGCGGCTGCTCGGGCTTTTCCTACGGCATCTCGCTGGACGACAAGGTCGGCGACGACGACCGCATGTTCAGCGAATTCGGCATCACCCTGGTGGTCGACCAGACCTCGCTGGACATGCTGGACGGCTCGGTGGTGGATTACGTCGAGGATCTGGCCGGTTCGTCCTTCCAGATCAAGAATCCCAACGCCACCTCGACCTGCGGCTGCGGCAGCTCGTTCTCCGTCTGACCATCACCAGCTCGGACACTGCCCGTTGACACGCCGGTAATTGCCCGGCGTGTCGATGGCGGCGTTGCGGGTACGCAGCTCGGCGGCGAAGGCCTCGAAGGTCGGCTTCATGGCCGCCGTCAGCTGGTCCTTGAATTCAGCGGTCATGGCGTCGGGGCTCAACGTCGTGATACGCGGCGCCATCCGTGCCGCCGCATTGCGCAGCACCGTCTCCGCCTGGGGTGTCCAGTGGCGGAAGGCATCGCGGCTGATGGCGACGTGTTCGTCCTCGTGAGTGCGGATCACCCGGTACTGGCAGCCGCCGGGCGGATATTCCCGGGCGATGTCGACCTTGATCTCGGTGATCTTCCACACGCCCTCGACCCGGGCGAGCCCCATGCAGCGCCGTCCCTGGCCCAGATCGATCTGCCAGCCCTGCACCCTGAGCTCCAGATTGGTGGTAGTGCGGGTCAGGCCGGTGGTGAACTCCTTGGAATCCGGCCGGGTCAGGCCGGACAGGGCGGTGATGCGCGCCCGGTTCTCGCCGCTGCTGTAGGTGGGATCGGCCACCCAGGTGGAAAAAGTCACGGCGCGGGCCGGCACATAGGCCCCGGCCGGCGGGCAGGCCTGAGCCAAGGCGAATGACGGCAGGACCAGCGGGATAAGGACCAGCAGGGCGAGGCTAGGCCCCCCCTTCCTTCTTTCGCTCGCGCCGGACCGGCAGGGTGAAGCGGAAGATACTCCCCTCGCCCGGCACGGATTCCACCCAAATACGTCCGCCATGTCGCTCCACGATCTTTTTGGCCACCGCCAGACCGATGCCGGTGCCTTCGTACTCGGTCCGGGCGTGCAGCCGCTGGAAGATGACGAACACCCGCTCGAAATACTTGGGGTCGATGCCGATGCCGTTGTCGCGCACGGAAAAGACCCAGTAATCGCCATCCTGCGCCGCCCCGACATGGACCCGCGGAACCGTCTCGGGCGCCCTGTACTTTATGGCGTTCCCCACCAGGTTCTGCAACAGGCTGACCATCTGGATGTCGTCGCCCTCCACCTCGGGCAGCGGGTCGCGGGAAATCTCGGCCCCGGCCTCCTGGATGGCGGCGCCCAAGTTCTTCAGAACCACGTCCAGCACCCGATCCATCTGCACCGGCTCGAAGGTGCCGCCATGGGTGGTAACGCGCGAGAACACCAGCAGGTCGGTGATCAGCCGGTGCATGCGCGCCGCGCCGTCGGTGGCGAAACGGATATATTCCCTGGCATTGTCGTCCAGGGCGGACTCGTAGCGCCGCTGGAGCAATTGCAGGAAGCTGGTCACCGTGCGCAGCGGCTCCTGCAGGTCATGGGACGCCGCGTAGGCGAATTGCTGCAGCTCGGCGTTGGACCGCTCCAGCTCCGAGGTGCGCTCGGCCAGTTCCCGCTCGGCCTTCTTGCGGTCGGTGACATCGTGGATGCTCCAGCGGGTGCCGATGATCGCCCCGCTGTCGTTGAAGATGGGCTGGAAGCTGGCCGTCACCCACTTGATCAGGCCGTTGCGGCAGATCAGCCGGAACTCGATGCCGCTCTCGAAGGTGCCGTCCAGCGCCGCCTGCCGGTGCCTGCGGATTTCGGCGCGGTCGTCCTCGTAGACCATGGGCAGGGGATAGTCGTCCATGGCCAGGCACTGATCGATGGAATAGCCGGCCAGACGCTCCACCGCCGGATTGACCCATTGCAGCCGGCCGTCCTGATCCAGCCACGATTCCCAGTCGAAGGTGTAATCGGCGATGGCGCGGAATCGCTCCTCCTTGAGCCGCAGCGCCTCGCGGGCCCGCTCCACCAGTTCGTGCTGGTCGTGAATAATGGCATCGGCGCGCCGGACGATCAGGAACAGAATCAGATAAAGGGCGGCCAGGATGCCCGCCGCCAGCATCCCCAGCTGCCAGACATTGGACTGCAACCGCTCCATGGAAGGAGTGGCGTCGGAATAGAGTTCCAGCCCGCCGATAACCCGCCCGAGGTCACCCTTTACCGGCTGGGTGGTCTGCACCACCCAACGGTCGGCCCGCTGCCCGTCCAGGGTGGGCATGCCCGGCGTGAAGGTCATCCGGCTCCAGGGCAGTCCCTGCCCCAAGGCCTTCATCACCCCGGGGGTGGTGGAAAAGCTCTCGCCCACCTCGTCGCGGACCGAGGAATAGACGGCGCGGCCCCGCTCGTCATAGACACGGATCTTCAGGATGGGCAACCCGGTCGACAGGCTTTCGAAGGCGATGTCCAAGGCGCGCAACTCGCCCCGGCGGCGCAGCACCTCAGCCGGAACAGCCGATGCCGAAAGGAAGAACGGCTGGAACTGGCGCCAGAACGTATTGCCGAAGGTGGTGGCGAGACGGGTGTTCCCGTCCTCGGTGGACAGAACGAACTCGTCCATCTGATCGTGACGGTAAAGGGCCACCAGGACGGAGGCGGTAACCACCAGCGCCACCGCGCTGGCGATAGAATAATACCGCAACAGCCTGAACCTGGAGTTGATGCCGCTTTCGCTTGTCACCCACGCCCCCAAAGCTTTGCCGCCCGAATAAGTATGCACGCTCGGCATTTATTCTTACAATCGGATAAATGCTGGCCTGCCTTGCCGAAACCACCGTCTCCTGTATCCTCCGAGCCAGCCATACCTTCCCGGAGCACAAGAAAATCATGGGCCTGCGGATAGCCACCTGGAACGTCAATTCGGTGCGCGCCCGCCTGGGCAACGTCCTCGACTGGCTGGGCTCCTTCGCGCCCGACGTGGTGCTGCTGCAGGAGATCAAGTGCCAGGATCACGATTTTCCACGCCTCGAGATCGAGGCCGCCGGCTATCACGCGGCCGTCCACGGCCAGAAAAGCTATAACGGCGTCGCCATCCTGTCGCGCGCTCCCATGAGCGACGTCACCAGCCGCCTGCCCGGCGACGAGACCGACGAACAGGCCCGCTACATCGAAGCCACCATCGGCGGCTGGCGCCTCGCCTCCCTTTACCTGCCCAACGGCAATCCGGCGCCCGGCGACAAGTTCGACTACAAGCTGGCGTGGATGGCCCGCCTGAAGCGCCGTGCCCAGGCCTTGCTGGCCCAGGGCGTGCCCTTCCTCCTGGGCGGCGACTTCAACATCTGCCCCACCGACGACGATGTCTACGACCCGCCCAACTGGCGCGACGACGCGCTGTGCCGCCCGGACAGCCGGGCCGCCTACCGCGCCATCGTCAACCTGGGGCTGACGGAAGCCTTCCGCGCCCTGCATCCCGGGGAAAAGGGCCGCTATTCCTTCTGGGATTATCAGGCGGGCGCCTGGCAGCGCGACGAGGGCCTGCGCATCGACCACTTCCTGCTGTCGCCCCAGGCGGCCGACCACCTGCGGGCCTGTGACATCGACAAGGGGCCGAGGGGTAAGGAAAAAGCCTCGGACCACACGCCGGTCTGGATCGAACTGGGCTGAACCGCCCCCTACACCACCAGCCGCGCCACCCCCAGCAACAGATTGCGGGCCGAGATGGGCTTTTCCATGAATTCGTCCGCGCCGGCCATGAGGGCCAAATCCCGGTTGGTCATACGCTCGTGCCCGGACAGGATCAGCACGGGCAGACGCGCCTGATCAGGCGGGCCGCGCCGCACCCACTTCACCAGATCGAGGCCGCTTTCCTCGCCCACATGCCAGTCGGACACCAGGATGTCCAGGGGCTGATGGCTGATCACCGCCTTGGCCGAGTCCAGGTCATGGACCGCCGACACGCCGGTCACGCCGACACTGAGCAGGATGGTCCGCAGGATTTCGGAGAAATTGACGTTGTCGTCCACCAGCAGGACACGGAGCCGCGTCCAATCCACCGTCACCGCCTTCCGCCCGCCGCCGGTCAGCGACACCCGCTGGGCGGCCGCCTCGGCGCCCGGATGGCCGATCACCCACGAGCGGTAGTTCATGTCGGTGGTGCAGATGTGATCGATCAGCCAGGTGTTGAGGAAGGTCAGGCACTCCCGCGCCCGCACGCCCGTCGGGTCGCCGTCGTAACGGGCCCTCAGGCCCCTCACCTTCGCGGCGAAACCGCCATGGGTACCGTAATGCTGATCCAGCAGCGGATAGCGGCAGGCCTCCATCATCTTTTCCTCGCGGACGAAATGATGGGCGGCATATTCCTCCAAGGCCTGCAGCACGCTGCCGACCGCCGCGTATTCCTCCTCGTCGCCGATGGAGCGATGCAGATGGTTGATCAGGCCGATGAGGGTCTTGTGGTCGGAATCGAGCAGCGGCACGCCGACGCTCATCCTCTCGTTCCACGTTAACCCCATCGGCCGATCCTTTCCTCAGCGTTCCAGCTGGGAGACGTCGCGTACCGCGCCACGCGCCGCGCTGGTGGTCATGGCGGCGTAGGCACGAAGCGCCGCCGAAACCTGCCGGTCACGGTCGACCGGCTTCCACGCCTTGGCACCCTTGGCCTGCATGGCCTGGCGCCGCTTTTCCAGTTCGGCATCGGACACCCGGATTGCAATGCTGCGGTTCGGGATATGGATATCGATGATATCGCCCGTCTCGATCAGGCCGATGGCACCACCTTCCGCCGCCTCGGGCGAGACGTGGCCGATGGACAGACCCGAGGTGCCGCCCGAGAAGCGGCCGTCGGTGATCAGGGCGCATTCCTTGCCCAGGCCCATGCTCTTCAGGTAGCTGGTGGGATAAAGCATCTCCTGCATGCCCGGCCCGCCGCGCGGGCCTTCGTAGCGGACGATGACCACGTCGCCGGCCTTGACCTGACCGCCCAGGATCTTGGCCACCGCCTCGTCCTGGCTTTCACAGATCACCGCCGGACCCGAGAAGGTCAGGTTCTTGTCGTCCACGCCGGCCGTCTTGACGATGCAGCCGTCCAGGGCAAGGTTGCCGAACAGTACCGCCAGTCCGCCGTCCTTGGAAAAGGCGTTGTCAACCGAGCGGGTGACGCCCTTGACGCGATCCTTGTCCACCTCGGCCCAGCGCTTGGACTGACCGAAGGCCTGGGTGGTGCGCACGCCGCCGGGGGCGGCCTTGAACAGCTCGTGCACCCTGGGGTCGTCGGAGCGCGAGATATCCCACTTGTCCAGGGCCTCGGCCAGGGTGCGCGAATGAACGGTGCCGCAATCGCGGTTGATCAGCCCGCCCCGGTCCAACTGACCCAGGATACCCATGATACCGCCTGCCCGGTGCACGTCCTCGATATGGACGTCGGGCACGTTGGGGGCCACCTTGCACAGGCAGGGCACCCGACGGGACAGGCGGTCGATGTCGCCCATGCCGAACGCCACCCCCGCTTCCTGGGCGGCGGCCAGCAGGTGCAGCACGGTGTTGGTGGAGCCGCCCATGGCGATATCGAGCGTCATGGCGTTCTCGAAGGCCTGGAAGGTGGCGATGGAGCGCGGCAGGACCGAGGCGTCGTCGCCTTCATAGGCACGCTTGGCCAGATCGACGATGCGCCGCCCGGCTTCCAGGAACAGCTCCTTGCGGTCGGCATGGGTGGCGACCACCGTACCGTTGCCCGGCAGGCCGAGGCCCAGGGCCTCGATCAGGCAGTTCATGGAATTGGCGGTGAACATGCCCGAGCACGAACCGCAGGTGGGGCAGCTTTCCTTTTCGAAGGCCAGGGCCTCCTCGTCGGAGACGTTCTGGTCGGCGCCCTTGATCATGGCGTCGATCAGGTCCACCGCGTGGGTCTCGCCCTGATAGGTGACCTTGCCGGCCTCCATGGGGCCGCCCGAGATGAAGATGGTCGGAATGTTGAGGCGGAGCGACGCCATCAGCATGCCGGGAGTGATCTTGTCGCAATTGGAGATGCAGACCATGGCGTCGGCGCAATGGGCGTTGACCATGTACTCCACGGAATCGGCGATCAGCTCGCGCGACGGCAGCGAGTACAACATGCCCGCATGCCCCATGGCGATGCCGTCGTCGATGGCGATGGTGTCGAATTCCTTGGCGACGCCGCCCGCCTTCTCGATCTCGCGCGCCACCATCTGGCCCAGGTCCTTGAGGTGCACGTGACCGGGCACGAACTGGGTGAAGGAATTGGCGATGGCGATGAT
This sequence comes from Magnetospirillum sp. 15-1, assembly GCF_900184795.1. Lineage (NCBI taxonomy): Bacteria > Pseudomonadati > Pseudomonadota > Alphaproteobacteria > Rhodospirillales > Rhodospirillaceae > Magnetospirillum > Magnetospirillum sp. 15-1. The sequence continues at coordinate 260,302 of NZ_FXXN01000028.1, read as the reverse complement.
CGGCTTGCCGAAATCGGCATCGGTCATGCCGGTGGCGCGCCACAGGCCGCGGGCGCCGGACATGTTGCGGCCGTGGGTCGAGGTACGGGAACGATAAGCGGGCATTGAAGTCAACCTTCGTCTGGCGGAAACGGGAACCGGGTCAGCCCCGGACTTTCTCAGGATTGGCGATGCCCAGGCGCTCGGCCTCGGCGTCGAAAGCCTCGCGGTACAGCGGGAAGGCGCGGGTCTTGACCACTTCCTCCCCGGTGCGCGCATGGGTGTATTTCTCGCGCACCAGCAGCGGATGGGCATCCTTGTTGGGGCAGGCATCGCCCTCGGCGATCAGCGCCCTGATCTGGGCGGTCAACCCGGCGATATGGCAGGATTCCAGGTCGGCGTCGCCATGCAAATCCTCGATCTCGGCGCGCAATTCCTCGAGTTCGGCGCGCAGGGCCTCGTTCTCGGCCCGCAGCTCTTCCAGTTCATCCATGGCTCACCTTCCCAAAATTATCGGCAGTTCGGCCAGATTCGCCACCGTCGCCCTTGTCCCCAGCGGCAGCTTCTCCGCCGGGGTATCATCACGGTTGATCCACACCACCTGAAAGCCGAACGCGGCGGCGCCGCTGACATCCCAGGCGTTGGCCGATATGAAGCATACGCTTTCCGGCGCCAGGCCGAAATGGGTCGCCGCCGCCTGGTACACCAGGGGATCGGGCTTGAAGCGTCCGACCTTTTCCGCCGACAGCACCGCGTCCAGACGATCCCCCAGCCCTGCGGCCGCCACCGCGCCCTCGATCATGCGGACCGAGCCGTTGGACAGGATGGCCGTCCGGTAGCCCATCTCCCGCAAGCGGCCCAGGGTCTTGGCCACCTCGGCATAGGGCGCCGGCGTCAGCCAGCCCTCCATCAGGCGCAGCCGCAGGCGCCGGTCGTCGACACCGACGGCCTCCATGGCGAAATCCAGGGCCTCGTCGGTCACCCGCCAGAAATCGGCGTGAGCCCCCGGCCGGAGCGGCAGCCAGCTGATCTCCAACTGCCGCCGGCGCCAGACGCGCATCAGGGTATCGGCCCGGTCACCCAGTTCCACCCGCACCGACCGGGGGATGCCTCCCAGATCGAACAGGGTGCCATAGGCGTCGAAGACACACGCCCCGACGGGGGCGAGAGTCACGGCCGGGCCTCCGCCGTGCGGCGGGCCCAGCGCCTCAGGTCGGCTTCCAGGGTGGGACCGGCATGCTTGCCGAGACGGGCGCGGTAGACGGCGACGCTTTCCATCACCCGCTGCACGTAGTTGCGGGTCTCGCTGAACGGGATCATCTCCACCCAGTCGACCACGTCCACGTTGGTGTCGCGGGGATCGCCGTATTCGCGAATCCAGCGCCGCGCCCGCCCCGGCCCGGCGTTGTAGGAGGCCAGCGCCAGGATGTAGGAGCCTTCGAAGGCGCTCACCAGGTCGCGCAGATAGGCGGAGCCGACCTGGACGTTGAAATTGGGCTCGTCCAGCTTGTCCACGTGGAACTTCAGCTTCAGGGCCTTGGCCACCTTGGAGGCGGTGGACGGCAGAAGCTGCATCAGCCCCTTGGCCCCGGCCGGCGATTCGATATCGGCGACAAAGCCGCTTTCCTGGCGGATCAGGGCGAGGACCAGGGCCTTTTCGGGATTGCTCTCGTCGGCATCGAGGGGCGGAATCGGCCAGCCGGCGTTCACCAGGGTGACGCCCTCGCGGTCGGACCGCCGCGCCACCGTCAGCCCCAGGTCGTGCCGCCCGGTGCGGGTGGCCAGCCCGGCCACCAGGGCGCGCTCGCCCGGCGTCTGGACGGTGTCGTTGAGGCGGATGAAGAACGAGCGCAGCAATTCGCTTTCCCCCACCTGCATCAGCAGGCGGGTGGCGGCGACCACGTCGCGGCCCTCGAAGCGCGCCACGTCCTCGGGCGTCGGCTGCGGCTCGTCGGGCAGCGGCCAATGATGGTCGCCCAGCCGGGACGCCCCCAACTGGCCGTAATAGGTGGTGGAATAGCGCGCGGCGCGGGTGAACCACTCCCGCGCCTTGGCGTCGCCCGCCGCCTCGAAGGCGCGCCCCGCCCAATAGGCGGCACGGGCCCGCGAGATGGGATGGCTGGCCCATTCGTGCAGGCGGGTGAAATGGTGAATGGCGGTGGTCTTGTCGTCGAGGAAGCGCAGCGCCACCCAGCCGGCCAGGAACTCGGCGTCCACGTACTGGGTGCCGCCCTCCAGCCCGTGGTCGGCCGCCGCCTGATAGGCCCGCGACACCAGCCCCTTTTGCAGGGCGCGCCGCGCCAGGATGGCCCGCTCCTGCCACCACAGGTCGGGACGGACCTTGTTGCGCGACGGATGGGCCAGGAGGTCGAGCGCGTCCTCGTCCAGATCCTTCTGGCGGCGCCAGCGCACCCGCTCGTAGATCAGGCCGGGATCGTCGCGCAACGAGGCGGGAACGGCGTTGATCAGCGGCTCGGGGTTGGCCTTGCCCGCCTGCAGCGCGAGACGGGCCTGCGCCACTGCGCGATGGCCGGCATCCACCTTCATGATCATGCGCTGGATCGAGGTCTCCTGCCGGTCCCACAGCAGCCGGTCGAGGCGGCGCCAATGGTCCTCGTAGCGCAGATGCTCGCCCAGGAGATTGAGGTACTGCTTTTCCTGCAGCGCCCCGAAGCTCAGATTGACCCAGGTGTCGCGGATCACCTGCACCGCCTGCTCGTCGCGGCCGGCGGCGAACAGGGCCCGCGCATAGGCCTGGCCGCCATCGGCGGTGGTGGGCGGGTGGCTGTCGAACCAGGCCAGCACCTGGGGAATGGGCGTGGCGGCGGTGATGGATTCCTCGGCCCGCTTGGTCATCTGGCTCATCATCGGCCATTCGGGATTGGCGTGGATGAAGGCCGCCAACTGGGCGAAATCGGCCCCCGAGCGTCCCGACACATAGGCCATCCAGGTCACCAGCCGGGGCAGAACCTTGGAATGGGACTGCCGCGCCAGCCGGGCGGCCTCGTCGAAATGGTCGCGCTTGGCGGCGGCGATGACCTGCCGGGTCAGGGCCACGTCACCCTCGGCCACCGCGGGCCGGGGCAGGCTCAGGAGGACAAACGCGGCGAGGACGAGGGAGGACAGAACCTTCAACGGACGCATCCAGTGGGATCATTCAGCGGGGGCGTATTCTAGAGGGCTCTACGGAGCCCTTTCAAGCCGAACCGCTTTCGAGCACTCCGTCGCGTACCCGGACCATGCGGTCGAAGCGGTCGTAGATCTTCTCGTCGTGGCTGACCACCAGCACCGCCGCATGCTGTTCCCGCGCCACCTTGATCAGCAGGTCCATGACGATGGCCGCCCGCTGGGAATCGAGAGCCGCCGTGGGTTCGTCGGCCAGAATCAGACGGGGACGGTTGGCCAGGGCGCGGGCGATGGCCACCCGCTGGGCCTCGCCGCCCGACAACTGGCCGGGAGAAGCCTCGGCACGGCCGCCCACCTCGAGGTATTCCAGCAATTCGTCGGCGCCGCGCCGCGCCGCCCGGCCGTCCTGCCCGGCCAGTTCCAGCACCACCGCCACATTGTCGCGGCTGTTGAGGAAGGGCAGCAGGTTGTGGAACTGGAAGATGAAGCCGATCTTGTCCAGCCGCAGCCGGCGCAAATCACCGCCGGTCCAGGCTCCGTCATAGACCACCATCCCGTCCAGCACCATCCGCCCGGCATTGGGCTCGACGACGCAGCCGATGATGTTGAGCAGCGTGCTCTTGCCCGAACCGCTGGGGCCCAACAGGCCCACCACCTCGCCGGGATGAAGGGAGAGGTCTACGCCGCGCAGGGCATCGACCCGCGAGCTTCCCTCGCCGAAATGCTTGGCGATGCCCGTCAACTCTGCCAAGGCGCTCATTCTCAGCCTCCCAACGCCGCCGCCGGCTCGATACGCAGGGCCAGACGGACGCCCAGGCCGCTGGCGACGACGCAGACCATCAGTACCACCACGCCCAGCATCAGGGCGTCCTCGGCGTGCAGCAGCACGCGGCGGGGAAACTTGTCAGCCACGAGGTTGACAAGGATCAACCCCATGGAAAAGCCGATCAGCCCCATGGCCAGGGCCTGTTGCAGGATCAGCCCGACGATGGTCCGGTCGGGGGCGCCGATCAGCTTCAGGGTGGCGATCTCACGGGTTTTGTCCATGGTCATGGTATAGATGATCAGGGCGATCACCACCGCCGACACCACCATCAGGATGGCGGTGAACAGGCCGATCTGGCGCCGCGCCTTTTCCACCACGGATTCCACCAGGATGGCTTCCTGCTGCGCCTGGGTGGCGGTGCCCAGATGCTTCCAGCGCCCGATCTCGCGGGCCACCCGGTCGGCCGGGGCATCCGGCCCCAGCCGGGCCACCACCGCGTTGACGGTATCCAGGGCGGGCGGCGGCGCGCCACGGGCCTGATCGCGGCGGTAGGTGGAGGGTTTGGGCAGGAACTGCAGGTCCTGGGCATCGCGCAGGCTGAGGAACATCACCGGATCGCCGCCGGTGGACAGGTGGTTGCGGGTCACACCGACGATCAGGTAATCGTCCCGCCCCAGATGGATGCGGTCGCCCAGGGGAATGCCCGCCCGCTGGTCGACCACGGCCTCGCCGTGGCGAAGGGCGATGGCCCGGCCCGTCTCGATGGCCGCCGGACCGCCCATGCGGCCGGGCTCGTAGCCGACCACCTGAAAGCGCAGCTTGCGGCCCTGATGGGTGGTCTCGACGGTCTGATAGGTGACGGAACCGGCCTCCGCCACTCCGGGAACGCGGGCCACCATTTCGCGGGTGTCGCCGGGCATGCGGGATGCCTCGGCGAACGGCCCGCGCGACCCGGCCTCCACCACCCAAAGATCGGCGGCGGGAGCACGCACCAGGGACAGGGCGTCATCCACCAGACCGCGATAGATGCCGATCATGGACAAGACCACGCCCAGCAGCAGGGCCAGCCCCAGGCAGGTCAGCAGGAAACGCCCCAGCTTATGGCGAATATCGCGCAGCGCCAGATTCATGGTGACGCGTCGTGGGTACGGACCGAACGCCCCTCGGCCAGACCGGAGACCAGCCGGGTCACCACCCTGGCTCCTTCTGCCAGGCCACCGGCCACCTCGAGGCGGCCATCCAGGGTGCGATGCCCGAAGGACAGCGAGCGGCGGGCCAGCCGCCCGTTCTCCACCACCCAGGCCAGCCCCTGGCGGCCGTCGAATCCCTCGATGGCCGTGCTGGGCACCAGAATGGCGCCATCCACCCGCGCGGTATCGATCACCACCTCGGCCTGCTCGCCCAGATGCTGGGGGCACTCGGCACAGGCCACATAGATTTTCCGCTCCTCGGTGGTGCGGTCGCTTTCGATATCGATGCGGACCACCCGGCCGGCAAAACGCCTGGCGGGAGCCGAGCGCAGCCGCACCTCGGCGTCTTGGCCCACCGCCACGCCACCGGCCAGGGTCTCGTCTACATAGGACAGCACCCAGACGGTCTCGGGATCGAACAGGGTGAAAATGCCCTCGCCCGGCGCCACCACGCTGCCCAATTCCCGCGAACGGAACGAAATCCGGCCGTCATAAGGAGCGGTCAGGGTGTGACGGGCCAGCAGGACCTCATTCAGTTCCAACTGGGCGCGGGCATCGGCCAGGGTCGCCAGGGCCAGGGCCACGTCGGCGTTGGCGGCCTGGGCATCGGCACCGGCGCTGATTGCGGCGGCATGGGCGTCGCCGAACGTCTCCTCGCTGACCGTCCCCGAGGCCACCAGCGATCTGCGGCGCTGGCTGACCCGCTCCTTCTGGGCGCGGTTGGCGGCGGTCTTGGCGACGATGGCCCGCGCCGAGGTGGACTGGGCCATGGCCTTGTCGTACTGGGCGCGGGCGGCGGCCACCTTGGCCCGCTGCTCGGCGTCGTCCAGCCGGCCCAGCACCTGCCCCCTGGCCACCAGGTCACCGGCATCGGCGTGCAGTTCGCTCAGGGTTCCCGCCACGGCGAAGCCGATCTTGGAGGAGACCTTGGCCTCGATGGTGCCCAGTCCATAGACCCGGATCGGCACGTCGTGCGACGGAACCGCCACCTCGACCGTGACGCCTCCCAGCGCCATCCGCCCCACGGCCAGACCAGCCAGCACCAAAGCCAGCGCCACGGCCAATCGCGGGTGGGCACGCAGCACGGCAACAACCTTCATCGACAGAGTCCTCGGGCAAAAGATGATATTCGATGCTTATTTAGACACATCTAATTTACCGTGCCAACCCAGGTTTCCGTCATGACTGTCATGAGTCGCGCATGGTCATCTTGCTCCCGGATGCGGTTGCGGCTAATGTCCCTAGCTCTTTTCGACCAACCCATCTGGGAAGACTGCCATGTTCAAGGGATCCATCACCGCTCTCATCACGCCCTTCCTCAATGGAAAGGTGAATGAGAAAGCGTTCCAGGATCTGGTCGCCTGGCAGATCGCCGAGGGCACCCACGCGGTCGTCCCCTGCGGCACCACCGGCGAATCGCCCACCCTGTCCCATGACGAGCATCACCGCGTGGTGGAGCTGTGCCTGGAAGTGGCCAAGGGCAAGGTTCCGGTCATCGCCGGCACCGGCTCCAACTCCACCGACGAGGCCATCGCGCTGACCCGTCATGCCAAGAAGGCCGGAGCCGACGCGGCCCTGGTGGTGGCGCCCTATTACAACAAGCCGACCCAGGAAGGCCTGTTCCGCCACTTCGAGGCCATCGCCAAGGCGGTGGACATTCCGATCATCGTCTACAACATCCCCGGCCGTTCGGTGGTCGACATCGGTGTCGACACCTTCGTGCGGCTGTCGGCGCTGCCCAACATCGCCGGCATCAAGGACGCCACCGCCGATCTGGCCCGGCCGCTGCGCATCCGCGCCGCCCTGGACGACCGGCTGTGCCAGTTGTCGGGCGAGGACGCCACCGCCATCGCCTTCAACGCCCAGGGCGGCGTGGGCTGCATTTCGGTGACCTCCAACATCGCGCCGAAGCTGTGCGCCCAGATGCAGAACGCCTGGGCCGCCGGCGATCTGGCCACCTGCAACGAGCTGAACAAGAAGCTCATGCCGCTGCACGACGCCCTGTTCTGCGAGACCAGCCCGGCGCCGGTGAAGTACGCCGCCAGCCTGCTGGGCAAGTCCACCCCCGAGGTGCGCCTGCCCCTGGTCCCGGCCAGCGAGAACGCCCGCCACCGGGTCGAGGCGGCCATGAAGGCTGCCGGCCTGATCTGAAGGATATCGGGGTCATGGTGCTTCCCGGCCACGTCGCCGCTCAAAACCGCCGGGCGCGCCACGAATACTTCATCGTGAGCGAGGTCGAGGCCGGCATCATGCTGGTCGGAACCGAGGTCAAATCCCTGCGGGTCGGCAAAGGCAACATCAACGAAGCCTTTGCCGGCCCCATGCAGGGCGAATTGTACCTGTTCAACGCCTATATCCCCGAATACCAGTCCAAGATGCCCTTCCCGCACGAGACGCGGCGGCCCAGGAAGCTGCTGCTGCACAAGCGCGAGATGGCCAAGCTGATGAGCGCCATCACCAAGGACGGCATGACCCTGGTGCCGCTGGACATCCATTTCGGCCAGCGGGGCATCGCCAAGATCCAGTTGGGCCTGGCCAAGGGCAAGAAGCTGCACGACAAGCGCGAAGCCATCAAGGAGCGGGACTGGAACCGCGACAAGGCCCGCCTGATGCGCGACAAGGGCTGAGTCCCCATCTCTTCGGCAGGCAGCCCGAAGGACACACCATGACCGACAAGGACAAGCTGATCGCCGCCAAGGAGAAGTGGGCGCGCGAAGGGCGCGGCCTGACCGGCGAAAAGACGGCCCCCGCCGCCCGCCGCCTGCCGCCCGGCCAGCGCGAGACCTTCGACTTTCCCGTCCTCGATCTGGGCGACCAGCCCAACCTCGCCACCCGCGACTGGTCCTTGAGCGTCGGCGGCATGGTGGAGAATCCCATCCGCTGGGATTGGGCCGCCTTCATGGCCCAGCCGCAGACCGAACTGATCAGCGATATCCATTGCGTCACCACATGGTCGCGCTACGACAATACCTGGGCGGGGGTTTCGGCACGGCATCTGCTGGCGGCGGTCAGACCACGCAAGGAGGCGCGCTTCCTGCTGCTGCGCAGTTTCGACGGCTATACCACCAACATTCCGCTGGCCCGCTTCGCCGACGACGACGTGCTGCTGGCCCATTCCTGGCAGGGCCAGCCCCTGCCCCGCGAGCATGGCGGGCCGGTACGGGCGGTCATCCCCAAGCTGTATTTCTGGAAAAGCGCCAAATGGCTGCGCCACATCACCGTCTCCGACCACGATACTCCCGGATACTGGGAATTGCGCGGCTATCACGGCGAGGGCGACCCGTGGAAGGAAGAGCGGTACACCTGACCGAAACGCCTACTCCCCGGCGTTCTGGAACTGTCCGGCCCGGTCGGGATAGGGTCCCAGCGGCAGGCGCACCGTGACCTTGGTCCCCGCCCCCTTGCGGCTGGAAATATCCAGATGGCCGCCGTGCAGTTCGACGAAGGCCCGCACCAGGGGCAGTCCCAGACCGGTACCGTCGTAACGGCGCGACAGGCTGCCGTCCACCTGACGGAAGGGCAGCATGGCCACCACCACCTCGTCGTCGCTCATGCCGATACCGGTATCCGAGACGGTGAAACCCACATGGTCGCCCATCATGTCCACCGACACCTCGACGTTGCCGCCTTCCGGGGTGAACTTGACGGCGTTGGACAGCAGGTTGACCAGAATCTGCAGCAGCCGGCGGCGATCGGCCCACAGGGTGGGAACATCCTCCGCCACCCGGGTGCCCAGGAACAAGCCGCCGGCATCGGCCCGGCTTTCGACGATGCGCACCGCGGCGGCCACCACTTCCGACGGCTCCACCGGGGCCATGTCGAATTCCATCTGGCCGGCCTCGATCTTGGCGATGTCGAGAATGTCGTTGATCACCGCCAGGAGATGGCGCCCCGAGGTCAGGATATCGTTGACGTAGCCGGTATAGCGGGCCGAGCCCAGGGGACCGAACATCTCGGCCACCATCACCTCGGAGAAGCCGATCACGGCGTTGAGCGGCGTACGCAATTCGTGGCTGACATTGGCCAGGAACTCGGTCTTGGCCCGGTTGGCCAGATCGGCCTGCTCCTTGGCGGCCACCAGTTCCCGCTCGGCGCGGATATGCTCGGCGATCTCCGCCTTCAGGGCCTCGGTGCGCTGATGGACGCGACGCTCCAGGCTTTCGTTGACCATGTGCAGCAAACGCTCGGCGGCGACGCGGCCGGTGATGTCGCTGCCGTAGACGTTGACCACCCCGGCCTCCGGCAGCGGAACCAGCACCAGCGACAGGATGCGGTCGCGGATGGTGATCTCGATCTCGGTCTGCGAGCGGGTATGCAGAGCCTCGGTGAGGCTGCCCCTCCAATCATCGGGCAACGCCTCGCCCACGTCGATCATCCAGAACTCCAGCAGCCGCGATGCGGCCTGGTTCGCGTGGGTCACCACGCCGTCACCGTTCACCCGCAGCACCGGATTGGGGTCCTGGGACGGAAACTGGGCGAAGATGGCGATGGTTTCCTCGGCCTTGCGCCGTGCCGTGGTGTCCTCCACCAGGATCAGGCCGGTATCCACGGTGCGGGCCAGTTTGGTCTCGAAGATACGGGCGTCGTCGCCGTCGCCGGTCCGCACCACGTCATCGCCGCTGGTCCGCGCCTGCAGGAAGGGCTCCAATCCCTTCGCCGCCTCGGCGAAACCGCGCATGACGGCATTTTCCGCCTGCGGCCCCGCGTCGGTGACGCGGATGATGCCGATCCCCATGATTTCGGTAACGGACTGCAGCAGCCTCAGTCGCTCGTTCTCGGTGGTCAAGGCCATCTGCTCGGTCAGCAGGCCGATACGTGCCTCCTCCTCGTCGCGCAGGGCGCGGCGGGAGCGCTCGACCTCGGAGACCAGGATTTCCACCTCGGCCTCCAGATGATCCAGTTCGTCGCGGCCGGCGGTCTTCCTGCTCTCGGCACCGAAGACCTGGCGGGTCCTGGCGGCGACCCGCCGGGCCGATTCACGGATTCGCCACGCCACATAGACCAGGGCGGCAAAGAACAGCGAACTGAGCCCGGCCCCCATGATGGTGCGGCTGGACCGTTCCATGGCGATCAGCGGCTCGCTCATCACCCCCTGCCGGTCGCGCGGCAGGGCGCTGGCGAAGGCCAGCCCGGCGAATCCATCACCGGCGCCGAACACCCCCATCCCGGCCACCAGGAACGTCTCGGCCCAATCCTTCAGCTCACCCGGCGGCAATGCCGCATCCGAAGTTCCGGCGCGGGCCACCACCCGGCCACCGCCCGGTTCGCTCGCCAGCATGGCAAAGCCGCGATCCAGGTAGGCCCCCATGGTCACCGCCAGAAAGCCGTCGTCGATCAGCGAGACCACCGCCACCCGCCGCCCCCCATTGCCGGCCAGGGCGGCGGCCGAAATGAGGACGGCCCCGGATTCGAGGACAGCAATGCGCTGAACCCGCCCCGGCGGCAGAGCGGCGAGCGCGATCGCCAGTCCGGCGGGAATCGTCCGCCCCTCCAACGCCCACAGGCGCGGTTCGCCCGGAGTCAGGGTGGCAAGGATATCCACGGGTGGAAACGCGCCGCTTTCATCCCGGCCAGGCAGCCAGTTCGGCTCGCCGTCGCCGCCCACACCTTCCAACCGGCCGACCAGCGAGGCCAGGGCCTGATGGGATCGCAACACGGCCTCGAGACGCAGGGAATCCCGCCCGGCCTTCTGCTCCAGGCGTTCCACCAGGATACGGTCGACCAGCGCGGCCAAATCCCGCTGATGCATGAATTCAAGGATTGCCCACAGCGCCACGCAGGTGACCATGCCGAGGAACACCAGTCTCGCCATGAGACCGTGTCTGCCGATCAGTCCTGCTCCCCGAGGCATGTTCATTGCCGCCTCTGTGATGCCGCGATGCATTAAACGAAAGAACGCGAAATATCCAAAAGGATAATATGAACAGCACGAACGGTTCCGGAATAATCAGTCATCGGCCGTCTTGGCGAAGCCTCGTACTGGTAAGGATTTTCACATACCCACCAGACCCTGTCCAGTCCCGCACGAGTTGAATATTGTGACGAACTCATTGCTATAGATGATAATTGTCAAAGCCATACACAATCCTGCCGCACCGAAAGATATATGACATTGAGATGAGAGTTGTCGGCAATGGCCCCGGTGGTATGGTGGCGCCGCTCCATGGAGGCCGCCTCTTGCCTGATCACCGTACGGGACTGTCCGTCCTGCATCCCGCCACCCTGCTCTCCACCTGGTTCGGCGCCGGGCTGCTGCCCAAAATGCCGGGAACCTGGGGGTCCGCCGCCGCCCTGCCCTTCGCCTGGGGCTTGACCATGGCGGGCGGCCCGACCCTGCTGGCGGCCGCCACCCTGGTCTGCTTCGGCGTCGGCTGGTGGGCGTCCTCGGTCTATGTGCGCCGCACCGGCACCGAGGACCCCGGCGAGGTGGTCATCGACGAGGTCGCCGGGCAATGGCTGGTGCTGCTGGCCGCCCCCCTCGATCCCCTGTTCTATCTGGCGGGTTTCGCCCTGTTCCGGATCTTCGACATCTGGAAGCCCTGGCCGGTGGGTTGGGCCGACCGGCGGATCGGCGGCGGATTGGGGATCATGCTCGACGATATCCTGGCCGGGTCGTACGGCCTGGGACTGCTGATCCTTTTCAACCACTTACGGAGTTGAGCATGCTTGCCGCCCCCTTGACCGAGCTTGCCGCCGAGGTGCTGCGCGTCGCCGGGCAACGCGGCGAGCGGCTCGCCACCGCCGAATCCTGCACCGGCGGTCTGGTGGCGGCGGCGCTGACCGCCATCGCCGGCTCGTCATCGGTGGTGGAGCGCGGCTTCGTCACCTATTCCAACGAGGCCAAGGCGGAGATGCTGGGGGTTCCCGCCGCGCTGATCGCCACCTGCGGCGCGGTCAGTGGCGAAGTGGCGGTCGCCATGGCCGAAGGCGCCTTGCGCCATTCCCACGCCGACGCGGCGGTGGCGATAACCGGTATCGCCGGGCCGGGCGGCGGCTCGGCGGACAAGCCGGTGGGGCTGGTGCATTTCGCCCTGGCCCGCCGGGGACAGGCGACCCGGCACGCGGAACACCGTTTCGACGGCGACCGCGACGCCGTCAGGCTGCAGGCGGCGCTGACCGCGCTCGGGCTGTTTCTGCCGCCGCCAGCGACCTGAGGATGGCCAGGGGCACGGTGGGGGCCTCGGAGACGACGTGCAGCCCCTCCCCCGACAGCAAGGCGTAGGGAAACATCCCGCTGGCGCCGTATCCCAGATGCAGTTTCATGCCGGGCAAGGCCGCCTCGACCAGAGTGCGGCAATGGGGAACCGAGGCGGTGAACGGCGCCTCGGCCACGGCGAAGGCCATCGCCAGTTCGCGGTCGAGTTCGGGTTCGGCCCCCGTCGCCAGTTCCAGCCGCTTTTCCAGTCCGGGCCAGTCGGTCGCCATCATTCCTCCAAGCGGTCCATGGACGCGGCCGCGCCTCCCAGCCTATCTTGTGCGCCAGCCTTGTCACAGCCACTTTCACTGAAGTGTGGGAGAGTTCCATGTCGCGATCCGGCCCCGCATCCCGTACCGGCGGCGAGATTCTCGCCGATGCCCTGATCGGCCAGGGGGCCGACACGGTGACCTGCGTGCCGGGCGAGAGCTTCCTGCCTTTCCTCGACGCCGCCTGGGACCGCCGCGACCGCCTCAAGGTCCTGGCCTTCCGCCACGAAGGCGGCGCCGCCTATGCCGCCGAGGCGCACGGCAAGCTGACCGGCCGGCCGGGCGTCTGCATCGTCGGGCGCGGCCCCGGCGCCACCCATGCCTCGGTCGGCGTCCACACCGCCTTCCAGGATTCCACCCCCATGGTGCTGCTGATCGGTCAGGTGGACCGGCCGTTCCGGGGGCGCGAGGCCTTCCAGGAGGTGGAACTGGCCCAGATGTTCCGCCCCCTGGCCAAGCGCGTCGAGGAGATCACCGCGCCCGACCGCCTGCCCGAGGCGGTGGCCCGCGCCTTTGCCGCCGCCATGGGCGGCCGCCCCGGCCCGGCGGTGCTGATCCTGCCCGAGGACATGCTGGCCGAGCAGGCCGTCGTTGCCGATGTGGAACGACTTCCGCCGGCCCTGCCCCACCCCGGCCCGTGCCGCCTGGAGAAGCTGGCGGAACTGCTGGGCAAGGCCGAGCGCCCGCTGATGCTGGTGGGCGGCGGCGGCTGGAGCGCGGAAGCCGCCGCATCGATCACCCGTTTCGCGGAAGGATGGAATTTGCCGGTGGCCGCCTGCTTCCGCCGCCAGGACATCGTCGACAACGACTCGGCCGTCTATGGGGGCGAGCTGGGCTATTCCATGGCCCCCAGCCTGGGGGCGCGGGTGCGGGACGCCGATCTGATCCTGGCGGTGGGCACCCGGCTGGGCGACATCGATACCGCCGGCTACAGCCTGATCGAAGCCCCCAATCCCAGGCAGGTTCTGATCCACGTCTTCCCCGAGGCGGAGGAACTGGGGCGCGTCTACCGTCCCCACCTCGCCATCGTCGCCGCCATGCTGCCCTTCGCCCGACGCGTCGCCCAGTTGGCGCCGCCCGCCGCCATGCCGTGGAAGGACTGGACAAGGGCCGTACGCGCCGATCATCTGGCCAACCGGGTGCCCAATCCCTGCCCCGGCGCCCTGGACATGGGCAAGGTGATGGCCGAGATCGAGGCGCGCCTGCCCGAGGACGCCATCATCTGCACCGGCGCCGGCAACTATACCGGCTGGCCCCAGCGCTTCCACCGCTTCCGCCGCTATCCCGGCCAACTGGCCCCGGCCAACGGCTCCATGGGCTATGGCCTGCCCGCCGCCCTGGCCGCCAAGGCGCTGCATCCGGACCGCACCGTGCTGGCCTTCGCCGGTGACGGCTGCTTCCTGATGACGGCCCAGGAGCTGGCCACCGCCAAGCTGCACGGCCTCGCCCCCGTGGTGCTGGTGGTGGACAACGGCATGTACGGCACCATCCGCATGCATCAGGAAGCCTCCCACCCTGGAAGGACGCTGGCCACCGACCTCGCCAATCCCGATTTCGCCGCCCTGGCCGCTTCGTACGGCGCCTGGACGGCGCGGGTCGAACGCACCGAGGACTTCGCCGCCGCCTTCGAGCAGGCTCTGGCCGTCGGGCGCCTCGCCCTGCTGCATCTGGTGCTGGACCCCGAGGCCATCACCACCCGCACAACCCTGTCGGCCATTCGGGAGAAGGCCGGCAAATCCTGAAGGAGGCTCCATGGACGTCTCCAGCCTGCTGGCCCGCCTGGGCCTTTCCCCACCGAGCGGCCCGCTGGAGGTTCGCTCCCCCATTCACGGCGAGGTCATCGCCTCGGTAGCCGCCACCGCGGACGTCAATGGGGTGGTTGACGTCGCGACCGCAGCCTTCCGCCGCTGGCGTGACGTTCCGCCGCCGCGCCGGGGCGAATTGATCCGCCTGCTGGGCGACGAACTGCGCCGCGCCAAGCCCGATCTCGGCCTGCTGATCACCGTGGAAAGCGGCAAGATCCTGCAGGAGGGGCTGGGCGAGGTGCAGGAGATGATCGACATCTGCGACTTCGCCGTCGGCCTGTCGCGCCAGCTTCACGGCCTGACCATCAGCACCGAGCGCCCCCGGCACCGCATGATGGAGACCTGGCATCCGCTGGGGCCGGTGGCGATCGTCACCGCCTTCAACTTCCCCGCCGCCGTGTGGGCCTGGAACGCCGCCCTGGCCCTGGTCTGCGGCGATCCGGTGATCTGGAAACCGTCGGAGAAGACGCCGCTGACCGCCCTGGCCGTCAATGCCCTGTTGACGCGGGCCGCCGGGCGGTTCGGAGACGTGCCGGAAGGCCTCTCCCAAGTGGTGATCGGCGGAGCGGACACCGCCCGCGCCCTGGCCGACCACCGGGCGGTAGCGCTGGTCTCGGCCACCGGCTCCACCGCCATGGGCAAGGCGCTGGCACCGCGCATCGCCCGGCGCCTGGGCCGCTCGCTGCTGGAACTGGGCGGCAACAACGCCGCCATCATCTGTCCGTCGGCCGACCTTGATCTGGTCGAGCGCGCCGTTTTGTTCGCCGCCGCCGGCACCGCCGGCCAGCGCTGCACCACGCTGCGCCGCCTGATCGTCCACCGCTCGGTCCGCGACAGGCTGGTGGAGCGGCTGAAGGCCGTCTATGGCCGCGTCCGGGTGGGCGATCCCCGCGATCCCGCCACCCTGGTGGGGCCGCTGATCGACGGCAAGGCGTATCAAGCCATGCGCCACGCCCTGGCCAAGGCCGGCGCCGCAGGTGCCACCGTGACCGGCGGTGAGCGAATTGCGGTGGGCGGCTGGGAGGGGGCGTTCTATGTCCGCCCGGCCCTGGTGGAGGTCAGGCGGCAAACGGAACTGGTGCGGTCGGAGACCTTTGCCCCCATCCTCTACGTCATGGCCCATGACAGGCTGGAGGACGCCATCGCCCTCAACAACGACGTGCCGCAGGGGTTGGCCTCGTCCATCTTCACCCGCGATCTGGGCGAGGCCGAGACGTTCCTGGCCGCCTCGGGCAGCGATTGCGGCATCGCCAACGTCAATATCGGCCCGTCGGGCGCCGAGATCGGCGGGGCGTTCGGCGGCGAGAAGGACACCGGCGGCGGCCGCGAATCCGGATCGGATGCCTGGAAGGCCTACATGCGCCGCGCCACCAACACCATCAATTACGGGCATGAACTGCCGCTGGCTCAGGGAATCGTCTTCGAACTTGAGTAATGTCACACTTTATCAAGTCTTGGCGGTTGCGGCCTCGAAGCGATTCGAGCACAGTCTCGGCGTCTTTCAGCTCCTTCCCCCCCAGGATCATGAACGAAATCAGCGCTCCGCTCGCCTCGCAGGCCAAACTCGGCGAACCCAAGATGGAAAAGCTCGCCGTCGCCGCGGGAGCCGTCCTGTTCCGCCAGGGCGATTCGGGCGATGCCGCCTATATCCTGGAAAAGGGCAAGGTGATGATCTTCCAGCAGGTGGAAGGTCAGCGGGTGGAACTGGATACCATCCGACCGGGCGAGATTTTCGGCGAAATGGCGGTGATCGACAGCTCCGAGCGCATGGCCACCGCCGTCGCGGCCACCGATTGCGCCGTCACCCGCGTGCCGCAGGCCATCTTCAATCGCAAGCTGGAAGCCACCGACAAATTCGTCCGCGCCCTGGTCAACATGTTCATCAAGAACATCCGTACCTCGCACCGTATCTTCGTGCGGCGGCCGCGCAGCTTCCGCGACAATATCAAGCTGATCCGCTATTTCGCCTTCAATGTCAGCCGCTACGCCAACCTGATCGAGGATCGCCCCCTGGGCGAGGAGATGCTGGCGGCGCTGGACAAGGTGGAAAAGGCGGTGGCCGAGCTGGCGGAAATCGGCAATCGCGCCAAGGACAAGCGCCACGACCACATCATGGAGGAAGGCGACGCCCACAATGTCGGCCTCAAGACCGTGATGAGCACCGAGGGTCATCGGAAGCTTTAGATACCTACCGGGCCGGCAGTTCCTCGACCGTCACCGACGAGCGGCGCGCAGCCGGGGCGCTGGCCGGCGGCGGCGGCTCCTCCTCGGCGCGGGCCTGGGTCTGGGGTTGGGAGGCCGGCTGGGAAGCGGTCTGACTGGCCTGGTCACCGCGATTGCGCTTATCCCATTCCTTGACGCCATGGGCGGTCAGCTCGGCAACGGCGCACCCCGACAGTCCGGCCAGCAGCGCCAGGGCGACCACCACCCGCATCATAGGCAAGGACGCCATCACGCCTGTTCCACAGCCGCCTCGACCCGGACCATGGCGCCCGCCTCGATCGTAGCCAGAAACGCGACCGCGTCGGCGGTACGGCCGAAAATATTGGCGGGAACCGCCAGGCGAATCTCGTCGCCTTCCGAGCACGGCGTCGGGCCATAGGCGATGACGATGGACTCGCCTTCATGGCGGAAGGCCAGTTCCCCGGCCTCGACCACGTCGCGGGCATCATCCTCGCGGTCGGCGTGAACAGGAGCCTGAAAGTAGATCTCGCCCTGCCAGGTGGCGGCGCGGGTCTCGAACGGCACCGCCGCCAGGATCGCGTCGGCGGTGGCGGTATCGTAGAGATCGACGTGCAGGACATGGTGTCCGATGGAAATCTTCAGCTTACGCATGCCTTATCGGTCCCGGCTGGTTCCTGTCATGGCCCCAATGTGCCAGTTCCCAAGGGAATTGACCAGAAGCACAATAGCCATACCATATGTGGTGTCTAGAAACTAATCCTGCAAGTTCCGCAACACCTCGCGGGTATGCTTGGCGATCATCATTTCCTCGTCGGTGGGAATGACCCAGACGGAAACCGGACTGTCGGCACCGCTGATCAGCATGGCATCGTGCCGGTTGGCTTCCTCGTCGATCTCGACGCCCAGCCATTCGGCATGGCGGCAGACTCTCTCACGAATCTGGGGCGAGCGCTCACCGATTCCGGCGGTGAACACGATGGAGTCGAGACCGCCCATGGCGGCGGCCAGCGAGCCCATCTCGCGGCCGATGCGATAGACGAACAGCTCGACCGCCTCGGCGGCATGGGGTTCGGAGCTTTCCAGCAAAATCCGCATGTCGTTGCTGACGCCCGACACGCCCAGCAAGCCCGACTGCTTGTACAGCAGGTCCTCGACCTCCTTGGGGGTCATGCCCTTTTGCTGCAGCAGATACAAGATGACGCCCGCGTCCATGGAGCCGGTGCGGGTCCCCATGGGCAAGCCCTCCACGGCGGTGAAGCCCATGGTGCTGGCCACGCTCTTGCCGCCATCGATGGCGCACATGGACGCGCCCGATCCCAGGTGGCAGACGATGACCTTGCCGCGCGCCGTCGCCGGCGACAGCTTGCGCAGCTGGCGGGCGATATACTCGTAGGACAGACCATGGAAGCCGTAACGCTTGACCCCCTCGCCGGTGATCTTGCGCGGTAGGGCGAAGCTCTGCGCCGTCCAGGGATTGGAGCGGTGGAACGCGGTATCGAAGCACGCCACCTGCGGCAGGTTGGGGTGGACCTTGGTCAGCGCCCGAATGGGAGCCAGGTTGTGGGGCTGGTGCAGAGGGGCCAGCGGGATCAGGCGCTCCAGCTCCTCCATCAGCTCGTCGGTGACCAGCAGCGGCTGCGAGTACTGCGAGCCGCCATGCACCACGCGGTGCCCCGCCGCCTTCAGTTCGGCGTCGCCCAACTGGGCCTCGATCCAATCGATCATGTACTTGAACAGCGCCTCGTGACTCATGTTCGGCTGATCGGGCCAGCGCTGCTCGTTCAGTACGCCGCCATGGGGCGCCTTGGCGATGAAATGGGGGGCGACGTTGATGCCCTCCACCTGCCCCTTGCACGACAGCAGCGGCGGGTCATTCCCCTCGGAGATATAGAGCGAGAACTTGATGCTGGACGAGCCGGCATTGATGACCAGGATACCTTCACGCATTTCGCTTGTATCCCTTACTGAGCGGCGACCGCGCCCTTGGCGCGGCGGGCGTGGGCGAAGAGAACGGCGACGGCGCAGGACGCCAGACGGGCCTTGGCGCTGTCGGCGCGGCTGGTCAGCACGATGGGCACCCGGGCGCCCAGCACGATGCCGGCCGCATCGGCGTCGGCCAGATAGGACAGCTGCTTGGCCAGCATGTTGCCGGCCTCCAGGTCGGGAACCAGCAGGATGTCGGCGCGCCCCGCCACCGGCGAGTTGATCTTCTTGATCTTGGCCGCTTCCTCGCTGATGGCGTTGTCGAAGGCCAGCGGGCCGTCCAGCACGCCGCCGGTGATCTGGCCGCGATCGGCCATCTTGCACAGCGCCGCCGCCTCGATGGTCGAGTTGATCTTCGGGTACACCGTCTCCACCGCCGACAGGATGGCCACCTTGGGCACCTCGACACCCAGAACGTGGGCCAGTTCGATGGCGTTCTGCAGGATGTCGGCCTTGTCCTCGAGCGTCGGGTAGATGTTGATGGCCGCGTCGGTGATCAGCAGGGTGCGCGGATAGGTGGGCACGTCCATGACGAAGACGTGGCTGATGCGCCGGGCGGTGCGCAGGCCCTTATCGCGCGACGCCACCTCGTGCATCATCTCGTCGGTGTGCAGGCTTCCCTTCATCAGGGCCTCGGCCTCGCCCGAGCGACACATGGCCACCGCCTTCTCGGCGGATTCGTGGGAATGGGCCGTATCGACGATGCGCAGGCCCGAGATGTCCAGGTTGAACTCCTTGGCCACCGAGCGGATCTTGGCTTCCGGCCCGATCAGGATGGGATCGATGAGGCCCAGCCTGGCGGCCTCCACCGGGCCTTCCAGCGACACCTGATCGCAGGGATGGCACACCGCCACCGAGATGGGCGCCAGCGGGGCGCAGCGGGCGATGATGTCCTCGAACACGTGGTGACGGCGGCGCAATGCCACTTCCTGCAATTCCATGCGCGGCTGCACCACCTTCTCGGCGGGAGCGGCGACGCGGGCCTTGCCGGAAAACACCGTCTCGCCCCGCTGGTTGACGCCCCTGCAGTCCAGGGCGATATCGGCGGGAGCGATCTTCTCGGTGACGGTGACGGTGACGGTGAGCGTGTCGCCGACCTCCACCGCGCCGGCGAAGTCCAGGTTCTGGCTGCGATAGATGGTGCCCGGTCCCGGCAGCTCGTTGCCCAGCAGCGCCGACAGCAGCGAGCCGCCCCACATGGAATGGGCCACCACCTTGCGGTGATTGCCGAATTTCTCGGCGCTTTCCACGCTGTAATGGGTGGGATTGAGATCCCCGGTGGCCACGCCGAACAGCTCCACGTCCTTCATGGAGCAGGTGCGCGTCAGGCTTGCCGTGTCGCCGACCTTGATCTCGGCGAACGTGCGGTTTTCCATCATCTCGACCATGCCCGATCCCCTTTTGGACTCATACCGACGAAATATTATTGCACTGCGAAGTTATAGCCTTGATCCACCGCGCCGCACAATGACCGCTTGATGACTAAGGTCAAGACCGGATGGATTTTGGGGATCTTCCAAGCAAGCTTCACAAGATGTTGCGACGCACCATGGAAGAGGACTAATCTCCTGACTGCGCCGGATATTCACCGCCATATCGGGATTCCCATGAGCACCCGCAATCTGAAGTCCCTGTTCCGCCCGCAATCCATCGCCGTTGTCGGAGCCTCGACCAAGCCGAAGAGTATCGGTTCGGTGGTGATGCGCAATCTGCTGAAAGGCGAGTTCGCCGGGCCGGTGATGCCGGTCACCTCCGAACATGCCTCGGTGGGGGGCGTGCTCGCCTATCCCGACGTGGCCTGCCTGCCCAAGGCTCCCGATCTGGCGTTGATCTGTACGCCGCCCGCCACCGTTCCCGGCATCCTGCGCACCCTGGGCGAGCGCGGCACCAAGGCGGCCTGCGTCATGACCGGCGGCCTGCATCTCGAGCGGGCCGAGGACGGCTCCACCATGCTGGAACAATCCCTGGCGGCCATGCGGCAGTACGGCATGCGCCTGCTGGGTCCCAATTCCATGGGCATCCTGGTCCCCGGCATCGGGCTCAACGCCAGTTCGTCCCACGAGAACGTCCTGCCCGGCAAGCTGGCCTTCGTCTCCCAGTCGGGCGCCCTGTGCACGGCGGTGCTGGACTGGGCGCGGGCCCGCGAGATCGGCTTTTCCCATTTCATCCATCTGGGCACGGCCGGGGTCGATTTCGGCGACGTGCTCGACTACCTGGGCAGCGATCCCGGCACGCGCGCCATCCTGCTCTATATGGAATCCATCCGCGAGCGGCGCAATTTCATGTCGGCGGCCCGCGCCGCCGCCCGCAACAAGCCGGTGCTGGCCATCAAGGCCGGGCGTTCCCGGGAAGGCGCGCGCGCCGCGGCCTCCCACACCGGAGTGCTGGCCGGCTCGGATCTGGTGTTCGATGCCGCCATGCGCCGCGCCGGCATGCTGCGCGTCCAGGACATCGACGAAATCTTCGGCGCGGTCGAGACCCTGGCCCGCTCCAAGCCCATGAAGGGCCGGCGGCTGGCCGTCCTCACCAATGGCGGCGGCATCGGGGTCATCGCCGCCGACGATCTGGCCGGCATGGGCGGCGAACTGGCCCAGTTGCCCGACGACGTGAACGACAAGCTGAAGGCGGTGCTGCCCCCCGGCTGGTCGCCGGGCAACCCCGTCGACATCTCGGGCGACGCCGACGGCGACCGCTACGTCAAGACGCTGAACATTCTCTCGGAAGCCAAGGCGGTGGACGCCGTGCTGGTCATGCACGCTCCCTCGGCGGTGTCCGACCCCACCGACGTGGCGGCGGCGATCATCAAGACCGCCAAGGACCGGCCGCGCGCCAACGTGATGACCTGTTGGGTGGGCAACGAGGCGGTGGCCCGCGGCCGCCACCTGTTCAGCGGCGCCGGCATTCCCACCTACGACACGCCGCGCGCCGCCATCCAGGCGTTCATGCACCTGCTGGAATACCGCAGGAACCAGGAACTGCTGATGGAAGTCCCGGCCTCGGCGCCGACCGACTTCGTGCCCGACACCAAGCGGGCCCGCTTCCTGATCGACGAGGCCCTGGCCAAGGGCGGCGGCACCCTCAACGAGCCGGAGGCCAAGGCGGTGCTGGAGGCCTACGGCATTCCCACCGTCGAGACCCATGTGGCGCGCAGCCCGGCCCTGGCCGGCAAGATCGCCATGGCCATGAAGGAGCCGGTGGCGCTCAAGATTCTCTCGCCCGACATCCTGCACAAGTCGGATGTGGGCGGCGTGATGCTGAACCTGCAGGGCGCCTTCGAGGTGGAGAAGGCCGCCCACGCCATGCTGGAGCGGGTCAAGACGGTCTATCCCGACGCCCGCATCGACGGCTTCACCGTCCAGAGCATGGCGCGGCGCCCCGGCGCCCAGGAACTGATCTGCGGCGTCGCCACCGACCCGGTGTTCGGACCGGTGATCATGTTCGGTCAGGGCGGCATCGCCGTCGAGGTCATCGCCGACCGGGCCATGGCCCTGCCGCCGCTCAACATGAATCTGGCGGCCGACGTGATCTCGCGCACCCGGGTGGCCCGCCTGCTGGAGGGCTATCGCGGCCGTCCGCCCGCCAACAAGGAGGCCATCCAGCTGGCCCTGGTGCAGTTGTCCCAACTGGTGGTCGACTTCCCCGAGATCGTCGAACTGGACATCAATCCGCTGTTCGCCGACGCCCACGGGGTGCTGGCGCTCGACGCCCGCATGGTGGTGGCCCCGGCCAAGGCCGGCACCGACCGCCTCGCCATCCGCCCCTACCCCAAGGAGCTGGAGGAGTGGTTCACCATGACCGACGGGCGCAAGACCTTCCTGCGCCCCATCCGGCCCGAGGATGAGCCCAACCACCACATCCTGGTATCCAAGCTGACCCCCGAGGACATCCGCTTCCGCTTCTTCGGGCTGGTGCACGAGTTGCCCCATTCGGAAATGGCGCGGCTGACCCAGATCGACTACGACCGCGAGATGGCCTTCATCGGCGAGATCGACAAGGCCGAGGGCGGCCGGGAAACGCTGGGCGTGGTACGCACCGTCACCGATCCCGACAACGAAGCCGCCGAATTCGCCATCGTGGTGCGCTCGGACCTCAAGGGCTCGGGCCTGGGCAAGCGCCTGCTGGTCAAGATGATCGATTACTGCCGCTCGCGCGGTACCCGGACCATCGTCGGCCAGGTGCTGAAGGACAACCAGCGCATGCTGGCCTTCGTCCAGCATCTGGGCTTCCTGCCCATCCGGACCATCGACGGCGACATCGTCGAGGTGGAACTGGAACTGCAGAAGGAACACCCGATCGGCCCCGATCCCACAGTATAAGCGGGGGGCATAGCCCTAAGCTGTTGCCGGATCAGTCAAGTTGCCGCAAGATGCGGCGGGGAAATCGGCGTTTGGGGATCTTGCCGTCATGTCGCTGCCTACGGTCATCGGATTTACGCTGAGCCTGCTGCTGTTTCTCGGCGCGATCGTCGAATCGACGACCAACTACAAGATCTTCCTTCACCTCACCGGCTTCCTGATGGTGGTCGGCGGCACCCTGGCCGCCACCAACGTGGGCTTCGAAGCCCGCTACGTGAAGCAGGCCCTGGGCAATATCAAGGCCATCTTCTTCTCGCCCAAGATGGCGCGCGGCATGCTGACCAACGAGGTGGCCCGCGTCATCCGCTGGGGCTACATGCTGCAGAAGAACGGCATCCAGGCCCTGGAAAGCGACGTGAAGAGCCTGAAGAACCAGGATGCCTTCCTGGCCTATGGCGTCAGCCTGGTGGTCTCGGGCTACACCGGCGAGGAGGTGCGGCACATGCTGGAAAACCAGGTGGAAACCACCTTCCAGCGCCACACCGTCTCGGTGGAAATCCTCAAATACATGGCCAGCAACGCTCCAGCCTTCGGCATGATGGCCACACTGGTCGGTCTGGTGATCATGCTCGACAACATGGGCGACGATCCCTCCAAGCTGGGCCCCGGCATGGCGGTGGGTCTGCTCGGCACCCTCTACGGCGTGCTGTTCGCCCGTCTGATCCTGATGCCGGCGGCGGAAAAAGCCCATCAGCGCGAATCCATCATCCGCTTCCGCAACATGCTGGTGGCGGAAGGACTGGTCCTGCTGGCCGAGCGGCGCAGCCCGCGCTTCATCCAGGACGCCATGAACTCCTATCTCGATCCCGCCATCCACTTCGACATCGACAAGGCGCCGAAGAAGTAACCGGGCAGGAGGCGCGACGGTCATGAGCAAGTTCCGCAAGGAAAACAAGGAAGCGGCCGAGGACTGGCTGCTCTCCTACGCCGATATGATCACCTTGCTGATGGCCTTCTTCATCATCCTGGTGTCCATGTCGAAGATCGACAAGAACAAGTACGAGCAGGTCCAGCAGGGCATGGCCAAGGATATCGGCATGCGCGAAAGCAAGACGCCGTTGCAGGACATGCGTTCGGAACTGCTGGGCCAGGTGGCCGGCGCCGGGGTGGACGATACCGTGGACGTGGGCAAGGACGACAAGGGTATCGTCCTCAATCTGGCCAGCGGTACCATGTTCAAGCCCGGTTCCGCCGAGGTCCGGCCGGAAATCCTGCCGCTGATGAAGGAAATCAGCGGCACCTTGAAGCAGGCACGGTTCGAGAATTACCAGATCGAGATCCAGGGCCACACCGACGACACCCAGATCAAGACGCCGCAATTTCCCAGCAACTGGGACCTTTCGGCGGCCCGCGCCCTGTCGACGCTCAAGACCATGAACGAGTTGGGTATTCCCACCACGCGCATGAAGATCGCCGCCCTGGCCGACAATGCGCCGCGCGTCCCCAACCACAGCGACACCGGCAAGGCCTATCCGGAAAATCAGGCCATCAACCGCCGGGTCGAGATTCACATCTATCCCCGATAGGTCGCTTCACTGGCCCCGGCAGGTCACTGGTTTCGGCGCTGCTTGGCCAGCACGTATTCCAGCCGCTTCAGCCCCAGCAGCTTCAGATGGGCCTCGCTGGCCCCCCTGGCGCCGACGATGGATATCTCGGTCAGCGTCGGGACGTGAAAGGCCGTCACCTTGACGGCATTGCCAAGGCGGATGAACTCGAACAACACCTCGGCCGCATCGATATCGGACTTCATCCCCAAATTCCTCGCGGCCTCCCAAGCCCCTAGGGCAACGGCAATTCGTCGTCGCCCAGTGGCTGGAAATACGCCGCCACCGCCAATTCATCCACCTCGGCCAGACTGGATGGGCTCCAGGCCGGCTGCCGATCCTTATCTACGACCTGAGCCCTGATTCCCTCAAGAAAATCGTGACCCTGGAGAAAATGCCAGGCGAGGCGGAACTCGCGCCGGATGGCGTCGTCGAAGTCCAGCCCCCGCCCCTCGCGTAATTGCCGGTTGGTCACCGCCAGACTGAACGGGGCGCGGCCCGACAGATCGCTCAGGGTATCCCAGGCCCATTGCCCGCCCTCCAGCCGCAGGGCCTCGATCACGTCGGCCAGCCGGCGATGGGCGAAACAGTTTTCCAGCGCCGCCACGTGGCGAAGCAGCGGCCCCTCGCCGGGCTCCTGATGGAAACGGGCCAGAACCGCCGCCACCGCGCCGTCGGGCTCGGCGGACTTGGCGGCCTCGCCCAGGGCGCGGCGCAGATCGTCCAGCCGCTCGGCCGGCACGAAATGCGTGGCGATGCCCGCCCACAGACAATCGGCCGGTCCCAATTGCTTGCCGGTCAGACCGAGATAAAGCCCCAGATGGCCGGGACAGCGGTTGAGAAAGTGGGTGGCTCCCACGTCGGGAAAGAAACCGATCCCGGTCTCGGGCATGGCGAAGCGGATGCGCTCGGTGGCGACACGATAACCGCCGTTGACCGACAGCCCGGCGCCGCCGCCCATGCAGATGCCGTCCAGCAGCGAGACATAGGGCTTCGGGTAGCGGTGGATGCGGCGATTGAGCCGGTATTCGGTACGGAAGACATCGCGGTTGAAGTCGTGGTCGCCGCGCCGGGCGGCGTCCCACACCATGCGGATGTCGCCGCCGGCACAGAATGCCCGCTCCCCCTCCCCCTCGATCAGAACCACGCCGATCTCGGGATCATCCTCCCAGCCGCTCAGGTAAGCGGTGATGTCGTGATACTGCCGCGCCGACAGGGCATTCAGCACCTTGGGGCGGTTGAGCACGATCCGGCCCAGCCTTCCGTCACGGTGCATCAGCGTCTCATCGATCATGCCCACTCCGTTAATCTATTAAATGAGTAGATTTATAATTGACAGGACAGAAAAATTCCGTGAAATTTTTTCCATTGCCAAAGAGGCATTCGTTGCCGACCCTTGCGCGGTCGAATATCAAGCCACTCTTCCGCCCCGGCGGCCAACCACAGGCCCAGCGGCCAACCACAGGAATGCGACGCCCATGACCGTCACCAGCACCAATCCCGAGACGATCGTTCTCCATGCCGGCTATCGCGCCGATCCGACCACCGGTGCCGTCGCGGTTCCCATCTACCAGACCACCTCGTACCAGTTCCGCGACACCGAACATGCGGCCAATCTGTTCGCGCTGAAGGAATTGGGCAACATCTACACCCGCCTGATGAACCCGACCACCGACGTGCTGGAACAGCGCCTGGCCGCCCTGGAAGGCGGCGTCGCGGCGCTGGCGCTGTCCTCGGGTCAGTCGGCGTCGACCTTCGCCATTCTGAACCTTGCCCAGGCCGGTGACAACTTCGTCACCTCCACCGACCTCTACGGCGGTACCTGGAACCTGTTCGCCAATACCTTCAAGCAGATGGGCATCGAGGCCCGCTTCGTCGACCCCGCCGACCCGGAGGCCTTCGTGCGCGCCACCGACGACCGGACGCGGGCGTGGTACGCCGAGACCCTGCCCAATCCCAAGCTGCAGGTGTTCCCCATCGCCGAGGTGGCCAAGCTGGCCAATCAGGTGGGCGTGCCGCTGATCGTCGACAACACCGCCTCGCCGGTGATCGCCAAGCCGCTGTCGCTCGGTGCCCACATCGTGGTCTATTCCTGCACCAAGTATATCGGCGGCCACGGCACCTCCATCGGCGGCGCCATCGTCGACGGCGGCACCTTCGACTGGGAGAAGCACGCCAAGCGCTTCCCACTGCTCAACGAGCCCGATCCCAGCTATCACGGCGCCGTGTGGACCCAGGCGGTCAAGCCGCTGGGCCCCATCGCCTACATCATCCGCGCCCGCGTCGTCCTGCTGCGCGATATCGGCGCCGCCATCAGCCCGTTCAACGCCTTCCAGGCGCTGCAGGGCATGGAGACGCTGCCGCTGCGCATGCGCGAGCATTGCCGCAACGCCCAGGCGGTGGCCGAGTTCCTGGCCGGTCATCACAAGGTAGCCAACGTCATCCATCCCAGCCAGCAGACCGGCGAATACCGTCGCCGCGCCGATGCGGTGCTGAAGGGCGGCTATGGCGGCCTGCTGGGCTTCGAACTGAAGGGCGGGGCCGAGGCCGGCCGGCGCTTCATCGACTCGCTGAAGCTGCTCTATCACGTGGCCAATATCGGTGATGCCCGCTCGCTGGCCATCCATCCGGCCAGCACCACCCATTCCCAGTTGTCGGCCGACGACCAGCTGGCCACCGGCGTCACTCCGGGCTATGTCCGCCTGTCCATCGGCATCGAGCACATCGACGACATCCTGGCCGACCTCAAGCAGGCCCTCGACGCCGCCTGAGGCCGTTTCAGCAAAAAAAGGGGCCGGTGCCGCGAGGGACCGGCCCCTTCCCGTTCATGGACGATTGTTCACTGGCGGGCGGGGGGGCATTATGCCATTTCCCGTTTGCCGTCACCTGCTGGAGACCCGGACCGTGCCGTCCTTCCTGCCCCACGCCGAATTCCCCCTGACCCGCATGCGCCGCAACCGCCGCGACGAATGGCAACGCCGCATCGTCGCCGAGACCAGGCTGTCGGTGGACGACCTGATCTGGCCGCTGTTCGTGGTCGAAGGCAACGGCGTGCGTCAGGCGGTGGCCTCCATGCCCGGCGTCGAGCGCCTGTCCATCGACCTGCTGGTCGAGGAGGCGCGCCGCGCCGCCGATCTGGGCATTCCCGCCATCGCCGTGTTCCCCTCGGTGGAGGCGTCGCTGAAGACCCCCGATGCCGCCGAGGCGGTCAATCCCGACAATCTGGTCTGCCGGGCGGTACGCGCCGTCAAGAAGGCGGTGCCCCGCCTGGGCATCATCTGCGACGTGGCACTGGACCCCTACAACAGCGACGGCCATGACGGACTGGTCATCGACGGCTATGTGCAGAACGAAGCCTCGGTCGAGATGCTGTGCCGTCAGGCGGTGGTCCAGGCCGAGGCCGGCTGCGACGTGGCGGCGCCGTCGGACATGATGGACGGCCGCATCAGGGCCATCCGCGAGGCCATGGACGGCGCGGGCTGCGACCATGTGCGCCTGCTGTCCTACGCCGCCAAGTACGCTTCGGCCTTCTACGGCCCGTTCCGCGACGCGGTCGGCTCCAAATCGGCGCTGAAGGGCGGCGACAAGAAGACCTACCAGATGGACCCGGCCAACACCGACGAGGCATTGCGCGAAGTGGCGCTGGACCTCGCCGAGGGCGCCGACATGGTGATGGTCAAGCCCGGCCTGCCCTATCTGGACATCGTGCGTCGCGTGAAGGAGGCCTTCGGCGTCCCGACCCTGGCCTATCAGGTGTCGGGCGAGTACGCCATGATGAAGGCCGCCGCGCTCAACGGCTGGCTGGACTGGGACAAGGTCATGCTGGAGAGCCTGACCGCCTTCAAGCGGGCCGGGGCCGACGCCGTCCTGACCTATACCGCCCCCGAGGCGGCCCGCCTGCTGGCCAGGTAACTCCCCTCTTTTACGGCATCGATCCCCATCGGTGCCGCCCCTTGCGGACATTGAACATTTGCGCTACGTAATTAACCAAAGTCAAGAACAGCCAAAGCCATCACGTCGTATGCTCCGCTCCTAACACCACACAAACAGGTGTTAAACATTCCTATTTCCGCCAGTACGGAAGGATCGAGACCATGACCAAGATCACGAGCCCGCTTTGCCGCAGTGCCCTCCTCTCGTTCTTCGCCCTGGCGCTGGCCGCGCCGGCTTTGGCCAACGACAAGGAAGTCGTCAATCCGGCCTGCAAGGCGGAACCCGAAAATCAGTGCGCCTTCGGCGAGCTGCGCAACGCCAATCTGGCCGGCAGGGACCTGCACGACGGCAATTACGACACCGCCCGGCTGGACGGCGCCAACCTGGCCGGCGCCAATCTGACGGGATCGAGCATGCAGGTGGCCAACCTGACCAAGGCCAATCTGTCCAAGGCCAAGCTGGTCCATACCCACCTCCACGCCGCCCAGTTGATGGGCGCCGACCTGTCGGGGGCCGACCTCGACGGCGCCACCATGACCAAGACCTTCGCCATGGGCGCCAATTTCAAAGGCGCCAATCTCGCCCACACCTCGCTGCAGGGCGCTGATTTCTCGGGTGCCATCTGGACCGACGGCCACGTGTGCAAGGAAGGCTCCATCGGCGGCTGTCGCTAAAGTCCTGACGGAAGGGTCGCCATCATGAGAATTTCCCTGCTCCTGCTTGTGGCCCTCGCCGTCACGGCCCCGCTTGCCGCGCGGGCCGACACGTCGGCTCCGGGCAAGAGTTTCAAGGATTGCACCTATTGCCCGGAGATGGTGGTGATTCCCGCCGGTTCGGTGATCGTCGGTAATCCCAAGGATTACGACGATCCCGAACCCGACGCCCCCAAGCGCCCGGCCATCGCCATCGCCAAGCCCTATGCCATCGGCAAGTACGAAGTCACCCAGGCCGAATGGGAAGCGGTGATGGGCTCCAATCCCAGCGAAAACAAGGGACCGACCAATCCCGTCGAGCATGTGGACTGGAAGATCATCCAGGAGTTCATCGCCAGGCTGAACGCCAAGTCGGGCCAGACCTACCGCCTGCCCACCGAGCCGGAATGGGAATACGCCGCCCGCGCCGGCTCGTCCGCCACCTATTCCTATGGCGAGGACGAGAAGAAGCTGGGGGAATACGCCTGGTATGTCAGCAATTCCGGCAACGTCACCCATCCGGTGGGCAAGCTGAAGCCCAATGCCTTCGGCCTTTACGACATGCACGGCAATGTCTGGGAATGGACCGCCGACTGCTACATGGAAAAATTCATCGCCGGGCTGAAGGACCAGAAATTCTCCAAGGACTGGGAAACCGGCTGCTACCGCGTGACGCGCGGCGGCTCAGTCCTCAACCTGCCCATGGCGGTGACCAGTTGGTACCGAGCGTCCCTGAAGCAACCGCTGCATAACGCCAATCTGGGCTTCCGGCTGGCCAAGACCCTGCAATAGGGATCAGAACGGCGGCGGAGCGTCGGGAGACAGAATCTCCATACCGCCGCCGAGAACCATGCCGCTTTCGCGCGGCAGGCAGGCCATGTTGAGCGACGAGGTGTTGCCGAAGACGTTCTCGGCGTTGCCGCGCGGGTTATGGGGCGAGTAAAGCGGCACCACGTGCCACCACAGCCGATAGCCCAGATCGAGGATACGGGCGATCAGGGCCGCCGATTTCTCCTTGCGGTCGTTCTCCACGTAGAGAACCGGACGCAGGCGGCCGATGGTCTCGCGGGCACCGTCGATAACCTCGGACTCGGCGCCTTCCACGTCGACCTTGATAAGCTTCAGCGCCGCCAGATTATAGGAATCCAGCGTCCTGAGCGGGCAATCCTCCCCCACCTCGCCGCCCAGGGACAGGCCGCCGAAATTCTCGACATGCGAGATATCCAGATACGGAACCTTGATGCTGCCGACCGTCCCGCCCAGCGCCACCCGCTCGGCCCACACATGCCGCAGGCCGTTGAGCAGCAGGTTGGCGCTCAGCACCGCATGAATGGAGCGCTGGGCCTCGAAGGCCAGTACCCGGCCGCCGGCTCCCACCAGCCCGGCCAGCGGCAGGGTCAGGCCGCCGATATTGGCGCCCGCCTCCACCACGGTGTCGCCCGCCCGAACGAACTGACGGAACAAGGCGGTCTCGCCCTCGGAATACTCGCCATAGGTGGCGATGGAGCGCCCCACCCAGATATCGCCCACGGGAAAGAGCATGGTCCCGTAACGGGTCGGCGCCATGCCCAGATAGGGCGGCAGATTGAGGGTGCCGCCGGTCACAACCCGCCCAGGCGCGAGCGCAGCCGCCATTCCGCCCAGAACGGCAGGATCATCACCACCACCATGACGGCCCAGACGCACATCTCCTGGTTCTCCCACAGGGCGCGGACCAGCAGCGGAATGCGGTCGGACCATTGGGGATGGGAGGTGATGAAATCGTCGCCGCGCGACAGTGCCCAGGCCTCGGACAGCGGTGCCGCCAGAGCGGAAAGGCCCAGGCCGGCCACGAAGCGCTTCGCCATGCCGAAGCCGTCGCCGCCGAACAGCCGGCCCACCGCGAAGGCCTCGTCCCAGGCCTTGCCCTGCACCGCCATGCGGCCGAGGGCGTAGAGGGTAAGACCGAAGCAGGGCATCAGGAACTCGATGGGCGGAATGTCGCGATAGCGGCCGTGCAGCAGCAAGGTGGCCCCCACCACGATGGCGGCGAAGCCGTAGACCGGCATGATCTTCTCGGCCAACGGCCAGCAAAGCCGCCTGGCGTCCCTGGCGAAGCCCTCGCCCGCCGCCCGCACGATCAGCAGGGCGAAGCCGGTATGCAGCAGGATGCGGACATAGGCCCAGGCATCCTCCAGCCAGTCATAGGCCATGGCGAAGGCGTTGATGGACTGCCAGACGATGAACAGCCCGGCCAGTTGGCCCAGCACGGCGACCAGCAGGCCGCCCTTGAGGTCATAGCGCTCGGGACGCCGCCACAGGAAGGCCAGCGACAGCGCGGTGCCGATCAGCACCGCCGCCGCCGCATGGCGCGGCCAGTCGGGGCTGGGCTCGACGGGTCCTGACATGGCGTATTTGACCCGGCGGTTCTCGTCCACCACGCCCCATTTGGCGCCGACGGTGCCTTCCAGAAAGGCCTTCCACGGCTGGTCGAAGGCCTCGACCACGTTGTAGTCGAAGCCGTTCTCCTTGGAAACCAGGGCCAGGGTGCGGACGAAGCGCGCCGCGTTCTCCATGTCGGCCACCGCCGGCCCGCGCGAGCGGCCGCGCGTCGGCCAGCCGGCCTCGCCGATCAGGATGGGCTTGCCGAACTGCTCGGCCATGCGGCGGTAGATGGCGACGATGTGCTTGGCGGCACCATCGACGCCGACCGGCTCGTCCTCCCAATAGGGCAGGATGTGGATGGTGAGAAAATCCACTTCCTTGGCCACTTCCGGGTATTTCAGCCAGAAGGCCCAGACGTCGGCATAGGATACCGGCTGCTTCACCGCCGCCTTGACCTTGCGGATATAGGCGATCAGTTGCTCGGGCGGCAGGTCCTGGCGCAGCAGCACCTCGTTGCCGACGATCACCCGCTTGATGACGTCGGGATAGGCGTTGGCCGCCTTGATCAGGGCATCCACCTCGGCGTCGTTGATGGCGGGCTTCTGGCCCAGCCATGCCGAATGGGTGACCTCGATCCCGTATTTGCGGCCCAGTTCCGGCACCACGTCCAGACCCTCGCGGCTGGTATAGGTGCGCACCCCCTTGGCGACGCCCACCAGACTCTTCATGTCGGCGGCGATCTGGTCCGAGGTCGGGTAGACCTTGGTGATCGGCCCCTGCCCCCGGCGGAACGGCGCGAAGGACACCGAGGGGAACGGCTCGTTGAACGACAGTTCCACCGGTACCGGCCGGTTGAACCACCACCAGCCGGCGGCATTGAGGACAGCCAGGACGAGGACGGCGAGAAGGGCGAGGAAACGGTTCATAAGGAACTCACGGACACCAGTGTCACCAGCGGGCGGGGCGCCCGCATTCCGAAAACGCCTTGGGGCGCGGGCATCCTGCCCGTCCTCCCCGGACAGCGTCAATTCTTCTTGGCCGCGCCGCCCAGCGCCGAGGCGAAGTCGAAATCGCCGTTGGTCTCGAAGCCGGCGCTGCGCCCGGCCATGCCGGCCAGGAACAAGGTGCCCGACATGCGATAGGCCAGCCCCTGGGCATCGGGAGCACCCAATACCTGACGGACCAGATCGGTGGTCGACACGTGGGCCGTGCCTTCGATATCCGCCTCGCCCAGGCGCGGCACGGTGACCGCCTTGTCGCTGGTGCCCTTGGCGAACCCCTTGCCGTTGACGTCGATGGCGAAGCGCAGGCCGTCGACGCTCATGGGCACGTTGTTGGGGTTGCGCACCCGAAGGGTCACCGCCAGCCGCTGCTCCATCAGCGACACGTCCACCGGCACCATGGAAACCAGCACCACCTCGGGCGGCTCGGCGAATTCCGAGGGCGTACAGGCGGCAAGGCCCAGGAACATCACCAGGGCCGTCAACCACTTCGTTGACATTAAATCTCCTCCACCTCGGTGATGCCGGGGATACTGCGCAGCGTGCCCATGAACTTGGGCGAAAGCGTGATGGTCGACCTGAGGCCCAGTTCCACCTCGCGGTTGTCGGCACGGGTCACGATGGCCACGCGGTTGCGCCCCTTGGCCTCGCCGTTGATCAGTTCGGCCAGTTGCCTGATGGCGCTGTCGTCGGAGATGATCACCCGGATGCCGGCGGCAGCCTTGGCCGCTTCCTGGTCCAGCGACGCGATGCGCTGGCAGGTCATGCGCAACTGGTCCTCCTCCAGCTTGGCGTCCACGTCGATGAGCAGCGGCCCGCCAGCATCGAGCAATTCCCGCGAGGTGGCGAGGATTTCCGAAAAACAGGTGACCTCGAACATGCCCGACGCGTCGGAGAATTGCAGGAAGGCATAGCGCGAGCCCTTGGCCGAGACCCGCTCCTGCTTGGACAGCAGCGAGCCGGCCAGACGCACCCTGCCCTTGCCGCCCGATTGCAGGTGGCGCGGCAGTTCGGCGATCTTCAGCACGTTGAGCCGCTTCATGCTCTTGGAATAGGCGTCCAGCGGATGGGCGGAGAGGTAGAAGCCCACCGCCTCGAATTCCTGGTTAAGCTTCTCGTGCGGCGACCAGTCGGGGCCGCTCTCCAGCTTCAGCGTCGGGGCGTTGGAGCCGCCCAGCAGGCTCATCTGGCTGGACTCCCGATCCTCGGCGGCGCTGGCCGCATAGCGGCAGAGCGTGTCGGCGTTCTTGAACAGCCGTCCCCGATTCCTGTCGAGGGAATCGAAAACGCCGGCCTTGACCATATTCTCCAACTGGCGGCGGTTCAGAACCTTGGAATCCATGCGGGCCGCGAAATCGCCGATATCCTTGAAGCGCCCGCCCCGCTCCCGCTCCTCCACCAGCGACTTCATGGCCGCCTCGCCGACGTTCTTGAGCGCCGCCAGGGCGTAGCGCACGGCGGAACCACCGTCGGGCAGCAGTTCCACCGAAAAGGTGGGCTGCGAAGAATTGATGTCGGGGGGCAACAGTTTGATGCCCAGGCGGTCCAGTTCCTGGCGGAACGAATTGAGCTTATCGGTGTTGCTCATTTCGTAGGTCATGGTCGCCGCCATGAACTCGGCCGGATGGTTGGCCTTCAGCCAGGCCGTCTGGTAGGCGATCAGCGCATAGGCCGCCGCGTGGGATTTGTTGAAGCCGTATTCGGCGAACTTGGCCACCTTGTCGAAGATCATGGAGGCCTGGGCGCCGTCCACGGCCCGCGCCGTGGCGCCCTCGACGAAGGTCTTGCGCTGGGCCTCCATCTCCTCCTTGATCTTCTTGCCCATGGCGCGGCGCAGCAGGTCGGCGCCGCCGAGGGAATAGCCCGACAGCACCTGGGCGATCTGCATCACCTGCTCCTGGTAGACCATGATCCCGAAGGTCTCCTTCAGGATGGGCTCCAGCAGCGGGTGCATGTAGTCCGGCTCTTCCTTGCCGTGCTTACAGGCGATGTAGCGCGGAATCTGATCCATGGGGCCGGGACGGTACAGCGCCACCACGGCGATCAGATCTTCCAGACGGTTGGGACCCATCTTGCGCAGCACGTCGCGCATGCCCGAACTTTCCAGCTGGAACACGCCGGCCGCATCGCCCCGCGACAAGAGTTCGTAGGATTTGGCGTCGTCGAGCGGAATGGCCGACAGGTCGATGTCGATCCCCTTGGTCTTCCTGACGTGCTTCACCGCCGTTTCCATCACGGTCAACGTCTTGAGCCCCAGGAAGTCGAACTTCACCAGACCGGCGGATTCCACCCATTTCATATTGAACTGGGTGACCGGCATGTCGGAACGCGGATCGCGGTACAGCGGCACCAGTTCGTCCAGCGACCGGTCGCCGATCACCACGCCCGCCGCGTGGGTCGAGGCGTGGCGGTACAGCCCCTCCAGCTTCATGGCCAGATCGATCAGATGGGAAACCGCCTCGTCCCGGTCCTTCTGCTCCTTCAAGAGCGGCTCGCTCTCCAGCGCCTGTTCCAGGGTCATGGGATTGGCGGGATTGTTGGGCACCAGCTTGCAGATGCGGTCCACCTGGCCGTAGGGCATCTGCAGCACGCGGCCCACGTCGCGCAGCACCGCCCTGGCCTGCAGCTTTCCGAAGGTGATGATCTGCGCCACCTGGGCATAGCCGTACTTGGCCTGGACGTAGCGGATGGTCTCTTCACGCCGGTCCTGGCAGAAATCGATATCGAAGTCGGGCATGGAGACGCGTTCGGGATTGAGGAATCGCTCGAACAGCAGCCCCCAGCGCAAGGGATCGAGGTCGGTGATGGTCAGTGCCCAGGCCACCGCCGAACCGGCGCCCGAGCCGCGGCCCGGTCCGACGGGAATGTCGTGGGCCTTGGACCACTGGATGAAGTCGGACACGATCAGGAAGTAGCCGGGAAAGCCCATCTGCTCGATAACGTTCAACTCGAACTCGACGCGCTCGCGATAGGGCTTGGCGGCGTGCTCCTTCTCGTCGTCGGTCATGCCGGTCTGGAAGACATGCTTCTCCAGCCGGGCATCGAGGCCCTCCAGGGTCTTCTTGCGCAGCACCTCGGCCTCGGTCAGGCCGTCCATGCGGTAGGGCGGCAGGATGGGCTTGCGCTTGGCGACGCCGAAGGCGCAGCGCCGGGCGATCACCAGGGTATTGTCGCAGGCCTCGGGCAGGTCGGCGAACAGCGCCCGCATCTCCTCCGGCGACTTGAAATAGTGCTCGGGCGTCAGACGGCGGCGCTCGTCCTGGGAGATGTAGGCACCCTCGGCGATGCAGATCAGCGCATCATGGGCCTCGTACATGCCCCGGTCGGCGAAGAACGGCTCGTTGGTGGCGACCAGGGGCAGGTCGTGCTTGTAGGCCAGGGCGACGAGGTCCGGCTCGATGCGGTCCTCCACCTCCAGGCCATGGCGCTGAAGCTCCACATAGCTGCGGCCGGCGAAGGCTCGGGCCAGCCGGGCCAGAACGATCTCGGCCTTCTCCCCCTGCCCGTCGGCCAACAGCCGCCCCACCGGTCCGGCGGGACCGCCGGTCAGGACGATCAGGCCGTCCGAGCGGGTTTCCAGATCGTGCAGCGTCACCTGCGGCGTCTCGCCGGCATCGGTCTCGAGGAAGGCCTTGGACACCAGCTTCAGCAGGTTGAGATAGCCGGCCTCGTTCTGGCACAGCAGCACCAGGGTATCGGGCTCGGGCTTGCGCCCGTCCTTGGAGGGACCGCCATCCTCGCGCCGGATGGCGATCTGGGCGCCGACGATGGGCTGGATGCCCGCATCGGCGCAGGAGGTGGAGAATTCCAGGGCGCCGAACAGGTTGGCGGTGTCGGCGATGCCCACGGCGGGCATGGCCGTCTTCTCGCACAGCTTGATCAGCTGCTTCAGCTTGATGGCACCTTCCGCCAGGGAATAGGCGGTGTGGACACGGAGATGGACGAAATCGGCATGTGCAGGCATGGCGGCGAGAGTACCCTAGTCCGGCCGGCGCGTCACTGCCCGGTCGCCGCCCGCCAGCATTCGTCGAGATGATCCTTGCAGGCGGCCACCACCTCGGAATCCAGCTTGCCCGCGAACACCATGCCGTCCATCAGGGCGGCGATCTCGTCGGCCGAAAGCGGCGCGCGGTACGGCCGGTGCTGGGCCAGGGCCTGGAACACGTCGGCCACCGCGACGATGCGCGCTTCTGGGCACAGGGCGTCCCCGTCCAGATGGAACGGATAGCCGTTGCCCGACAGGCATTCATGGTGAAAGGCCGCCCAATCGGCAATGCCGCCCGGTCCGAAGGCGTGGGTGAGAATCACCCGGGTGTCGAAGGCGTGCCGCGCCATGCGCAGGCGTTCGGCGGCGTCCAGCGCCCCCTGGCGGTCGAGCAGTTCGTCGGGAATGCGCAGCTTGCCGATATCGTGCAGATAGCCGGCGATCTCCAGGCCGCGCTGCGTCACCTCGCCGAGGCCCAGCGCCTTGCCCAGCAGCACCGCCACCCGCGCCACGCCGCTGCTGTGGCATTCGGTATAGGGGCTCTTGCGGTCGATGATGCCGCCCACCACCGCCGCCAGCCGCACCACCGAGGCGATATCGAGCAGTTCGGGCGCTCCCACCGCCATCAAACGGGTCAAGGCCTCCGACAGGACCGGCTCTTCCAGAGCGAACCAGAATGCCTCGCGACGGGCCAGGCGATCCAGCGCCGTCAGCGCCTGTGGGGCGAAGAAGCCACCATGGCCCCTGAGTATCACCACCAAGTCACGCCCGGCCGTGGCGCCCCCCTGCAGCAAGGCGTCGGTGCGGTCCGCCAGACAGATCAGGTTGGCGGCCAGGGCCACGTCATCGGCCACGCCCCGGTTGCACAGATTGGTCCAGGCGGTGTGATGCTCGGCCACCAGGGGAGCCAGCCGCGCCAGTTCCGGCACGGAGGCGAGATAACCGGCGCCGCGCTGGCAATGCTCGACGGAATCGGCCCAGCGGAGCGCCCCCATCAGATCGTGATGCTCGCCGGTGGTGGAGACGCCGCAATCGTGCAGCAGGGCGGCACGCAACAGGGTGCGGATTTCGCCGTTCTCCCAGCCCAATTCCTCGGCGATACGGGCCGCCATCAGCCCGACGCGGCGGGAATGGCCGGTCTTGTCCACCCCCACCAGATCAAAGGCGTCGGACAGGGCCAGGATCAGACGGTCGAGATCGAAACAGATCGGAATCGCACCCATGGATGCCCCCAGCCGATGCCTGTCGTCATTCTACCCTTCGGCGAGCACGGACTCCAGCGGCACCGGATGCCGGCATCACCCTATTGCTCGACCAGCAAGCCCTCGCTCATCTTCACCACCCGATCCATGCGGGCGGCCAGATCGGGGTTGTGGGTGGCGATCAGGGCCGCCACGCCCGAGGTCTTGACCAGACGGATCAGCTCGTCGAACACCCCTTCGGCGGTGTGGGGGTCGAGATTGCCGGTGGGCTCGTCGGCCAGCAGGACACGCGGCCCGTTGGCCAGGGCACGGCAGATGGCCACACGCTGCTGCTCGCCGCCCGACAACTGGCCGGGGCGGTGCTCGGCGCGGGCGTCCAGCTTCATACGGCCCAGCAGGTCCATGGCCCGCGCCCGCGCCCGGGTCCGGCTTACCCCGGCGATCATCTGCGGCAGGATGACGTTCTCGACGGCCGAGAATTCCGGCAACAGGTGGTGGTACTGATAGACGAAGCCCAGATGCAGGCGGCGCAGAAGGGTGCGCTCCTTCTCTCCCAGGGCGCCGGCCGGATTGCCGGCCAGATGGACCTCGCCGCTGTCGGGGCGCTCCAGCAGGCCGGCGATGTGCAGCAGGGTCGACTTGCCCGCTCCCGAGGGGCCGACCAGGGCGACGATCTCGCCCGCCCGGATCTCCAGATTGGCGCCCTTCAGCACCTCCAGGTCGTCCTTGCCCTGATGGAAGACGCGGCGGATGTTGTCCAGCTTCAGACCGTCGCTATTCATAACGAAGGGCCTCCACCGGATCGAGCTTGGCGGCGCGCCAGGCGGGGTAGATGGTGGCGGCGAAGGACAGCCCCAGGGCCATCAGCACCACGGTGACCACCTCGCGCACCTCGACCCGGGCGGGTAGCTGGGTCAGGAAGTAAATCTCGGCGGCGAACAGTTCGCGGCCGATGATGGACTGGATGAACTGGCGGATATTCTCGATATTGCTGGCGAAGGCCACACCCAGCAGGGTACCGGCCACCGTCCCCACCACCCCAACCGAAGCACCGGCCAGGAAGAAGATGCGGAGAATCATGCCGCGCGTCGCCCCCATGGTGCGCAGGATGGCGATATCGCGCCCCTTGTCCTTCACCAGCATGATCAGGCTGGAGATGATGTTGAACGCCGCCACCAGAATGATCAGGGTAAGGATCAGGAACATGACGTTCCGCTCCACCTGGATGGCGTTGAAGAAATTGGCGTTGGCCTGCTGCCAGTCATAGATGGTGACGTTGTTGCCGGCGATGTCCCAGATGGCCTTGCGGGTCTCGGGGACCATGTCAGGATTCTCGACGAACACCTCGATCTGAGTCACCGAATCGGGCATGCGGAAATAGGTCTGGGCGGCTTCCAGCGGCATGAAGATGAAGCCGGAATCATACTCGAACATGCCGACGTCGAAGGTTCCCACCACCCGGTAGCCGCGCATGCGCGGCACGGTGCCGAAGGCGGTGGCGTTGCCCTTGGGCGAGATCAGCGAGACGGAATCGCCGATGCGCACTCCCAGCTTCTCGGCCAGGCGCTTGCCGATCACCACCGCGTCGTCGCCGGCGAAATCGGCGGGATTGCCGCGATACTTCTTCTGGAAGACCTGGCGGGTCAGCAGGTCCTCGGGCCGCACGCCGCGCACGATGGCCCCGGTGCCGCCGCCGGCCGACGTGGCGAAGACCTGTCCCTCGGCGGTGGGGATGACCTTGGTGACGCCCGGCAGCTTGCGGATGGACTCGGACAAAGGGTCGAAGCCGGTGAGCGGCGCGCCCGAACCGTAGACGCCGATATGGCCGTTGATGCCGAGGATGCGGCCCAGCAACTCGTGGCGAAAGCCGTTCATCACCGCCATCACCACGATCAGCGTGGCGACGCCGAGGCCGATGCCGGCCAGCGAGAACCCGGCGATGACCGAGATGAAGCCTTCCTTGCGCCGGGCCCGCAGATAGCGGAACGCCACCATGCGCTCGAACGAATTGAAGATCATGGAACCCCGCGGATCAATCCTGGACGGGGACAATAGGCAATGGCGGCCGGCTTGGCAACGCTACCCGATGCCCCTCGCCCCGCTACCTCACCCCTCGCCTGGCGCAGGCTTCGGCCAGGGCGCGCTGGTCCTCGGACATCAGGGGCTCGTCGTTGAAGGTGAAGATGTTGCGGGCGATGTCGTATTTGATGGTTCCCAGCTTCATCTGGGTCGAATCCAGCCCCTTGGCCGACAACCCGGCCAGGGTTCCCTCGGTCGCCATGTTGGTGTCGGTATATTGCTGGCGCAAGGTGGTGTCCTGCGCCTGCAGATTGGTGAGCGAGGCGGTGTTGGCGGTAATGGCCGAGTTCACCGAGGTGATCTGCGAATTGATGGTGGAGAGCTTGCCGTTGTAGGCGGAATCGATGGCCGACTGCCGCGCCGCCCGGACCCGCAACAGCCCGGCATCCGTCGTCCCGGCCCCGCCGGTATTGGCGATCAGCGCCGCCGTGTCGGCGTTGTAGGTATTGGTCAGCGCCGTCTTCTGGGACGTGAGCGTGCCGAGCTGGGTGTTCAGGGCGGTTCCCTGGGCCTTGGCCGTGGTGATGGCCTGGGTGTTGGCCGCCACGGCGGAGGCGGCTGCCGCCTTGTTCTTGTTGGCCGCCTTGGCCTTGTTGTAGGTCAGCGGATTGATGGTGAGGGGAATCTCCAGCACCTCGGGCAGGATCTTCTTGGCGAATTCCGCCTGCTTCGGATCGGCATCGGCCGAGACCACCGGCTTGCCATGGACGTCGACGCCGGGTTTGTAGGCCACGTCGGCGGCCGGCGTGTGCTGGATCACCCGCGAGCAATCCAGCCTGGAAATGGTGATGACCATGGGACCGGACGATGCGGTTGCCCCCTGCCCTTGCGCCATGGCGGCGGTGGAGGAAAGGCAAAGGGCGGCGGACAGAAACACGAAACGGCGCATGGCCCGGCTCCGAACGGTGGGACGGTATTACCACCACGATGCGCCCCCCGCCGCCCGCCTTCAAGACTTTCGCAGCCACTCGCATTTACGAAATGTTCACAAAGAAATGGGGTGACGGCCGCCAGAATATTTCGTAAAGTGCTCCTCAAGCTCGGCAAACGAGCAAGACATCCGATAACGGTTGCGCCAAAGCGGCTTGAGTGTCGGGAGGAACGTGTCCCAGGTCCGCCGAAAGGCCGAGGCCAGGAACGTAGGATGCGGCAGGATCGCCAAAGGCGATCCTGCCGTTTCCGTTTTCGGATCGTGCGCGATCAGGCCGCCAGACGGGCGCGCAAGCGGGCCAGTTCCGACAGGATCGGCCCGAACACCGCTTCCGGCGCCACCTGCCAGCGCGACAGAAACTCGGCGCGCTGGGCATCGTCCATGGCCTTGGGGGCGCAAGAGGCGAACAGGGCGTCGAATACCAGCAGGAACTTGGCATCGCCGAATTCGTCGGCGCCGCGCTTGCCCTGCGCGGCGGTCACGAAGGCGCTGCCGCCGATGGAGCGGCTGCCCGGCGACGAGTTCATGACGATCATCAGCCAGTCCTTGCGCGGCTCGAAACGCCGGAAGGTCCGGGCGATGGACACCAGCACGCGCTCGCGGATCAGCATGACGTCGGGATGGTGATAGAACGCCTCCCACCGGGTAACGCCGTCGTCTCCCCGCGACACCTCCGCCGCGATGGCGGCGCAACGTGACTGGAGATCGTCGTAGACCTCCTCCCCCAGGATCATGCGCAGCGCCGTGAAGAAGCGGCCGAGATGGGACCGGGTGATCCCCGACGAACGGTCGTCCAGCACATGGGAAAAGGTCTTGGTGACGATCCGGCCGATATAGTTGGTCCGCTGGCCGTCCACCTGCCGCAGGGCGAAGATGTCCTGGCAGGACCGCTCGCTGCTGGCATAGAGATCATCGAGAATCTCGCCGGTCCCGCCGACCACCGTACAGGTCCGCCGGATGACATCCACCGAAACCTGACCGCCGACCGCCTGTTCCTCCAGCAAGCCGGCAAAGACCCTGACGACGGTCCCGGCCGTGTTCCGGCATCGTGACCCAAGATCGTTCTCAGACATCGCCACCCCCACCCGGATAGTGTCGCCCACGGGAGAACTATAGGCACAGGCAAAGCGTCACTCAATACTAATTACAAATTATGAATCCACAGATTACGCAAAGCCGATATGCAGCCACAACTCGGAAACAACCTGCGTCTCCAGGCATTCATTTATCCACAATAACATTATTGACACACTTCGTTTACAGCCCACCGGCATCCTATTTAGAATAGAAAGCCTCCCCCACCTTTTTCCACGGCACATCCAAGCCGTTCAGGCACTGGCAAACCGGGCAATCCTCGCGATGGGAGCCGGGCAGGTAGCCGATGCTCATCAGGAATTCGTTGACCACCTCGCCGCCCATGAAGAC
This sequence comes from Magnetospirillum sp. 15-1, assembly GCF_900184795.1. Taxonomy (NCBI): domain Bacteria; kingdom Pseudomonadati; phylum Pseudomonadota; class Alphaproteobacteria; order Rhodospirillales; family Rhodospirillaceae; genus Magnetospirillum; species Magnetospirillum sp. 15-1. Next base: position 218,294 of record NZ_FXXN01000028.1, on the reverse strand, counting down.
GAAATTCGCCTTGAACAGCTTGACCCAGCCGTCCTTGGTCAGCGGATGGTGCCGCTCGATCCAGGCGGCGAAGCTGCCTTCGCGGGCCCGCAGCGCCCGAAGGCGGCGGGCGTTCTCGATGATGGCGTCCAGCTTGCGGCGGTTGCGGATGATGCCGGCGTCATTCAGCAGGCGCTGCAGGTCGGCCTCGCCATAGGCGGCGACCTTGTCCACCTCGAAGCCGTCGAAGGCCGCCACCATGGAGGGGCGCTTCTTGAGCACGATCAGCCAGGACAGGCCGGCCTGGAAGATCTCCAGGCAAAGGCGCTCGAACAATCCGCGCTCGTCGGTGAGCGGAAAGCCGTATTCCCGGTCGTGGTAAGGGCCGTGGAAGGGGTGGCCCGGCGCGACATCGCAATACCAACTCATGGATCATTTCTCCTCGGCCACGCGGCCGCCCCGCCAACCCCGCGTGGCCGAGTAGGGTTTGGTTGGGCGCTACGCCTGTTCCAATTCCACCAGGGTACCGTTGAAGTCCTTGGGATGCAGGAACAGCACCGGCTTGTCATGGGCGCCGATCTTGGGCTCGCCGTCGCCCAGGACGCGGGCGCCGGTGGCCTTCAGCTTGTCGCGCGCCGCCAGGATGTCCTCGACCTCATAGCAGATGTGGTGGATGCCGCCGGACGGATTCTTCTCGAGGAAACCGGCGATGGGCGACTTTTCGCCCATGGGATGCAGCAGTTCCACCTTGGTGTTGGGCAATTCCACGAACACCACCGTCACGCCGTGGGCCGGCTGCGGCACCGGGTCGGAAACCTTGGCACCCAGCGTGTCACGGTAGAGCGCGGTGGCGGCGGCCAGATCGGGCACGGCGATGGCGACATGGTTCAACTTACCGATCATCGGATTCCTCGTCCTTGCTGAAAAAATACATCGCCGACACCTATACCATGCCCGCTGCGTCCCGGCCAAAGGCGATGCGGCCTTTACTCATGACCCGCAGCGGGTTAGGAAGAGGCTGCGCCTGAATTGGGGATGTGGGGGCGAGGCCGTGCCGGAAAACGCCGCGACGAATGAAAACACGGCCGAGGACAAGCCGGGCGCCCAGGATTTCGCGCATATCGGCGATTCCATGTCCACCTGGGCCAAGGTGGTCAATGGGATCGCCCTGGTTCTCCTCCTCGGTTTCTCCGCCCTGTTCGTGGTAGCCATGGGGTCGTTGCCGCGCATCGACGGCCGCCATCCGGTCGCCGGCATCCAGTTGAAGACCACCATCACCCGCGACAGCGTCGGTATTCCCAAGATCGTCGCCGAGACCCGGCACGACGCCTATTTCGCCATGGGCTGGGTCCATGCCCAGGACCGCATGTGGCAGATGGAGGCCCAGCGCCGCCTGGGCGCCGGGCGGCTGGCCGAGATCGTCGGCGAGCCGGGCCTGGCCAGCGACCGCTACATGCGCACCCTTGGACTCTACCGGGCCGCCGAGCAATCGCTGGGGGCGCTGTCGGACCCGACGCGGTCGGCGCTGCAATCCTATGCCGACGGCGTCAACGCCTGGATGTCCTACAACACCCACCGCCTGCCGCCCGAGTTCACCATCCTCGGCGTCAAGCCCGAGCCGTGGACCATGGCCGATTCCATGGTCTGGCAGAAGATCATGGCCATGACGCTGACCGGCAACTGGCAGGACGACATCCTGCGGGCCCGGCTGGCCCGCACCCTGGATGCCAAGCGGCTGCAGGAACTGTTCCCCGCCTATCCCGCCGATGCGCCGGTAACCCTGTCGCCCGAGGGCGGCAAGGCGCTGCTGGACCTGCCCCCCGATACCGTTCGCCCCACCCCGGCCTCCAACGTCTGGGCGGTCGGCGGGGCCCGCACCCGTTCGGGCAAGCCGCTGCTGGCCGGCGACCCTCATCTGGGGTTCCGCGCACCCATCCTGTGGTATCTGGCGGAACTGGAAGCCCCCGATCTCAAGCTGGCGGGCGCCACCGTTCCCGGCCTGCCCTTCCACCTGATCGGGCATAACGGCCACATCGCCTGGAGCTTCACCGCCACCCAGGCCGACACCGTCGATCTGTTCGTGGAGAAGCTGGCGGGCGAATCCGGTTATCGCGCCGCCGACGGCAACCGCCCTTTCCTCACCCGCACCGAGACCATCCGGGTCAAGGGCAAGCCGGATGAGGTGCTGACCGTGCGCGAGACCCGCCACGGGCCGGTGATTTCCGATCTTCTCGCCCAGGGCGTCGCCGGCAAGGACGAAGTGGTGAGCATGGCCGCCACGGCGCTCGGCCAGGGCGACACCAGCGTCCAGGCCCTTCTCCTGCTGAACCAGGCCACCGACTGGACCGGCTTCACCAAGGCGGTCAAGGACGTGCAGGCACCTGTCCTGAACATCGCCTATGCCGATACGAGCGGCAATCTGGGCTTCTTTACCGCCGGGCGCATTCCCATCCGCAAATCGGGCAACGGCACCGTCCCCATGCGCGGCTGGACCGGCGAGGGCGACTGGACCGGCTGGGTGCCCTTCGCCAAGCTGCCCCAGAGCCTCAATCCCAAATCCGGCGTGGTGGTCAACGCCAACAACAAGGTGGTGGGCGACAAGTACCCCTACCTGATTTCCGCCACCTGGTCCGAAGGCTACCGCGCCACCCGCATCCGCGACCTGCTGGGCGAGCGCCGCGGCCTGACCATCGAGGACATGATGGCCATCCAGGCCGATTCGGTGTCGCTGCAGGCCGTCGAGATCAAGGAACTGATGACCGGCGTGGAGTTCAGGAACCAGCGTTCGCGCGAAGTGGCCCAAAAGATCGCCGAGTGGGACGGCAAGGCCGACCGCGACCGTGCCGAGCCGCTGATCTTCGCCGCCTGGCTCAATCGCCTTAACCGCGCCATCCTGGCCGACGAACTGAAGGACTCGTTCCAGGCCTTCGAGCGGGTCCGCCCCCAGGTTCTGGTGGATATCCTGACCCGGCGGCGCCATTGGTGCGACAATGTCGACACCCCCGAGGCGGAAAGCTGCGACGAGCTGATCGAGCGCAGCCTGGACAAGGCCCTGGCCGATCTGGATACCACCTGGGGCAACGACATGAAGAAGTGGCGGTGGGGCGCCGCCCATCCGGCCCGCTTCGAGCATCCCATCCTGGGCAAGGTTCCCCTGCTGGGCGGAATGGCCGATCTGCAGGTGCCCGCCGACGGTGACGACTTCACCGTCTCGCGCGCCGCCTATCGCGTCGAGGACAACGCCACCCGCTTCCCCCAGATTCACGGAGCCGGGCTGCGGGCCGTGTTCGACCTGTCCGATCTGGCCGACAGCCGCTTCGTCATCGCCACCGGCCAGTCGGGCAATCCACTGTCACGCCATTACAGCGACATGCTGCCGGCGTGGAGCGTCAACCGCCTCTACCGCTTCGGGCAGGACAGCAAGCGCTCGGTCCTGATTCTCGAACGGGGACGTTAGACGTTAGAGCGGCGCGCCTCAAATATGAGGCGGGCCGCTCCAGCGGCCGTTGAGGGCGCGGCCAAGGGCGCGGAGGCGCCCGCCCGGCGAGGGACAATGATAAGGCCTATAGCGTGATGCACATTTTGGGCATCACGCTATGGAAGGGGCGTGGCCGGGGATTACACCACGTCGGTGAGGCGCGCTGAAGCCGGGTCCATGTAGCTGCCGCGGAAATAGACCAGCGGGCTGCCGCCCTCCTGGTGCTTGAGCCTGTCCACCTTGCCGACGAAGATCTGGTGGTCGCCGCCGTCGATGACGTTGACCAGCGAGCATTCAAGATTGGCCAGGCATCCCGACAGGATCGGCACGCCGCTGTTCCACTCGGTCCGGACGACGCCCTGCCACTTGTCGTCGGACCGGCTGGCGAAGCGGATGGACAGGTCGCGCTGGTGTTCCGACAGGATGTTGATGGCGAAATGGCCGAAGGTCTTGAAGGCCTCCATGCTGGAGGTGTTGTTACCCAGGCAGAACAGCACCAGCGGCGGGTCGAGCGACAGCGAGCTGAACGCGCTGACGGTAACGCCCACCGGCTCCTTGGCGTTGGGAGTCAAAGTGGTGATCACCGTAACGCCGGAAGCGAAACAGCCCAAAGTCTTACGAAAAGAACGGGGGTCAAGGGACATGAATGGCTCGGCATCACTGGAGGCGGGAATCGAATTTAAAGGCGTCCTACCGTCCAGGTCAAATGTGCCATTACCCTTGACAGCGGAAAAGAGACGCTTTTCATCACGACAAGGCAGTTGACTCAAGACATAGAGCAGGAATTATAGCATTCTCCGTGGTAAGGAGATGATCTGCCCGTCCCCGTTGGGATGGCCTCCAGGGGAAGTGAATGTTCGCAATCATCGGCATCGTCGTGACATTCGTCAGCGTCATCGGCGGTTATGCTGCGCCAGGCGGCCATCTCAGCGTTCTGTTCCAGCCCTTCGAATGGTTGATCATCATCGGCGCGGCAGCCGGGTCCATGCTGCTGGGCAATCCGAAATCTACCATCGTCGGCATCGCCAAGAATATCGGTCTGGTGTTCAAGGGCGCCCATCACGGCAAGGACGACTACATCGAACTGCTGTCGGTGCTGTACGCCGTGTTCAAGCTGGCCAAGACCAAGGGCGATCTGGCCCTGGAAAGCCACGTTGAAAAGCCGGACGAGAGCCCGCTGTTCGGCAAGTTCCCCAAGTTCAGCTCCGACCACCACACCCGCACCTTCTTCTGCGACTACCTGCGGCTGCTGACGCTGGGCACCAGCAACGCCCACGAGCTTGAATCCATCATCGACGGCGAGCTGGAAGCCCATCACAAGCATTATCACGAGATCGCCCACGCGGTGAACCTGATGGGTGACGCCATGCCGGCGCTGGGCATCGTGGCCGCGGTGCTGGGCGTGATTCACACCATGGGCTCCATCACCGAGCCGCCGGAGGTGCTGGGCCACCTGATCGGCGCGGCGCTGGTGGGCACTTTCTCGGGCGTGCTGATCTCGTACGCCTTCGTGGCGCCCATCGCCCGCAATATGCAGCTATGCTTCGATTCCGACCATTACTACTTCCTGGCCATCAAGGCCGGGCTGCTGGGACACATGCAGGGCTACGCCCCCCAGGTGTCCATCGAGTTCGCGCGCAAGATCCTGCCCGACGAGCTGCGCCCGACCTTCCAGGAGCTGGAAGAGACCGTCACCAACCTGCCTCCCGATTGAGCCATAGGAGCGGCTGGACATGGCGGAAGGCGGTCAGCAGATCATCATCAAGCGAGTCAAGAAGGTGGCCGGCGGCCATCACGGCGGCGCCTGGAAGGTGGCCTATGCCGACTTCGTGACCGCCATGATGGCCTTCTTCCTGCTGCTGTGGCTGCTCAACGCCGTCACCGAGGAGCAGTTGACCGGCGTGTCCAACTACTTCGCCCCCACCATGGCCTCCAAGAGCGCGTCGGGCGCCGGCGGCCTGCTGGGCGGCAAGGTGATCGGCGAGGGTGCCCAGGTCTCCAACACCTCGTCTCCCAGTCTGGTGCAGCACCTGCCCCCCGCCTCCATCGGTCCGGGCGGCGAGGATTTGACCGGCTCCAAGGAATTCGAGCCCGAGAACCCGGGTGAAAGCAATCTGGGGCCGGGCCAGGGTGCGGGTCAGGGCGAAGGACAGGGTGCCGGCCAGGGCAAGGACCGCGCCGGCATGTCCGAGCAGGAATTCAAGGAGGCCATGGCCCAGCGCGAACAGCAGAAGTTCGACAAGGCCAAGGAAGTGCTGGAAGGCGCCATGAAGGGCATTCCGGAGATGAAGCAGTTCCAGGGCTCCATGCTGGTGGACAACACGCCCGAGGGCCTGCGCATCCAGATCACCGACCAGGAAGGCCTGGCCATGTTCCCATCGGGCTCCAGCGCGCCTTACGGCCACACCAGGGCCATGCTCGATCTGGTGGCCCGCGTGGTCAAGCAATTGCCCGACAACCGTATCGCCATTTCCGGTCATACCGACGCCATTCCCTTCCGCGACCCCTCCGGCTACACCAACTGGGAATTGTCCGCCGACCGCGCCCTGGCCAGCCGCCGGGCGCTGATCGCCTCGGGCGTGCCGGAAAGCCGCATCGACCGCATCGTCGGCCGCGCCGACCAGGAGCCGCTGGACAAGAACGATCCCAAGGGCCTGCGCAACCGCCGCATCAGCATCATCCTGCTGCGCGAGAACGACCTGGGGCCGGTGGATTCCCAATCCCTGTCGGTTCCCATGAAGGGCACCACTCCTCCGGCCAAGCGCTAGGCGGCCGCCATGGCGATGCCGCCCACCCCGTTCTCCCGCATCATCGACAACACGCCGGAATGGGATGATCCCTGGGGCCAGCCCCGCTACTACATGGGCATCACCGCGCGGCGCATCTATGCCTACCTCATCGATCTGGTGGTGGTCGGCCTGCTGCTCGGCATGATGTGGATCGCGGCGATCATCGTGGGGGCCCTGACCTTCACCCTGCTGTGGCCGGTCATGCTGCTGCTGATCGCCCTCACCCCCATCGCCTACCACACCCTGACCATCGGCGGCCCCCGCGCCGCCACCTTGGGCATGCGGGCGGCCGGGATTCGGGTGATGTCGGTGGGAGCCAACGCCTTCGACGACAACGGGCGCCCCAGTCTGCTGCAGGCCGCCGTCCAGACCGTCTGCTTCTATGGCTCGGTGGCGGTGACCTGCTGGCTGATCTTGGGCGTGGCCCTGTTCAATCCCCGGCGGCGGACCGTGCACGACATGCTGGCCGGGACGGTGGTGGTCAACGATCCGGCCCAATGGAGCGGCTGAATCAAGGGGCTGGCAGCGACGGGCGCCGCCCCCTATATGTGAGAAACCGGACGGTTCAGCCGGGATTATGGGTAACGGGTTTCCATGGATCATTTTCCGCTTAAACGGCCGCACTTCTTCTTCACGACGGCGCCCCTGCCCTGCCCGTACGTGTCTGGACGCCTCGAGCGCAAGATCGTCACCGAACTGAACGGCACCGACGCCGAAACCCTGCACGAGGCCTTGTCCCGCGCCGGATTCCGCCGCAGCCATTCCATCGCCTATACCCCCGCCTGTCCCGGCTGCAAGGCCTGCATTCCGGTGCGCATCGTCGCGGAAGAGTTCGAGCCCGACCGCACCATGCGCCGTGTCGCGCGCGCCAATGGCGGGCTGGTGGCCCGCGCGGTGCCGGCCCGAGCCACCGCCGACCAGTTCCGCCTGTTCTCCCGCTACCAGGAATCGCGGCATTCGGGCGGCGACATGGCACTGATGGGGTTCTACGATTATCGCTCCATGGTCGAGGACAGTCCGATCGACACCTTCATCGTCGAATTCCGCGATACCGAGGGCAATCTGGCGGCCGCCTGCCTGTCGGACCGCATGAGCGACGGCCTGTCGGCGGTCTATTCCTTCTTCGACCCCGATCTGGCGTCCCGCAGCCTGGGAACCTTCATGGTCCTGTGGCTGGTGGAGGAGGCGCATCGCCTGGGCCTGCCCTATGTCTATCTCGGCTATTGGATCGCCGAGAGCCGCAAGATGTCCTACAAGACCCGCTTCCAGCCGCTGGAGGCCTTCGGTCCGGACGGATGGAAGCTGCTGGAGGCTTAAAAGCCCGGCCCCGGTTCGGAAGTCCACAATTGGCCCCCCCAGGGAGCCCATGCCATCATTTCCGGGGGAAACGGCGTATAAGCCGGACCCCGCATCGTGCTCGACAGGGAGCATCCATAGGGGAACGGGAGGAATCGGCGTTGAAACCACTTCTGGCACTCAGTTCGTTCATTGACCGCATCAATGAACGGGTCGGGCGGAGCGTCTATTGGCTGATCCTGCTCATGGTGATCGTCAGTTCCGGCAACGCCACCATCCGCTACATCTTCTCCACCAGTTCCAATGCCTGGCTCGAGGTGCAGTGGTACCTGTTCGCGACGGTGTTCCTGCTGTGCTCCGGCTATACCCTGCTGCGCAACGAGCATATCCGTATCGACGTCATCGCCGGCCGCCTGTCGCGCCGCACCCAGATATGGATCGACATCCTGGGCACCCTGCTCTTCCTGTTCCCCATGGCCATGCTGATCCTGACGCTGTCCTGGCCCATGTTCATGAAGTCCTTCACCATGATGGAGATGTCGTCCGACGCGGGCGGCCTGGTCCGCTGGCCGGTCAAGCTGATGATCCCGGCGGGCTTCAGCCTGCTGATGCTCCAGGGCGTCTCGGAACTGATCAAGAAGATCGCCATCCTGACCGGCGACCTGCCCGACCCCGGTGATCAAGGCCACCACCACCACACCGCGGCGGACGGAGAAGCGGTATGACCCAATTCCTGATCGCCAACATGGCGCCGCTGATGTTCGCGGCGCTGGTGTTCTTCCTGCTGATCGGCTACCCGGTGGCCTTCGCGCTGGCCGCCAACGGCATCATCTTCGGGTTGGTGGGCATCGAACTGGGGCTGCTCAACGCCCATCTGTTCCAGGCGCTGCCGGAGCGCGTGTTCGGCATCATGCGCAATGACACCCTGCTGGCCATTCCGTTCTTCACCTTCATGGGCCTGATTCTCGAGCGATCGGGCATGGCCGAGGATCTGCTGGACACCATCGGCCAACTGTTCGGCCCCATTCGCGGCGGTTTGGCCTATGCGGTGATCTTCGTCGGCGCCCTGCTGGCGGCGACCACCGGCGTGGTGGCGGCCTCGGTGATCTCCATGGGGCTGATCTCGCTGCCCATCATGCTGCGCTACGGCTATGACCGCCGCATCGCCTCGGGCGTCATCGCCGCCTCGGGCACCCTGGCCCAGATCATCCCGCCGTCGCTGGTCCTCATCATCATGGCCGACCAGTTGGGCCGCTCGGTGGGCGACATGTACCAGGGCGCTTTCATCCCCGGCTTCGTTCTGACCGGCCTTTATGCCGGGTACATCTTCCTGGTCACCCTGATCAAGCCGGACTTCGCCCCGGCCCTGCCGATCGAGGCCCGCTCGCTCCGGGGCTTTGCGCTGCTCAGCCGGGTGATCTTCTCCCTGGTGCCGCCCCTAGTGCTGATCTTTCTGGTGCTCGGCACCATCTTCCTGGGCATCGCCACCCCCACGGAGGGCGGCGCCATGGGGGCGGCAGGGGCGATGATCCTCGCCCTGGCCAAGCGTAAACTGGACTGGAACCTGATGCGTCAGGCCATGGACACCACTGCCAAGCTGTCATCCTTCGTGCTGTTCATCCTGGTGGGGTCCACGGTGTTCGGCCTGGTGTTCCGCGGCGTCAACGGCGACCTGTGGGTCGAACACCTGATGAGCAGCCTGCCGGGCGGCAAGCTGGGCTTTCTGGTCGTCACCAACGTGCTGATGTTCGTGCTGGCCTTCTTCCTCGACTTCTTCGAACTGGCCTTCATCCTGGTCCCCCTGCTGGGGCCGGTGGCCGAGAAGCTGGGCATCGACCTGATCTGGTTCGGGGTGTTGCTGGGCGTCAACATGCAGACCTCGTTCATGCACCCGCCCTTCGGCTTCGCGCTGTTCTACCTGCGCAGCGTGGCCCCCAAGGCCGATTACATGGACAAGATCACCAACAAGCTGACGCCGAAAATCACCACCGGCCAGATCTACTGGGGCGCGGTGCCCTTCGTGATCATCCAGATCATCATGGTCGGTCTGGTCATCACCTTCCCCGATCTGGTGACCGGCGGAATCGACAAGGCCAGCGCCGTGGATACCTCGAAAATCCAGATCGAGGTGCCCCAGGGTGAATACGGTGGCGGCATGTACGGCCAGCCGGACGCCGAGGCCAAATGAAAAAAGCCCCGGAACCGCAAGGTTCCGGGGCTTTCCTTATGGAGAGCCCTACTTCTTGGGAATGCCGTAGAGCATGAAGTTGTCGAAGCCGGCTTCGGCGACGCTGAACCAGGAACGCTGCTCGATCAGGTAGGCGTTCCAGTGGTCGTAGACCTTCTTGAAGGCGGGATTGACCGCGCATTCCTCGGCATAGGTCTCCTGGGCCGCCTTGTAACAGGCCAGCATGATGTCCTTGGAGAACGGGCGCAGCTGGGTGCCGGCACCGATCAGGCGCTTCAGGGCCGGAGGATTGAGCACGTCGTACTTGGCGCTCATGTCCATATTGGCCTCGGCCGCCGCCGCCTCGAACACCGCCTTGTAATGCTTGGGCAGCTTTTCCCATTCCGCCTTGTTGACCAGGGCCGAGACGCAGGGACCGCCTTCCCACCAACCGGGGTAGTAGTAGTAGGGGGCAACCTTGTTGAAGCCCAGCTTCTCGTCGTCATAGGGGCCGACCCACTCGGCGGCGTCGATGGTGCCCTTCTCCAGGGCGGGATAGAGATCGCCGCCGGCGATCTGCTGCGGCACCACGCCCAGCTTGGTCAGCACCTTGCCGGCATAGCCGCCGATGCGGAACTTGAGGCCCTTGAGGTCGTCGACCGTCTTGATCTCCTTGCGGAACCAGCCGCCCATCTGGGTGCCGGTATTGCCGCAGGGGAAGTTGACGATGTTGTACTTGCCGAAGAACTCACGCATCAGCTGGAGGCCGCCGCCATGATACAGCCAGGAGTTCTGCTGGCGGGTATTGGCGCCGAACGGCATGGAGGCGTCGAAGCCGAAGGTGGCGTCCTTGCCCACATAGTAATAGCTGACGGTATGGCCGCATTCGACGGTGCCGTTCTGCACGGCATCCAGCACCTGCAGACCGGGAACGATTTCGCCGCCGGCGAACACGCGGATCTGGAACTTGCCGTCGGTGGCCTCGGCCACCCTTTTCGCCAGCACTTCACCGGCACCGTAGATGGTGTCCAGGCTCTTGGGGAAGCTGGACGCCAGGCGCCACTTGATCTCGGGCATGCTCTGCGCGATGGCCGGGGCCGCGATCGTGGTCGATGCGGCGGCGGCTCCCACGGCCGCTCCGGTCAGAAATTTACGTCGCTGCATTAAAGTCTCCTCCCAAATTCACGCCGGTTGATCCGGTTCAGGTGGAAATTATCCTACACCAATGCAAGGGGGACGCAACGCGACCGGCCATTTCGGAAAACCGCAATCGGCCGGTCGGGTACACCCGGTGAATGGTCTTGCGACCTCCCTCACCTTCGTCATCGCCGGACTTGATCCGGCGATCCACGTGGTGCCGCCGGAAAGGCGTGGATGGCCGGGACAAGCCCGGCCATGACGGGACCTTGGAGATTTAGAAGGTGTTCAGCTGAACCGGTTGTTACGCGGGAAACCGGTGGGCGGCAGACGGCCGACCGAAGCGCGCTTGCCCAGCCAGGGGGTAAGATCGGCCTCGGTCCGCACCCGGTCGCCCAGGTTCCAGGTCAGGCCCTGGGCCAGGGTGAAGACCTTGATGTCGGCCATGCCGCCGTCACGGTACTTCTGCAGGATCACCCCCCTGCCCCGGCTCATCACCGGGATTTCGTCCGCCATGAACACCAGCAGCTTGCGGTTCTCGCCGATCACCGCCACCGCGTCGCCCTCGAACGGCAGGCAGAACTTGGCCTTTTCGCCGGGGCCGCAGTTGAGGATCATCTTGCCCGCCCGCGTCTGGGCCAGGACTTCGTTCTCCTCGACCACGAAACCGCGATCCGAGTTGGTGGCCACCAGCAGCTTGCGGCCGGGCTTGTGGACCATCACGCCGGCGATATCCACATCGCCGGCCAGATCGATCATCAGGCGCAGCGGCTCGCCATGACCGCGCCCCGACGGCAGCTTGTCGCCGCCGATGGTATAGAAGCGGCCGTCGGTGGCGAAGACCAGGATCTTGTCGGTGGTCCACGCCTTGAGCAGATGCCCGAGTTGATCGCCCTCCTTGAACTTGAGGGCATCGGGATTGTCGGAATGGCCTTTAAGCGCCCTGATCCAGCCCTTCTCGGACAGGATCATGGTGATGGCTTCGCGCTCCACATAGGCCTCGATAGGTACCACGACGGACGAAGGGGCCTCGCCCAGCTCGGTGCGGCGCTTGCCGAGCGCGGTGGCGCCGCCGAAGGCCTTGCGGGTCTCGGCGTTCTGGGCGGCGATGGTGGCCCAGCGGCGCCCCTCATCGGCCAGCAGGGCCTCAAGATCGGCCTTTTCCGCCGAAAGTTCGGCGTGCTCGGTCTTGATCTCCAGTTCCTGCAGCTTGTTCAGGGAGCGCAGGCGCATGTTGAGGATGGCCTCGGCCTGCACCTCGGACAGCTTGAAGGTCTTGATCAGCTCGGCCTTGGGTTCGTCGGCGAAGCGGATGATCTTGATGACCTTGTCCAGATCGGCATAGACCTTGAGGAAGCCCTCCAGCACCTCGAGCCGCTTGGCGATCTTCTCCAGGCGGAAGCGGGCACGGCGCTCCAGCACCACCATGCGGTGGTCGAGAAAGGCGCGCAGCACTTCCTTCAGGTTCATGACGCGCGGCACCGACGTGGCGTCCAGCACGTTCATGTTGAGCGAGAAGCGCGATTCCAGGTCGGTCTGGCGGAACAGTTGCTCCATCACCAGCTCGGCCTCGACCGTGCGGTTCCTGGGCTCCAGCACCAGACGGATGTCCTCGGCCGATTCATCCCTGATATCGGCCAGCAGGGGCAGCTTCTTCTCGGACAGAAGCTCGGCGATCTTCTCGATCAGCTTGGCCTTCTGCACCTGATAGGGAATCTCGGTGATGACGATCTGGTAAAGGCCGTGGGACAGCTTTTCCACCGCCCACTTGGCCCGCACCCGGAAGGCGCCCTTGCCGGTGCGGTAGGCCTCGGTGATCGCCGCGCTGGTCTCCACCAGCACGCCGCCGGTGGGGAAGTCCGGGCCGGGCATGTGGGCGATCAGCTCGTCCACATCGCAATCGGGCTTGGCGATCAGGTGATCCAGCGCGTCGCAGATTTCGCCCAGGTTGTGGGGCGGGATGCTGGTGGCCATGCCCACCGCGATACCGGCCGAGCCGTTGGCCAGCAGGTTGGGAAACGCCGACGGCATGACCACCGGCTCTTCCTCGGTGCCGTCATAGGTGGGACGGAAGTCGACGCTGTCCTCGTCCAGGCCTTCCATCAGGGCGGCGGCGACCTCGGTCAGCTTGGCCTCGGTGTAACGCATGGCCGCCGCGTTATCGCCGTCGATATTGCCGAAATTGCCCTGCCCCTCCACCAGGGGATAGCGGACGGCGAAGTCCTGGGCCAGACGCACCAGGGTATCGTAGACCGCCACGTCGCCGTGGGGATGGTACTTACCGATGACGTCGCCGACCACGCGGGCGCACTTCTTGAAGCCGCCGCTGGGGTCCAGCTTCAACTGGCGCATGGCGAACAGCAGACGGCGGTGCACCGGCTTCAACCCGTCGCGCACATCGGGCAGCGAGCGCGACACGATGGTGGACATGGCATAGGCGAGATAGCGCTCGCCCAGGGCCTCGGCGAGCGGCGTGTCGCGGATATCGCCGGTAACGGCGGGCTTGGTCATTACAATCCTCTGGCTTTTAAGGCCAGATATAGTACCCGATGCAGCGGGAGGGTCAACCGGTCGTGGCGTCCGCCATCCTTTTCCACTGCCGCCAGCCCTTGGGCGTCAGCAGGGCATGGGCGAAGAAATCGAGGCCCTCGGCCACGTATTCCTCCAGGTCGCACTGATCCTTGAGGCGCCAGTGCTTCAGTGCCCAGCTATGGGCGAAGGTGACCAGCTGGTAGGTCACCAGTTCCACGTTGACCTCGCGCATCAGCCCGCACCGGATGCAGTCGGACAGACAGGCGGCGATCATGCCGTTGGTCTCGATCTCGCAATCCTTGATCAACTGGCGGCGATCGTCGGGCAGCGATTTGGTGGAGCGATAGGCGAGAACCGTGGCCTCGCGCCGTTGGTCCACCACCCGGCAATAGGCGCGGATGGCCGCCTGGAAACGCTCCAGCGGGTCGGAAAGCCCCTCCAGCGCCGCCGGAATCTCGTGCTTATAGGATTCCAGCACCGACAGCAGGGCGAGCAGCAGCACGTCCTCCTTGTCGCTGACGTACTGGTAGATCAGCCCGGCGGAGACGCCCGCCTTCTTGGCCACGTCCTGGATGGTGGTGCGGTAGAAGCCCTGATGCGAGAACAGCTCCACCGCCGCCGCGATGATCTGGCCGCGCCGCCGGGTGACCAGCGCCTCGTCGCTGACCTGGGCCTTGACGTCGTGAACCGTACCCGGCTTGTTGTCCATTCAGCGTTCCGCCCTTCCCATATGCCCGTCATTGCCGGGCTCGACCCGGCAATCCATGGATGCCCGGATCAAGTCCGGGCATGACGATGTCGGGGAAATCTGCGTTCCCGACTACTCCGCCCCTACCCGCCCGTCAATCCCTACATCAACTCCCCGCCCGCCACGGCGATGCTTTGGCCGGTGATGGCGGACGAACCGGGCAGGCACAGCCAGGCCACCGCCTCGGCCACCTCTTCCGGCTTGATCAGGCGCTGCTGCGGGTTGGCGGCCACCAGTTGGGCCAGCGCGTCCTGGCGCGTCCTACCGGTCTTGGCGACGATATTGGCGATGGTTTCCTCGACGATATCCGTCTCGGTATAGCCGGGGCAGACGGCGTTGACGGTCACCGGCTTGGCGGCCAGTTCCACCGCCAGGGCGCGGGTCATGCCGATCAGCCCATGCTTGGCGGCGCAATAGGCGGCGCAATAGGCCATCCCGGTCAGCCCCGCCGTCGAAGCCACGTTGACCACCCGGCCCCAGCCCGCCTTCAGCATGTCGGGAAGCGCCGCCTGGGTGCAGAGAAAGGCACCGGTCAGGTCGGTACGCAGGATATCGTTCCACAGGGACAGATCGGTTTTGGCAAAGGGCGCCGCCTTGGCGATACCGGCATTGTTGACCAGGACGGCGATGGGACCGAAGGTTTGGGCGGCCTGGGCGAAGCCGGACTGAATGGCCTGGGCGTCGTTGACGTCCACGGCGATGCCCTGGGCCCGGCCGAGCCCGGCCATGTCGCCGGCGGCCTTGTCCAGCCGGCCGGCATCGCGGCCGGTGATGGTGACGGCGGCCCCCAGGGCCAGCATCTGGCGGGCGATGGCGGCGCCGATGCCCCGCCCGCCGCCGGTAACCAGAGCGTGTCGGCCGGCCAGCGGCCTTGCGTCACCCATCATGGGCTCAATCCTTCGTAAACCTTGGAGGCGATCACCAGCTTCTGGATCTCGCTGGTGCCTTCATAGATACGCAAGGCACGGATCTCGCGGTAGAGTTGTTCCACCGTCATGCCGCTGATCACCCCCAGGCCGCCCCAGATCTGCACCGCCTGATCGATGACCATCTGGGCCTGCTCGGTGGCCCACAGCTTGGCCATGGAGGCCTCGCGGGTGACGCGGCCACCCTTGGTATCCTTGGTCCATGCCGAGCGGTAGATCAGCAGGGCCGAGGTGTCCACCGCCACCGCCATATCGGCGATCTTGGCCTGAATCAGTTGGAAATCGGCCAGCTTGGAGCCGAAGGCCTTGCGCTTCAGCGAACGGGAAACCGCCTCGTCCATGGCACGCCGCGCGAAGCCCAGGGCGGCGGCGCCAACCGTGGTGCGGAACACGTCCAGCACGCTCATGGCCACCTTGAAGCCGTCGCCGGGCTTGCCCAGCATATTGGCGGCCGGCACCCGCATGTTCTCGAACCTGAGCGAGCCCAGGGGGTGGGGCGCGATGACGTCGATACGCTCGGAGACCGACAGGCCGGGCGTATCGGCATCCACCACGAAGGCCACCAGATTCTTGGCCCCCGGCTCGTCGCCGATACGGGCAAAGACGGTATAGAAATCGGCCAGCCCGGCATTGGAAATCCAGGTCTTGGCACCGTCGATGACGTAATGGTCACCGTCCGGAACCGCCCTGGTGCTCATGGCCCCCACGTCCGAGCCGGCGTCGGCCTCGGAAATGGCGAAGGCGGCGATGGATTCGCCCGTTCCCACCTTGGGCAGGTAGCGGGCCTGTTGCTCCTGGTTGCCGAACAGGGTGATGGCGGCACTGCCCAACCCCTGCATGGCGAAGGCGAAATCGGCAAGACCGGCGTGGCGGGCCAGGATTTCGCGGCCCAGGCAAAGCGCCCGCACATCGAAATCCTTGGCCCGCCCGCCATGGGCGGCCGGAATGGCCGCCCGCAGGAACCCCGCCTTTCCCAGAGCCGTTACCAGGCGTCGGGCGGTCTGGTCCATGGCGGGGCCATGCGCCTCGTCCTCGGGACACACCCCTGGGAGGATGGTGTTGGCCCAGTCCTCAAGCGACGCGGCGAACGCGCGGTGGGACTCGTCGAGAAAGGGCCAGTCGAGGAACGTGGCATCACTCATGGTATTTTTCCCTCAGGCGCCGGGCGGGGGCTTCTGCCCCCTTGGCTCCTTCGCTGCGCTACGGGCCGCTCAATGCTCCCGCGCTCGTTTCACTCGCTCGAACCTTAGTTGCCTTCGAAGATCGGCGCCTGCTTGTTGGCGAAGGCGATATAGGCCCGCTCGAAGTCCTTGGTCTGCATGCAGATGGCCTGGGCCTGGGCCTCGGCCTCGATGCACTCGCCCAGACCGTGGTTCCATTCCTGCCACAGCATCTTCTTGGTCATGGCGTGACCGAAGGTCGGGCCGGTGGCCAGGGAGTGGGCCAGCTTGTTGGCGGCGTCCAGCAGTTCCTCCGGGGCATGGAGCGAGTTGTAGTAGCCGACGCGCTCGGCCTCCTCGCCACCCATGGCACGGCCGGTGTAAAGCAGCTCGGCGGCGCGCGACAGGCCGATCAGGCGGGGCAGCAGGGTGCAGGCGCCCATGTCGGCGCCGGCCAGACCGACACGGACGAACAGGAAGGCCACCTTGGAGCGCGCGGTGCCCAGGCGGATGTCCGAGGCGCAGCCCAGCATGGTACCGGCACCGGCGCAGATGCCGTCGATGGCGGCGATGATCGGCTGGGGCGCATTGCGCATGGCGCGCACCGCGTCGCCGGTCATGCGGGTGAATTCCAGCAGCTCGGGCATGTCCATCTTGGTCAGCGGGCCGATGATCTCGTGCACGTCGCCGCCCGAGCAGAAATTGCCGCCCGAACCGGTGACGACCACCGCCTTGACGTCGTCGGCATAGACCATGTTCTCGAACAGATCACGGAGTTCGCCATAAGAATCAAAGGTCAGCGGATTTTTTCTGTCAGGACGGTTGAGGGTGAGCGTCGCCACCTTGCCGTCCACTTTCCAGTCGAAATGGGTGGCCTTGTACTCGGCTGCCTTGAACTTACGCATGGGATTGTCCTCTTGTCTCGATGTTGCGAAGGGGGCCCTTAGCCCACCATGGTGATGCCGCCGTTGACCGACAGAACCTGGCCGGTGATGTAATCGGCGCGGTTGGAAGCCATGAAGACGATGGAATCGGCCACTTCCTGCGGCTGGCCGAAGCGGCGCATGGGAATGACCTTGAGGAAGGCCTCGAGGAACTTTTCCGGCTCGGACTTGAGCAGCGGGGTGTCGGTCGGGCCGGGGCAGATGGCGTTGACGTTGATGTTGTAGCGGGCACCCTCGCGGGCCAGCGCCTTGGAGAAGGCGATCAGGCCGCCCTTGGCCGCCGAATAGACGCTTTCGCCCAAGGACCCGACGCGGCCGGCGTCGGAGGCGACGTTGACGATCTTGCCGGTCTTCTTCTCGATCATCATGGGGAAGAAGGCGCGGATCAGCTCGATGGGACCCGACAGGTTGAGGCTCATAACCTTGGCGATGAAGGCGTCGTCGTTGTCGACGAACGGCTGGATATGGCCCCAGCCCGCCACGTTGCACAGGATGTCGAGGCGGCCGCGGGTGGCGAGCACATGCTCCTTCACCTTGGCGATATTGGCCTTGTCGGTGACGTCGAGACGCACGAACTCGGCCTTGAAGCCCCGGGCCTTCAAGCCGGCCGCCGCCTTCTCGCCGGCTTCGACGTTGATGTCGGCGATCAGCACGTCGGCACCCAACTCGGCCATGGAGGTGACGGTGCACAGGCCGATGCCCGACGCACCGCCTGTGATCAGGGCGACTTTATCCTCGAACTTCATTTCCTTGCTCCTTTGATGAACATTCACTTGGACAGGAACGCCTCGACCCGGTGGCGGGTCTCGGGTTCGTGCAACAACAGGTCACGGGTGGCGGTCAGCTCCTCCTCGTAGCCGTCGCGGGACGGGTCGAGGGAGGCCTCGATGCAGGACTTGGACGCCGCCACGGCGGCGCGCGGCAGGGTGGCGATGCGATCGGCGAGCGTCGCGGCCTTGTCGGCCAGTTCGGCGCGCGGCGCCGACCAATGGACGATGCCCATCTGGGCGGCGCTCCGGCCGTCGAGGATTTCGGCGCCCAGGATCAGCCGCTTGGCGATGGCCGGGCCGCACAGGCGGGTCAGGCGCTGGGTTCCCCCCGCCCCCGGAATAAGGCCGAGATTGACCTCGGGCAGGGCCAGCTTGGCCTCGTCGGCGGCGATGCGGAAATCACAGGCCAGCGCCAGTTCCAGCCCGCCGCCCATGGCCGCGCCGCCCACCTCGGCGACGGTGGCGAGCGGCAGGGTCTCGATGCGCTTCAAGACGTTCTGCAGGTCGCGGACAAAGGCGATCTGGGCATCCACCAGATCGGGATTGGCCAGATTCTCGCGCATCTCGGCCAGATCGGCACCGGCGCAGAACGCCTTCTGCTCGGAACGCACATGCAGGACACGGATGGACTTGTCCGCCTCCACCATATCCATGGCGGCATGCAGGTCCTTGATCAGGGCGCGGGACAGGGCATTGACCGGCGGACTGGCCAGGGTGACCACGAAGACGGCGCCACGGCGGGCGGTATTCAGCACGGAGAAGGACATTCACGCCTCGAATTGACTGACCATTCAATCTGACTGAATGTTCATTCATTCCGTTGCGAGAGTCAACCATCATTGAATGGCCGTTCAACGAATCAGGCGGCCACAGCCCCCCACGCCCGGCACACCTCCGCCAGCGCCGCCTTGCCCGAGGCGACGTAGCCGGCCAGCCCCAGACAGCCGTGAATGGAGCCCTCCAGCCGCACATGGCGCACCGGCACCCCTGCCCGCTTCAAGGCCTGGGCATAGGCGTCGCCCTCGTCCACCAGGGGATCGAAGCCGCAGGTCAACACCAGAGCGGAAGCCAGCCCGGCATGGGAAGCGGCGCGCAGCGGCGAGGCATCGGGCTCGAGGACCGGATTGGCCCGGCCGATGAAATACTGCTCGGTGAACCACTCCATATCGGCCTGGGTCAGCAGATAGCCGCGGGCCAGCCGCACGCGGGAGGGAAAGTCACCCCGCTGGTCCACCGCCGGGTAGATCAACATCTGCAGGGCCAGCGGAATATCCAGGTCGCGGGCATGCAAGGCCACCACCGCCGCCAGGGTGCCGCCGGCACTGTCGCCGGCCACTCCCAGTTTCCAACCCGCATACTCCCTGGCCGCCCATTTCAGCGCGGCGATGCCGTCCTCGATGGCGGCGGGATAGGGATTTTCGGGCGCAAGGCGGTAATCCACCGCCACCACCACGGAACCGCTGTCCGCCGCCAGGGCGCGGCAATGGGGATCGTGGGTCTCCAGGTCGCCGACCACGAAACCGCCACCGTGGAAGTACAGCAGCAGGGCCTTGCTCCTCGGCCCCCCCTGCGGCTGGTAGCGCCGGGCCGGAATGCCGCCGATGGTGAAGTCCTCGGCAACAATCCCTTCCGGCGCCGGGGGATTGGTGCGCGCCACCCGCCGGGCGAACTCGGCCCGCCCCTCCACCGGCCCCAGATCACCCAGCTTGGGCAGATTCAACTCGGCGGCCTTGGCGAGAACGAAGGCGAGATCCTCGTCGAGACGCCCCGGCGTGCCGAGGGAGAAGAAGCCGGTTTCCAGCATTGGTCTATTCCTTCGGTTCGGAGCCGAACAGGGTCTTGGATTCCAGGAATTCCTCGAATCCCGCCTCGCCCCATTCGCGGCCGACGCCCGACTGGCGGATGCCGCCGAACGGTCCGCCGGGATGGGACAGGGCTCCGTTCAGATGCACCATGCCGGTGCGCAGCCGCCGCGCCACGGCGCGGGCCTCGTCCAGGTCGCCGGCGGTGACATAGCCCGACAGGCCGTAGACGCAATCATTGGCGCCATTCACCGCGTCATCCAGATCGGCATAGCCGCGCATGGACAATACCGGGCCGAAGATTTCCTCGCGCATGATGGTCATCCGGTCATTGACCCGGCTGAACACGGTGGGACGCACGAAGTAGCCCGCCTCAAGCCCGTCGGGCCGCTCGGGACCGCCGCAGACTAGCCTGGCGCCCTCTTCGATGCCGGTGCGGATCATACGCCGCACCTTGTCGAACTGGCGGGCATTGGCGATGGGGCCCATCACCGTCTCGGGGTCAAGGGGATCGCCCACCTTGATCTGGGCGCACAGTTCGGCGGCCAGAGCCTCGGCCTCCTCCAGCCGATGGGCGGGGACGAACAGCCTGGACGGCGCGTTGCAGCTTTGGCCCGTATTGCCCATCATGGCCTTGACCGCGTGGCCCATGGCCTTGGGGAAGTCGGCGCTGTCGCAGATGATGTTGGCCGACTTGCCGCCCAGTTCCAGCGACACCTTCTTGATGGTCGCCGCCCCTTCGCGCATCACCGACGAACCGGCGAGGTTGGAGCCGGTCAACGACACCATGTCCACCAGGGGATGGGACGACAGCACCGGGCCGATCTCGGCGCCGTCGCCGAACACCATGTTGAAGACGCCGGCGGGAACACCGGCCTCGTGGATGATCTCGGCCAGGATACGGGCCGAATAGGGGGCGAATTCGCTGGGCTTTAGAACCATGGCGCAGCCCGCCGCCAAGGCGGGCGCCACCTTGCAGGCGATCTGGTTCAAGGGCCAGTTCCACGGCGTGATCAGGCTTGCCACGCCCACCGGCTCCTTGACCACCAGGGTGGTGCCCTGGCGGCGCTCGAAGGCGTAGGTCTTGGCAAGGGCCAGGGCCGTCTTGAAATGCCCCAGCCCGGCGCGGGCCTGGGCCGGCTTGGCGAAGCGTTCCAGCGGTGCGCCCATCTCCAGGCTGATGGCCTGGGCGATCTCGTCGATGCGGCGCTCGTAGCCTGCCGTCACCCTGGCGAGGATGTCCAGGCGCTCGGCCAAGGGCGTCGCCGCCCAAGGAGCAAAGGCACGCGCCGCCGCCTCGATGGCGCGGACGGCGTCGTCGGCGATGCCCAGCGCCACCTGCCCGGAAACCTGCTCGGTGGCGGGGTTGATCACGTCGAGCAGACGCGAGCCCGGGGCGGGCTTCACCCAGGCGCCGTCGATGTAGAATTCCAGGCAGTCACGCATAGCCAGTCTCCAAGGAAAAGGGGGCGGCGGATTGTTGCCTTATCCGCCGCCCCCCGTCGAATGAAACATCCTCAATGTGAGAGGAGGACCGGTACGGTCATGTGGTCGAGGATATGGCGGGTGGCGCCGCCCAGCATCTTCTCGCGCAACGGCGAATGGCCGAACGCCCCCATGACCAGGAGGTCGGCCCCCTGGTCGGCGGCACGCGACAGCAGGGCGTTGCCGGCGTCGATATCGCCCAGGGTCGAGCGCACCACGTCGACCTTGATGCCGTGCCGGGCCAGGGTAAGGCCGATATCGGCACCGGGGACACGGTCGTCATCCTCGGCATCCATGGTCATCACCGTGACATTGGTGGCTCCCTCCAGCAGCGGCAGGGAATCGAACACCGCCCGCGTCGCCTCGCGGGACGCGTTCCACGCCACCAGAACACGGCGGCCGACGCTGGGAAAGCGGCCGTGGCGCGGTACCGCCAGCAAAGGGCGGCCGACGCTCATCAGCGTTTCGGTGATGTGGTCGGAGGCACCGGAGGGGGCCTGTCCGACGATGGTCAGGTCGGCGTAGCGGGCATGCAGCGCCAACTGCTTCAGCCCGCTGATGGGCCGCCACTCGTCGACGCCCTCGGGGACCACATCCCCCTCCCCCACGCCCACCAGCCGGGCGCCATGCTCGGCCGCCAGGACCCGGGCGAGGTCGAGACGCCCCGCCCCGGCCGCATCGGGCTCCACATGGACGAGGATTTCCTTCAAGCCCATGGCTCTAGACCCTCTCGATCACGGCGGCCAGCCCATGGCCGACCCCGATGCAGAGCGACACCACCGCATAGCGGCCGCCGGTACGCTGCAACTGCCGGGCGGCGGTCAACGCCAGACGGGCACCGGAGCAGCCGAGCGGATGGCCGATGGCGATGGCGCCGCCATTGGGATTGAGGCGGGAATCATCGGCGGCGACACCCAGTTGGGTGACGCAGCCCAGCACCTGCACGGCGAAGGCCTCGTTGATCTCGATGAGGTCGAGGTCCTTCAGGCTGAGCTTGGCGCGGGCCAGGGCCTTGGTGATGGCCGGAACCGGCCCCAGGCCCATGACGCGCGGAGGAACGCCGGCCGCCGCCCCGGCGACGATGCGGGCGATGGGCGCGACGCCGGCCTTCTCGCCCGCCGCGCGCGAGCCGATGAACAGGGCCGCCGCGCCGTCGTTGATGCCCGACGCGTTGCCGGCGGTGACCACGCCGCCCTCGAACAGCGGCTTCAGCTTGGTCAGCGCCGCCAGATCGGTCTGGGGACGCGGATGCTCGTCCTCGGCCACCACGGTGTCGCCCTTGCGGCCAGGAATGGTGATGGGGTGGATCTCGCCCTCGTAGAAGCCCTCGGCCTTGGCCTTGGCATACTTGGCCTGGGAGGCGGCGGCGAAGGTGTCGGAGGCTTCCCGCGACAGGCCCAGATCGTGGGCGATATTGTCGGCGGTCTCGGGCATGGAATGATTGCCGAAGCCCTTGATCACCTTGGGATTGGCGAAGCGCGCCCCGATGGTGGTGTCGAAGATCTTGGCGTCGCGGGACCAGGCGCTTTCCGCCTTGGCCAGCACGAAGGGAGCACGGCTCATGCTCTCCACGCCGCCGGCCACGAACAGGTCGCCCTCGCCGCAGGTCACCGAGCGCGCCGCGTCCAGCACGGCGGCCAGACCCGAGGCGCACAGGCGGTTGATGGTCTGCCCCGCCACTTCCACGGGGAGTCCGGCCAGCAGGGCTGGCGTGACGCGCCACGTTGCGGCTGTCCTCGCCCGCCTGATTGGTGCAGCCGAGAATGACGTCCTCGACATCTTCCGGCTTGAAGGATGAGCGGGCCACCAGGGCGCGGATCACTTCGGCGGCGAGATCGTCGGGACGCACCGGAGCCAGCCCGCCGGCATGGCGGCCGATGGGGGAACGCAGACCGTCATAGAGATAAGCGTCGAGCATGGATCAGGACTCCGAAGTCAGCAGGGAAACGCCCAGCGCCGCGCGGCGGCGCAGCCAGAGCGAGGCGCGGTAGCGGGGGTCATGGGTGATGGCCAGCATGGCATCGAGGATGGCGACGACCTTGTCGGCGCCGATGCGGTCGCCCCACGACAGCGGTCCGGCGGGATAGCCGAGGCCGAGCGTCACCGCCTTGTCGATGTCCTCGGGCGTGGCGATGCGCTGCTGGGCGATATCGCAGCCGATGTTGACGATGGTCGCCACCACCCTTTGCGCCACCAGACCGGGGCTGTCCGAGATCACCGAGACGGCGACATTATCGCCGGCCAGCAGGCCATGGGCACCGTCGCGGATTTCGGCGGCGGTCACCGGGTTGGTCATCAGGGTACGATGGCCGTCCAGACCGAACAGCGGATCGATGGCGACGGCGCGGCTGGCGTCGAGGCCGAGGCGGACCACGGCCGCGGTGCAATCCTCACCCAGCACCGGGATCAGGATCAGGGCGGCCTTGGTCGGCTTCGCGCCCTTTTCCAGCTTGGCCCCCAGCTTGGTCACCAGGGCGGCGACGGCCAGCGAGCCCTCGCCCGGCGCCACCCATACCGGACCTTCCCAAGCGGCGGGGACCACGGGAGCCGGCGGGACTACCGCCTTGTCGCCCTCATAGGTATAAAAGCCGCGCCCGGTCTTGCGGCCCAGCAGCCCGGCGGTCAGGCGGCTCCGGGTAATGGGCGACGGGCGGTAGCGGGGTTCCTGATAATACTGGTCGTAGATGCTCTCCATCACCGGGTGGGAAACGTCGAGAGCGGTGAGGTCGAGCAGTTCGAACGGCCCCATGCGAAATCCGGCGGCACCCTTGAGGATACGGTCGGCGGTGAAGAAATCGGTCACCCCCTCGCCCACCAGCTTGAGCGCCTCGGTACCATAGCCGCGCCCGGCATGGTTGACGATGAAGCCGGGCGTATCCTTGGCCTTCACGGGGGAATGCCCCATGCGCCGGGCCAGAGCGGTCAGCGCCTCGACGACCCACGGCGCCGTCATGACGCCATCGATGACCTCCACCACTTTCATCAGTGGAACGGGATTGAAGAAATGAAAGCCGCCCACCCGCTCAGGGTGCCGGCAGGCGGCGGCGATGGAGGTCACCGACAGCGACGAGGTATTGCTGGCGATCAGACAGTCCGAGGAGACGATCGCCTCCAGGTCCTTCATCAGAGCCTGCTTGACGTTGATGTCCTCGACGATGGCCTCCACTACCACATGGCAGGGGGCCAGATCGGCGAGGCTTTCACCCAGCTTGAGACGACCGGTCGCGGCGGCGCAGGCGTCGGGGGTCAGCTTGCCCTTCTCGGCCAGCTTGGCGAGCATGCCGGAAACGGCGTCACGGGCCTTGGCGGCGGCGCCGGGCATGGCGTCCACCAGGATGACGGTGACACCCGAGGTCACGGCGATCTGGGCGATGCCGCGCCCCATGGTGCCGGTCCCTACGAGCCCGAGAATGAGGTCGGAACGGTTGGCGTCGAGGCTCATGATCATTTCCCCCATTTTCACTTGCCGACGTAGGCGGGCTTGCGCTTCTCGATGAAGGCCTTCATGCCTTCCTTCTGATCGGCGCTGGCGAACAGCAGTTGGAAGGCCTTGCGCTCCAGCATCAGGGCGGTGTCCAGCGAGGCGTCCTGACCGGCCAGCAGCACTTCCTTGATCTGGGCGATGGCGACGGGCGGCATACGCGAGATGGTCTTGGCGATCTCCAGCGCCTTGTCCAGCACCTCGGCATCGGGCACCACCAGACTGGCGAGGCCCATCTGGCCGGCTTCGATGCCGCTGATCGCCTGGCCGGTCATCACCATCAGCATGGCCTTGAACTTGCCCACGGCGCGCGTCAGGCGCTGGGTGCCGCCGGCGCCCGGCATGATGCCCACCTTGACCTCGGGCTGGGAGAAGCTGGCGGTCTCGCCCGCCACGATGATGTCGGCGTGCATCACCAACTCGCAGCCGCCGCCCCAGGCATACCCCTGGACCGCGGCGATCACCGGCTTGGGGCAATTGGCGATGGCCCGCCACAGCAGATGATTGTTGCGCTGCATCAGCTCGATGGCCCCCACCTCGGCCATGTCCTTGATGTCGGCTCCGGCGGCGAAGGCCTCCTGGTTACCGGTCATCACGATGGCCCGGACGGTGGGGTCGGCGCCCAGCGCCGTCATGTGCTCGGCCAACTGGCGGCGCACTTCGCCGTTGAGCGCATTCTTGGCCTCGGGCCGGTTGATACGCAGCAAAGCCACGGAATCAAAGGGTTTTTCCAGGAGCACTTCCGTCATGACGTCCCTCAATTTCGCTGTGCGGAATTCGATTTCACATTCTGTTGACGCCAGAGCCTAAGTCGTGTTTTGGTCGCTTGGCAAACGAAAACATCCTCCCCCGCCAAAAGGAGGGGGAACCGGGAGATGAAGCCTTGACGGAATCCGAGGAAAGCCGGACCGAAGAGACGCAGACCGAGGAAACTCAGGACAGGCAGTTCGTGGTGGCGCTGTCGCGTGGCCTCGAGGTGCTGCGCTGCTTCCGCGCCAACGACGCCATGCTGGGCAACCAGGAGATCGCGGCGCGCACCGGACTGCCCAAGCCGACGATATCGCGTCTGACCTACACGCTGACCAAGCTGGGCTACCTGATCTATATCGACCGCTATTCCAAGTACAAGCTGGGCACCGCCGTGCTGTCGCTGGGCTACACCGCCCTGGCCGGCATGGACATCCGCCATGTGGCCCGCCCGCTGATGCAGGAGTTGGCCGATTACTCCGACGTGGCGGTGTCGCTGGGCAGCCACGACCGCACCAGCATGATCTACGTGGAATCCTGCCGCGGCAAAGGGGCGCTGACCATCCGCCTGTCGGTGGGCTCGCGCATTCCGGTGGCGACCACCGCCATGGGCCGCGCCTTCCTGGCGGCGATCCCCGAGGCCGAGCGCAATCCCATCCTCGACGAGGTCAGGACGCGTCATCCCGACGACTGGCCGCGCATCAAGCTGGGCCTGGAACGGGCCTTCCGCGAATACGCCACCCGTGGCTTCACCATGTCGGTGGGCGACTGGCAGAGCGACGTCCACGCCGTGGGCGTGGCGTTGACCAATCCGGCCACCGGCACCGTGGTGGCGCTCAACTGCGGCGGAGCCGCCTTCCTGCTGTCGCGCGAGCGCCTGGAAGGCGACCTCGGCCCCCGCCTGGTGGCGGTGGCCCGCAAGATCGAGGCGGCGCTGGGACGCCGCTGACTCCAATCCATCCAAGACGGGACGAGACCGACATGATCCGTGACCAGGAAATCCTCAATCAGTTGCTCGACACCCTTTCGCGCTTCGTGCGCGAGCGCCTGGTGCCCAACGAGGAGCGCATCGCCGAGGACGACGCCCTTCCGCCCGAGATCGTGGCCGAGATGAAGGAATTGGGCCTGTTCGGCCTGTCCATTCCCGAGGAATACGGCGGACTGGGCCTGACCATGGAGGAGGAGGTACTGTGCGCCTTCGAGATCGGCCAGACCTCGCCGGCCTTCCGCTCCATCTTCGGCACCAATAACGGCATCGGCTCGCAGGGCATCATCATCGACGGCACGGAGGAGCAGAAGCAGAAGTACCTGCCCCGCCTCGCCACCGGCGAACTGATCGCCTCGTTCGCCCTGACCGAGCCCAATGCCGGCTCGGACGCCGCGTCCTTGCGCACCACGGCGCGCCGCGACGGCGACCATTACATCGTCAACGGCACCAAGCGCTTCATCACCAACGCGCCGGAAGCCTCCATCTTCACCCTGATGGCCCGTACCGATCCCAACAATAAGGGCGCGGGCGGCATCACGGCCTTCATCGTCGACGCCGATTCCCCCGGCCTCAGCCTGGGCAAGATCGACAAGAAGATGGGCCAAAAGGGCGCCCACACCTGCGACGTGATCCTCGAGGACGTCCGCGTGCCCGCCGCCAACATCATCGGCGGCGTCGAGGGCCAGGGCTTCAAGACCGCCATGAAGGTTCTGGATCGCGGCCGCCTGCACATCTCGGCCACCTGCGTCGGCGTGTCGGAGCGCCTGATCAGGGACAGCGTCAAGTACGCCGCCGAGCGGGTGCAGTTCGGCAAGCCCATCGGCGAGTTCCAACTGATCCAGGCCATGCTGGCCGATTCCCGCACCGAGGCCTATGCGGCGCGCTGCATGGTGCTGGACGCGGCGCGCAAGAAGGACCTGGGCCAGAACGTCTCCACCGAGGCGGCCTGCTGCAAGATGTTCGCCTCGGAAGCGGTGGGTCGCATCGCCGACCGCGCCGTGCAGGTCCATGGCGGCGCCGGCTACATCGCCGATTACGGCATCGAGCGGTTCTATCGCGACGTCCGTCTGTTCCGCATCTACGAGGGCACCACCCAGATCCAGCAACTGGTCATCGCGCGCAACATGCTGAAGGACATCGCCTGATGCGGCCTGTCGCCGATATCCTGGCCGACCTGCCGCCCCGGCTGGCCCAGCTGGCGCGGCAGTGGCAGCGACGCACGCCCCAGGCCCCGGCCATGATCCAGGGAGAGACCCGCTGGACCTATGCCCAGTTGGGCGAGGCCATGGACGAGGCCGGGACGCTGCTGCGCCAATTGCAGGTGCGTCCCGGCGACCGGCTGATGCTGGTGGGCGAAAATTGCCTGACCCTGGTGGCCCTGATCCTGGCGGCGGGCGAGCTTGATGCCTGGGCGGCGATCATCAACGCACGACTGTCCGAGCGCGAGATCGACACCATCCGCGACCATTGCGGCGCCAGACGGGTGATCTACACCACCGACGTCTCGGCGGAGGCCACCGCCCACGCCAGACGGCACGGCGCGGAACTGCGGTCCCTGCCCTTCCTCGGCAGCTTCGCCGTGGGGCCGCTCAACGCCCAATGTCAGCCCGAGCCGGTGGAGCCCGGCAACACCCAGGTGGCGGCCTTGATCTATACCTCGGGCACCACGGGGACCCCCAAGGGCGTCATGCTCACCCATCGCAACGTCATGTTCGTGGGGGCGGTATCGGGCGGCCTGCGCGATATGGGCGCCGGCGACGTGGCCTATGGCGTGCTGCCCATGTCCCACGTCTTCGGGCTGGCCTCGGTGCTGGTGGGAACGCTTTATGGCGGCGCCTGCCTGCATGTGGCGCCGCGCTTCGCTCCCGCCCAGGTGCTGGCCGACCTCAAGGCCGGTCTCACCATGTGGAACGGCGTGCCGGCCATGTTCGCCAAGTTCCTGGAACACATCCGCCTCTCCGGCGCCAAGGTGGAGGCCCCCGCGCTTCGCTTCCTGTCGGCGGGCGGGTCGCCGCTCGACCCGGCCATCAAGGCCGAGACCGAGGCGCTGTTCGGCCGGGTGCTGAACAACGGTTACGGCCTGACCGAATCGGCACCGACCATCTGCCAGACCCGCCTGGACGCGCCGCGCGGCGATTGCTCGGTGGGCCACGCCCTGCCCGGCGTCGAGGCGCGTATCGTCGGTCCCGACGGCCAGGACATGCCCGACGGCCAGGTGGGCGAATTGTGGAGCCGGGGTCCCGGCACCATGAAGGGCTATTACCGCGCCCCAAGAATGACCGATGAGGTGATCAATCCCGAGGGCTGGCTCAACACCGGCGACTTTGCGCGACGCGACCCCGATGGGGCATTGTTCATCGTGGGCCGTGCCAAGGAGCTGATCATCCGTTCGGGCTTCAACGTCTATCCCGCCGAGGTGGAAGCGGTGTTCAACGCCCATCCGCTGGTCACCCATTCCGCCGTGGTGGGCCGCCCCGCCGCCGACGGCAATGAGGAGGTGGTGGCTTTCGTCCAGGTGGCGCCGGGCACCGAGCTTGCCGCCACCGAGCTGGAGGAATGGGCCGCCACCCGCCTCGCCCCCTACAAGCGACCGGGCGAGGTGGTGGTGGTCGGGCACCTGCCCGCCGGGGCCACCGGCAAAATCCTGAAGAACCGCCTCGCCGAGGCGGCAAGAAACCACAGCTACGACAATCTTTGAACGTTGGGAGGAAGCAATAATGTCCAAGAGCAAGCTCTGTGTTTCGGCTCTCGCCCTGTCGCTGATGCTGGGCCTTGCCCCGGCCAAGGCCGCCGAGTTCAAGATCGGCGCCGAGATTCCGCTGTCGGGCAATCTCGCCCGGGTTGGCACCGCCATGAACGAGGGCATCCAGGTGGCCGCCGAGATGTTCAACAAGAAGAACGGCAAGCACACGGTCAAGATCGTGACCGTCGACGATGAATCCTCGCCCGCCAAGGCGGTGGGCGCCGTGGAGAAGCTGGCCGCCGACGGGGTGGTCGCCTATACCGGCGGATACGGTTCCAACATCATCGGCCCGGCCTCGGAAGCCGCCGAGAAGCTGGGCAAGGTCTACATCACCTCGGGCGGCGTCGCCACCGAGCTGACCAAGCGCAACCTGAAGACCTTCTTCCGCATCAACAGCTCGGAAGGCTATGCCCGCGCCCTGATGGGCATGTTCGGCGAGATGGGCGTCAAGTCGGTGGCGGTGGTCTATTCCACCAAGGAAGCCACCGAGGAAGTGGCCAAGATGCTGCAATCCGGCCTGTCGCCCAAGGGCGTCAAGGTCACCATGCATGCGTTTGATCCGGCCACCAACGACTTCAAGCCGATCATCCACAAGATCAAGCTGCAGGACCGTCCCGACGCCATCGCCATGATCGGCTACGAGAACGATTACGTGGGCATCCTGCGCGCCGCCAAGGTTCTGAAGCCCGACATCAAGACCATCGCCGGCGTATGGTCGCTCGCCACCTCCAAGATGGCCACCGAGTTCCCCGACCTGATGGAAAACGTCTCGGGCACCTCGACCCTGTCCTTCCCGGCCGAGTTCACCACGCCCGAGGCCAAGGAATTCGCCGAGACCTACCAGAAGATGTTCAACAAGGCTCCCGATTACCTGGGCATCTTCGGCTATGTGCAGTCCAAGCTGCTGTTCGAGGCGGTGGCCCGCGCCGCCGATGCCGGCACCGTGGACAAGGGCGGCATCGCCGCCGAGATGCGCAAGACCCAGGCCGACACAGTGATCGGCAAGGTCCGCTTCGACGAATCCGGCGACAACCCGGAATTCACCCACCGCATGGGCCAGCACCAGGCGGGCAAGGTGGTGCTGGTGTGGCCCAGTGACGCCGCCACCGGCAAGGTGAAGTACCCCGCCGTTCCGTGGTGAGAAACGCTGAATTTTTCCCGTCATGCCCGGACTTGTTCCGGGCATCCACGCCCCGCCGCCGCCGATACCGCAGGAATGGCGACACCGCGTGGATCACCGGGTCAAGCCCGGTGATGACGGGAATAGAATTGCCCATTTCCTGTTCCAGGGTCCGAGTCCATGCTTGAACTTACCCTTCAATCCCTGTTCTCCGGGGTGCTGTCGGGAGCGTATTACGCCCTGATCGCCCTCGGCCTCGCGCTGGTGTTCGGCACCATGCGGGTCATCAACCTCGCCCATGGCGAGCTGGTGCTGCTGGGCGCCTATATCAGCTACACCGCCGAGGAAAAGCTGGGTCTCGACCCCCTGGCCTCGCTGCCGCTGGCCCTGGCCGTGGTGGTGGCGACCGCCATGGTGGTCTATTACCTGGTCAGCATGATCAAGAAGGATCGCGAGCTGAACTCGCTGATCCTGACCTTCGGCATCGGGGTGATCCTCACCAACGCGGTGCTGATGATCTGGTCGGCGGACATCCATTCCGCCACCACGCCGTGGTACCACGACGCCACCATCCTGTTCGATACGCTGTTCGCCATGCAGGCCGAACTGGTGTTCGCCGCGCTCGGCATCATCCTGGTGGGCGCCGTGTGGTGGTGGCTGGAAAAAAGCTGGTACGGCAGGGCCTTGCGCGCCGTCGCCTCCAACCGCGACGCCGCCAAGCTGATGGGCGTCAACCCGCAATTGACGGAGGTACTCTCCTTCGCTGTGTCCGGCCTGCTGGCCACCGTGGCGGGTGTCGCCATCTACACCGCCAAGGTGATCCAGCCCGCCATGGGCCATCACCTGACGGTCAAGGCCTTCATCATCACCGTGCTGGCCGGCATGGGCTCGGTGCCCGGCGTGCTGCTGGGCGCCGTGCTGCTGGGCATCGTGGAAAGCCTGACCGTCACCATGGCGTCGTCGGCGCTGCAGGAACTGGCCGGCATGGTGCTGTTCCTGGTGGTGCTGCTGTTGATGCCGTCCGGCCTGTTCGGCCGCGCCAAGCGGCGGGGGTAAGCATGAACAACGTAATCAAGATCGCCGCCTTCCTGGCCTTCTCCTATATCGCCGTGCCGCTGGCGGTGGGCTCCAACGCCTATGTCATCGGCCTGATCGTCGCGGCGCTGACCATCGGCGGCATCGCGGTGGCCTGGGCGCTGCTGGGCAATCTGGGCGGCATGGTCAGCTTCGGCCACGCCGCGTTCTTCGGAGTCGGTGCCTACGTCTCGGCTCTGCTGACGCTCAGGGGGGGCTGGCCGGTATTCCCCGCCATGCTGGTCGCCGGCCTGGGTGCCGCCGTGGCCTCGGTGGCGACCATGCCGGCGCTACGGTTGCGCGGCCCCTATTTCGCCCTCGCCATCCTGGCCTATGCCGAGATCTTCCGTATCCTGGCCACCGAGATGAAGCCGGTCACCGGCGGCGCGGCGGGGCTGTTGTCCATTCCCCGCCTGCCCACCGTGCTGGGCCTGGATTTCGGCTCCAAGCTGGGCGGCTATTTCGTCATCCTGACCATCGTGGTGGCGGCCATGGCGGTCTATCACCTGATCCGCCGCAGCGCCTATGGCCTGGCGCTCAAGGCGATGCACGACAGCGAGGACGCCACCCGCGTGGTGGGGGTCAACTCCACCGTGCTGAAAGCCTGGATGCTGGTGGTTTCCGCCTTCATCACCGGCATGGTCGGCGCCTTCAACGCCCATTACATCAACTTCCTGGAGCCCGACTACGCCTTTGCCGGGCAGTGGACGACGCTGGCCATCGTCTCGGCCATCTTCGGCGGCTATCGCACGGTGACCGGCCCGCTGGTCGGCGCGGTGGTGGTCTATCTGGTCGACCAGTTGGCTTTCAAGCCCATCCTGCCCCAGGGCCATCAGATCGTGCTGGGCGTGCTGCTGGGCGCCATGATCCTGTTCAGTCCGGGCGGCCTGATGCCCCTGCTGATGGCCAAACTGTCGCGCAAGGAGGGCCCGGCCCATGCTGCTTGAGCTTGACGGCGTCACCGTGGCCTTCGGCGGCCTGATCGCGGTGGGAGACGTCACCTTCTCCATGGCGGAAGGCGACGTGCTCGGTCTGGTCGGCCCCAACGGGGCGGGCAAGACCACCCTGTTCAACGCCGTGTCGGGGCTGGTGCGCCCCACGCGGGGCAAGGCCCGCTTCCTGGGCCGCGATCTGGTGGCCATGCCCATCCACGCCAGGGCGCGGGCCGGCATCGGCCGCGCCTTCCAGGTGCCCCAGCCCATGCACGAGCTGACGGTGCGCGAAAACCTGATGGTGGCGTCGCGCTTCGCCACCGGGCGCATCGACAAGCAGCGGATCGAGGAAATCCTCGACCTGCTGAAGCTGGGCCACAAGGCGGATTCCGACGCCGCCACCTCGCTGGCGCTGACCGAGCAGAAGGCGCTGGAGGTGGGCAAGGCGCTCGCCACCAACCCAAAGCTGCTGATGCTCGACGAGGTGCTGGCCGGGCTCGAGACGGCGGGCAAGCGCGCCTTCATGCATACGCTGTCCGAGGTGCGGCAGCGCTACGGCCTGGCCCTGCTGATCATCGAGCACGACATCGAGACCATCACCCGCCTGTGTCCCCGCGTGGTGGTGCTGAACTTCGGCCGTCTGATCGCCGAGGGCAGCCCCGAAAACGTGTTCAACGACCCCGAAGTCATCAGGAGCTACACCGGTGGCGAAGCTGCTTGAGATCGAATCCTTAAGGGCCGGCTACGGCTCCATTAACGTCCTGTGGGACCTGTCGCTCGCCATCGAGGAAGGCAAGCTCACCTGCATCCTCGGCCCCAACGGCGGCGGCAAGACCACGCTTTTGCGCGCCATCATGGGGCTGGTGAAGACCGGCTCGGGCCGGGTCCTCTATCAGGGTGCCGACCGCACCAACGCCCCCACCTGGGACATGGTGGCCGACGGCATCGCCATGATCCCGGAAGGCCGCATGGTGTTCCGCGACATGACGGTGGCCGACAACCTGATGATGGGAGCCTTCCCCAAGAAATGCCGGGCCAACGCGCCCCGGAACCTGAAAATGGTCTACGACATGTTCCCCCGCCTCTACGAGCGCCGCGATCAGTTGGCGGGCGCACTTTCGGGCGGCGAGGCGCAGATGCTGGCCATGGGGCGCGGCCTGATGGAGGAGCCCAAGCTGATCCTGGTGGACGAGCCGTCCCTCGGCCTCGCCCCCGTGGTGGTGGACGAGGTGATGGGCATCCTCGACCGCCTGAAGCAGGATGGCCGCACCATCGTGCTGGTGGAGCAGAACACCAACAAGGCGCTCAAGATCGCCGACCACGTCTATCTGGTCAGGGGCGGCAAGGTGGTCTTGTCCGAAGCGGCGGCCTCGGTTGATCTTGGCCGCCTCCACGACCTCTACTTCGCCAGGGATGCCCTCCATGAGCACTGATCTGCTGGACGGCGAGCCCAGATCGGGCTTCCAGGAACTGCTGGACTACCATCTGGTGGAATGGTCCGAGGACCGCGCCGTGCTGGAGCTCGCCATCGAGCGAAAGCACTGCAACCGGGCCGGTCTGGTCCATGGCGGCGTGCTCGCCACCCTGATCGACACCTCATGCGGTTTTGCCGCTACCTATTGTCCCTTTCCCGGACGGGTGCGTCGCGTCGTCACCCTGCAGTTGACGACCAGCTTCACCGGCCAGGCCCGCCACGGCATCATCCGTGCCGTCGGCCGCAAGAAGGCCGGCGGCAGCCGTATCGTGTTCTGCTCCTCCGAAGTCCTCGACGAGAACGGCAAGCTGATCGCCATGGGCGAAGGCACCTTCCGCTACCGCACCGGGAGCGAGACCCCGGAGGGCGTGGCGCTGTGACCCCCCTGTTCTCCACCCGCATCACCGAGCTGTTCGGCATCCGCCTGCCGGTGCTGGCCGGCGGGCTGCAATGGCTGGCGACGCCGGATTACGTGGCCGCCGCGGCGCGGGCCGGCATCTGCGGCTTCATCACCGCCGCCAGCTACGAGGAATTGGCCGACCTCAGGGCCGCCATCCGCAGATGCCGCGAGTTGGCCGAGGGCAAGCCGTTCGGCGTCAACGTCTCCATGCTGCCCAAGCTGGTCCAGGGCGAGCGCACCCAGGCGGTGTTCGATCTGATCGTCGAGGAGGACGTGCGCTTCGTCGAGACCTCGGGCCGCAATCCCGCCCCTTACCTGCCGGCTCTCGAGGCGGCCGGCATCAAGGTGATGCACAAGGTGCCGGCGGTGAAATACGCCCAGAAGGCCCAGGCCGAAGGCGTCGACGCCGTGGCGGTGGTCGGCGCCGAATGCGGCGGCCATCCCGGCATGGACATGGTGGGAACCATGGTGCAGGCCAATGTGGCGGCGGCCAAACTGTCCATCCCGTTGCTGGTGGGCGGCGGCATCGGCACGGGCGCCCATCTGGTGGCCGCCCTGGCGCTGGGGGCCGACGGCGTGGTGGTGGGCACCCGTTTCCTGGTGGCCGACGAAATCTGGGCCCACGCCGACTACAAGCGCCGCCTGATCGAGGCCGACGAGACCGAGACCACCCTGATCCTGTCCAGTCTGCGCAACACCGCCCGTGTCCTGCGTAACGAGGCGACCGCCACGGTCCAGGCCCTGGAATCGGGCGGTGCCGGTATCGAGGCGCTGATGCCGCACATTTCCGGCAAGGTGGGCCGCGAGGCCTATCGCACCGGCGACTGGACCAAGGCCGCCCTGTCGGTGGGCCAATCGGTGGCCTTCGCCGACCGCATCGAGCCGCTGGCCGCCATCGTTACCCGCTTCGAGGACGAGGCCAGGGCGGCGCTGGCCCGGCTGAAGGGACTTGCGGCGCCATGACCGGCACTCGTGCCTCCGCCCTGCTGCTGCTCGGCATGATCGCCTGCGTGCTGGGCGACGTGATCGTGCCGGCCGAGGTTCTGCGCATGGGGGCGCGGCTGCTGCTGGTCGCCTATCTGGCGGCGGAATGGCGCAAAATGGCGGTCAACGCCAAGGTGATGGTCGGCCTTGCCATCGGCCTGACCATGGGCGCCGCCGTGGCCGGCACCGCCGACCCCGTCAAGGTCATCGCCTCGTCCCTGGATACCGGCGCCTTCTTCGCCACCTTCTTCGCCAACCAGTTCTTTTTGCGCGAAGCCGCCCGCACCTCGCCCCTGGTCAGCCGCTGCTCCACCTTCTTCGTCAACCAGACGCCGGGGCGACGCTATGCCCTGCTGACCGTCGGCGGCTATCTGTTCGGCATCATCCTCAATATCGGCGTGCTGAGCCTGCTGGGCATCATGATCAAGCACCGCAACTCGCTGGAAGCGGCGGGCGGCAACGAGCAGATCAGGGATATCCGCGAGCGCCGCATGGTCATGGCCCTGCTGCGCGGCTTTTCCATCACGCCGCTGGCCTCGCCGCTGTCCATTTCCCTGGCGGTGATGCTGACCGCCCTGCCCAGCCTGCACTGGAGCTCCATGCTGCCGTTGGGCATGGCGACCGGCGCCATGATCCTGGGGCTCGGCTGGGTGCAGGACCGCATCCAGGCCCCCGCCCATCTGCGCCATCTGGTGCCGCCCACCGAGCCTACCCGCGACCTCGCCGCCCTGGGCGGCGTGGCCGGGCTGGTGCTGCTGGTCTTCCTGATGGCGCTGGTGTTCGAGTGGCTGCTGGGCGTGCCGCTCAGCCGCGCCATGCTGGTCTCCACCCCGCTGGTCGGCCTGGGCTGGCTGGCCAGCCAGTATCTGGAGGGCGGCATCGCCAACGGCAGCGCCGCCGTGGCCCATCGCGTGGTCACCCAGGCGGCCAACACCTTCCCCGCCTACCGCACCGAGATCGCCATCCTGTCCTCGGCCGGATTCATCGGCACCCTGTTCTCCGCCATGATCCCGCCCGAGACCCTGGGAGCGCTGATCGCCTCGCCGCTGCTGCCGCCGGTCATCCTGCCGGCCCTGGCCATCCTGGCGGTGGTGGTCCCGGCCCTGATCGGCATCAACCCCATCGTTTCCGTCACCATCATCGCCTCGGCGCTCCGGGCGGCGCCCGGCCTGCCGCTTTCGACCGAATCCCTGGCGCTGGGCCTGATCAGCGGCTGGTGCCTGGCCATCAATTCCTCGGCCATGACCGCCTCGGCCATGCTGCTGGGCGAGCTGGTGGGCAAGCCGGCCAAGACCATCGTTCTGGGCTGGAACGGCCTGTTCACCCTGGCGGCCTTCGCGGTGCTGACCGGTTGGCTGACCATTCTGTCCCGTCTGACACAGTAAGAAGTAAGGAAGCATTCCATGCGGGCCCTCGACGACATCCTGGTCCTCGACCTCAGCCGCGTGCTGGCCGGTCCCTGGTGCACCCAGATGCTGTCCGATCTGGGCGCCCGGGTGATCAAGGTGGAAAAGCCCGGTTCCGGCGACGACACAAGAGGCTGGGGCCCGCCCTTCCTGGCCGATCCCCGGACGGGGGAAAAGGGCGACGCCGCCTATTATCTGGCGGCCAACCGGGGCAAGCACTCGGTGACCATCGACATGGCCAGCCCCGACGGCCAGGAACTGATCCGCCGCCTTGCCGCCCAGGCCGACGTACTGGTGGAGAACTACAAGCTGGGCGGGCTGAAGAAGTACGGCCTGGACTACGAGTCGCTCGCGGCGGTCAATCCCCGGCTGGTCTATTGCTCCATCACCGGCTTCGGCCAGGACGGTCCCTATGCGCCGCGCGCCGGCTACGACTTCATGATCCAGGCCATGGGCGGGCTGATGAGCGTGACGGGGGAAAAGGACACGCTGCCCGGCGGCGGGCCACAGAAGGCCGGCATCGCCATCGCCGATCTGTCCACCGGACTGCACGCCACCGTCGCCGTGCTGGCGGCGCTGAACCAGCGCCACCGTACCGGGCGCGGCCAGTACATCGACATGGCGCTGCTGGACGTGCAGGTCGCCATGATGTCCAATCAGGCCATGACCTGTCTGGTCAGCGGCAACGCCCCCGGCCGGGCCGGCAACGGCCACGCCGCCATCGTCCCCTATCAGGCCTTTCCCACCGCCGACGGCCATCTGATCATCGCGGTGGGCAACGACGGCCAGTTCGCCAAGCTGGCCGACGAACTGGGCCATCCGGAATGGGCGGCGGACGAGCGCTTCACCCTGAACCGCGCCCGCGTCGAGCACCGCGCCGTGCTGATCCCGCTGCTGGAAGCCGAGACCCGGCGCCATACCTCGGCCCAGTTACTGGAGGCTCTGGAGCGGCGCCAGATTCCCTGTGGCCCCATCAACACCATGGACAAGGTGTTCGCCGATCCCCAGGCCCAGGCCCGGCACCTGCGCCAGGAGGTTCCCCACGCCCTGACCGGAACGGTCCCCACCGTGGCCAGCCCGCTGCGCCTGTCGGATTCGCCGGTATCCTACGACCGGGGGCCGCCGCTCCTGGGCGAGCACACCGATGCGGTGCTGGGCGAACTGCTCGGCCTGGATGCGGCCGCGCTGTCCGCCTTGCGCGACAAGGGCGTGGTGTGAGCTTGACGCGGGCGGAGGCCACCGGGATAAATCGGTGATGACCTCGGACCCCGCCTTGCTGCTCCAACAGGCCGAAGCGCTGCACAACCAGGGCCGCGTGGAAGAGGCGGAATCCCTTTATCACCGCATTGTCGAACCGTCGCCCCTGGCCGCCAGGGCCCTGACCAATCTGGGAGTGATCGCCCAGCAGCGCGGTCAGGCCGATACCGCCCTGGAGCTGCACCGGCGTGCCCTCGATCTGGCGCCCGATCTGGCGGAAGCGTGGTGCAACCGGGGCGATCTGCTCAGCGACCTTGGCCGGCTGGAGGAGGCGGAAACGGATTTCGCCCGCGCCGCCGCCCTTTCTCCCGGTCTGGCCCCCGCCTGGTTCAACCTGGGCAATACCAGGATGCGCCTGGACAGGGCGGCGGAGGCCGAGCCCTGCTACCGCCGCACCGCCGAATTACTGCCCCAATTATCTCTGGCGCACGCCCAGTTGGCCCGCTGCCTGGACGCCCTGGGCCGCGCGGCCGAAGCCGCCGACAGCATGGAAGCGGCGGTGCGTCTGGCCCCCGGCGACTGGCGGCTGCTGACCGATCTGGGGGCCATGCGGCAGCAGGCGGGGCGCATCAGGGCGGCCCAGGATTCCTTGCGCGCAGCCATATCCCTGCGCCCCGGCCATGCCGCCGCCCATTACAACCTGGGCAACGCCTTCTATGGCGAGGGCCGCGCCGCCGAGGCCGCCGCCTGCTACCGTGCCGCCTGGAACATGGATTCCCGGCTGGTTCAGGCGGCATCCAACTACCTCAACTGCCTGCATTACCTCCTCGAGATGAGCGGCGAGGAGATCGGACAGGCCCACCGACAGGTCATGAACCGCCACCGCGTGCCGGTTCCAGCCCAATATGCCAATACGCCGGAACCGGGCCGAGTGATCCGCGTCGGCTATGTCTCCGCCGATTTCCGCCGCCATCCCCTCGGTCTGCTGATGCGTCCGGTGCTGAAGGGCCACGACCGCGGCCGCATCTTCGCCGCCTGTTACGCCACCCGGCCGGGTGGTGACGACGTCACCGGGGAATTGCGGGGCAATGCCCATCTCTGGCGCGATGTCGCCGGCCTGGACGACGACGGGCTGGCCCGGCTGATCCAAGACGACGGCATCGACATCCTGGTGGACCTGGACGGCCAGACGGCGGGCAACCGGCTGGGCCTGTTCGCCGCCAAGCCCGCCCCGGTACAGGTGAGCTGGCTGGGCTATCCCTTCACCACCGGGCTGGCGACCATGGACTACACCCTGATGGACCGTGCCACCGTGCCGCCCGAGGCCGAAGCCTGGTTCCGCGAAACGGTGGCGCTGCTGCCCGGCTCGCGCCTGTGCTACCAGGGGCCGGACACCCCCGAACCGGCGGAACCGCCGATGCTGGCCCGAGGCTTCGTCACCTTCGGCAGCTTCAACAATATCGCCAAGCTGAACGACGCGGTGATCGGGTCGTGGTCGCGCATCCTGTCACGGGTTCCCGCCAGCCGCCTGCTGCTCAAATGGCCCCATCTCGCCCAGGCGGAAGTGGCGAAGCGCTTCCGCGATGCCTTCGCCGCCCACGGCATCGCGCCGGAAAGGCTGGAGTTGCGCGGCAATTCGCCGCCCGAGCAATTGCTGGCCGAATACCGCGAGGTGGATATCGGCCTCGACCCCTTCCCCTATTGCGGCGCCTTCACCTCGTGCGAGGCGCTGTGGATGGGCGTGCCGGTGGTCACCCTGCCGGGGCCGCGCCCGTTCTGGCGCCAGACCCTGGCGCTGCTCTCGGCCATGGGGATGGAAACGGAACTGGCCCGCCCGGACATGGCGGCCTATGAGGACCTCGCCGTCGCCCTGGCCGGCGATCCCCCGCGCCTGACGCGCCTGCGCCATGCCCTGCGCCCCGCCATGAAACGGGGAATCGGCGACGGGGCGGCCCATGTGGCGGCGGTGGAAGCGTTCTTCCGGCAAGCCTGGATCGGCTGGTGCGCAAAGATAAAGGGGGAAGCCTGAAAAGCTCCCCCCTTTACCGCTCTCCCCTACCCCCCCGGGTTGGGATCGCGGCGGTATATTCCTACACCGCAAAAAAAAGGACCCGGCCCCATGGGCACAGGTCGTTGCGGATTTCTACTTACCATCAAACCCCACCCCTGCCAAGCACAAAAGGATAGGACAACCCCATACCTATGGAGAGGGCACGACATTTGAAAGGAAAATCCCCCGTCCATGTCGCACTTGCGACAACGACGGCGGCGTGGCGAGGCGGAATTTTTTCTGCCGCCTAAAGGCCATAGCCGACCCGTTACACCCTGGCAAATTATCGCGTATCGCTTAAAAAACGGCTATTTTCCGCCATCCCCCAAATTTGGTATTGCAATGCGTATTTAAAAACACACACTCTTGATGTGGGCGATGTCCTCGCATACCATCTATGTGGCGTTTTTTTGAGCAATTATACTTTTGTGGCGCGGGTCTTGCTAAGGAGTTTGGCGGGACCACGGGAACAGGCCCCGAACCGGGTCTGGCCTTGGGCGCCCGGAAGTTTCACCCGAAGGAGGGCTTAGGCTCGATGACCGTTCGTATCACCCGCCGTCGCGCCATCACCATTCTGGCCGCGGCCGCCGGATTGCCGCTGCTGATGAAGGCCAATGCCGCCCAGGCCCGCCTGGTCCGCTGGGAAGGGACGACGCTGGGCGCGCCCTCCACCATTCAGCTTTTCGCCGCCGACGAGGCCAAGGCCCGCGCCGCGCTGACCGCCGCGCAGGACGAACTGGCCCGGCTGGAAGCCATCTTCAGCATCTATCGCGCCGATTCGGCCCTGTCGGCGCTGAACCGCGACGGCAAGCTGGACGACGCGCCGGCCGAATTCGTCGAACTGGTCGCCCACGCCAAGAGCCTGGCCGCCATCAGCGACGGCGCCTTCGATCCGACCATCCAGCCGGTGTGGCAGCTGTATTTCAGCCACTTCACCGCCGCCAATCCCGACCCCAACGGCCCGGCCCAAAGGGACATCGACGCCGCCCTGACCCTGGTCGACTGGAAGGGTATCGAGATCGACGCCGCGTCGCGCCGCGTCTCCCTGGCCAAGCCGGGCATGGCGCTGACGCTGAACGCCCGCGCCCAGGGCTATATCACCGACAAGGTGGCCGACGTGCTGCGCGCCCACGGCTTCTCCCAGATGCTGGTGGACATGGGCGAGCCCCGCGCCATGGAAGCCAAGCCCGACGGCTCGGCCTGGCATATCGGCATCGCCAACCCGGCGGACAACACCAAGGCCATCACCTCGGTAGACGTGGTCAACAAGTGCGTGTCCACCTCGGGCGGCTACGGCACCATCTTCGATGAAGCCGGCAAGTTCACCCACATCATCGACCCCAAGACCGGGCGTACCGCCCCGGCCGAGCTGGGTGTGACGGTGATTGCCGACAACGCCACCATCGCCGACGGCCTGGCCACCACCCTGATCCTGGCGCCGGAAGACAAGCGCCAGCAGATTCTGCGGGCGGGCGGCGCCGAGAAGGCCTTCTTCGTCACGCCCCAGGGCGTTATCGCGACGGTGACGGCCTGAGTCTGGTGATGAGCACCCCCGAGTCCTCCACCCCGCCGGAATCCTTCTTTCCGGACGCCGATGGCCGCGACATGGTCGAGGGCTTCGCCCGCGTGGTCGCCATCAGCGGCGGCAAGGCCTGGGCCGAGCCAGAGCAAGCGCCGAGCTGCGGCGGCTGCCATTCGGCCGGCCTGTGCAGCATCGGCAAGCAGGTGGGAGACCCCTCGGCGCGCCAGATGGCCAAGCGTTTCGCCCTGCCCGGCGACCTTGGCCTCGCGGTCGGCGAACGGGTGGTGGTGGGTGTGC
Source organism: Magnetospirillum sp. 15-1 (assembly GCF_900184795.1). Lineage (NCBI taxonomy): Bacteria > Pseudomonadati > Pseudomonadota > Alphaproteobacteria > Rhodospirillales > Rhodospirillaceae > Magnetospirillum > Magnetospirillum sp. 15-1. The sequence goes on along the minus strand of NZ_FXXN01000028.1, from coordinate 176,666 downwards.
GCGAGAACACCCTGACCACCGGGGCGCTCACCGCCTACGGCCTGCCGCTGGTCACTCTGCTGATCGGCGGCATCGCGGGACAGGAAATCGGCCGCGCCGATTCCATGGCGGCGCTGGGCGCCGTCGGCGGTCTGGCGGTCGGGCTGTTCGGCGCCCGGATCATCTCCGGCATTCTTTCGGCACGGGGGGTATTGACCCCCCGCTTCCTGCGCCGCGCCTTCGAGGCGCCGCCGGATGCCTCGTGCCACACGGAACATGGGTAAAGGGGGAAGCACCCGATGCAACATTACCTTCTGCTGATCATCAGCGCCGCTTTGGTCAGCAACGTCGTGCTGATGCGGTTCCTGGGCCTGTGCTCCTTCATGGGCGTCACCACCCGGGTGGACACCGCCATCGGCATGGGCGCCGCCACCACCTTCTGCATCACGGTTTCCGCCATGATCGACTGGGGTGTGGAGAAGGCGCTGCTGGAGCCCTACGAGTTGGGCTATCTGCGCACCGTGGCCTTCATCCTGGTCATCGCGGCGGCCGTGCAGTTCACCGAGGCAGTGGTGCGCAAGGTCTCGCCGGCCATGTTCCAGATGCTGGGCATCTACCTGCCGCTGATCACCACCAACTGCGCCGTGCTGGGCGTGAACCTGCTGCTGGTCGAAGGCAAGATGAACTTCATCGAGAGCACGCTGTTCGCCCTGGCCTCGTCGCTCGGCTACTCGCTGGTCATGGTGCTGTTCGCCGGCCTGCGCGAGCGTATCGCGCTCAACGAGGTGCCGCGTCTGTTCGCCGGTCCGCCCATCGGCTTCATCACCGCCAGCCTGCTGGCCCTGGCCTTCATGGGCTTTTCCGGTATGAGCACCAATTAGGAGGTTGCCTGTCATGTTGTTGGATGTCGGAAGTCTGGCGGTGATGGGTGTGACGCTGGGCGCGGTTCTGGGAACCGCCGCCAAGCTCCTGGCCGTGCCCACCAATCCCATCGAGGAAGAACTGCAGAACCTGCTGCCCGGCTCGCAATGCGGCCAGTGCGGCTTCGTCGGCTGCGCCCAGTACGCCGCCGCGCTCGCCAAGGGCGACACGCCCATCACGCTGTGCGCACCCGGCGGCAAGGCCACCATCGAAGCCCTGGCCAAGAAGCTGGGGGTGCACGCCGATGCCGATGCTCACGAGGAAGTCGGCCCCCGTGTCGCCTTCATCAACGAGGACCTGTGCATCGGCTGCCTGCGCTGCATCGGCGAGTGCGGCTCCGACGCCATCGTCGGCGCCCCCAAGCAGTTGCACACCGTGATCGCCGAAGCCTGCCACGCCTGTTCCAAGTGCTTCAAGATCTGCCCCACCGAGGCCATCGAGATGCGCCCCATTCCGCAAACCATCGCAGCCTGGCACTGGCAAAAGCCAGGCGAGCATGCGGCTCATTGAGGAGAGACGGTCGATGAAACTGTTTCCCATCCTGGGCGGCATCCACCCGGAATACCGCAAGGAGCTGACGAGCGAGAAGGCCATCGTCGCCCTGCCGCTGCCGAAGACGCTCTACCTGCCGCTGCAGCAGCACATGGGGGCGCCGGCCAACACCACCGTCAATGCCGGTGACCTGGTCAAGAAGGGCCAGTTGCTGGCCAAGGCGCAAGGGGCGATCTCGGCCGCCGTGCACGCCCCCACCTCGGGCCGCATCGCCGCCATCACCGAGATGACCGCGCCGCACCCGTCCGGCCTGCCGACCCTGACCATCATGCTGGATTCCGACGGCAAGGACGAATGGGGCGAGCTTATGCCCGCCATCAATGATCCCTTCGCCGCCTCGGCCAACGAGATCAAGGCCCGCGTCGCCGAAGCCGGCATCGTCGGCATGGGCGGCGCCACCTTCCCCTCGGCGGTCAAGCTGGGCCTGGGCAACCAGCACAAGCTGGAAATCCTGCTGCTCAATGGCGCCGAGTGCGAGCCCTACCTGACCTGCGACGACCGCGTCATGCGCGAATTCGCCGCCGAGGTGGTGGACGGCGCCCGCATCATGGCCCATGCGCTCGGCGCCCCCAAGGTGATCATCGCCGTGGAGGACAACAAGCCGCAGGCCATCGAGACGTTGAGAGCGGTGGCGGCGACCCAGCCCAACGTGGAAGTGGTCGGCGTGCCGGTGCAGTACCCCATGGGCGCCGAACGCCACCTGACCCAGGCGGTCACCGGCCGCGAGACTCCCGCCCGCAAGCTGACCGCCGATGTGGGCGTGGTGGTGCACAACGTCGCCACCGCGCGCGCCGTGCATCAGGCGGTGCGCCTCGGCCGCCCGCTGCTGTCGCGCGTCGTGACGGTGAGCGGCGGGGCCGTCGTCCAGCCCAAGAATATCGAGGTGCCGCTGGGCACTCGGGTAAGCGAACTGCTGGATTTCTGCGGCGGCGTCACCAAGGAGGCCAGGCGCATCATCTCGGGCGGTCCCATGATGGGCCAGCCGCTGCCGTCACTGGACGTGGCGGTGGTCAAGGGCACCTCCGGCATCCTGGCGCTGACCCAGAAGGAAACCAACGAGCACGCCTCCAGCCCCTGCATCCGTTGCGGTTCGTGCGTCACCTACTGCCCGTGCGGTCTGGTGCCGGTGGAGATGGCCAGCTACATCAGGAACGACAAGCTGGACCTCGCCGCCAAGATCGGCGTGCAGGATTGCGTGTCGTGCGGCTCGTGCTCCTACATCTGCCCGTCGCACATTCCGCTGGTCCACTACTTCAACTACGCCAAGGGCAAGATCGCGGCGCTGGACCGCGAGCGGCGCAAGAACGAGCAGACCAAGGCGCTGGTCGAGGCCCATAACGCCCGCCTCGAGCGTCAGGCCCAGGCCAAGCGCGAAGCCGCCGCCAAGGCCAAGGCCGCCAAGGAAGCCGCCGAGGCGGCCGCGGCGGCTGCTCAGGCACAAACCAACTCCGCAGGCGGGGCCAACGCATGAGTATCGTGATCGACAAGAGCGGACCGTTCACCCACGGCCCCAACAACGTCTCCCGGACCATGTTCACGGTCCTGGCGGCCCTGGCGCCGGCGACGCTGTATAATCTGTGGCTGTTCGGCCTTCCCGCCATCTTCCTGTTCCTGGTCACCATGGCGGCCTGCGCCCTGTGCGAAGCGGCCTGCGTGCGCATCAGCGGCGGCAATCCCGACCGGGCGCTGGGCGACGGCTCGGTGGCGATCACCGGCTGGCTGCTGGCCCTGTCGCTGCCGCCGTGGGCGCCCTGGTGGGTCGCCGTGGTGGCCTCGGTGTTCGCCGTCTGCCTCGCCAAGCACGCCTTCGGCGGCCTGGGCCAGAACGTCTTCAACCCGGCCATGGTCGGCCGCGTGGTGGTGCTGGTCTCCTTCCCGCTGCAGATGACCTCGTTCGTGACACCCAAGCCGCTGTTCACCCCCGGCTCCCCCTCCCTGGCCGAGGCGTTCAACATCACCTTCGGGCGCGGCTTCTCGCTCGACGGCATCAGCACCGCCTCGCCGCTGGGCTTCATCAAGACCGAGTTGTCCAAGGGCACTCCGGTCAGCCAGTCGCTGGCCTCGGTCCCCAGCCTGGGCGACATGATGATCGGCTTCCATCCCGGCTCCATGGGTGAGACGGCGGTGCCGCTGATCCTGCTGGGCGGCCTGTTCCTGATGTGGCGCAAGATCATCTCCTGGCACATTCCGGTGGCCATGCTGGCGACCCTGTTCCTGATGGGGACCGTCTTCAACGCCGTCGATCCGGCGCGGCACGCCAGCGGCATGTTCCACCTGCTGTCGGGCGCGTCGTTCCTGGGCGCCTTCTTCATCGCCACCGACTACGTCACCTCGCCGGTGTCCAAGTCGGGCCAACTGGCCTTCGGCTTCGGCGTCGGCCTGCTCACCTGGATCATCCGCACCTACGCCGGATATCCCGAGGGCGTGGCCTTCGCCGTGCTGCTGATGAACGCGCTGACGCCCATTCTCGATCAACATTTCCGGCCGCGCGTCTTCGGGCGCACCCGCAAGGGCGAGCCTCTGCCGGCCAGGGGGGACAAATGAGCCAAGCGATCCGGCCCACCTGGGTCCACGCCACCATCCTGGGCACCTTCTGTGCCGGCTTCGGGATCGCGCTGGCGCTCACCGACGACATCACCAAGGCGCCCATCAAGGACCGCGCCCTGGAGGACAAGATGAACTCGCTGGGCCAGGTCATCCCGAAATCCATCCATGACAACAACCCGGTCAACGACGCCATCAAGCTGCCCAGTCCCAATGCGGGCGGCCACGGCGCCCCGGCCGAGACGGTGGTCTACCGCGCCATGAAGGGCGGCGAGGTCACCGGCGTGGCCTTCGAGATGGATGCCTCGGGCGGCTATGGTGGCCCGGTCAAGCTGATGATCGGCGTCGCCCCCGACGGCAAGCTGCTGGGCGTGCGCGTCATCTCCCATAAGGAGACGCCCGGCCTGGGCGATAAGATCGACGCCGCCAAGACCGACTGGATCACCCGCTTCACCGGCCTGTCGCTCGGCAATCCGCCGGTGGACAAGTGGAAGGTCAAGAAGGACGGCGGCCAGTTCGACCAGTTCTCGGGCGCCACCATCACGCCGCGCGCCGTGGTGGGCGGCATTCGCCACGGCCTGGAATTCTTCGCCGCCAATTCCTCCCGCATGATGGAGAAGAAGTGATGTCTGCAAGCTACGGACGGATCATCAAGGACGGATTGTGGGAAAACAACGGCGTGCTGTGCATGCTGCTCGGCATGTGCCCGACCATGGCCATGACCGGCACCGCCACCAACGGATTGGGCATGGGCCTCGCCACCGCGGCGGTGATGGCCGCCTCGAACCTGATGGTGGCCATGTTCCGCAACTACGTCACCCACGAGGTGCGTATCCCGGTCTATATCCTGATCGTGGCGGCCAACGTCACCTTCGTGGATCTGGTGATGAACGCCTGGATGCACGAGCTTTATAAGGTGCTGGGCCTGTTCATTCCGCTGATCGTGTCCAACTGCCTGCCGCTGGCCCGCCTGGAGGCCTTTGCCGCCAAGGAGCCGGTGCTGCCGTCCTTCCTCGACGGCCTGTTCATGGGCATCGGCTTCACCCTGGCGCTGACCGCCATCGGCGCGGTGCGCGAGATGATCGGCCAGGGCACCCTGTTCGCCGACGCCGCCCTGCTGCTGGGCAACTGGGCCCACTTCATGGAACTGCGCGTCATGCCGGCCGATTGGGGTATCCTGGTCCTCATCCTGCCGCCGGGCGGCTTCCTGATCGCCGGTCTGATGGTGGTGGCCAAGCGTCTGATCGATCTTGCCTCGGGCAAGGAGATCAAGATGGCCGGCGCCCACAGCGTCTAAGGGAGAGACGAGAGTCATGAAGATCGGAGTCGTCTACGCCCTTCCCTCCCGCCAGTCGTGGCTGTCCATCGACGTGCCGGAGGGAACCACGGTCAAGGAAGCCATCGAGAAATCGGGCATCCTCAACCAGTTCCCCGAGATCGATCTGGAAACCCAGAAGGTCGGAATCTTCGGCAAGGCCGCCGCACTGGACGCCGTCCTGGAGGAAGGGGCGCGCATCGAGATCTACCGCCCCATCACCGTCGATCCCAAGACCGTCAAGCGCCGCGCCGCCCCCGAGGCTCCGGCGGCCGGAGGATCAGAGTCATGAGTACCGAGGACCTGACCGTCACCCAGGCGGTAGCCTACGCCGTCCTCTACGCCCTGGACGTCGAGGCGGCCGCTCCCTGGAAGGCCTGGGCCCATATCTGGCTGAAGGGTGACGACCGTACCGCGTCCTCCGCCCAGATGGCGGCGGCCGGCGCCTCCACCCCCACCGCCAAGTCGGCGGCCAATGCCGCCCGCCTGGCGGCCGAGGCCACCCAGTTGCAGACCGAGGCGGCCATGCTGATGAGCGAGAACCGCAACGCCTCGTGGCAGTTGGACCAGTACGAATTGCGCAACGAGCAATGCCTGGGCGCCGTGGCCGAGTCCATCCGCATGGGCAGCAGCGACGGAACCCTCGACACCCAAAGCCCCCGCTCGGCGGAACTGCGGGCCAAGGTTCAGAAGGAATTCTAGGGGAGCGGAAACGGGGCTTCCGCCCCAGCCCCCGATCGGGGGACATGCTTCCCGAACCCTTCTTCTTTATGGATTGAGAGAAGGTTCAGAGGATTTCCCTCCGGACGGATGGGGGGGGGGCGGCAGCCCACCGATGCCAGCGGCTTGGTCAATGCTGAGGCGAACAAGGCCGTCAGCACGACGGCCAGCGGCATCACCCGCCCTGGTTCTCCCTGGTCATCATCACGCGGCCCGCCACGGCGATGGCAAGCGCCACCAGCGCTACCACGATGGTGGCCAGGGCGTTGATCTCCGGGCTGACCCCCAGGCGCACCTTGGAGAAGATGACGATGGGCAACGGCGTGGCGCCCGGCCCCGAGACGAAGGCGGAAATCACCACGTCGTCCACCGAGAGCGTGAAGGCCAGCAGCCATCCGGCCGCCAGGGCCGGCGCGATGATCGGCAGGGTGATGCGCAGGAACACGGTCAGTGGCCGGGCACCCAGATCCATGGCCGCCTCCTCCAGCGACCGGTCCATCTGGGACAGGCGCGAGCGCACCACCACGGTGACGAAGGACAGGCTGAAGGTGATGTGGGCGATGACGATGGTGGTCATGGAGCGCCCGTCGGGCCAGCCCAGCAAATTCTCCATGCCGACGAACAGCAGCAGCAGGGCGAGGCCGGTGATGATCTCCGGCATCACCAGGGGGGCCGAGACCATGCCGGTAAACAGGGCACGGCCGGGAAAGCGCTTGAAGCGCACCAGCACCACCGCCGCCAGGGTGCCCAGCAGGGTGGCGAGGCAGGCGTTGACGAAGGCGATCTTGAGCGACAGCCAGGCGGCGTCCAGCACCTGATGGTCGTTCAGCAACTCGCCGTACCACTTGGTGGAAAAGCCGCCCCACACCGTCACCAGCTTGGAGGCGTTGAAGGAGTAGATCACCAGCAGCGCGATGGGCAGGTAAAGGAAGGCGTAGACCAGCGCCAGCGCGGTGTAGAGGGCGAAGCCGCGATTGTTCATTCCTCGCGCTCCGCCCGCTTGGCCTCGAAGTGCTGGAACACCATGATGGGCACCACGAGGAGCACCAGCATGGCTACCGCCACCGCCGAGGCGGTCGGCCAGTCGCGGTTGTCGAAGAACTCGGCCCACAGCACCTTGCCGATCACCAGGGTATCGGGACCGCCCAGCAGATCGGGAATGACGAACTCGCCCACCGCCGGAATGAACACCAGCATGCAGCCGGCGACGATCCCCGGCATGCTGAGCGGCAGGGTGACCGCCAGGAACGCCTTGAACGGGCGGCAGCCCAGATCGGCGGCGGCCTCCAGCAGCGACAGGTCCATCTTTTCCAGCGTGGCGTAAAGCGGCAGGATCATGAACGGCAGATAGGAATAGACCATGCCGATGACCACCGCCGTGTCGGTCTCCAGGATCTGCAGCGGTTCGGTGATGACGCCCATCCCCATCAGCGCCATGTTGAGCAGCCCCTCGTTCTTCAATATGCCGATCCAGGCATAGACGCGGATCAGGAACGAGGTCCAGAACGGCAGCGCCACCAGCATCAGCAGCGCCTGCCGGCGGTGACGGGGGGCGCGGGCGATGGCATAGGCGGCGGGATAGCCCAGAGCCAAGCAGCCCAGGGTGGAGATGCCGGCCAGCCGCAGCGAACCAAGATAGGCCAGCAGATAAAGATCGTCGCCCAGCAGGGTCCGGTAACCGGCCAGGGTGCCCTTGAAAGCCCCCTCGGCCCAGTCGACCAACGGCATGTAGGGCGGAATGCCCATCTGCGGCTCGGACAGGCTGATCTTGAGGACGATCAGGAAAGGCACCAGGAAGAACAGCAGCAGCCAGGCATAGGGCGCCAGCCCCACCAGGAAGCGGCCTCCCCTGCCCTCCAGCAGGCTCTTCATTTGGTCAGCACCAGGGAATCGGCGGGATGCCAGGCCAGGAACACCCGGTCCTCCCAGGTCAGCCGGCTCTCCTCGCCGTGATGCAGATTGGTACGCAGCGCCTGCACCTTGCGGCCCGAGGCGAGGCGCACATGGTAAATGGAGACGTCGCCGAGATAGGCGATGTCGCTGACCACGCCCTCGGCCCAGTTCAGGCCGGACTCGGGCCTGTCCCGGACAATCATCACCTTTTCGGGGCGAACCATGACGGTGACCGGTGCGCCGGCCGCCACCTTGCCGGCCCCGGCAACCGACAGGTCGTGCTCCAGTTCGGGGCAGGCGACGGCCAAAGCCCCCTCGCCCCCCTTGGCGGTGCCCTGGAACATGTTGGCGGCGCCGATGAAGTCGGCGACGAAGCGCGAACCGGGATATTCGTAGATGTCGACCGGACCGCCCACCTGCTCGATCCGCCCGGCATTCATCACGCCGATACGCGAGGACATGGTCATGGCCTCGCCCTGGTCGTGGGTGACCATGACGAAGGTGATGCCGACGCGGTCCTGAATGTTGACCAGCTCCAGTTGGGTAGCTTCGCGCAGTTTCTTGTCCAGCGCCGCCAGCGGCTCGTCCAGCAGCACCACCTTGGGCTCCTTGGCGAGGCAGCGGGCCAGGGCGACGCGCTGGCGCTGGCCGCCCGACAACTGGTGCGGCTTGCGCCCCGAAAAGCGGCCCATCTGCACGAGGTCGAGGACGGCGGCCACCTTGTCCCGGATCACCGGCCTGGGCAGGCCGTCCTGCTTCAGGCCGAAGGCGATGTTGTCGGCCACGCTCATGTGGGGGAACAGGGCATAGGACTGGAACATCATGTTCACCGGCCGCTCGTAGGGCGGGACGGTGGTGACGTCCTGGCCGTCGATGAGGATGCGCCCGGTGGTTGGCGTCTCGAAGCCGGCCAGCATGCGCAGCAGCGTGGTCTTGCCGCAGCCAGAGGCGCCGAGCAGCGAGAAGAACTCGCCCTTGAAGATGGCGAGGTCCACGTGCTCGACGGCGACGAAATCGCCGAACCGCTTGGAAATTCCTTCGAAACGGATCAGCGGAACCGCCTGGGGATCATTCCAGGGAGCCACGACCTCCCGTTTGCCCGCCGCCTGGGACATACCCTCAGCGACCTGTCTTGACGGTGGTCCACAGACGGGTGCGCTCGCGCTCCTTCGCCATGTCCGCCGGGGGAACCTGGAACTCCTTGGCCACCACCTCGTCGGCGGGGAAGATCACCGGATCATTCTGAATGTCCTTCTTGATCAGGTGCTTGGAGCCGGAAACCGGGTTGGCGTAGCCGGTGGTGTTGGTGAAGCCGGCGGCCACCTCGGGCTTCATCAGGAAGTCAATGAAACGGTGGGCATTGTCGGGATGGGGCGCATCGGCGGGAATGACCATGGAATCGATATTGACCACGGCGCCTTCCTTGGGAATGACGATCTTGATGTTGACGCCCTTGCCCGCTTCCTGGGCGCGGTTGCGGGCCTGGACCAGATCGCCCACATAGCCGTGCGCCATGCAGATGTCGCCGTTGGCCAGATCGTTGATGAACTTGGACGAGTGGAAATACTTGATGTTGGGGCGGACCTTGGTCACCACCTCGGCCGCCGCCTTCAGGTCGGCCGAATCCAGCGAGGCGCCGTTCCGGCCGAGATAGACCAGGGCGGCGGGAAACACCTCGGTGGGAGCGTCCAGCAGACTGACGCCACAGCCCTTCAGCCTGGAGACCTGGGCCGGATCGAGCAGCGCCGCCCAACTGTCCAGGGCCATGCCCGGCGCCGCCTTGGCGACCTTGTCCACGTTGTAGGCGAAGCCGCTGGCCGAGATGGCGTAGGGAATCGCATAGAGGTTGCCGGGATCGGCGGCCCGATTGAGGGTCACCATCACCTGGGCGTCCAGATTGCCGTAGTTGGAAAGCTTGGAACGGTCCAGCTTCTGGTAGATGCCGGCCTTGATCTGGTTGGCAAGGAAGGGCGAGGCCGAGGGAAACACCACGTCATAGCCCGACTTGCCGGCCTGCAGCTTGGCCTGAAGCACCTCGTTGCTGTCGTAGACGTCGTAATTGACCTTGATGCCGGTCTGGGCGGTGAACTTCTCCAGCGTGTCGGCGGCGATGTAGTCCGACCAGTTGTAGACGTTCAGCACCTTGTCTTCCGCCGCCTGGGCGCCGGAAACCGACGACGCAACGGCAGCAATCAGCGACAACGCGACAGCCGTCAAGGAAATGCGCATGACCTTATCCCCCAGCCAGGAAGCCTGATGCCGGGCCGCTCGCCGCAATCCCGCGCGGGGCCGATATTTCCGGTGCCGGGAGTGCCTTGTCAACGGGCAATGCTCAAAAAAAAGCCCGCCGGAGAAGAACTCCGGCGGGGCTCGCAGTTTGCGGGAGGTAACCGATTGCTTTGGCGGGCCGATTCACCGGCTGGCGGCATCGCCGGCCGGATCGGACCACTAGTGATTGGAAGCCGAAGCCGCGCCGATTCCCGTCTGGGCGCGCACGTACTGGTCCTCGAACAGGGCCCGCTCCGCCTTGGCCGTCTCGCTGCCGTCGAGCTTGGAAATCACGATGGTGACGAAGAAGGCCAGGGTCATGGAGAACAGGGCCGGATGCTCGTAGGGGAAGATGGGCGCCGGGTTGTTCAGCACCACCACCCACACGGCCTTGGACAGCACCACGCAGGTCACCGCCGACACCAGGCCGGCGATGCCGCCCCACAGGGCGCCGCGGGTGGTCAGGCCCTTCCAGTACATGGACAGGAACAGCACCGGGAAGTTGGCCGAGGCCGCGATACCGAAGGTCAGGCCCACCAGGAAGGCGACGTTCTGCTTCTCGAACATGATGCCGAGAATGACGCCGAGCACGCCCAGGACCAGCGAGGCCAGCTTGGAGACGCGCATCTCCTCGGCCTCGGTGGCGTGGCCCTTGCGGATCACTCGGGCATAGATGTCATGGGCGATGGCCGAGGCGCCGGCCAGGGCGAGGCCCGAGACCACCGCCAGGATGGTGGCGAAGGCCACCGCCGACAGGAAGCCCAGGAAGATGTCGCCGCCCAGCGCCTTGGCCAGATGCATCACGGGCATATTGCCGCCGCCCAGCAGCTTGCCACCCACCTTGCCGCCTTCGAAGAACTGCGGGTCGGCACCGACGATGCTGACCGCCGCCAGACCGAGGACGCAGACGATCAGGAAGAAGAAGCCGATGAAGCCCGAGGCCACGAACACGCTCTTACGCGCTTCCTTGGCATTGGGAACGGTGAAGAAGCGCATCAGGATGTGCGGCAGCGCGGCGGTGCCGAACACCAGACCGAGCGACAGCGACACCGCCGAGACCGGATCGGCCAGCATTGTGCCGGGCCCCATGATCTTGACGCCCGATTTGTGGGTGGAGACCGCCTTGGCGGCCATGTTTTCCAGACTGAAGCCGAACTTGGACAGCGCCAGGGCGCACAGCAGCACACCACCGCCCAACAGCAGGCAGGCCTTGATGATCTGCACCCAGGTGGTGGCGATCATGCCGCCGAAGGTGACGTAGACCACCATCAGCACGCCGACGATAATCACCGCCACGGCATAGTCGAGGCCGAACAGCAGCTTGATCAACTGGCCGGCGCCGACCATCTGGACGATCAGGTAGAAGCACACCACGGTCAGCGAGCCCATGGCGGCGAAGGTGCGCACCTTGGACTGGTCGAGGCGGTAGGACGCGATGTCGGCGAAGGTATAGCGCCCCAGGTTCCGCAGACGCTCGGCCAGCAGGAACAGGATGATCGGCCAGCCGACGAAGAAGCTGATGGTGTAGATGAAGCCGTCGAAGCCGGTGGCGAACACCATGGACGACAGACCCAGCAGGGTGGCGGCCGACATATAGTCGCCGGCGATGGCCAGACCGTTCTGGAAGCCGGTGATGCCGCCGCCCGCCGTGTAGAAATCGGCGGCCGACTTGGTGCGCTTGGACGCCCAGTAGGTGATGCCAAGCGTGCCCATCACGAAGGCGAAGAACATGGCGATGGCGGTGACGTTGATCGGCTGCTTCTCGGAGCCGCCGAGATCACCGGGACCGGCCAGGGCGGGCGCGGCGACCAGCAGGGCCGCCACGGCGAGGGAAATCAGGGAGGCCGTACGGCCGACAGCCGCCATTGAGGCGGCGGCCAAGGGCGCGGAGGCGCCCGCCCGGCGAGGGGCAATGATAAAGCTATTCATTATTCCAGTACCTCGCGCACCACTTCCTTGTTCAGTTCCTCGAACTCGCCGTTGGCGAAGTGGGAGTAAAGACCGGTCAGCAACCACGACACGACGATGATGGCGGCGCCCACCGGCACGCCCACGGTCAGGTTGGAGCCCGCCGAAAGCGGCGTGCGCAGCATCTCGGGCGCGAAGGCGACGATCATCATGAAGCAGTAATAGGCACCCAGCACGATCACCGACAGGGTGACCGCCAGGCGGGTGCGCTTCCTGACCAGTTCATGGAATTTCGGGTTCTGGCGAACCCGTTCATAGGTGGTTGAGTCGGACATGTCCCCTCCGGAGGTTTTCTTTGGTCACCCCACCTATCAAAGGAGCTTTGCCGAATTTTTCCCCAATCGTTACGAATTGTAGCCGGGACGCAGCCATGCGGAGACAAAGCGCGGTTGAGCCGGAGCGCCGGGTTTGAAATGATCGCACCATGATCCGCTCGCGCCTGTTCTTCCGGCTGTTCTCGGCCATTCTCGCCGCCGTGGCGCTGTTCGCGGCGGCCATCTACGTCTTCTCGGTGCCGCTGATCGAGGAGAAGGCCTACGAGATCGAGCTGAACGCCAGCCGCACCATCTTGGACAACGTCTTCGTCATGGCCGGCAAGATCGACGGCAGCCTGGAAGACCGCCGGGCCATGACCGTCGAATCCTACAAGGCGCAACTGAAGAACGTGGTGTCCCTGGCCGCCTCGTATCTGGACCACGTCTTCGCCCGCGCCGACCGGGGCGAGATCAGCGAGGCCGAGGCCCGCCGGCTGGCCTTCGACGGATTGCGCGCCTTCAAGTACGGCAACAACGACTACATCTGGGTCACCGACTACAGCTCGGTGATCCGCTCCCATCCCGATCCCGAGTTCCAGGGCCGCGACGCCTCGCGCGTCCAGGGCGCCGACGGCCGCGCCATCCTGCCGACCATCATCGCCATCGCGCGGGAGAAGGGCGAGGGCTTCCATACCTATCCCTGGCAGCGCCTGGGCGAGACGCGGACCAGCGAGAAGCTCTCCTACTTCATCGACATGCCCCATCGCGGCCTGGTGATCGGCACCGGCGCCTATCTGGACGACATCGACCGCGAGGTGGAGCGCCGCAAGGCCGAGGCCATCGACGACCTGCGTCAGGCGCTGCGCAACATCCGCATCGCCAGGACCGGCTACGTCTACATCTTCGATGCGGCCAAGACGATGATCATCCACCCCAACGCCAATATCGAGGGGCAGGATTTCGGCACCCGGATCGACCCCGCCACCGGGCGGCCCATAGCCGAGGAACTGATGGCGGCGGCCGACAGCGACCGGCCGCTGACCTATCTGTGGGACAAGCCTTCCGATCCGGGTAATTACGCCTATGAAAAGATTTCCTGGGTCCGGCATTTCAAGGGCTTCGACTGGTACATCGCCTCGTCGGTCTATGTGGACGAGCTGAAGCGCTCGTCGGCGGTGCTGGGTAACCGGCTGGTGACCATCGCCCTGGCCCTGATGGTGGTGGCCGGCGCCATGGGCTATCTGGCGGTGGACTGGCTGATGCGCCCCCTGAACCGGCTGGCCGAGACCGCCGAGCAGGTGCAGGCCGGCAATCTGGACGCCCAGAGCGGCATCCGCCGCGACGACGAGATCGGCCTGCTGGCCGAGGCCCTGGACGGCATGGTGCGCCGCGTCAAGGACGACATCCTGACGCTGGATACCCGCGTGCGGGAGCGCACCAATGAACTGGAGGAGGCCGAGACCCGCCGCCGCCTGATTCTCGACGCCATCCCGGCCGCCATCGCCTATCTGGGGCGCGACGAGATCATCCACTTCGTCAACCGGGGCTGGGCGGAACTGGTCCGCCAGGACGCCGGCAAGCTGATCGGCCGCGACCTCAAATCGGCCATCGGCCGCTTCGCCCATAACTCCATCCAGCCCCACATGGAGCGCACCTGGGCGGGCGAGGAAGTCACCTTCACCTACTCCTTCCCCCATCCCGACGGCCATATGGTCACCACAAGGAACACCCTGATTCCGCAATTGGCGGCCAACGGGGCGGTGACCGCCATGTTCGTGCTGGCGCTGGACGTCTCGGCGGAAAAGGCCACCGAGGCGCAGTTGATGGAGGCCCAGCGCATGAAGGCGGTGGGCCAGCTGTCCGGCGGACTGGCCCACGATTTCAACAACCTGCTGTCGGTGATCCTGGGCAATCTGGCGGCGGCGCGCGACCGCTATGCCGAGGTGGAGGGGCTGGATTCCTATCTGGAGCCGGCGGTGCGCGCCAGCCGGCGCGGCGCCGACATCACGTCGCGCCTGCTCGCCTTCTCGCGCCAGCAACCCCTGAAGCCGCAGCCGGTGGACGTCAGCGCCCTGGTGCGCGAGGTCTCGGTGCTGCTGTCGCGCTCGCTGCCCTCCTCCATCACCATCGCCATCCCCGACGAGGGTGGCGAGTGCTGGGCCATCGCCGACGCCAACCAGTTGGAAAACGCCCTGATCAACCTGGCGCTCAACGCCAGGGACGCCATGCCCGACGGCGGGCGGCTGGAGATGGACGTGCGCCTGCGTCAGGTCACCGACCCGCTGACCTTCGACGAAAGCGTGGAACCCGACGATTACCTGGAAATCCGCGTCTCGGACAACGGCATCGGCTTCGCCCCCGAGGCCATGAGCCGGGCGTTCGAGCCGTTCTTCACCACCAAGCGCCTGGGCTCGGGCCTGGGGCTGTCCATGGTCTACGGCTTCGTCAAGCAGTCCAAGGGCTACATCACCCTGGACAGCCGCCTGGGAATGGGCTCCTCCGTCACCATCCTGCTGCCCCGCGCCGCGCCGGTGGCGGTGGAGAACGAGGAGGAGAAGGCGACGCTGTCGCCGTCCCGCTGGCAGGGCCAACTGGCCCTGATCGCCGAGGATGATTGCGACGTACGCGCCGTGCTGCGCGGCCAGTTGGTGGATCTGGGCTTCTCGGTGGTCGAGGCGGAAAGCGGCGACGAGGCCGCCGAACTGTTCGGCCAGATCGAAGGCCTGTCCCTGGTGGTCTCCGACATCGTCATGCCCGGCATGAGCGGCACCGAGCTGGCGGCGCGCATTCGGGCCGAACGCCCCGCCATCCGGGTGATTTTGATCAGCGGCTTCTCCTTCGACACTAGCCCCGAGGCCGATGATCTGGTCATATTGCGCAAGCCATGGGACAGATCCGACCTGGCCGCCGCCGTCGCCCGGACGACGGAGCCGTCGGACGCGGCTTGAGTAGGGTGGGAAGGCCGGGGCTCGCAGAGACCCGGCTAGGCCCGAGGGGCCGCGCGCCTTATGGCGCGGGAGCCAAGCCGCCACCGGCGGCGCCCGGCGCATGAGGGGCCAGAGTGAAGGAATGAGCGGGAAGAAGCGCATCTACGTCATCGATGACGAGCCGGATATCCGCGCCCTGCTGCGTCAGGTGCTGGAAGGCTACGGCTATCAGGTGACGCCGCTGGCCAGCGGAGCCCTGGCCCGCCAGGCCATCCGCCGCGACCCGCCCGACCTGTGCATCGTCGACCTCGGCCTGCCCGACATGGACGGCCTGACCCTGGTGCGCGAGCTGTGGGAGGACGTGCGCTTCGGGGTGATCATCCTCACCGGGCGCGGCGGCGTCTCCGACCGGGTTCTCGGCCTGGAACTGGGGGCCGACGACTACATCGTCAAGCCGTTCGAGCCGCGCGAACTGGTGGCCCGCGTCAACGGCGTCATCCGCCGGCGCGAGCAACTGGCCGCCAGCGGCGGGCCGGTCACCACAAGGGCGGTGTTCGGCGAATGGGTCTTCGAATCCGGCGATCTCAGCCTCACCCATGCCGACGGACGCCAGGAAACGCTCACCGCCGCCGAGGCCGTGCTGCTCACCGCCCTGCTGAAGGCCCCCAAGCGGGTGCTGTCGCGCGAGCAGTTGCAGGGCGCCGAGCCGGAAAAGGACGACATCGCCTTCGATCGCGCCATCGACGTGCGCATCTCGCGCATCAGAAAGAAGATCGAATCCGATCCCAAATCGCCCCGCCTGATCAAGACGGTCTACGGCGCCGGCTACCTGTTCGCCACCGATGTGCGGTGGGAATAGCCCGAAACCGACTCGTTGCCGCCATCCCGAGCCGCACGAAGGGCCTCCGCCCGGCCCGTCCAGCGGAAACAATTCGTTATAATCCAGAGAAACTTGGGCAATGAGAACCCGCTAGAACCCGTCCCAAAATCTCGGAAGGGAGAGTCCATGATGTCCGCCAATGCTTATGAACTGGGTCTCGACAAGAACGCCGCCAATTTCGTGGCGCTGACGCCGCTCACCTTCCTCGAGCGCGCCAGCGCCGTGTGGCCCGACCGCCTTGCCGTCGTCCACGGGCCGGTGCGCCGCACCTGGGCCGAGACCTTCGTGCGCTGTCGCCGTCTGGCCGCCGCTCTCACTCAGCGCGGCATCGGACTGGGCGATACCGTGGCGCTGATGGGCGCCAACACGCCCGAGACCTTCGAGGCCCATTTCGGCGTGCCGCTGACCGGCGCCGTCTTGAACGCCATCAACACCCGCCTCGACGCCGACGCCGTCACCTTCATTCTCAACCATGCCGAGGCCAAGATCCTCATCACCGACCGCGAGTTCTCGCCCGTGGTGAAGAAGGCCCTGGCGGCGCTGGGCCGCACCATTCCGGTGATCGACATCGACGACCCGCAGTTCAAGGGCGGCGAATTGCTGGGCGAGAAGACCTACGAGCAGCTTCTGGACGAGGCCGAGGCCGATGCCCCCTGGACCATGCCCAGCGACGAGTGGCAGGCCATCGCGCTCAATTACACCTCGGGCACCACCGGCAATCCCAAGGGCGTGGTCTACCACCATCGCGGCGCCTATCTCAACGCGGTGTCCAACGCCTTGTCCTGGCAGATGGGCGACAACACGGTCTATCTGTGGACCCTGCCCATGTTCCACTGCAACGGCTGGTGCTTCCCGTGGACCATGGCCGTCGTCGCCGGCACCAGCGTCTGCCTGCGCCACGTGCGCGTCGACGCCATCATGGGCGCCATCCGGGACGAGAAGGTCACCAATTTCTGCGGCGCTCCCATCGTGCTCAACATGATCAACAACGCCCCGGCCGCGCTGAAGGACGGCATCAGCCATCCGGTCAAGGTGATGACCGCCGGTGCCGCCCCACCCGCCCCCGTCATCGCCGGCATGGAGCGCATGGGCTGGGAAGTGACCCATGTCTACGGCCTGACCGAATGCTACGGCCCCACCGTCCAGTGCGTCTGGCACGACAAGTGGAGCGGGCTCTCCATCGAGGAGAAGGCCCAGATCAAGGCGCGCCAGGGCGTGCGCGGCCCCATGCTGGAAGGCCTGATGGTCGCCGATCCCCTCAGCCTGGAGCCTTGCCCGAAGGACGGCAAGACGGTGGGCGAGATCTTCATGCGCGGCAACAACGTCATGAAGGGCTACCTGAAGAACGAGAAGGCCACCCAGGAAGCCTTCGAAGGCGGCTGGTTCCACACCGGCGATCTGGCCGTCTGCCATCCCGACGGCTACATCGAGATCAAGGACCGCTCCAAGGACATCATCATCTCAGGCGGAGAGAACATCTCATCCATCGAGGTGGAGGACGTCCTCTATGCCCACCCCGCCGTGCTGGAGGCCGCCGTGGTGGCCCGGCCCGACGAGAAATGGGGCGAGACGCCTTGCGCCTTCATCGCTCTCAAGGATGGCGCCGAGGCCACCGAAGCCGATATCATCAGCTTCTGCCGCGAACGCATGGCCCACTTCAAGGTGCCGAGGACCATCGTATTCGGCGGTCTGCCCAAGACCTCGACCGGCAAGGTCCAGAAGTTCATGCTGCGCCAGAAGGCCAAGGAGCTGTGATGACCAAGGTACTCGTCGCGATCAAGCGGGTGATCGACTATAACGTGAAGATTCGTGTGAAGTCGGACGGTTCGGGCGTCGAGACGCAGAACGTCAAGTTCTCCATGAACCCGTTCGACGAGATCGCGGTGGAGGAGGCGGTTCGGCTCAAGGAAGCGGGCAAGGCCGCCGAGGTTGTGGTGGTGTCGGTGGGCCCGGCCGCGGCATCGGAGACGCTGCGCACCGCTCTGGCCATGGGCGCCGACCGCGGCATCCTGGTGTCTTGTGACGACGAGGTCCAGCCGCTGGCCGTCGCCAAGGTCCTGAAGGCCCTGGTGGACAAGGAACAGCCGGGCCTGATCATCCTGGGCAAGCAGGCCATCGACGACGACAGCAACCAGACCGGCCAGATGCTGGCGGCGCTGCTGGGCCGCCCCCAGGGCACCTTCGCCTCCAAGGTGGAAATTGTCGGCGACGCCATCACGGTGACCCGCGAGGTGGACGGCGGCCTGGAGACGGTGAGCCTCAGGCTGCCGGCGGTGGTGACCACCGATCTGCGCCTCAACGAGCCGCGCTACGCGTCCCTGCCCAACATCATGAAGGCCAAGAAGAAGCCCATCGACACGGTCTCGCCGGCCGATCTGGGCGTCGACGTGGCGCCGCGTCTGGTGACGCTGAAGGTCGAGGAGCCGCCCAGGCGCAAGGCCGGCATCAAGGTGCCCGACGTGGCCGCCCTGGTCGACAAGCTGAAGAACGAAGCCAAAGTCATTTAACACTTCATCGTCATGGCCGGGCTCGACCCGGCCATCCACGACGGTGCCGCAGCACCCAGGATCGAGGCGCGGCACGGCCGTGGATACCCGGACCAAGTCCGGGCATGACGACGGGAAAGGGACGAACGAATGACCATTCTGGTTCTAGCCGAGCACGAGGGCGGCGCTCTCAAGGCCGCCACGCTGAACACCGTCACCGCCGCCGCCAGGATCGGCGGCGATGTGCACGTCCTGGTCGCAGGAAGCGGCATCACTGCCGTGGCCGAGGCCGCCGCCAAGGTGGCGGGTGTCGCCAAGGTGCTGTCGGCCGACGCCGCCCTTTACGCCAACCATCTGGCCGAGCCCCTGGCCGCCCTGGTGGTGAGCCTGGCCGGCGGCTACAGCCACATCCTGGCGCCGGCCACCACGGGGGGCAAGAACGTGGCGCCCCGCGTCGCGGCGCTGCTCGACGTGGCCCAGGTGTCGGAGATCACCGGCGTGGTGTCCCCCGACACCTTCATCCGCCCGATCTATGCCGGCAACGCCCTGGCCACCGTGCAGTCCAAGGACGCCACCAAGGTGATCACCGTGCGCGGCACCGGCTTCGAGGCGGCCAAGGCGGAGGGCGGCTCCGCCGCCGTCGAGAATGTGGCCGCCGCCGCCGATCCGGCCCTGTCGTCCTACGTGGGCAGCCAGTTGTCCAAGTCCGAGCGCCCCGAGTTGACGTCTGCCCGCATCATCATCTCGGGCGGGCGCGGCATGCAGTCGGGCGACAACTTCCCGCTGCTCGAGGCGGTGGCCGACAAGCTGGGCGCCGCCGTGGGTGCGTCAAGGGCGGCGGTCGACGCCGGCTTCGTGCCCAACGACTTCCAGGTCGGCCAGACCGGCAAGATCGTGGCGCCGGACCTCTACATCGCCGTCGGCATCTCGGGCGCCATCCAGCATCTGGCCGGCATGAAGGATTCCAAGGTCATCGTCGCCATCAACAAGGACGAAGAGGCCCCCATCTTCCAGGTCGCCGATTACGGCCTGGTCGCAGACCTCTTCAAGGTGTTGCCTGAGCTCGACGTACTTCTCGACTAGCTGTTTCTTCCGATCCGCCGGCGGGCTCCCGGCGGGGTGACGGTTCCGGTGCCTCCATCCGGGCCTCAATGTCTCCCAGATGAGCCTCGACTTGGGGGCCAGGCATGTCCTGGCCCCTTTTTAATTGGGAACGGCACCAAGAATGCCGGCCGTGGCGATCCAGTCGCTCCGGCAATGGGGTTTCGGCTTCAAGCTGTAGGTATTTGGCTACTTCATAGGTAGCCAGCAGACGTGTTGCGAGTTCTCGCCCCTGTTCCCTAACATAATAAGACAACAAAGCACGGTGCAGTCATGGCCTGGAAATATTTGGTCTGCCTGCGTGCCCATAAAGCAATATGCAATATTAAGCAGGCTGGAGGATACATATGAGCAAGCACAAGAATGCCGTT
Source organism: Magnetospirillum sp. 15-1 (assembly GCF_900184795.1). Classification (NCBI taxonomy): domain Bacteria; kingdom Pseudomonadati; phylum Pseudomonadota; class Alphaproteobacteria; order Rhodospirillales; family Rhodospirillaceae; genus Magnetospirillum; species Magnetospirillum sp. 15-1. The sequence continues at coordinate 156,487 of NZ_FXXN01000028.1, read as the reverse complement.
GATCAGGCCCCGGTTCCTGGTGGCAAGAACGTCAAGGTCGAGTTCGAGGATGGGATCGCCTGGGTTTATTTCAATCGGCCCGAGAAGCGCAATGCCATGAGCCCGGCGCTCAACGACGAGATGCTGGACGTGCTTCAGGCTCTGGAGATCGACGAGCGCTGCAAGGTTCTGGTGCTTACCGGCGCCGGCGATTCCTGGTCGGCCGGCATGGATCTCAAGGAATATTTCCGTGACGTCGAGGGCAAGCCGCCCCATGAGACCATGCGTATCCGCCAGACCGCCTTCTATTGGCAGCGCAATAAGCTGATGTATTTCCTGAAGCCGACCATCGCCATGGTCAACGGCTGGCTGTTTGGTGGCGCGTTCGTTCCCCTGGTGTCGTGCGACCTGTCCATTGCCGCCGAGGATGCCCAGTTCGGCCTGTCCGAGGTTAATTGGGGCATCATCCCCGGCGGTAACGTCACCCGTTGCGTCGCCGCCAAGATGAATCAGGCCGACTGCCTTTATTACATCATGACCGGTGAACCTTTCGACGGCCGCAAGGCGGCGCAGATGGGACTGGTTAACGAGGCGGTTCCCGCCGGCGAGCTGCGCGAGCGGACCCGGACCCTGGCCCGCTCCCTGATGGAAAAGAACCCGGTGGTCCTCAATGCCGCCAAGCTGGCCTACAAGCATTCCGCCGAAATGTCGTGGGAATGCGCCGAGGATTATCTCAGCGCCAAGGCGGCCCAGGCGACCCTGTTCGATCCCGAGCGGGGCATGAAGAAAGGGATCAGCCAGTTCCTGGACGAGAAGTCCTACCGTCCCGGTCTCGGCACCTATCGCCGGGAGGACTGAGCAGCCATGAGCGTAGCTTCCTCTCCGCGTGGCGGGGTGCCGGTCGGGCGACTCCTGCGGCCCCAATCCATCGCGATCGTGGGCGTCTCCGAGGACCAGGGAACCATTGGGGCCAGGGCGCTCGGCGCTCTCGAGCGGTTCGGCTATGGCGGCCGGATTCATCTGGTCAATCCCAAGCGGAGCGAGATCAACGGGCGGCCGTGCGTGCGGTCCGTGGATGATCTTCCGCCGGGAGTCGATGTGGTGATGCTCGCCATTCCCCAGGTGGCCACGGTCGAGGCCGTGCAAGCCTGCGCCCGGCGCGGAGTGGGGGCCGCCGTGGTCTTTACCTCCGGCTTCTCCGAAACCGGAGAGGAAGGCATCCGGCAGCAGCAGGTCATGACCGAGGTGGCCCGCGACGCGGGACTCGCCCTGCTGGGGCCCAACTGCTACGGCCTGGTCAATTTCGTCGACGGCATTCCGCTGACCTCGGGGCCGGTACGTCCCAACCCGGCCAATCACAGGCCTGGCCTGGCGGTTCTTTCGCAAAGCGGCGGAATGATGGGGTGCCTGATGGAAGCGGCGGAGGCTCGCGGAATTCCGCTGTCCTATGCCGTTTCCACCGGCAACGAAGCGGTGGTCCAGATCGAGGACTTCCTGGAAGAGATGGTGGATGATCCCCACATCCGTACCATCGCCATGTTCGCCGAGCAATTGCGCCAGCCCCGGCGGTTCCTCGAACTGGCCGGCCGGGCGAGGGCGCTGGGCAAGCCGATCATTCTGCTGCATTCCGGCCGAAGCGAGCGCTCGCGCGAGGCGGCCCGATCCCATACCGGCGCCATGGCGTCGGATTTCACCACCATGCGGACCCTGGTTACCGGCGAGGCGGTCCTGGTCGTCGACGACATCGAACAGGTCATCGATACCGCCGAACTCCTCACCGCCTATTCCCAGCGTCCGACCAAGGGATTGGCGATCATCACCGATTCCGGGGCGTTCAAGGGGTTGTCCCTGGATTTCTGCGAGACGGCTGGGGTGGACATCCCCAACCTTTCCAAGGCCACGGTGGACGCCCTGGCCGAGGTCATGCCGGAATTCGCCGATCTCAGCAATCCGCTCGACTTGACCGCTCAGGTCATGCGCGACATGAGCGGGATGTACGGCGGTTCCATCCGCGCCATGAGCGCGGATTCCGGCGTGGGCAGTATTCTGGTCTGCCTGCTCATGGGGGCGCCCCATGTGGTCAAGGCGAAATTGACCGCCGTTTGTACCGCCGCCCGGGGTGTGGATACGCCGGTGGTCGTTCTCATGCTGGGCGGAGATTCGCCCCTGCCCGAGGATGCCTACAACATCACGCGGGAGGCCGGGGTTCCGTTCTTCCGCTCGGCCGGCCGCGCCCTGGCGGCCATCGGCCAGATGACCAGATACGGGAATTTGCTGAAATACGCGGACCGGGCGATGACCGTCGCCCTGAGGGCGATCCGCCCCTTGCCTCGGCCCGGCCTGCTTCCCGAATACCTGGGCAAGTCGTGGCTGGCCCAGACCGGTGTGCCGATCCCCGCCGGTGCCTTGGCCAAGAATATCGATAACGCCCTGGCCGTCGCCTGCGGCATCGGCTATCCGGTCGTGCTGAAGGCCCAATCGGCCGATCTGCCCCACAAGAGCGACGCCGGCGGCGTCATCATCGGCATTCATGATCCGGCAGCGCTGCGCGCGGCCTGGGACAAGATGACGGCCGATCTCGCCCGGGCCTGCCCCGGCCTGGTGCTGGACGGCATCCTGGTGGAGAAAATGGGCGAGCGCGGCCTGGAACTGGTGGTGGGCGCCCGGCGTGACGAACAATGGGGACCGGTGCTGATGATCGGCCTCGGCGGTATCTGGATCGAGGTTCTGAAGGACGTCGTCTTCCTGCCCGCCGATTGCGACGAAGCCGGAGTGCTGTCCGCGCTGAGGACGCTGAAGGGCGCCGCGATGCTGGATGGCGTGCGCGGAGCTCCTGCCGTGGATGTGGAGGCGGTGGCCAGGACCGTGGTTCGGCTGGGCCAACTGATCCTGGCGGCGCCCGAGGTGCGGGAGCTCGATATCAATCCCCTGGTCGCCTATCCGGCCGGCCAAGGCGTTCAGGCGCTGGACGTGCTGATCGTCTCCCAATCGGAAATACACTAGCCGCTCTCCCGAGGGGAGCGAAGTAGAGCAGGAGAGGCTGAATGAAATTCGCATTCTCGGCGGAGATGGAAGTCTTTCGAGACGAGGTTCGTGCGTTCATCCGGGAAAAGCTGTCCCCGGAAACCCGCTGCCGCGTCGAGGAGGGCCGGCGTCTGGACAAGGCGGACTACGTCCAATGGTATCGTGCCCTGCACGCCAAGGGATGGATTACCCCCGGCTGGCCCAAGGAACATGGCGGGACGGGCTGGACGGCCCTGCAGCGCTATATCTTCGAGGAGGAGATCGCCCTGGGCGCCGCTCCTCCGGTGACCGCCGGCATCAACATGATCGGCCCGGTGCTGATCGCGTTCGGCACGGAGGAGCAGAAGCGCAAATACCTGCCGGCCATGCGCCAGGGGGATTTGTGGTGGGCCCAGGGCTTCAGCGAGCCCGGTTCCGGCTCGGATCTGGCGTCCCTGGCCACCCGCGCCGTCCTCGACGGCGACGCCTACGTGGTCAACGGCACCAAGATCTGGCAGACCCAGGCCCATTACGCCGAGATGATGTTCGCGCTGGTTCGCACAAGGCCTGACGTCAAGCCGCAGGAAGGCATCTCCATGATGCTGATCGACATGAAGAGTCCCGGCCTGTCCATCCATCACATCAAGACCATCGACGGCGGCCAGGAGCTTTATCAGTGCTTCTTCGACAATGTCCGGGTTCCGGTGGCCAATCTGGTCGGCGAGGACGGCAAGGGCTGGAGCTATGCCAAGTTCCTGCTGGGGTTCGAGCGCCACGGCATCGCCGGAATCGGGCTGGCCAAGCGGCAGTTGAACCGGCTCAAGCGGCTGGCGGCCAGCGAAACATCGGATGGACGGCCGCTGATCGAGAAACCCCGTTTCCGGGACCGGATCGCCACGCTGGAAATCGAGCTGCTGGCCCTTGAATACACCAGTATCCGTCTGCTGCAGGAAGGCGAAGGGAAGGGGCCGGGTGTCGAGTCCTCGCTGCTGAAGATCAAGGGAACCGAACTGCGCCAGGAGATCTTCGAAATGCTGAGCGAAGTGGTCGGCCCCTACATCATTCCCTACGACAACGACGTGGTGCGCAGCGGCTGGGGGCAGGGCGAGCCGGTTGGTCCCGACTACGCCGCGACCCTGGCATCCAACTATCTCGATTCGCGGAAGATTTCGATCTACGGCGGCGCGAACGAGATCCAGCGCAACGTTTTGGCCAAATCCATTCTCGGATTGTGAGGTATTCCCATGGATTTCATTCTTAACGAGGAGCAGGCGATCCTGAAGGGCAGCGTTGCGCGGTTCAGTGCCGATCTTCGCGCCGCCATGGACAAGAAGGCGGTGACGGCGGCCGACCGATGGGGCCGCTACGCCGACATGGGCCTCCTCGGGCTGCCGTTCGACGAGGATTTCGGCGGTTTTGGCGGTGGCGGCGTGGAGACCATGATCGTTGCCGAGGAGATGGGCCGGCACTTGTTGACCGATCCCTATATCCCGGTGGTGGCGGTCGCGGGGCGATTGCTGGCCGATCACTGCAGCGAGGAACAAAAGGCCTATCTGTTGCCCCGCGTGGCGGATGGATCACTGATCGTCGTTCCGGCCTTCGGTGAGCCCAAGTCGCGATACAGCCTGTCCCGGGTCGCGACCACGGCGGTGCCATCGAAGGACGGCTTTGTTCTCGACGGCCGTAAGGCGGTGGTCTTGTCCGGTGCCGAGGCCGACCTGCTGCTGGTGACGGCACGCCTCTCCGGAGAGGCCGGTGACGAGGACGGTATCGGCGTCTTCCTGGTATCCGGCGACCTTCCGGGGGTGACGCGGCGCCCCGTCCTTACCGTCGACGGTCGCGAGGCGGCCGAGATCGTTCTGGACGGCGTGCGGGTGGATAAGACGGCGACGCTCGGCAGCTTGGGACAGGGCGGAGCCATCGCCCGGCGGGCGGAGGAATTCGGTGTCGCGGCCCTGGCCGGCGAAGCGGTGGGGGCCATGTCGGCGGTGTTCGACATGACAGTGGAATATCTGCAGACCCGCCGGCAATTCGGGGTGCCCATCGGAAAGTTCCAGGCCTTGCAGCACCGCGTCGTCGATATGCGTGTGGCACTGGAATTGGCCCGCTCCATCGCCGCCGGAGCGGCCATCGCCGCCGACCTGGACAATGCGCAGGAGCGTCGGCGCATCATCTCCGCCGCCAAGGTGCAGGTTTGTCGGTCAGGCCGCTATATTGGCCAGCAGGCCATCCAACTGCACGGCGCCATGGGGATGACCGATGAATATGGCGCCGGGCGCTATTTCAAGCGCCTGCTGGTGCTGTCCAGCCTGTACGGGGACGCCGACCATCATCTCGAACGGTTCGTTTCCGCCTCCCAATACGGCGAAGACGGGGCCTTGGTCGCCTGAGCGGGAGTGGGGGCAATGATGCTCCCCTCCTTCCATCCCCTGGATCGTTTTCTTGATTGGATACCGTGTGACCGTCGACAGCGCCAAGCGTCCCCATATTTTCATCCTGGCCGGAATCGCCGCGGCCGGTCCCCTGGCCGTCAATCTTTTCGTTCCGGCACTTCCGGTGATCGCCGATGAATTCTCGGTCGGGCGGGACGTGGTCCAGTGGGCGCTGACGTTGTATTTCGTCGGCGTTTCCATCGGGCAGTTATTGTATGGTCCGTTGTCGGATATCTTTGGTCGTCGGATCGTCGTTCTTGGCGGTATCTTGCTGTATTGCCTTTCCAGCTTCGCTTGCCTCTTTTCCGACTCGATCTATTTTCTCATATTCTCGCGCTTCACCCAAGCATTCGGCGGATGCGTGGGAATGGTGATGTCGCGGGCCATTATCCAAGACGTCTTTCCCAACGAGAAATTCGCAGCCGCCCTGTCCACGGTGGTCATGGTGTCGGCCACGGCCCCGATGGTGGCTCCGACCATCGGCGGCTATATCAGCGAATGGTTCGGCTGGCGCTACGTTTTCCTGCTTCTGGGCCTCGCGTCGTTCGGCCTGATGGCCTCGTGCGTCATCGGCTTGCGGGAGACCCATTTCCGGCGACTGAAGCCGTCGTTGGGCTCGCTGCTGTCCTCCTACGGCGAGGTTCTGCGAAGTGGCAAGTTCCTGCCGGTCTCCATTGCGACGGCGCTCATTCCCAGCAGCTATTTCGCCTTCATGGCGGGGGCTCCCTATATCGTCGTCAACACCATGCATCGGACGTCGGGGGAGTACGGGGCGATGGCAATGGTCGCTCCCGCCGGGTTCGTTCTGGGCAATGCGGTGGCCCGCAAGATCAGTACCCGGCTGGGTCCGACCAAGACGTTGCTGTTGGGCGGAGGGGGGACCGCCATTGGGCTTTGCATCCTGTTGGGGCTTGTCGTCTTGCTGCCGCTTTCGGCGTTCAACCTGTTCGCCCCGATGCTGCTGGTGTCCTTCGGGCACGGTCTGGGCATCGCCAGCGGTATTTCCATCGCCATGTCGGAGGCGCGCCACCTGAGCGGAACGGCATCGGCCTTGGGAGGGTTTCTTCAGATGTGTGCCGCCGCGGTCGCGTCCAATCTGGCGGGGACCGTCGTGGGAATTTCTCCGGCCGCCCTGGTGGGGTTGATGACTCTGATCCATGGATTCGGAGTTCTTGTTTTTATTCTCGGTCGACCAAGGCGTTCGGCTGTTCAGTAGTCGGAGTGACTTAGAGATGCATTTGGTGCGGGCATAGGTTATACAGCACGAGACTATTTCAATTATAAATATAATCAGTAATGAATGATCGGGTATTGCTATAGGGGCTTCGATTATTATTTAATAAATTGAAAAATGTTCTTGGGAGGCTTCAACTCATGAAGACGCTTGGAGACTTCTCGCGGCTGAATGCGCGCCGCTGTCCGGGGAAGGTCGCGGTAAGGATGGGTGATGAGGCCCTGACCTTTCAGGACCTCGACGCCCTCTCCACCAGCTTGGCCCGCTCGTTGATCGCGGACGGGCGGGGAGCGGGGGCGCGGATCGCCATTCTTTCGCAGAACTCCCCCGAGTTCGTGATCATCGCGCAAGGTGTCGCCAAGGCCGGTGCGATTCTCGTTCCCATCAATACCCGCTTCGTCGGAACGGAAATCGTCGGTGTATTGACCCATTGCGGGGCCGGGGTGCTGTTCGTGGAACCGGAATTCCTGCCCATCCTTGGCGACGCCGTGGCCGGCATGGCCAATCCGCCGGACATCATCCTGATCCGCTCCGGCCGGTCCGGTCCCGACGGCCCGGCCAACCTGGAGGATTATATCGCCGCATCGGATCGTGCGCTTTCCCTTCCCGTGGTCGATCCCGCCACGGCGGCGGCCATCATGTACACCAGCGGCACCACCGGGGCACCCAAGGGGGTGATGGTGTCGCATGAAAAATACTTGCGCATCTTCCTGGCCATCGCCATCGAGATGGAGGTTCGGGAGCCGGATGTTCTGCAGCTGGCGGTACCGCTGTTTCACAATGGAGGGTTTGCCTCCGTCCTCAACCCCGCCCTCATGGTCGGGGCCACGGTGGTCTGTTATCGCGGAAGCTTCGATGCCGATCGGATTCTGTCGGATGTCGCCCGGCATGGCGTCACCCTGACGCACTGGGTTCCCACCATGTTGGCCATGGTGACGCCGGTTGCCAAATCGGGGAAATACGATCTGGGCACCTTGCGCAAGATTCACTACGGCGCCATGCCCATCGCTCCGGAACTGCTGGCCGAAGCCTGTACGGTCTTCAAGGCCGACTTCTTCCAGGGATATGGAACGACCGATGCCGGCTTGATTTCGTGCCTGCGGCCCGAGCAACACCGGTATCATCCGGGAATGACCGGGCGGCCGGTCTTCAATACCCTTAGCCGCATCATCGACGCCGAGGGTAACGACGTGCCCATCGGTGCGGTCGGCGAAATCGTCGTTGCCGCGGAAACCAGCGGAATGATCGGCTATTGGAGCGACGAAAGGGCGACCGGAGATGCCATCCGGGACGGATGGATTTATACGGGAGACATGGCGCGCCAGGAGGAGGATGGCTTCTTCACCATCGTCGAGCGCAAGAACTTCATGATCATCTCGGGCGGCGAGAACATCTTTCCCATGGAGGTGGAGAAGGTGCTCGCCTCCCATCCCCAGATATCCGAGGTGGCCGTCTTCGGAATGAAGGACGCCAAGTTCGGCGAGGTGGTCTGCGCGGCGGTCGTCCCGGTTTCCGGCGCGACGGTAAGCCTTGAGACGATTCAGGATTACTGCGACGGGCGGATCGCCCGCTACAAAATTCCCCGCCACCTTCTGGTCTTGGATGAACTGCCGCGGACGGCCATCGGCAAGGTCGCCAAGGGCGCCCTGCCGGCCTTGCTGTCCCGGCACCGGACGTGATGGTCGTCGGGCGGCCCGGAGACCTCCTCCAGGCCGCCCCGGTGAGGTTTCAGGGGCACCCCCACCGTTCCAGCAGAGCACCCGGTTCGGCAAAGGACGGTGCGCTGCTGCCCTCGGAAAATCGTGGAGCCGGCGCGGGACGGACCACGCCGTTATCCGTGGTGAACAAGCCCCTGGCGACGGCGTGGGGATTGCTCGGAGCCTCGTCCATGTGCAGGATCGGCGAGACACAGGCGTCGGTTCCCGCCAGAAGATCACACCACTCGTCGCGCGATCTGGTGGCGAAGGCTTCGGCCAATTGGCTGCGGATGTCCGGCCAGGCCTGTCGGGATGCCGCCCGCTTGGCCAGATCGCGATCGAGGCCCAGACCGTCGATCAGCGCCAGACGGAACTTCATCTCGGCGGCGGCGACCGCCAGCCAGCCGCCATCGCCGGCCTGATAGACGCCATAGAACGGGAAGCCGCCATCGGCCTCGTTGTCGCCGCGATCCAGCGACCACAGTCCCGCCTGACGCAGGCCATAGAGAAAGGTCATCAGGTGGGCGGCCGCATCCACCATGGCGGTTTCCACCACCTGCCCCCTGCCGGTGGAACGTGCCGATGCCAGGGCGGCGGCGACGCCGAAGCAGAGATAGACGCCACCGCCGAAATCACCGACCAGATTGAGGGGCGGTACCGGGGGGCCGCCGGCCGGCCCGATGGCATGAAGGGCACCGGTGATGGCGATGTAGTTGATGTCGTGCCCGGCTTCGGCGGCATAGGGGCCGTCCTGGCCCCAGCCGGTCACCCGGCCGTAGACCAGGCGGGGATTGCGGGCGTGGCAGTCCTTGGGACCGAGGCCGAGGCGCTCCATGACGCCGGGACGGTATCCCTCGATTACGATTTCGGCGGTGGCGATGATGTCCATCAGACGCGCCAGTCCCTCGGGACTTTTCAGATCGACCGCCAATCGGGTCTTGCCGGTATTGAGAAAGTCGAACTGCGGCGGAATGGGGAGATAATCGGCGTGCCCCGCCCGCTCGATCCGCAAGACCTCCGCCCCCATCTGGGCCAGCAGCATCCCGGAAAACGGACAGGGCCCGATGCCTGCGAATTCCACCACCCGGACGCCCGCCAGTGGTCCCTTGCCCTCGGTCATCATGTGATTCTCCCTGAAACTAAGCCTTGCGGGGGACCGGCGAAGAGAGGAGCGACACCGGTCCCCCCGGATGCACAAATCAGGCGATGGCTCCCGACTTGCGCAATTGGGTGAGCTGTTCCTCGCCGAATCCCAACGCGGCCAGAACCTCGTCGGTATGTTCCCCCAGCAGGGGCGCCCTAACATGGACACCGCCGGGAGTCCGGGTCAACTTGGGGGGAACGCCGGGAACGGTGACCCGCCGAGCCGAGCCGGGCTGTTCGACCTGGGGCAGCATGTCGCGAATCTGGTAGTGGGGATCGGCGAAGATGTCGGCCGCGTCGTAGACCGGCCCGAACGGGACCTTGCCGCCCAGGATGGCGGAAAGCTCCGCCTTGGTGTGGCGCAAGGTGAAATCCTCGACGACGGCATAGACCTCGTCGGTGTTTTCGACCCGGGCGCGCTCGGTGGCGAAACGGGGGTCCTTGATCAACTCGGGCCGCCCGATGGCTTGGCAGAAGATCTCCCAGATCCGCCCGGGCGGTACCGCGATGGCGACCCAGCCGTCCTTGGCGCGGACTGCGCCCATGGGGCTGATCTCGGGGTTGCGGTTGCCGACCGGTCCGGGAACCTTGTCCAGATAGGAGTAGATGTTGGTGACCGGCTCGCAGAAGGCCAGGACGCTGTCGATCATGCCGACATCCACATACTGCCCCTTGCCCGAGGTGCGGGCTTCCCACAATGCCACCATGGTGGCGTAGGCGGCGAACAGGCCGGGGATGGCGTCGCCGGGGCCGGCGCCGACCTTGATCGGCGTATGGGCATCCGGACCGGTGAGGCCCATCAGTCCCCCCATGGCCTGGGAAACGATGTCGACCGCGGGCCAGTCGGCATAGGGACTGCGTCCGCCGCGCGGGTCGCCGAATCCGCGGATGGAGGTGTAGACCAGGCGCGGATTGCGCTCGGCCAGGGTCTCGTATCCCAGGCCGAGCCGGTCCATGACCCCGACGCGGAAGTTCTCGACCACGGCATCGGCGGATTCTGCCATTTTCAGAAAGACCTCGCGGCCCTCGGGATGCTTCAGGTCCAGCGCGATACCGCGCTTGTTGCGGTTGCAGCATTGAAACATGCCGCCATAGGCCCGCACGGTGTCGTCCTGGGTGAATGGGCCGACGCGGCGCGCCATTTCACCCTCGGGGGGTTCGACCTTGACGACGTCGGCGCCATGGTCGGCCAGCATCTGGGTACAGAACGGCCCCGCCAGGGCTTGGCTGACATCGAGGATGCGCAAGCCCTTCAGGCCGCCGGTCAAAGAAAAAGTCGCCATGTGTGTTTCACCTGTCGGTTTGGAAAGTCCGGCGCTGGGTGGGGAGCCCATGGCCGCGTCTGCGCGGCCATGGGGCGAGGGTCAGGCGGTGATGACGCGAATGGACTTGCCCGGCGTGATCAGGCGCTGGAGCAGATCCTCGTTGATGTCGATGCCGAGACCGGGACCATCGTTGGGATAGAGGAAGCCGCCCTCGAAGCGCGGGCCGTTCAGGGCCAGATCGTCGGTGATCGAGCCGCTGTTCAGAACGTCGTGAATGTGGAGCGGACCGGCATTTTCCTGCGGGAAGCGGGCGATCCAGTCGTCCGCGACCAGCAGATGGGTCGCGGGGCTGGCTTCCAGACCGGAGCCCACCATGCAGCCGCAGATCACCGGCATGTTGGCCAGGCGCGCCATGGTCAGCCAACGCTTGGACTTGACCAGGCCGCCGGCCTTCTGGGTCTTGATCATCAGGCCATCGGCGGCACGCCGGTTGATGATGTCCATGAGGTGGTGAAGCTCCTGCGCCGATTCGTCGGCGTAGATCGGAGTGGCAACCTTGCCGCGCAGCCGGGCCATGCCCTCGATATCCCAGGCGGGAAGGGGCTGCTCGATCATGGAGAGGTTAAACTTCTCCAGCGCGCGGATGGTGTTCAGCGCCTGATCGTAGGTCCAGAATCCATTGACGTCGATGAACAGATTGACGTCGTATCCGACGGCCTCGCGCACTGCGGCGATGGTGGCCACGTCCTCCTTGAGGGTGGCGTTGCCGGTCTTGATCTTGAGGAAACTGTAGCCTTCCTTGAGGATGGCCAGGCAGTCCGGAATCAGCACCTCGGGCTTGCCCGCCGACAGCACCAGGCCAAGCGGGACGCGGTCGATGGTCTTGCCGCCCAGCAGGTTGTAGACCGGCGTTTCCAGGATCTTCCCCACCAGATCGTGAAGGGCGAAGTCGACGGTTGCCTTGGCCTGATTGTTGTCGCGGGCCATTATGTCCATGCGGCCGACGATCTTCTCGATCTTGGTCGGGTCCTCGCCGAGCAGGATCTGCGGCGCGAAGAAGTCTCCGATCATGGCGGCCATGGAATCCTGAGTCTCGCCACGATACCACGACGAGGTGTCGCCGGAATCGGAAAAGCCGACCAGACCCTCGTCGGTATGAATTTTAAGAATGATGCTGTGAATAGCGGTAACGGTTCCACCACCCATCACGATGGGGCGGCGTAAAGGTGTGGAAATCGGGATAATTTCAAGTTTTGTGATCTTCATGACTATTTATAATCCTTCTCGCGATACGGCCGAATTCAGCCGTCATATTTCAAAGCGTCGTGGGCTATCCAAATTCGATTGCCAAATCAGAGATTTGTAACCGGGACCACCTATCCATGGGGATATCTGACCATGGCTGGACGGTAAAGTCAACCAACTGGTTGGATTGTACGTTCAGGGGTGGGACGTGTTATGATGAGGCTGTTCAAGGGTGTTCAGGCGCCCGGAGCCGAATATCAGTCAAGGGGCGCAGGATGTTTCCGTCGACATTTCGCAGGCTGGAGGTCTTCATCGCGGTGGTGGATGCCGGCAGCTTCGTCGGGGCGGCGGAGCGGCTGGGAATCGCCCACCCGTCGGTCAGCAACCACATCCAGGCGCTGGAGCGGCAGGTTCGCTGCGAATTGTTCACGCGCCGGCGGGGAACCATATCGATCCTGACCGAACCCGGGCGCCGCCTCTATGAGAGGGGAGTCGATCTGCTCGAGAAGGCCGCCGCACTTTCCCAGGACCTGTCCCTGCCGCCGAAAAAGACCAGACAGGTGCCCCTGGTGATTTCCTGCCAGCGGGCGGTGGCGACCGGTTGGCTGTGCGCGCCGTTCGCCGATTACGCCAAGGCCCATCCGGAGATCGACTTCACCGTCAACGTGGAGCGCTATGAAACGGTGGTCGAGGACCTGATCGAAGGGCGCGCCGATCTTGGCTTTCTTCTGGCGTTCGGGCCGGTGCTCGATCTCCCGTGCGAACGGATCGGCAGCGAGCCGTTCTCGTTCTTCGCCCCGCCCAACAATCCTCTTGCCGAGCGCGACCGTGTGCGGCCCTCGGAGCTGAGCGCCTATCCGTTCATTACCCCCCGCCGGGCCGGCCGTTTCGGCCAGATGGTTCACAACATGCTGGGAAGCGCCGGAATCTCCAATTATTCCGTGGCGTATCAGGTGCAGGAGGGGGCGGTCATTCAGGAACTGGCGATCATGGGCTTGGGAATCTTCTGTGGACCCGACCGCCTGGTGCGCGGCGCCGTCGAGGCCGGGTCATTGGTGAAGCTGCCGGTGGAAGGGCCAGAACTCCGCATGGACGTCTTTTGTGTATTGCCGCCCAATAAGAAGCCGCAGAGGGCGGCTCTCAACTTTTCGAAGGTTCTGAAATCGTTTCATACGGGCAGTTCTCGATGACGAGGCTCCGGAATATTTCTCAGGCGCTTTGCACGGCAAGAAGGAAGTGATCCACCTCGCCGCGCAGGTGTTCCGCTTCCAGGACCAGGCGCTGGGCCGAGGCGAACAGGTCGGTTGCGGCGGTGCCCGTCGAGTCGATGGAAAGCTTCATGTCGCCGATGGTCGTGCAGACCGCCCGGGTGCCTTCGGCCGCCTCCTGTACGTTCCGGGCGATATCCGAGGTCGCCGATGATTGCTGGTCCACGGCGGCGGCGATGGTCGCGGTGATGTCGTGCATCTCCGAAATGCGGGTGGCGATGCTTGCGATGGCGGCGGCGGTATCGCGGCTGATGGCTTGTACGTTGGAAATCTGATCGGCAATCTCCTTGGTCGCCCTGGCCGTGCCATGGGCCAGCACGCTGACCTCGCTGGCGACCACGGCGAATCCCTTGCCGGCCTCGCCGGCGCGGGCTGCCTCGATGGTGGCGTTCAGGGCGAGAAGGTTGGTTTGTCCGGCAATGTTGTCGATCAGGTTGACGACCTTGCCGATCCGCTCCGACGCATCGGTCAGCCCGCGCACCAACCCCTCGATCCGCTCTATTTCGCCGGTCGTCTGATCCGATATCCGCGTGGATTGGTTGGCTTGGCGCTCGATCTCGCGAATGGAGTGGGAAAGTTGCTCGGCGGCCGCGGCGACGGTGCCCACATTCTCCGTCGCGTGACCGGCCGCGTCGACCACGGAATCGGCTTGTTGGCGATTGCTGGTGGTGTTGGTGGTGAGGCTGCGGGCGGTGGACTGAACCTGCTCGATGGCCGCCGCCAGGGACTGAAGGGTTTCGTTGATCGCCGTATCGAACGTTTTGGTGGAATCTTCCAGCATGGCGCTGCGACGTTCGCTTCTTGCCCGTTGGCCTTCACGCTCGCGGTCCAGTTCCCCGGCCCGGATCATGTTCTGCCGGAAGACCAGGACGGCCTGGGCCATCAGGCCGATTTCATCGCGCTCGTCGGCGGAGGGGACCGGCGTGTCCAGTTGCCCCTTGGCAAGATCGTTCATGGCGGCTGCCATTCCCACGATGGAATTGGCGATGAGCCGGCACATGACGACCATGACGGTGGCGCCGATAATGAAGCACAGGAATGATATGGCAAAATATCTGGCTTCGGATGCATTGGTGATTAGAATGGATTTTTCATGAATGGAGTCGCTGTGCTTGGCTGATCTATCGATGACATGATCAAGTTTCTGGACAAGAAAGTCATACTGCTTCTCGTTTGCCTTCATGAGCATGAGAGCCATCAACGTGTCGTCCTTATAGATATCCATGACGTCGTTGGTGGATTTCGAGAAGCGTCCAATCGCCTCGTTCATATCGGGCTGGGAACTGCCCTCGGCGGATATAATTTCGATCTTCCCCCGGATATTCTTCTCACCTTCCATGATCTTGCCGCTGTCGACTCCCGCCGCCTGCCAGTTGAGGAGGCGATAGAGTTCGGCCTCGATGCTGGCTGCCAGGAGGCGTGTTTGTTCGATCTTGCGTTCGGCGGCGAAGGATGTCCTGACCTCCGACAAGGCGTCGGATAACCCTTTCATTCCGATGCTGAATATTACCGCGAGAATCGCCATTGATATGATGAGTATGATTGGAGTCATGTATATTTTTGTATGGAGTGGAAGTGAGCGAATCCAACGTGCAATCATATCCATAGTAAGGCAATTCCATTGGGAGAGGTTAGTACTTGGTGATGAGGTTCCAATCACTAATGATTGGAACCTCGTTTTACGACGTCTTATTTGAAGAACCCGACCCCACAGAATATCTGTCCCGATTTCTTGATGATGGTTGTTTTCTTGGCGACCTTCTTGGTCACCGGATCGGCCCAGTCGTAATTTACGGCTCCTTCGCCTGACGGCGACGAAGCCACCTGGATGAACTGGCTCGTCAGTTCCGATCCTTTCGTGTCTCGCCCCACCAGAGTCGGATTCCCCCCATGGGCGAGGATTTTTCCGTTGAAATCCTCGCAGAGCACGTAGAGGTCACGGTCAACGAACGGCCCCCCCTTGTCGCTGAAATCCTTCAGCGCGGGTTCGGTCCCAACCTTGGTGATGTGGGCTACCGCCTTGCCGAGAAGAATTTGGGCATCGGCCTCGCTGCCGCGTTCTCCAGCGGCCATCGCCGGAGCCGCCGTGGCCCCGATAAGGGCGGCCACTAGAACCAAATGAGATGTCGACATCCTTCGCTCCCTTTCGACCGTTGGGCCGGGTTTGTGGCGGCCATTGGAGGCCATCTCCCGGCTATGAATAACATCCAACCATTTGGTTGGGTCGCGTGTCAATGATGGAGCGGCCGTCCCCGTAGGCATCGATTCAAGTTGATGGGCTTTGCGGCTTAAGGCTTCCGCCGTTCCGGGAACTGTCCGGGAGTGGGGAGAGGAAACCGGACGGAAGGAAGGCGGAGTGGCTAACCCACGCCACTCCAGCCCGCCCGAACCCATCAGCGCGGCGCTGTTCCCGTCCGAAGAGGGGAACTGGTGTGGAGCCGGAGGTGAGCCGCCAGGACAGTGAGGATGAGATTATTTGCCACCATTTGTGAATTGTTCGTAGCTGAACTCGCCCGACGCTACATTGGAAATCCTCTATTAGTTGCTGCTTGCAAATCTCCGGTTTATGGCTGATCTTCGATAGCCACCGGTCCAAAGGCAGGGGGAGGGGCGGATGGCACGAGAATTTCGGATTGGCCTGACCATGGCCGGTGCGATTTCGGCGGGTGCATACACAGCCGGGGTTTTCGACTTCCTGGTCCGCGCCTTGGCGGCGTGGGAGGCCGAACGGAGCGGAGATGACACTCGCCACAAGGTCCGTCTGGTTGCCATGTCGGGGGCCTCGGCGGGCGGGATGACGGCGGTACTGGGCACCATCGCCCTGGCCCGCGGCCTGCAACCCGCCCCGAACCCCGCCGACCCTGCCCTGCCCGATTTGTATCGGGCCTGGGTCAAGGCCGTGGCGATGGTGTCGGACGGGATCTGCCTGCTGTCGGACGAGGATCTGGCGGACGGTAAGGTCCTGTCGCTGCTGAATGCCAGGCTGCTCGACGATATCTGCGACAAGGCCCTGGCGGTTCCCTCACCGCCGCCGCTGCCGCCGGCTATGCCCTTCCTGGCCGAGCCCCTCCATCTGTACCTCACCGAGACCAATCTGCGCGGTATCGAATACGACATCGCGTTCGCCAACGGCGACGTCTATCGGATGCTCAACCATGGTGACCGTAAGCATTACAAGGTCACCGGCCTGGGCGGCGATCCTGCGGTGGCCAGTGCATGGGCCGGTCAGGATCCGGGCCAGACCTTGGTGGCAGATCGGCTCAATCAGGCCGGCAAGGACAGCGAATGGGGCGAGGCCGGTCGCAGCGCTTTGGCCACCGGTGCGTTTCCGGTCGGGCTGGCGGCTCGGGTTCTTGACGCTGCCAGGGACGACTACCAGGGCCGGCAGTGGCCGATACCGACCGAGGGCGCCACGGTCAGCCCAGCCTGGCCCAAGGACTGGTCGCCGGTGGGCGACCGCTTCGACTTCGTCACCGTCGATGGCGGCGCCATCAACAACGAGCCGTTCGAACTGGCGCGCTACGCCGTTAAGGATGACCTCGACCGCAACCAACGCGATGGCGGTACCGCCAACCGTGCCATGATCATGGTTGCGCCGTTTCCCGAGGGGTACGCCTTTCCCCGCGCCGACAGCCTTGATGACCGGCTGATGGCGGTGATCAAGGCGCTGCTGCCGACCTTCATGCAACAGGCCCGCTTCAAAGCGGATGAACTGGTGGCTGCGGCCGCCCCCGACATTTACAGCCGTTTCCTGATCGCGCCCAAACGCACGGACAGCACGGACGTGACGTCGAAGGACATCGCCTGCGGGCTGCTGGGCGGCTTCGGCGGCTTCCTCGATGAGAGCTTTCGCCGCCATGACTTCCAACTCGGCCAGCGCAACTGCCAGGAATTCCTGCGCAGCCATTTTACCTTGCCCAACAGCAACGTCCTGTTCGGCGGCGATGGCATGAACCCGTCGGCGGGACAGACGTTTCAGGACTTGCCGATCGTGCCGCTGACCGGCGTCCTTGGGACCGAAATTGGGCAGCCGGACTGGCCGCGGATGTCGATGGTGGCCTATTCAACCCTGGTCCAGCACATCGGCAGCCGCGCCGACAAGCTGGTGCCGTTGCTGCTGAAGCAGGAGGTGGGCAGCGGTTTCCTGCGCTGGCTGCTGAAGGTGGCCTGGAACACGATCCCGTTCTGGTCGATCCGTGACAAAGTAATCGAGGCGGCGCGCCTGGCCATCCTGGCCGACCTGATCCGCCGTGACCAAATCGACGACTGTGTCGGCGATACCTTTCCGCCCGAGGACGGCGGCGGCCCGCGGCCGGGCGGCCTGAGCGAGGCCAATCCTCTGCGGCTCCGCAACTTCAAGTCGGATGAGCGGGAGGTATTGGCCCGGCTGACCGACTCCAGCTTTGACCTTCGCACCGTGGCGGGCATCGTCAAGGATACCGGCCTGGATGCCATCGTGGTCCAGAACACCCTGGTCAAGGCCTGCGAGGTGCCCGACGGCGGCACTCACAAGGCCTGGTGTTCGGATATCACGCAGAACGGTGCGGCGACCTATACCCTGGATTCGCGAAAGCTGGGTTTCTTCAAGACGATGCCGCTGCTCGGCGGCTTGGTGCGCAAGGTTTCCGGCGTCTCCATCGGTTGAGGAGGACATCATGGCGTGGACCGCAATCGTCGACATCGCCGCCGTGCTGGCCTTCATCTATCTGGTGATGGCGGTGATCGGCTCGTCCCTGGTCGAATTGGGGGCGACGATTCTCGGCTGGCGCGCAGGGACCCTGAAGGACGGGATCGGCAAGCTGCTCGACGACCCGGACCTGCGGTCGCTGGCGGCACGTGTCTACGGTCATCCGTTGATGGTGCAGCCGGGGGGCGGGCGCGGCCCTAGCTACATCGATCCCAAACTGTTCGCCATGGTGTTGACCGACGTGGTCGGCCAGAACGGCGGGTTCGCCGGGGTGTCGGTCAAGGCGCCGGTCGCGGCTCTGCTGCGCGCGACCGGCAACGACCCGGAGGCTTTCAAGGCGGCGGCGGAACAGTGGTTCGACGGCGCCATGGAGCGGCTGTCGGGTGTGTACAAACGCCAGACCCAGATGGTGCTGTTCGTGTTCTCCCTGTTGGCGGCAGGGCTATGCAACGTGGATTCCATCCAACTCACCCGTGGGCTGGCGACGATGTCCACCAAGGATAGGGGCGCACTGGTCGACATGGTTGCGAAAACCGAGCAGGCGGCTGCCGAGCCGGCGGCTCCGGACGGCACCGGCAAGTCCATCAAGGCGTCAATGGACGCCCTGGACAAGTTCACCAACCTCATTCCCTATGACAAGCCGCAATCGGCCCTGGGCTGGGTGGGCAAGCTGGTCGGCTGGATGATGACTGCCCTGGCGGCGTCGCTGGGCTCCCACTTCTGGTTCAATCTGCTGCAGAACGCCCTGCGATTGAGCGGCCGTAAGCCCGCCGTGGCGACGGAGGGCGCCTGAGCCACATCAAGCGGGCAATGCAAAGCCATTGGGTGATGGGGGATTTGCCATCCATGCCGGCAACGCCGACACCAGCAGGTTCCCCGGCTGCCGTTCCCCTTCACCGGCGGCACCGATGCATTTGTTTCGCTCCTTGGCGACGTGCCGGCCGACATCCAACGCGAGTTCTCATGCGGCACAATTTGCCCGTGACGGATGCGTGAGGTGGTGCGCATATTCAGTGCTGACGGCCGTCGCCGGGGTGGAGGAAATCGCGTGAGCGCCCATACCATCGGCAATCCGGAGCAATGAGCAGTATCATCGGCGGCATTGTCCATAGTGGGATTTTGCGAGTCTCATATGAAGCACAGGTAT
Source organism: Magnetospirillum sp. 15-1 (assembly GCF_900184795.1). Taxonomy (NCBI): domain Bacteria; kingdom Pseudomonadati; phylum Pseudomonadota; class Alphaproteobacteria; order Rhodospirillales; family Rhodospirillaceae; genus Magnetospirillum; species Magnetospirillum sp. 15-1. The sequence continues at coordinate 137,387 of NZ_FXXN01000028.1, read as the reverse complement.
CAATCATAATTATTTAATTGATAAAAGTGGTGATAAGAATGGCAGATCTAAGTTCTTTTGGGATGATTCTCTTCAATACATCGGTCTATGGCGGCGTCTCTGATAGCTATTGGACTGTAATGATGGAGGATATTGCTGCAGCGCTTCACCGTCGGGGTGACGACTGCATTTGTATCAATCCAGATAATCCCGAGCACATAAAGCTGCTTCAAATAGTGGCACTGGGTGCGGGGTGGCCGCGCTATCTGCTGCTCTTCAATTTTGCCCCCGCCCTTGCTCGGGCAAACGACCCCAGCGCACTTGGCGTGCTGGGGGGGATAAAGGCTCCCTACATTTCCCTATTTCTGGACCACCCTGCCCTGTTGGGAAAGGGGGTCGCTGAAATGGAGGCGGGGATCGCCGCGGATCCAAGCCTTCGCCCACTTCGGCACTACGGACTCATGGAGCGGGAGCATCTCGCGGTCATGGACAAGCTTGGAGTTCCGGCGTCCTCCTGCTTCCTCTTTCCGCAGGCCGGAGGGGCGCCGGTCGCCGAGCCGCGCCCCATGGGGCTGCGTTCGATACCGGCAATCTTTGCTGGCACGATCGAGGCGGAGGTCTCAAACCAGGAATTCTGCGAACAGATGGGGCTGAAGGACCCTCTTTATTGCCGTCTCGCCGACGAAGCGGTTTCAGAGATAATGGATGGCCAGTGTGATGTTTATGAAATTGTTGCGCGGTTGTTTGCGGGCACTGAGATTGTCGCAACGACAACAAATCTAATCGAGCTCATAAGGAGGCTCGATTATCGTGCCCGGACCTTGCGCCGCCACCGCATGTTTAGGTGCTTACGTCACTTGCCAATTCAATATTATGGCAATGCATCCGATGATTTTAAGCGTAATAATACAAATATTGAATTCATGGGGTCGATTGGGTTTCGTGGGTTGCTTGATGTAATGAATGATACAAAAGTAATGCTGAATGATACCATTAATTTGAGGTCAAGTACGTTGATCCGAGTTTTTTATGGGATGTCCAGGGGATGCCTTGTCGCATCTGAGGTGAACTCGTTCATTGAGACCGAATTCGTCACTCCGGGGGCGGCGGTGGCGATCGACTATAATGACTGTTCCGCCGGTGAGCGGATCATGGATTTGGTCAATCGGCCGGTCGAGGCGCAGGCCATGACTCACAAGGCTCTGCAAATTTATTCCGGAGCCCACACATGGGACCATCGCGTCACAGCTCTGTTGGACGTGATCCCCAAATAAATCGGGCTCTGGGAGGGCTGCGGCATTGGCCTTCGCGGTAGAAGGAGAAGGTTCGGCCAACCACCATTTCCTCTCGTCGCCGGCGGCCGGTGCGGAGTCTTCACGCGATGCCTTGATGTCGACGGCCACTCTCCCGCTGCTGCCCTTCCCCGGTATCAGGGCATATGATCGGCCAGGTGCCGGGCCAAGGTCTGGCGCACCTCCTCGGGAGCCGTCCGGCGGAGCGCGTCGCAAAGCTCCCGCATGCGGCGACGCTGGTCGTACAACTGGTCAAGCAGTGACAGCACGATGGGCAGAGCCTCCTCGTTGACCTGCATTTCATCGCGCAGTTCCTGAATCAGACGGACCCGCGCCACATCGATCTCCCGAAATACATAGTCGCCGTTGTGGTCATCGGGTCGAATCCACTGGTTGGCGATCCATCGCTCCAGGTCCTGACGTTGCAGGCCGGACAGTTGCGTCACGAGGATATCGATGGTGATCATTGCCTCGCCTCCATCCCCCGCCTCGGGTCCGTCGGGTGTTCCGGCTTCCAGGTGCGAAGGAATTCCTCCAATGCCGGGTCCGGCGTTCCGACCACCAACCGCAAGGTGGCGTACAGGTCGCCTGCGGCCCGGCCGCCATGGGCCGGCACGCCCCGCCCCCGCAGCCGAAGCTCCGTTCCGTTGTCGGAGTGGGGCGGGATGCGCATTCGCACCGGGCCGCCGGGTGTCGGCACCTCGATGGAACCGCCAAGGACGGCTTCGGCCAAGGTGACAGGCAATTCCAGCCGGATGTCCTGGCCGTCACGTCTGAAATAGCGATGCGGGGCGACGCTGATTTTGATCAGGGCATCGCCATCGGGATCGCCACTTGCCCCTTTACCGCCCTGGCCGCGCAGGCGCAGGGTCTGACCATCGGCCGTTCCCGGTGGAATTTTCACGTCCAGCGTGCGGCCGTCGGGCAGCGTCAGCCGCCGTGTCGCGCCATTGACGGCGTCGAGAAAATCCGTTGTCAACGAGTAGTGCTCGTCATGCCCGCGCATGCGGTGCTTGCCGGTGGTCCGGGGCCCCTCGTTGAACATGGCGCCGAATATGTCGTTGATATCCTCGGCGCTCCATCCTCCCGCCTGTCGACTTGGACCGTAGCGGCGGCCGTGCTCACTCTCGGCATAGTCGCGATAGGACGGCCGCGAGGGCTGCGCCTGTCCGGCGGCATCGATCTCGCCCCGATCGAATTGGCCGCGCTTGATGGGGTCGGACAGGAGGACATTGGCAGCCGATATGGCCTTGAACCGCTCCTCCGCCGCCGTATTGCCCGGATTGAGGTCGGGATGGTGCTGTTTGGCCAGCTTGCGGTAGGCGCGGCGGATGTCTTCCTGGCTGGCGTCGCGTGCAACGCCGAGTGTTTTGTATGGATCGTCCAACGCATCCACCCCCGATTGTTGGCGGCATGGCGACAGTTCTCCGCTACTCTGAGCCGCCTCGTCTCGCCACGTCAACCGACGGCTTGGTCACCCGGCCATGTCCGGTGGCCGCAGCCGATCATGGCCGCCACCGGTAAATTAATGTCGGGGCCTTCCCGGCGTTGTTTTCCCTGGCATCGGCGAAGGCCAGGGCACTCGGACGGCGCGGACTTAGATCGGATCGAGCCTGATCGGAATACATCGCGAATTCACCTCGTCCCTTCCCCTCGGGCTATCGATATGTCCGTTGATTTCTATCGGACGGATACTTTCTCAATAATGGCTAAAAATCCTGAGAAATATTATTCCGTATCGTCGGAAAATAGCGTTTGAATTTATTTCGAGCTGTAAATTGCAATATTATCATACGGTATTATATATTCATCGCTGGCGGTGATTTGCGTCGGCGGAGGATGAAAAATGAACGCCCCAATGCAGAAGTCCTGCTGTTCCGCGAAGGAATGGATGGTTCCACCGGTTCTCGTTCCGCTTGCCTTGCTCCTGATCCTCGCGATCTGGATCGGGTTGCGTCCCCATCTCGGTTGAGCCGCGACAGAAGGAGTATCGGACATGGCCGTCAATATGATGACCTTTCCCGTCTCGCCGGGGATCGAGGGGATGAACAAGCTGGCTTTGTTCCTCAACGCCTCGCATCCGTCGGGTGACTGGCATTTCGGTCGGGGTACCCGCTTTGATCAAAGCGTGGTGAGCATCGATTTCGACGAGCCCGCCGATCTGGCTCCCGCCTGGCGGAGCTATTGCAGCGCCCTGACGTCATAGCCGGAGGAAAGGGGGCCCATGTCCGACAGTACGTCGTTCCAGCTCAGCCGCATCTACGCCGGAGGGTGGGGCGTAGGACGGCAATATGCCGATACCGATCCGGCCGATCTGGACGGAGAGGCTGATCGCCTCAATCCATACCTGCTGCCGGTCGAGCGGGAACGGTGGAGCCAGGGATTCAAGGATGCGGCCTCACGCGTCCGGAACACGCCAGTGCGGTCCCGTGATCGCCTGATGCGAACAGGAGAATAGAGATGGCCAAGGGACAAAAGCGCAGCGGCCGCGAGCCGAAAAAGCCCAAGGCGGCGGTGAAGAAGGCCCCGCCGCCGGTATCGATCTTCACCGACGACAGCCGAATGGGCAAGAAGCCGCCGCGGGTGGCGGGGCCGCCAAGCCCCAAGCCGGATTGAAGGCGGCTTTCAGTCGGCTTTTTGTTGCTGGACGGCACCGGCCAGGTGCCGTTCGGCGAACGCCTTCATGGACAGGCCGATGATCCAATCGGAAATCACCATGGGAATCCGTGACGGCGTCAGAAACGGGAAGCTGCGCAGGAATGGCACCAGGGTGGAGATTCCTCCCGACAGGATGCCCTTGACCAGCAGGCGGCTGACGATGCCGACCCGCTGGCGCATGGAATAGCCGCTGCCATAGATCGGGACGCGCAGATGCACCGCCTTGTTGCGGATGCGCCGGCCGATTTCCGGACCGGTGAGCAGGCGGCCGTAAAGCGTCTGGTAGGCTGCGGCCATGGCCTCGGCACTCATGCATTTCGGTACGATATTGGTGGTCAGGCAGGTGTTGTCCGAGTGCCTTTCGATGGGCCGCAGGCGCCCTTCCTTTTGCATCCGCTCGTGCAGCGGCGTGCGCGGCAAGGCCATGAGCAGACCGATCATCGCCGATTGGATTCCCGCCTCGGTGATGAAGCGGTACTGGTGCTCGAAGGTATCCAGGGTGTCGTGATCGAAGCCGATGATAAAGCCGCCCAGCACGTCGATGCCGTGGGCGTAGATGCGCCGGATGGACGTCAGGGTATCCTCGCGCAGGTTCTGGGTCTTGCCGGTTTCCTTGAGGCCGACGGGGTCGGTGGTCTCGATGCCGATGAACACCCAGCCGAAATTGGCGGCGCGGAACAACCCCAGTAATTCGTCGTCCTGGGCCATGTTGAGCGACGCCTCGGTGCCGAAGCTGAACATATAGCCGTGCCGCTTCTGGTACTCGGCCAGGAAGCGCAGCAAATCCTTGGCTTCCTTCGGATTGCCGATCAGATTGTCGTCGACGAAGAACACGCTGCGGGCGCCGAAGCGGCGCAACTGGTCCAGTTCCCGTTCGATCTGGTCCAGGCCCTTGACCCGTGGGCGGCGGCCGAACATCACGATGATGTCGCAGAATTCACAGCGGAACGGGCAACCGCGCGAGAACTGGATGGTGACGTTGGAATAAGCGTCCAGCCTGAGCAGGTCGTAGCGGGGAACCGGCGAGTCGGCCAGGGCCACGGTTCCGGTCTCGTGGTAGAGGGATTTGGGGGCTCCCGCCTCGAAGTCGCGGCAGAATTCCGGCCATACGTACTCGGCCTCGCCGGCCACCACCGTATGGGCTTCCTCGGTATAGTCGTCGTGGCACAGGGAGGCGAAGCTGCCGCCCGCCACCACGTAGTGCCCCCGCTCGCGGTAACGGGCCAGCAATTCGCGCTGGCGGGCATACTGGACGCCCATGCCGCACACTCCGACGATGTCGGCGGTGGTGGTGAGGGGGACCGCTTCGATATTCTCGTCGATGATCTCGACCCGCCAATGGGCGGGGCACAGCGCCGCCAGCGTCGCCAGGCCAAGAGGAGGGTTGACCGCCCGTTTGCCCGGCAGGACGTGGTCAATCGCCCACCTGAAGCTCCAGAAGCTTTCAGGGAATTTCGGATTGATCAGCAGCAGATGCATGGCGTGATCTTTCCCGGGTATCAGATCGCCGGGATGGCCCAGCATGATAGCGCATCGGCCGGGCTAAATCCATTTTGCCCTTGGCATCGCTACCGGCAAATGATGCCGACCGAGATACGGCGGGCGACGGTCTGCTGCGCGGCGGCGTGCTGGTCGGATACATTGCTGGTGCCGTAGCGAACACCCGCCGATCCCAGGAATTTCTTGATCGAGGCCGTCGTCGCCGACCGGACGGTGAATATCAGGTCGACCATGCTCCCCTTTTTGGGCCGGTCCGACTGCTTGCCCAGGACGAGTCCGATGACGCGGCCGTTGGAATTCAGCACCGGGCTGCCGCTGTAGCCCGGCATGCCGGTCCCGTTGATGGCGAAGACTTCCCTGGCCGATGCGGCGGTCTGGTTGTCGGCGACGAGGGCGTTGCTGATCTTCGGATGATCGTCTCCGCCCTCAGCGCGCAGGTTGTTGTCGCCCAGGAAGAAGACCGGCTCGCCGTCGTGCAGCGTGTCGTCCGCCTCGAATATCGCCGGGTTCTCGACCGTGACGGCCAGACGGAGGAGGGCGAGGTCGGAATTGGGTGACATGACGGAGCCGAGGACCGGGAACAGCATACGCCCCTTCATCACCGCGATCTTCTTGCAATTCTCGACCACATGGCGCGCCGTCAGCACCATGCCCGTGGAATCGACGAAGACGCCGGTGCCGCTGGACATGACCGATTTCTCGCTCACGCCATCGGGCAGCCGCCAGGGTGCCAGAAAGGCGAGGGCGAGTTCGACCGACATCTCTTTTGGTGGGGGGGCCAAGGGAGACGCCGCCAATGCCGTCGACACGGCGGCGGCATCCAGCGTCGCGACACCGCTCGATTTGGTCACCCTCAGCGTTTCCGGGCTGATATCGCCGTTTCCGGTGATGGTGAAGGCGATGGTGACGATGCCGTGGATGCCCGCCGTTTTCTCTTCTGGCGGGTATGCCAGATTGTCCTGCAGGCGTTTCCTCAGAGCCTCCAGGTATGTCCGGAGTGCTTCCCGATCCAGGGCGTGGTGACGAAGGGGCCGATCCGGCGGCCGGTCGGCATGGTCGGCGGCCAGGGCGGCGGGAGGAGCGGCTGCCAGCAGGATCAGCAGAACGATCGACAGGCGGGCGACCCGGCCCGGCATCCTAATTCTGTGCCCGGAAGCCGATGGGGATGGCGATGCGCATTTCCTTGGGCGGCGGTTCGAACGGCGCGCTGGCCAGTGCCGACGACAGGGCGCTGGCATCCAGGCTGGCGAAGCCGCTGGACTTGATCACCCGGAGAGTTTCCTTACGGATATCGCCGTTTCCGGTCACCACGAAGGTGATGGTGGCGGTGGTCAGGATATCCATCTTCCTGGCTTCGTCCGGAAAGATGAGATGCTTTTGCATCCGCTTCTGGATCGCACGGGCATATTCCTTGAGCATTTCCCGCTCCAGGTCCTCGTGGCGGATGGTCTCCTGCCGCTGCTGCAGATCGGCGTTGCCCGGCATGTCGGCCTTCTGATCGGGTGGCGGCGGCGAGGGGGCTTCCTGCTTCGGCGTGTCGGGGATCACCGCCTTCTTCGGCACGACCTTGGGCTTTTCCCGTGGCGGCGGCGGTGGGGGTGGGGGCGGATCGTTCCGTTCCTCGATCTGCTTCTGCTCCACCTGCCGGTTGGTGATCTCTCCCTGAAGCTGGACCACCAGGGTCTGGTCCTGCTTGGGCGCGGGGATGGGGGCGGGAAGCGCGAACAGGGCCGCGGGAATGGCGTGAAGGGCTATGGAAGCCACGAGGCCGTGCCGGAACGAGAAGCGCTTGCCCACGGTGTTGGTCCTTACCGGCGGGTTTCGGTCTGAATGGCGACCTTGGAGAAGTTGAGGGTCTTCAGAAGGTCGGCCACGTCGATGAAGCTCTGGAACGAGATCTCGCGGTCGGCGCGGATGATGAACGAGGTCTCGGGCCCCAGTCCGGCCAACTCGCCCTTGAGGGCCGGCAGCGTGGTCGGCTTGTCGTCGAACAGGATTTCACCGTCGCGCCTGAGTTCGATGCGCCGCTCCTCCTTCTTCTCCGGCACCGTCTGCGAGGCCTGCGGCAGGTGGACCGCGATCCGGCCGGTGGCGATGAAGCTCGAGGTGGTCAGCACGATGGTCAGCAGGACGAGCATGATGTCGACGAAGGGGATGACGTTCATGCTCTCGAACGGCTTGTCATCCATTGGCGATCTCCCACCGCAGCATCAGCACCTTGGCCTTGCGCAGCAGGGTGTTGTAGAGCACCACCGCCACAAGGGCGACCACCAGACCGACGGCGGTGGCCTTCAGCGCCAGCGCCAGGCCGATCATGATCTTTCCGGTGTCCATGGCCCCGGCGTCCAGGCCGATCTGGTAGAAGGTCAGCATGATGCCCAGAACGGTGCCCAGCAGCCCCAGATAGGGGGCGTTGCTGCCCACCGAGGCGATGACGAACAGCTTTTCGCTCAACACCAGTTCCATGGACTTGATGTCCTTGAACTGCTCGATCCTGACGCCGCGGTAAAATATCGCCCGCTCCAGCGCCACGGCGACGACGACGACGTTCAGGACCAGCAGGAACCCGATGATGCCGTAATCGACGGCACCCGACAGCCACTCCATTTCTCGTATCTCCCTGTTAGAATGTCATGCCCAATTGCCCCAGCAGCTTGGTCCGGGCGTTCTTTTCCCCGACGTCCACCTGCTGACCGACCGCATGGGTCAGCAGCAGCTTTCCCACCAGGTAGCGGTTGGTGTCGTATTGGAAATTGCCGTAATAGCCGAGGCCGACATCGGTAAGCCGCGTGCCGTTCCGTTCGCTGGTGTATCCGCGATCCTGGATGTAGGCCCGGCCCATGTCGGTGAACAGGCCGACGGCGTGGTTGAAGTCGGCGATGCCGGGCAGGGTGTACTTGGCCTCCATGTTGAACAGGTAGCCGTTGTCGCCCATCACGCCCTCCACATGGGATTTGACGCCGGCCGGACCCGAGATGCTCATCTGCTCGCTGCCGTCCAGGTTCTTGCCCATCAGCGCCTTTTGCCCCTTCAGCGATCCGGTCAGCGACAATTCGTCGGTGAACGACAGGGTGGCGCCCAGCGACAGATTGAACTTGGAGTAGTCGCCGATGGTGTCGACGCCCGCCCTGTTGCTTTGGGCCTGGCCGGAATCTGGAAAGCGCAGATTGCCGAAGGTCAGCGACGACGAGACGTCGGTGCCGAGGTTGAAGCCGAACAGCGTGCCCGAGGTGGTGTTTCTCGCCGCCAGTGTTCCCGTCTCGGCCCGCTTGGACGCGGTGGTAACGTCGAACTGCTTGTCCTGCAGCCGCTTGGAGGCGGCGTTGACCGATATCCACAGGCTCTCGGCGCTGGTCCGGATCAGCGGATAGGACAGCGTCCCCTCCCAGACGGTGGCGATGCCGGTCGCCTCCAGGTCATGGTAGATATCGCCCAGCTTGTAGGTGGTGCGCGACGCCGCCAGTTCCAGGCGCAGCCCGCTGTAGCTCAGCGGGAAGGCATAGGCGGCACGGCCGTTCTGCAGGCCGGCGGCCTTCGAGGTCATGCCGCTCAGCGACAGCTTGTCCGCCAGCCCCAGGGGGGCGTTGAGGTCCACTCCGGCGGAAAGGCGGTCGCGGCCGGTATAGCGCGAGCCGAAATTGTCGCCCAGCACGTATCCCGTCAGCCGGCTGGTCGGATCGGTCTTGATCATGAAGTCCGAGGTTCCCGGCGTGGCCCCGGCGGCGGTGGCGACGGTGGGCATCTGGGCGCCGGGCATGTCGGAGACCAGCAGCATGGCCCGTTCCAGCCCGTCCTTGGAGATGGGCTGCCCTTCCTCGACGATTGCGTCGAAGGTGCCTTCCACCAGGAAATCGTGAATTGCCGAGGAGTTGTCGTGGGACGTCTTGCCATAGCGTCCGATCACCACCCTGATGGACAGCACCCCCGCCCCGGCATCCTGCCGGGGGACGTAGGCCTTGGCCATCATGAAGCCCTTGCCGCGATAATGGTTGGTGACCTTGGCGGCCGCCTCGTAGACCTCGGACAGGCTCAGGTCCCGGTTGCGGTACGGCTCCAGCAGCGCCCGCACCTCGGCCTCGTCGGTCGGGTCGGCGCCCTCGAGGTGGAAGTCGCGGACGAAGACGGTGCCGCCGTCGGGCAAGGCGAACGGCGCCTCCTCCTCCTGGGGCAGGACCGGCACCGGCGCCGGCTTATCCACCGGCGCCTTGGGCTTTTCCGCCTCGTGCAAGGCGGTTCCGGCGTTGTAGCCGGGAGTCGCTCCCGCCGCCAGGGCGGGGGAGGCCGCCATGGAGACGGCGGACAGCGCCACGGCGGCGCCGGCGAAGGCGGTGATTCTCATGATCGAAATTCCGTTATGAAGAGGAGGCCTGGGCTGGATGGCGGCCGCGGTCATTTCCGATTGCCGGAAGCTTCGCCCTCGTCGAGGTTGAAGCGGACGCCGTCGACCTCGACGCTCTTGATGTTGACCGAGTAGCTCGATGAACTGTCGGCCGCGATCTTGTCGTCCACCGACGACCGGCGACTGGCCGGCCCGCCGGCGGCACCGGTGACCTCGGCCGCCGTGGTCGGCGCCTTGCCGATATTAGCGGCCACCAGCGCGTTCGCCTGCTGGGTGGCGTCGCTCCGCTTCTGCCTATCGGCCAGGACTTGGTTGATGGTGCCATCGAGATAATATTGAACGTCGCTGAATTGCTCGGAGGTCAGGCCTCCGCCCCCAACCACCACGCCGGCGCTGTTTCCCGTGGGGACAAAGCCGCTGGCGACGCCCAGGCCGCTATTGAGGGTGCTGTTGAAATAACTTTCGACGATGCGGCCGCTGTTGAAGTTGGTGCCGGCAATCCCGCCCGTCACCCCGCTCGGCCCTCTCACGACACCCTTGAAATCGGAATGATCGATGGTTCCCGAGTTGGAGCCGACCAGCCCGCCGGTCCAGGTTTGGGCGCCGGCGCCCGTTACGGAGCCGCTTGCATGTGAATTGGTGATCGTGCCGGTGTTGGCTCCGGCCAGCCCGCCGACTTGGTTGCCGGCACCGACGACATTGCCGCTGGCCCAGGAATTGGTGGTGGTGCCGGCGTTGTTTCCGACCAGTCCGCCGACCGAGAGGAAGCCGCTCACATTTCCCGTGGCGTAGGAGTTCGAGATGGTGGTCCGGCTGGAGGTCATTCCGATCAAGCCGCCTGCCGACGAACCGGCCGAGGCCCCCGTCACATTGACGTTGGCATAGGACGTATCGATGACAGCGGCGCTGGAGGCGGTGATGGCCCCAATCAGACCGCCGGCGGCTGTTCCTTGGCTGTCGGCATATTTTACCGTACCGGCCGCGTGGGAGTTGGTGACCCTGAGCGTGCCGCTGCCCAAGGTTGCGGATCCGATCAGGCCGCCGATACCCGGGTATGACAGTTGGGTATCGGTTGTTCCCTGGGAACCTACAACATTGACCGAAGCATAAGAGTTGTTAATTGTATAATTTGCGGTCGTTGCGGTAATGCTTCCAATCAGACCGCCCAGGTTTGAGAAGCCAGTTATATCGCCGCTGGTATATGAATTCTCGATATACTGCGGAATTGTGCTGCTTGCCGAGCTTCCAATTAATCCGCCGTTATTATAGGCATATGTAACATTTGCCGTAACGCTGTTCCCGGCGGAGTCTGTCGCGCCTTTGACGGAGCCGGTCGTATGGTAGGAATTGTAGATGCTCGTATTGCCGGCCGTCCCGATCAGGCCGCCGGCCCCGCCGGCGGTGGACCATACGTTTCCGGATGAATAGGAGCGGTAGAACGCCAGATTGGTCCCCGCTCCGACCAGGCCGCCGACCCCTTTGCCGTATACGTTGGCTTCGGAGAAGCTGTCGGAAATCGTAGTGGTCAACCCGGCCGCCTGCGAATTCTGACCGATCAGGCCACCGGCTTTGCTGTTCAGCCCGCCGGACACCGTGCCGGTGCTATAGGCTCCACTGATATTGGCCAGATTCTTGCCGACCAGAGCGCCGACGAAGGCGCCCGAGGCGCTGGTGCTGACCTGCGCGTTCACCAGCCCGACGTCGCGGATAAGGCTTCCCGTCGTCGTCTGGCCGATGAGGCCGACGGCCGCTCCGCCGGTCGAAGAACTGATGGTCAGATTGCTGATGGTGTGTCCCAACCCCGCCAGCGTCCCGTCCAGGGTGGCGCGTACGGTGTTGGAATAGGTGGTGCCGGAGGCCTCCAGGTCCTGCGCCAGCGCATACGTCTTCGTCGCGCTCGTGGCGGTTGCCAGGTCGGCCATGCTGTGAATCAGCGTGTAGGTCTTGCCGTTGATGTTCAGTGAGGAACTGCCGCCGCTCAAGGTCACGCTGCCGTAGACGCCACCGCTGGTGTCCTGCTTGGCGACCGGATTGCCGTTGGCGTCCAGGGTGGTTCCGGCATAGCTGGCCTTGGTGCGGATGACATAGTCGCTGCCGCTGGCCGGGGTGGTGACGGTGGTGCCGTTCCAGCCGCCGTAATTGATCGCCAGGGCGGCGTTGGCGCCCGTCAGGGCGATGGCGGCGTTGATGTTGACGTTGCCGCCGGCGTTCAGCGTCAGCCCGGCATTGGCGCTGTCGGCGGTGATGGCCTTGTTGACGTTGATGGCGTTGGTGGCGGTCAGTGTCAGTACGCTGTCGGTGGTCCAGTTCACCGCGTCGTTGACGTCGATGTTGCCGCCACTGCCGGAACCGTTGGTCGAGGCGATGGTGACGGTGCCGTTGCTCGCCAGCCGGGCCTTCAGGGCGGCGCCGGTGATGTCGCCGCCGCTGGCCGCGATGGTGTAGCCGTCCGGGTCGATCAGCCAGGTTCCGCCCTTGCCCGTGGCGGCCAGGGTGGTGATGACGGCGCTGTCGGCGATCTTCACCTTGCTTCCGCTGGTTTCGATGAAGCCGCCGTCGCCGGCAATCGGCGCCGAGGCGTCCAGCGTCCCGGCGACATTGGCGGTGCCGCCATGGGCATAAAGCTGAATGGAGCCCTTGAGGTCGTCGATGGTGCGGGCCTGGATCAGGCCGTCGTTGTTGACCTGGGCCGCCAAAAGCTCGTCGGCGGCCTTGGCGGTCAGGATCACCGTGCCGCCATCGGCGTAGATGGCCTGCCGGTTCTCGACCAGGGCGTTCAGCGTGCCCTCGTCGACGCTGACGCTGACCAGCGAATCGCCGTTGAAGTTGAGGGTGACCTTGCTGCCGCCGCCCAGCGTCACCGTACCCTTGGTCGCGGAGATCACCCCCTGGTTGGATACGGTCTTGCCCAGCAGGGCCACATAGCCGCCCGACGTGACGGTGATGGTGCCGAGATTGGTGACCTCGCCCGTGCCGCCCGTACTCTGGAAGACGTTCCGGCCGGCATTGAAGTCCTCGTCCCGGATGTTCAGCGTGCTGGCCACCAAGCCGGCGGTGTTGACGCTGGCCCCCTTGCCGATCAGCACTCCCGCCGAATTGACCAGATAGACCTTGCCGTTGGCGTTGAGCGCGCCGTCGATGATGCTCTTCTCGTTGCCGATCACCCGGTTCAGCGTCACCGAGGATGACGAGGGCTGATGGAAGTTCACCGTCTCGGGGGCGGCGATGCTGAAGCTCTGCCAGTTGATGATCGCCCGGCCGGTCGACTGGTTGATGTCGGTGGTGTTGCCAGACTGAGTGATGGTCGCCGCGCCGCTGACCACCGTTCCCCCCTGCGGCGCCGCCTGGGCCGGCGGCGAGAAGACCAGCAGGGCCGCCGCCGCCGTCATGGTCAGGGGCAGGCGATCGCGGAGGGAACTCTTGAGGGCCCTATGCCGGCGAGGGGGGCTGTACATCATGTCCATTGCCTTTCCGTCATCAAGTAAGGGGGCGTCCGCTTCGATGCCCGCGTCGGCTGGCCGGTACCAAGGGAGCCGAGATCGTTGGCCGCCCTATGGTGTTAGGACCTTCGTTATATAATGAAACAACATAACGAAGGATTCATAGATCGTATGCACTCGTTGCAGCAAGAACTTTTCTCGTGTCCTAAAGTTATATGAATGTTGTTGCGGTGAAAGTCTAAAACTTATTGTGGGCTGTATTGAGGTAAGTCGATGCTTTCTGTGTTATGTCGACTTTATCTGCCTGTTATATTTGCTTAGTCATGTGTATGTAATTTAGCTTTCGGGCGTGCATCCGATAATGGTGGGGATGGCAATGATTGGTTGCGACAACTTCCGCAGGACGGATTGATTATTTGTGGCTATCCATGAATTAAGATAAGTATTGCTTGGTTTGAGTAAGGTCAAATGTTGTAAATCATAAGGAAAATGCGTATGTGGCATTTTGTCGCGGGACGGGATGCGCGATGTATGCCTTAATAGGCTGAAGTGCTGCGGTCACTACATTTGGCATTCTATTATGTCTTGTGTGGATCGCATGCGGCAATTTATCAATTGATTCGCATTATTGTGTGATGTTTCTTGTGTTTGATCTAATTAATTCTTGTGTCGCCGGGTAGTGCTTGTCGTGCGTTATATCAATATTGATATTTAAAAAATTTAGCTGTGCCATAATTTTATTCATATGGATCAGTGAGGTGGTCACGGGTGTCGACTGATAAATATATTTTTGATTATTGATAATTGAGAGGGGTGCTGTTTTTGCCTGTATGGGGCGGTGTGATGGCGGCGGGGTTTATTTTTTTGATCATTTGATCGGAGTTGCCGGTCTGGATCAGCCTGTATTCAACTTGGATAGGAGAGGGTTATGTTCATTGGTAAGAGGGTAATTCTGGCGGCGATCTTGGCCGTTGCGCCATTCAGTCTTCATGCGCAGACGATTACCGTCGGCGTCGCCGCGAATTTCTCGACTCCGCTCAGCGAGATCATCACGAAATTCCAGACCGCCAACCCTGGCTACTATGTGACGACGACATCCAAGTCGACCGGACAGTTGCAGGCGGATATTATAGCCGGCGGTACCTCGGGTCCGTACGATCTGTTCCTGGCGGCCAACGCCGCCTCGCCGATTTATCTTCATGACTACTACAGCAGCCTCGTGGTCGGCGACGTCTTCACCTATGCCCAGGGCTATCTCGAACTTTGGTCGAACAAGTCCGGGGTGGATATTTCCGCCGGCCTGCCGACTAACTTCACCAAGACGGTCATCGCCAACGTGCCGAATGCGCCTTACGGCGTGGCGGCCAGCCAAATCCTGGCGGCGGATCCGTATTACGTGGAGCTGCCGGATTCCCGCGTCGACCAGAAGTCGGACATTACCGCCACCTACAATTCGGTGGCCGACGGAACCTATGACTACGGCTTTGTCGCCAAGTCGCAGATTTGCCTGAACGGGTCGTTCTCCGGCGTCAGCCACCATTCCTACACGTCGGGCTACGACGCGATCATCCAGGACGGCATCAAGATCAACCGCACGGCGCGCACGTCGGGTGAGAATACCGTCCTGGCGGCGTTCGTCACCTACCTGCAGACCAGTCTGGGCGCTGGCGATACCATAACGAAATATTGCTATACGCGCTAAGGCAGAAATCTTCATCTGTATTGCATATGTTTGTTCATGTATGCACGAGGAGCGCCCATATGTTTGGGCGCTCCAAAGTGATTCTATAGTTTATATTTGTAGCAATGATCTGAGTATTGTTGAATGTCCCATGGGGGAGAGGCGGCAAATGGATGCGGCGTCGAATGACGGGGACAGACTGATGGCGCTGGTTCTCGAGCGTGGCCTGGCTCCGCCCGAGACCATGGCGCGGGCCAGACTGGTCCAGGCCGAAACCGACGAGCGCCTGGATGTGGTGCTTACCCGCCTGGGTCTGATCCCCGAGCAGACGCTGGCGGCGGCCATGGCCGATTCCCTCGGGCTGACGGTGGCGTCGGCGTCGGATTTTCCCGCCGAGGCGCTGGTGGTCGGCCGGGGGCCGAGTGCGCGCTTTCTGCGCGATTCGCGGACGGTGCCGTTGAGGCTGGCCGACGATGCGCTCGACGTGGCGGTGGTCAATCCTTTCGATCCCTATCCCGCCCGCGCGCTGTCGTTGCTGTTCGGCCGGCCTGTCCGGCCGGTGGTGGCCAAGGCCAGCGACGTCGAGGCGGTGCTGGACCGGCTTTACGCCATCGCCGACCATGAAGGGGAGGACGGGGGAGGGACGGCCGACGGAATCGATGTCGAGCGGCTGAAGGACCTTGGCAGCGACGCGCCGGTGGTCCGCGTGGTCAACGCCCTGATCGCGCGGGCGGTGGAGGCCAGGGCTTCGGATATTCATCTCGAACCGGCCGAGGACCGCATGATCGTGCGGCTCCGCATCGATGGCGCCCTGCGCGAGGACGAGGCGTTGCCCAACCATGTGAAAGCGGCGGTGGTGTCGCGCGTCAAGGTGATGTCCGGACTGGATATCGCCGAACGGCGCCTGCCCCAGGACGGGCGGTTGCGCATGGCGGTGCGCGGCCAGGAGATCGATTTCCGCGTCGCCACCTCTCCCACCATCCATGGCGAGGGAGTGGTCTTGCGCATCCTCGACCGCTCTTCGCTGTCGCTGGATTTCGACGCCCTCGGCTTCACCGCCGGGATTTTGCCGGCCTATCGGGCCATCCTGGAGCGGCCGCACGGCATCGTCCTGGTCACCGGCCCGACCGGCAGCGGCAAGACCACCACCCTTTATGCCTCGCTTGCCGCGCTCAACACGGCGGCGCGCAAGATTCTGACCATCGAGGACCCGATCGAGTACCGGCTGGCCGGAATCAGCCAGATTCAGGCCAAGCATCAGATCGGCCTGACCTTCGCCGCCGCATTGCGTTCGTTCCTGCGCCAGGACCCCGATGTGATGATGGTGGGCGAGATTCGCGACCTGGAAACCGCTCAGGTGGCGGTGCAGGCGGCGCTTACCGGTCACGCGATCCTCTCGACGCTGCATACCAACGATGCCGCCAGCGCCGTGACGCGGCTGCTCGACATGGGGGTCGAGCCCTATCTCATCACCTCGACACTCAATGCGGTGCTGGCGCAGCGTTTGGTTCGCCGCCTGTGTCCGGCGTGCCGCGAGCCGTGTCGCCCTTCGCTCCGGGCATTGCGGGCGTTGGGGCTCGGCGAGGGCGAGGCGGCCGCCGTCGACACCATGTACCGCCCGGTCGGCTGTCCCGGATGCGGCGGCGGCGGCTTTCGCGGCCGGCTGTCGGTGATGGAACTGCTGCCCATGGACGAGACCATCGCCGGGCTGGTGCTGGCCCGGAGCGAGGCCCGCGAGATCCGCAAGGCGGCCATGGGCGCCGGTATGGTGACCATGATGGCCGACGGCATGGCCAAGGCCGGCGCGGGGCTGACGACGCTTGACGAAGTGCTCCGGGTCACGCGGGAGGATTGAGGAAAATGGCCGGCTTCCGTTATCGCGCCGTAATTCCCGCCACCGGCCGGATCGCCACCGGGACGATCGAGGGCGTCTCCCGGACCGCGGTGATGCAGGCGCTGCGTCGCGACGGAATGATGCCGATCGAGGCGGAGGAATGCCGGACGAAGCCGGTGGAGCGGGCCGGCGGGCGCCGTGCTTCGGCGGCACAGCGCAAGGGGCTGGCCCACGCTCTCGGTGAGTTGGCCGTGCTGCTGGGAGCCGGACTCCCGCTTGACCGGGCCCTGTTCATTATTGTCGAGCACGTGCCGGGCGGCGTCCTGAAAACCGCCTTTTCCATCCTTCGCGACCGGGTGAAGGCGGGCGTTCCGCTGTCCGTCGCCATGACCGAGGCGAGAGGGTTCTTTCCCCCCATGGCGGCGGCTCTTGCCGAGGCGGGCGAGGCGAGCGGCAAGCTCGACGTGACGCTCGGCCGGTTGGCCGAAGCCCTCGACCGGGGCGAGGCGCTCCGCCAGACGGTGGGATCGGCCCTGATCTATCCCTGCATCCTGCTGGTCGTGGCGGTGGGGGTGATCCTGGTGATGCTGCTGGTGGTGGTGCCCCAATTCGAGGCCCTGCTGTCCGATGTGGGTGGGCGGCTGCCCTATGCCACCCTCATCCTGATGGATGCCAGCCGGGCCATTCGGGAATGGGGCCTGGCCGGTCTGGCCGCCGTTGCCGGTTCGGGGGCGCTGCTGCTGCGTTCGCTGCGCCGCCCCGGCGTGCGTGATGCCGTCGATCGCAAGATTCTGCGCGTTCCCCTGCTGGGCAAGGTGATCGTCAACGCCGAGACGGCGCGGCTGGCACGGACCCTGGGGACGCTGGTGGAGGCCGGGGTTCCGCTGCCGACCGCTCTCTCCATCGCCCACCGGGCCCTGAGCAACAGCCACATGGCCGGCGTGGTCGCCACGGTCGCCGAAGGTGTGAAGGAGGGGGGCGGCCTGTCCGCGCCGCTTGCCAGCAGCGGCATCTTTCCGCCCATCGCACTGAGCTTTCTGCGAACCGGCGAGGAAACCGCCCGGCTGGGCCTGATGCTCGGGCGGCTGGCCGACGTCCTCGACCGCGACGTCAGTACCGCGACCCAGCGCATGGTCACCGTGATGACCCCGCTGATCACCGTAATCCTCGGCCTGACGGTCGCCGGCATTATCGCGGCGATCTTCTCGGCCATTCTTGGCATCAACGACTTGGCGATCCAATCATGACCCACAGAACCGACAGATCCCGCCGCCGGCGCGAGGCGGGCTTTACCTTGCTCGAGTTGCTCGTCGTGCTGACCATCATGGGCCTGCTGGCCGCCATCGCCGGTCCGCAGGTGCTCAAATACCTCGGCTCCTCCCGGACCCAGACGGCGAAAATTCAGGTGCAGAGTATCGTCGCCAGCCTCGAGCTGTTCTATCTCGACGTCGGCCGCTATCCGACCGAAGCCGAGGGGCTCAGATCCCTGGTGGAGGCGACGCCCACCGCCAACGGCTGGAACGGGCCTTACCTGCGCAAGGCCGAGGGCCTCCGCGATCCCTGGAACGCCCCATACCTCTACCGCAATCCCGGCAAGCTCAGGGCCATCGATGTCTTGAGCTTCGGCTCCGATGGCGCCGAGGGCGGAACCGGCGAAGCGCAGGATGTGGGCAACTAGCGAAAGCGGATCGCGTCATGTCCCTGTTGGAAATGCTGGTCGCACTCGCCATTGCCGGCCTGATCGGCTCGGTGGCCTATCCGCGGCTGGAGCGGGCAGGACAGATCATGGCCCTGCGCCAGAGCGCCGATACCCTGATCCACGATCTGCGGCTGTCGCGGGCGGCGGCTCTGCGGCGCGGCATGGCCGTCTCCGTCCTGCCGGCCGGCGGTGGCCGCGGCTATATCCTGCCCGGCGGCGTGGTGCGCGAAATGCCGGACGGAGTGTGGTTGGAGCCGGGGGCGGGCGGCCTACGCTTCTTCCGGGATGGAACGGCGGCGGGAGACGGATTCGTGATCGCTATCGCCGGCCGGCGCGTGGGAGTGCTGGCCGAGCCGGGCACCGGTACCATCATCCGGGTGGAGCCGTGATGCGCCGCCGTCAGGCGGGCTTCGCCGTTCTCGACGCCATGGTGGCCGTCGCGGTGGTGGCCGGCACCTTGGGGGCGATGCTCGATGTCCTGGCCGACGGTGCCGGGCGGTCGCGGATGACCGAGGCCCGGCGGCTGGGGTTGCTGGTGGCGCAGTCCCGGCTTGCCGCCGTCGGTACGGAAGTTCCGCTCAGGGCCGGAGCCGTGTCGGGGGTGGACGGGGATTTCGCCTGGAGTGTGGGAATAGGACCCTATCGCGTCGGCGCCGCCCGAAGCGATGCCGGCGACCTGCTGCTGGTGACCGTGCTGGTTCGCCCCCGGACCGGATGGGGCAAGACTGTCGAGCTCAGGAGTCTGCGCCTTGCGCCTGCCGGCTGATTCGGGATTCACGCTTGTGGAATTGCTGGTGAGTCTGGCGCTCCTCGGCATGGCCGGCCTGCTGGTGGTCGCGGGGCTGGGTGGGGCGCATCGGGCCTGGGACCGTACCGGCCTGCGGGCACGCGGCGCCGAGGCGGCGGAAGGAGCCGAGACGGTGTTGCGATACCGGATGGAAGGCCTTTCTGCCAGCACGCGCCGAGATGGCGGCGCCCTCGTCACGGATTTCCAGGGGGGACCGTCCAGCGTCACGTTCCTGGCGCCGCCGGGCGACGGGCCGGGACCGGGGGCGCTGCGGCGCTATACGCTCGGGTTGGCGTCCAGCGGCGCCCTTGTTCTTTCCAGCGCGTACGAAACCGCCCGCGACCCGTCGTCGCACCGGGATGAGGTTCTGCTGCAGGGGGCGCAAAGCCTGGACATCGCCTATTTCGGTTCGGCTCCTCCCGACAATGCTCCCAGGTGGCGCGACGGATGGCAAAATCGCCCCACCCCGCCGGAGCTGATTCGCGTCCGGGTCCGCTTTCCCCCCGGCGACCGGCGATGGTGGCCGGATCTGGTCGTCCATCCCATGGCCGATGTGGATACCGAATGCGCCCTCGACAGCGGCGGCGATCGCTGCAGGGGGCGCTGATGGATATCGCCGGGCTCCTCAACGCCGATATCCGGACGGTGGGCCGCCTGATCGAGCGGGGCGTCCGCTGGTGGCTGGACGAATTGCGGGCCATGGTGCCGGAGCGCTGGCGTCCCGGCGATCCGGCGCGGGCGATCATCCGCCTGTCCGGGGACGGGTTTCACGCCGAGGACGCCACGGGCGGCCCGCTCGCCGTCGCCGAATGCGGCAAGGCCGCCCTTTGCCTGCCCAACCATGCCGGGCTGATCCGGCGTATGGACCTGCCCCTGCTGTCGGGGGCCGATTCGCGGCGGCTGATCGCCCTGGACATCGAGCGCCTGGCGCCGTTCGAGGCGGGCCAAGTCCTGTTCGATCTCTTCGTCGAAAGCCGGGATCAGGCCCGCCAGACCGTCCTGGTCGGCATACTGCCCCGAGAGGAGGCCGGGACGGCGCTTGACCGGGCGCAAGCCCTTGGCCTGACGCCTTCGGCCCTGATGCTGGCCGACGGGGACGGCCGGCCCCGTTTCGACTTCCTTCCGGCCCTGCGGGAGGGCGGGGGCGCGGCAAAAGACCGGTGGGCGGGCGGATTGCGGGCGTTGGTCGCCGCCCTGCTGCTGCTCAATCCGGTGGTGTTCGTGGTTCGCGACATGCTGTCGGTGGAAACGTTGCGGCAGCAGGTCGACGCGGCGAAACCCATGGTGCAGACGGCGGAGAAGCTGCTGGCCTCGGTCGAACGGGAGGCAGCCCGGCGCAACGAGCTGGTTCGGCGCAAGGAGGTGAACTCGCCGCTGCCGATTCTGGACGGTCTGAGCCGGTCCCTGCCCGATGACGTCTGGATCCGGCGCTTCGAATGGGATGGCGCGACGGTGCGGGTCGCCGGCTGGAATCGCGGCGATGCGGACGTGCTTGCCCTGATCGAATCCGCCCCGTTGCTGACCGATGCGCGGCCGGTTGTTGCCGCCGCCATCCAGACGCCGTCGCGCGCCAAGCCTTTCGAGATCACCGCCCGGCGCAAGCCGGTGGAGCGGCCATGAAGGCGATGACGCATCGGGAGCGCCGCGTGGTCGCCCTTGCCCTCCTGGTCGCCGCCGTCGTCCTGGTTTGGGTGGCGGTGATCGATCCGGTGGTCGGTGGCGCCCTTCGTCGGGACGACGAGAGGCAGGCCCTGTCGGCCCGGATCGAGCGTGACCGGCGGCTCGTCGACGCACTTCCCGCCTTGCGGACTCAGGCGTCGATCCAGGCTGGGAGCGCCGGAAGATACGCGCTGCGCGCCTCGACGGCCGCCCTGGCCGCCGAAGCCCTGAAAGACCGGGTGGCCGGCACGGTAAATGGAGAAGGTGGAGCAGTGAAAGCCATACAGGGAACGGATGACGGTGTTCCGGAGCATTGGGTTCGGGTCAGAACGGATCTCCGCCTGACCCACGAGCAACTCTATCGCAGTTTGCGCCGCCTTGAGAGCGAGGAACCATATGTTGTCGTCGACTTTCTTTCCATTGTCGCGGATCGTCCGGCGGATACTGGGGAATTGGAACCGCTCGACGCCACGCTCGTGGTTTCCGCTTTCACTCAGCCGGCCGACGGCGATCCGTCTCGGCCGCCATCGCCCCCTGCTGCTGTCGAGCGCGGTGTTGCTCGCCCTTGTCGCCGTCCAGATGGCTGCTCCCGGCCAGACCGAGCCGCCTTCCGGCCGTCGCGGCCCGCCGGCCGGGAGGGAGCAGCCGGTGTTCCCCATGGCGGAATGGCCGGCGATCACGGCGCGGCCGCTGTTCACCCCCAGCCGCCGCCCCGCGCCACCGCGCGCTTCCGAGGGGTCCAGCCTCGACGGCTATGCGGTGCTGGGGATCGGCCTCATGGAATCCCAGGCAACGGCGGTGGTCCGGACGCCGGCCGGAAAGCCGGTGCGGCTGCTGTCGGGGCAGAGGCTGGAAGGTTGGACGCTGGCCGGGATCGAGCCCAAGACTCTGGTGTTCGAGAAGGATGGCGTCAGCCGGACGCTGTCGCTCGATGCGAAACGGCTCCGCACGGTCCCCGCTCCGGCCGGCGGGCGGCCCAAGGGGGCTCCGTGATGGCGTCGGTGCTCCGCCGGCTGGGGCGGCTCGGTGGCTTTTGCCTTCTGGTCCTGATGGTCGTGGGGTGTTCTTCTTCCCGCTTCGAGGCGCGTCAGGTGCCGCCGCCCGCCAAAGCCCCGGCCGTGGCGGCGGCGGAGGCGCCCTTGGCCGAAATGCCGGCGGTGGCCGCTCCCGCCGCATCGCCGCCGCGGGTCGAAACCGTGCTGGGCAACCAGCGCTTCGTCGCACCGTCGCGGTCCCATGGCGCCGCGACGGGGACGTCCGACGGGCGGGTCTCTCTCAATTTCGTCAGCGTCGACGTCCGGGATGTGGCGAAGGCCGTCCTCGGGGATATCCTCGGCCTCAAATACGTCGTCGAGGCCAATGCCACCGGCAACGTCACGGTCGAGACCGCCCAGCCGATCGGTCGGGACGAGGTGCTGCCCACGCTGGAAACCAGCCTCAAATCCGCCGGGCTGGGGCTGATCCGGCGTGACCAGGGCTATGCCATCGTGCCGTTGGCCGAAGCCAGCCGTCAGCCAGCCCTGGTGGGGCGGGAAACCGTAGGCTACGGAACCGAGGCGGTGACCCTGCGTTACGTCAACGCCACGGCACTGAAGAAGCTGTTCGACCCGATGGTGCCGGAACGTTCCATCCAGGCCGATCCGTCGCGCAACGTTCTGCTGGTGACCGGATCGTCCACCGAGCGGGTTTCCCTGCGGGCGATGGTCGAGCAGTTCGACGTGGACTGGTTGGCCGGAATGTCGTTTTCGCTGATCACCTTGCAGCGCGCCGATGCTCGCCGTCTGACCGAGGAGTTGAACCAGATCGTCAATTCCGAGGGATCGCCATCCGCCGGGCTGGTCCGGCTGGTTCCGCTGACCCGGTTGAACGCCATCGTCGTCATTTCACCTCAGCCCCGCTACATCGACGACGTTCGCTATTGGGCGGAGGAGTTGGATCGCGAAGGCGAAGGCGGCGAACGCCGCCTGTTCGTATACCGGGTCCAAAGCGGCCGGGCCTCCAATCTGGCCAATGTGCTGTCCGGCCTGTTCGGCGGCGCCGCCGGCAATCAGGCCGCAGCTTCCACGGCAATGAGCTCGTCCATGGCCGCCGGGGGCTCCGTCGTGGGAACGACGGGAACGCGGAATACCGGCAGCGCCTTTCCGCAAGCCGCGGCCGTTCCCCAGCGCGACCCGGCGCAGCAGGTCGCCGGCCAGCAATTGCGCCTGGCGGAGGGCGGGGCCTCGATTTCGGTGACCAGCGACGACACCAACAACGCCATCGTCATCTACGCGACGTCCCGCGAGTACGAGATCGTCGAAAAGGCGCTGCGCAAGCTCGACGTGATGCCTCTGCAGGTCCTGATCGAGGCGATGATCACCGAGGTGACCCTCAACGATGCCCTGCGCTATGGCGTCGAGTGGTATTTCAAGACGGGGATGAACAACTTCTCGCTGACATCGGGAACGACGAAATCTCCCAAGCAGACATTCCCCGGCTTCTCGTATCTGCTGTCCAATCAAAGCGGAATACAGGCCGTCGTGAACGCCCTTGACGACGTTACCAACGTCAATGTGGTGTCGTCGCCGCAATTGCTGGTCCTCAACAACCAGACGGCCTCGCTGCAGGTTGGCGACCAGGTGCCGATCTCCACTCAATCGTCGGTGAGCACCGTTACCTCCGGTTCACCGGTGGTCAATTCCATAGAGTATCGCGACACCGGCGTGATCTTGAAGGTGACGCCGCGGGTGAACGACAGCGGTCTGGTGCTGCTCGACATTTCCCAGGAGGTCAGCGACGTTTCCACCACGACCTCTTCCAACCTGGATTCTCCCACCATCCAGCAACGCAAGATTTCCAGTTCGGTGGCGGTGCAGGACGGCCAGACGGTGGCCCTGGGCGGCCTCATTCGCGATAATTTGAAGCGAACCAAGAGTGGCGTGCCGCTGCTCAATGACGTGCCGTTGCTCGGGCCGCTGTTCGGCACCACCGACAACACCCGCGACCGGACCGAACTGCTGGTGCTGCTCACTCCCCACGTGGTGCGCAACGCCAACGATGCCCAGGCGATCACCGACGAATTGCGCCGCAATATCCTGACCGTGACGCCGATCACGTCGGGCAAGGAGCCGGGTCGGTGAAACACCGGGCCGACGCGGGCTTCGCCCTGGTGATGGCGATGATCGCCGCCGGCCTCTTCGCCGGCCTCAGTCTTTTCGTGGTCCGGGCGAACATGGGGGATGCCGCCGTGGTTCAGGCCCGCCTGGAGAGGGCGCGCCTGGACGCGGCGGCCGATGCCGGGCTGATGATGGCGCTGCACGGCCTGGGAATGGGGGAGCGGGCCAACCGCTGGTCCATGGACGGAACGGCGCGCCAGATCCGCTTCGACGGCCTGGTGCTGACCATCGCCGTCGAGGACGAACGGGGCAAGGTCCCCATCAACAGCGCCGACGAGGATACCGTGCGCCGCCTGCTGGCGGGAGCAGGGGTTCAGGGACGGCAGCTCGACGGACTGGTCGCGGCCATCCTCGACTGGATCGATGTCGACAACAATACCCGCCTCAATGGTGCCGAGGCCGCGGCGTATGCCGCGCTGGGCGCCGAGATCGGTCCGCGCAACGGCAAGATCCGCACCATCGACGAATTGCGGCATATCCGGGGAATGACGCCGGACATCCTGGCGCGCATCGCCCCGTCGCTGACCCTGTTCTTCGGAGAGCCGGGAACGTTCAACCGGAAGACGGCGACGCCGCTCGCCGCCATGGCCATGCTGGGGGTGAGCGAGCATTCCGTCGAGGTTCTGGCTCGGGAAAGGGACAGGGCCGGCGGCGCCAAAACCGCGCTGGAGATCACCGACGATCCCTCGCCGGTCGGGCGGCCGCTCACCATCAGGGTCCAGGCCGAAAGCCCCACGGGCGGGCGCGTCGTCCACGCCACCGTCGCCCAACTGACCGGCAACCGGGCGCGACCCTTCCGGGTGCGCGCCCACCGGCAGGAGATGTGATGACGACGCTGTCGACTTCCGTCCTGCTGGCCGTCTCGTCGGGTTTCGGCATGGCCGTCGCCCCGGTCGTCCAATATCTGGGAGACGGCAAGCGGCGGCCGTGGCTGCTGCCTGTGGCGGCTTGCGGGCAGACCGGCCTCGGCCTGTGGTCGGCGGCGGTGGTTCCCGCGCCGTGGCTGCCGGCCACCCTTCTGCTGGCCTGGGTGCTGCTTTCCCTCGCCCTGGTCGACCAGATCGATCTGCGCCTGCCCGATGCGCTGACCCTGCCCCTGGCCGGAGCGGGGCTGGTTTTCTCGTCGGGAACGGCGGAGATGCTGGCGCATGGATTGGGCGGCCTGATCGGTTATGGCGCCCTGTCCGCCCTGGCGGCCGGCTATCGCGTCTGGCGCGGGCGCGACGGAATCGGCCAAGGCGACGCCAAGCTCATCGCCGCCGCCGGGGCCTGGATGGGATGGGAGGCGCTGCCGTCGGTCGTCGTCCTCGCCTCGGCGACCGCATTGTCCGTGGTCGCCGCAAGCCGGCTGTTCTTAGGGGGGCCGTCCGCCCATGACCCCATTCCGTTCGGCCCCCCCTTGTGCTTCGCCATCTGGATGGTGTGGCTTTACGGGCCGCTCCTCGCCTGACCGCGCCGAGGCACGGGCGGTGCGGGCATTTACGCGTTCTTTATGCACTCCCGCTTGGAACCTTAATGCGCAATGGGCGTAGGGTTGTCATCACCTGAAATTTCAACTGGAGAGCAGCGATGCTCGACATGGTGCTCGTCGCCGCCGTGCTTGCCTTCTTTGCCCTGGGCGCACTGTTCGTCCATGCCTGCGAGCGTGTCTGAAGGAGGGGAATTCATGACTCTCGATCTGATCCTTGGGGGTGTCACCGTGGCGGGCCTCGCGGTCTACCTGGTCTACGCCCTCATCCGTCCCGAACGGTTCTAGGAGACCGGCCGTGAACGCCGCAGGCATTCTGCAAGTCGTCATCTTCTTCGCCGTGGTCACGGCGGGGGCGATCCCGTTGGGGGCCTACATGGCCCGCGTCTATTCGGGCGAAAAGACCTGGCTCGATCCGGTGCTGGGACCCGTCGAGCGCCTGATCTACAAAATCTGCCTGATCAAGCCGGACCAGGAGCAGCATTGGACGGTCTATGCCGTCTCCTGCCTGATGTTCAGCCTGATCGGCCTGCTCTTGATGTATGCCGTGATGCGCCTGCAGGCGCTGCTGCCGCTCAATCCGGCGGAGATGTCGGCGGTCGCTCCCGACCTCGCCTTCAACACCGCAATCAGCTTCACCACCAACACCAACTGGCAGAACTATGGCGGCGAAAGCACCATGGCCTATCTCACCCAGATGCTGGGCATGACGGTGAAGAACTTCACCTCGGCGGCCACCGGCATGGCGGTGCTGGTGGCGCTGGTGCGCGGGTTCAATCGCCGGCAGGCCAAGACGGTGGGGAACTTCTACGTCGATGCCGTGCGTTCGATCCTTTACGTCTTGCTGCCGCTGGCGGTCATCGTCTGCCTGGTCCTGGTCGGGCAGGGCATGCCCCAAAACCTCGACGCCTACACCGAGGCCACCACCCTGGAGGGCGCCAAGCAGGTGATCGCCCAGGGGCCGGTGGCGTCACAGGTGGCGATCAAGCACCTGGGCACCAATGGCGGCGGCTTCTTCAACGCCAACTCGGCCCATCCCTTCGAGAATCCCACGGCGCTCAGCAACCTGATCGAGATGGCGGGCGAGCTGCTGATCTCGGCCGGTCTGGTCTTCGCCTTCGGCCGCATGATCGGCGACAAGCGTCAGGCCCGCGCCATCTACATCGCCATGGCCCTGATGCTGGCCATTGGCATCGGCGTCTGCTACTGGGCCGAGGCGGCGGGCAATCCGCTGGTCCAGGCCATGGGCGTCGACGTTGCCTCCACCGACGTGGCGCCGGGCGGCAACATGGAGGGCAAGGAGGTCCGCTTCGGCGTCGCCAATTCGGCCATCTTCGCCGCGGCCACCACCGGCACCTCCACCGGCGCGGTCAATTCCATGCATGACAGCTTCACGCCGCTGGGCGGCATGGTGCCGCTGGTCAACATCATGCTGGGCGAGGTGATCTTCGGCGGCGTCGGCTGCGGCTTGCACGGCATGATCGTCTTCGTCATCGTCGCGGTGTTCATCGCCGGGCTGATGGTGGGCCGCACCCCGGAATACCTGGGCAAGAAGATGGAGGCCAAGGAGGTCAAGCTGGCGGTGCTGTGCATCCTGATCTTCCCGCTGTCCATCCTGGGCTTCGGCGCCCTGGCCATGGTGCTGCCGGCCGGGCTGGCGGGGATGAGCGCGGCGGGGCCGCATGGCCTGAGCGAGGTGCTTTACGCCTATACCTCGGCCACCGGCAACAACGGTTCGGCGTTCGGCGGGTTGTCGGGCAACACCTTGTTCTACAACACCACCCTGGCGGCGGCCATGCTGATCGGGCGCTTCCTGATCATCGTGCCGACCCTGGCCATCGCCGGGTCCCTGGCCGCCAAGAAGATCGTGCCGCCGTCTTCCGGCACCTTCCCCACCCATGGCTCGCTGTTCATCGGCCTGTTGATCGCGGTGATCGTGGTGATCGGCGGCCTGACCTTCTTCCCCGTTCTCGCCCTGGGGCCCGTCGTCGAGCATTTCGCGCTCGCCGCCGGTACCCTGTTCTAAAAGGGAACCTCTCATGGCTATCCATCGTCCGCAGGAAATGTCCCTGTTCGACGGCTCGATCCTCCGGCCGGCGGTGCTGTCCGCCTTCGCCAAGCTCGACCCTCGGGACCTTGTCCGCAATCCCGTCATGTTCACTACCGGGGTGGTGGCGGTCCTCTCCACCGTGCTGTTCGTCCGCGATATTTCCATCGGCGGCGAATACACCGCCGTGGTCGGCCAGATCGCCGCCTGGCTGTGGTTCACCGTGATCTTCGCCAACTTCGCGGAAGCCGTGGCGGAAGGGCGCGGCAAGGCCCAGGCCGAGTCCCTGCGCAGGACCAAGACCGAGACCGAGGCCAAGAAGGTGGCCGCCGCCGATGCCGCCACGTTCAAGCTGGTGCCCGCCACCGCCCTGCGGGCCGGCGATCTGGTGGTGTGCGAGACCGGCGACACCATTCCCGGCGACGGCGAGGTGATGGCGGGCATCGCCACCATCGACGAAAGCGCCATCACCGGCGAATCCGCCCCGGTCATCCGCGAATCCGGCGGCGACCGCTCGGCGGTGACGGGGGGCACCCGGGTGGTGTCCGACCGGATCGTGGTGCGCGTCACGGCCAATCCGGGGGAAAGCTTCCTCGACCGCATGATCGCCCTGGTGGAAGGGGCCAAGCGCCAGAAGACTCCCAACGAGATCGCGTTGACCATCCTGCTGGTCGGCCTGACCCTGGTCTTTCTGATCGTCTGCGCCACCCTGCCGGCCTTCGCCGCCTATTCCGGCACGGTCATTCCGGTGGTGTTCCTGATCGCCCTGCTGGTCACCCTGATCCCGACGACCATCGGCGGGCTGCTGTCGGCCATCGGCATCGCCGGCATGGACCGGCTGGTGCGCTTCAACGTCATCTCCAAGTCGGGCCGCGCCGTCGAGGCGGCGGGCGATATCGACGTGCTGCTGCTGGACAAGACCGGCACCATCACGCTGGGCGCCCGTCAGGCGGCGGAATTCATCCCGCTGCCCAGCGTCAACGAGCGCGATCTGGCCGAGGCCGCCTTCCTGTCGTCCCTGGCCGACGAGACCCCGGAAGGCAAGTCCATCGTCGC
The DNA here is from genome assembly GCF_900184795.1 of Magnetospirillum sp. 15-1. Classification (NCBI taxonomy): domain Bacteria; kingdom Pseudomonadati; phylum Pseudomonadota; class Alphaproteobacteria; order Rhodospirillales; family Rhodospirillaceae; genus Magnetospirillum; species Magnetospirillum sp. 15-1. Next base: position 108,793 of record NZ_FXXN01000028.1, on the reverse strand, counting down.
CCTGGCGCGAAGCCGTTTCGGCTTCGCCGAAGCCACCCTGGGCGACGGCGTGACCTTCGTGCCGTTCTCGGCCCATACCCGCATGAGCGGCGTCAATATCAACGGCGGTTCCGCCTGCGAGATCCGCAAGGGCGCCTCGGATTCGGTCATCGCCTATGTCAACGAGAAGGCCGGCAAGACCCCCGGCGGCATCCCGAAGGACATGGTCCTGGCGGTGGAAAAGGTCGCCAAGGCCGGCGGCACGCCGCTGGTGGTGGCCCGCGACGGCCGCCTGCTGGGCGTCATTTACCTCAAGGACATCGTCAAGCCCGGCATCCGCGAGCGCTTCGCCACGCTGCGCGCCATGGGCATCCGCACGGTGATGATCACCGGTGACAATCCGCTGACCGCCGCCGCCATCGCCGCCGAGGCGGGTGTCGACGACTTCCTGGCCGAGGCGACGCCGGAAAACAAGCTGGAGCTGATCCGCAAGGAGCAGCAGGGCGGGCGTCTGGTCGCCATGTGCGGCGACGGCTCCAACGACGCCCCCGCCTTGGCCCAGGCCGATGTGGGCGTCGCCATGAACACCGGCACCCAGGCGGCGCGCGAGGCCGGCAACATGGTGGACCTGGAAAGCGACCCCACCAAGCTGATCGAGATCGTGATGATCGGCAAACAACTGCTGATGAGCCGGGGCTCGCTCACCACGTTTTCCATCGCCAACGACATCGCCAAGTACTTCGCCATCATCCCGGCCATGTTCATGGTGTCGTACCCGCAGTTGCAGGCGTTGAACGTCATGCATCTGGCCAGCCCGCAAAGCGCCATCCTGTCGGCCATCATCTTCAACGCCCTGATCATCATCGCGCTGATCCCGCTGGCCCTGAAGGGCGTCAAGTACAGGCCCGCCGCCGCCGAGGTGCTGTTGCGCCGCAACATCCTGGTCTACGGCCTGGGCGGCATCGTTGTTCCCTTCATCGGCATCAAGGCGATCGACCTTCTGGTCGCCGTCCTCGGCCTCGCCTGAATGACCAGCCCCTCAATCGCCGGGCGGGCGGCCTCCGCCGCCCTTGGCTCTCGCGCCACCCGGCGCGGCGGCCTTTGGCCTAGCCTCCGAGCCCTCTCGGGCTCGTCGGAAGTTCCGGAGTAAGACACATGATCAAGCAAATCCTTCCCGCCACCCTGTTGACCCTGCTGCTGACCCTGCTGCTGGGACTGGGCTATCCCCTGGCCATGACCGGCATCGCCGGAACCCTGTTTCCCGCCCAGGCCCATGGCAGCCTGATCGAGAGGAACGGCCAGGTGGTGGGCTCGGCCCTGATCGGCCAAGCCTTCGACAAGCCGGAATACTTCCATCCGCGCCCCTCGGCCACCACCGCCGCCGATCCGGCCGATGCGACCAAGACGGTGCCGGCCCCCTACAACGCCGCCAATTCCATGGGCTCCAACGCCTCGCCCAGTTCCAAGGCCTACATCGAATCGACACAAGGCCTGGTGGATCAGCTCAAGGCCGAGAACCCCGACGCCCGCATCCCGGTGCCGGTGGATCTGGTCACCGCCTCGGGCTCCGGCCTCGACCCCCATGTCTCGCCCGCCGCCATCGAGTACCAGCTTCCCCGCGTCGCCAAGGCCCGCCATGTGGCGGAGGCCGAACTGCGGGCGCTGGTGGCAAGCCGGACCGAGGGCCGGATGTTCGGCATCCTCGGCGAGGCCCGGCTCAACGTCCTGAAACTCAACCTCGCCCTGGACCAAAGCTGGCCCCAGGCGAAGTAGGGGCGGAAGGGCCGAACCGGAAGGGGAGAAAATGAGCGACCGCATTCTGGTCATCGACGACGAGCCGCAAATCCGCAAATTCATGCGGATTTCGCTGGCCGCCAACGGCTACGAGGTGATCGAGGCCGACAATGCCACCCAAGGCATCGAGGCGGCGCGCAGCCAGCAGCCCGATCTGCTGATTCTGGACCTCGGTCTGCCCGATCTCGACGGTCAGGAGGTCATCAGCGCCGTGCGCGACATCTCCGATATGCCCATCATCGTGCTTTCCGTCCGCGCCCAGGAGTTGGACAAGGTGGAGGCGCTTGATCGCGGCGCCAGCGACTATATCGTCAAGCCGTTCGGGGTGGCCGAGCTGATGGCCCGGGTCCGCGCCGTGCTGCGCCAGCGGACGGCCAAGGGCAATGACGATCTGGTGGAGGCCGGGGCGGTCGTGATCGATCTGAGCCGGCGGATCGTCACCCGCAACGGTGCCGAGGTGCGCCTGTCCAAGCGGGAGTGGGGGCTGCTGGCCGCCCTCGCCAGCCATCCCGACCATGTGCTGACCCACAAGCAGATTTTGAAGGAAGTCTGGGGGCCGGCCCATGGCGAGGACACCGCTTATCTGCGGGTCTACGTCAATCAGTTGCGCCAGAAGCTGGAGGCCGATCCGGCGGCGCCCACCCTGATCGTCACCGATCCCGGGGTGGGATACCGTCTGAAGCGGGGGGAGTGACCGCGGATGGGGCGATTTCCGCCATCACCGCAAGCCGGCCGTAAAAAAACCTTTACGCTCTCCCGTATCGAACCTTAACGCCCGTTGGCGGGACAATGATCCGTGGCCTCAAGGACTGCGTGTGCAGGACCGGCCAGACGGAGGATGTCATGTCCGACAAGGATCTGTTGGGTCTGCTGATTGGTGTCGGCCTGCTGATCGCCTTCGCGGCTTACATGGCCTACATCTACTTCCATCCGGACCGCTTCGGCTGGCTGGCGCTGTCTTCGACCGACACCAAATCGCCATCGGCCGGGCACCCTCAGAAATTCAGAAACAGATAGGCGGCGATACCGGTCACCACCACGGCGATCATCGCCACCGACTTCAACCCCATGGCCTGCTGGCGGTACATCAATACCGCTGTTCCGATGATCATTGGGCTGATGATCAGCAACCCGACCTGTTTCTCGTTCATTGCTCTCGGCCTTGTGTCCGTCCCGGCAGGGAAGGCGTCCCCGTCGGGAGGAGTGTGCCGGAGTTGGGCGGCGACGGCCAGCCCGAAGGCGGGCCGCCGCTCCAGCGCCCGTTGAGGGCGCGGCCAAGGGCGCGGATGCGCCCGCCCGGCGAGGGACAATGATAAGGCCTATAGCGTGACGCACATTTTAGGCATCACGCTATGGAGGTCCTGAAGAACTTCGAAACCTTCAAATTCCGGATGCCCCAGGATGATTCCGGACAGGCGGCCATCTCCCTGGTGGGATTTGCCGAAGGCCTGGGATTCCACCCAGCCGTCGAAATGCCGCTTGGATTCCCAGACGGTATGCGAGGCGAACAGCGTGTGCTCCGGGGTGCTGGAGCCGCGCAGCAGCTTGAAGTTCACGAAGCCGTCCATCTCGGGCAGGCGCGTCTCGCGGCTCCGCCACACGGTCTCGAACGTCTGTTCCTGACCGGGCGCGACCTTGAAGCGATTCATGGCGATGAACATGGCGGGACTCCTCTGAGGGGGGGACTATCGAAGGAAAAAGCGGACAGGCACCGCGAGGTCGATCCGGTCTCCGGTTCCGTCTGGTGGGTGGGGCAGGGGCTGGGCGCGCTCGATCAGGGCCAGGCTTTCGCGGTCCAGGGATTCGACGCCGCTGCCCCGCTCCAGTACGGCGGACAGAACCCGGCCCGAGGAATCCATGACGAAGCGGACGGTGGCGGCGCCTTCCTGGCGGCGCATTTGGGCGTCGCGGGGGTAGCGCTTGTGGCGCTCCAGATGGGCGAGCAGCGTGCCCTGCCAGCGCGATATCTCGGCTTGGGATACGGTCGGGGTGCTCGGCTTGGAGGGGCTCGGCCGGCCGGCCGCGGTTGCCTCGGCCGGAACCGGAGCGGCGACCGGTTCGGCGGCTTCGGCCATTTCGGCGACCGGCGCGGGGGGCGCCGTCAGGACCGGCTTCGGCTTCGGCGCGGGCTTGCGGACGGGGCGGGGAGGCGGTTCGACCTTGGCCTGAGGCTGAACCCGGGGCTCGGGCCGGGGAGGCGGCGGCGTTTCCACGGCGGCGGGGGGCGCCTCCAGATCGAGGGTGAAGGAAGGGGACGGGATCGTCGCGGGACGCGGTGCCGTCCACTGCATGGCCGCCCACAGCAGCGCCGCATGGGTGATCGCCACCAGGGGAGCGGACAACAGGATCGGCCGGATTTCCGGCATGGGCGCCCGGAAGGCGATCACGGATGGCCTCCGCCTTCCTGGCCGGCCAGCGCCACTTTCAGGTAGCCGGCCCCGCGCAACCGGTCGAGCACCGCCATCATGGAGCCGTAATCGACGCTGCGGTCGGCCTTCAGGTGTATCCGCGTCTCGTGATTGCCGCCGGTCAGCCCGTCCAGTGTTCCGCCCAGAGCCTCCGGCGTTACCGGGGCGCCGTCCACCCGCAGGGAGCGGTCGGCGGCCAGGATCAGGGAGACCGGCTTGTCGGGTGTCTCGCGGCGGGCGGCCGTGGAGCCCGGCAGGTCGACGTCGGTGTCCACGGTGGCCAGCGGTGCCGCCACCATGAAGATGATCAGCAGCACCAGGATCACGTCGATGAACGGCGTGACGTTGATCTCGTGCATCTCTCCGGCGCCGTCGCCGAATTCAAAGCCGCCGGCCATCACTCGACGGCCTGACGCAAGAGGGCGTGCCCGCGGTCGAGGTCGCGGCCGAGCAGCCGGAGGATCTCGCCCGAGGCCTTGGCCCAGTCGGCCCGCTGGGCGGCGACGGCGCGGCCCAGCAGGTTGTAGATCACCACCGCCGGGATGGCCGCCACCAAGCCCAGGGCGGTGGCCAGCAGCGCCTCGGCGATGCCGGGCGCCACCACCGCCAGGCTGGTGGCCTGGGCCTTGGAGATACCGACGAAGCTGTTCATGATTCCCCACACCGTGCCGAACAGGCCGACGAAGGGAGCGGTCGAGCCGATGGTGGCCAGGATGCCGGTTCCCGCCGCCAGACGGCGTCCGTGATCGGCCTCCAGCTGGGCCAGTCCCGATGCCGTCCGGACGCGGATGCCGTCGGGGGGCAATCCGGTGGAAGCGGCCATTTCCTTCAGGGCAAGGGCGATCGGCGCGGCGTTGGCCCCCTCTCGCGCCGCCTCGGCCAGGGTGCGCGAGCGGCCCAGGATATCCAGCAGCCGCCCCAGGCGGCGGCCATGGCGGCGCAGCTCCATCACCTTGGCCAGACCGATGCTCCAGCTGATCACCGAGGCCAGGGTCAGGCAGACCATCACCGCCTGGACGATCACGTCCGCCGACAGGAACATGCCCCAGGGCGTCAGCCCGTGCGGAATGGCGGGAAGAGAGGTGTTCATGGGGTCATGCTCCGCATTGGGCAAGTTCGGGTTGGATTTCCATATCCGGGATCTGTCCGGGGCGCTGCTGCCTGTGCCACAGGGCGGCGTAAAGGCCGTCCATGGCCAGGAGGCGGGAATGGCGGCCGCGCTCGACGATGCGGCCATCGTCCAGCACCAGGATCTCGTCGGCGTCGATCACCGTGGATAGCCGATGAGCGACGATCAGGGTGGTGCAGTGGCGGGACGCTTCGCGCAGGGAATCCTGGATTTCCCGCTCGGTGTGGCTGTCCAGCGCACTGGTCGCCTCGTCGAAGATCCAGATGGATGGAGCCTTGAGGATGGTCCGGGCGATGGCGACCCGCTGCTTCTCGCCGCCCGACAGCTTCAGCCCGCGCTCGCCCACCCTGGTGTCGTAGCCCTGGGGCAGCGAGGCGACGAAGTCGTGGATGCGGGCCAGCCGCGCCGCCCGCTCGATCTCGTCATCGGCCGCGTCGGGACGACCATAGGCGATGTTGTAGCGGATGGTGTCGTTGAACAGCACGGTGTCCTGGGGAACGATGCCGATGGCGGCGCGCAAGGACCCCTGGGTCACCCGGCGGATGTCCTGGCCATCGATGGTGATGCGCCCCCCGTCCACGTCGTAGAACCGCATCAGCAGGCGGGAAATGGTGCTCTTGCCGGCCCCCGAAGGCCCGACGATGGCCACGGTGCGGCCGGGCGGGATGCGGATGTCGACGCCTTTCAGGATGCCGCGCCCCGACTCATAGCCGAACCGCACGGCTTCGAAGCGCGCCTCGCCGCCGCTCAGGATCAGCGGCCGGGCGTCGGGGTGGTCTTCGATCTCGGGGGGGTGGGCCAGCAGGCCCAGCATGGCCTCGATATCGGCCAGGGCGTGCTTGACCTCGCGGTAGACGAACCCCAGGAAGTTGAGGGGCAGGTAAAGCTGGATCACATAGGCATTGACCAGCACGAAATCGCCCATGGTCATGCTCCCCTCCACGTAGCCCCGCCCGGCCAGCAGCGTCACCGCCACCAGACCGGCGGCGATGATCAGCCCCTGGCCGATGTTGAGCAGCGACATGGTGGTCTTGCTGACGATGGCGGCCCGCTCGAAGCGGACCAGGGCATGGTCGAGCCGCCGGGCCTCGTGCTCCTCGTTGCCGAAATGCTTGACCGATTCGAAATTGGTCAGCGAATCCATGGAGCGGGATGCCGCCTCGGAATCGCATTCGTTCATGGCGCGGCGGAACTTGGTCCGCCATTCGGTCACCGCCAGGGTATAGGCGATGTAGGCCAGGATGGTGGCCACGGTGGCGATGGCGAAGATGCCGTCGTACAGGCGGGCCAGCACCACCGCCACCAGCACGATCTCGACGATGGTCGGCAAGATGCTGAACAGCATGAAGTTGAGCAGGTATTCGACCCCCCTGGTGCCGCGCTCGATGGAGCGGGCCAGACCGCCCGCCCGGCGGTCGAGGTGAAAGCGCAGCGACAGGCGGTGAAGGTGGCGGAACACCTCGAGGGCGGCGGTGCGGATCGCCCGCTGGCCCACCGCCACGAAGGTGAAGTCGCGCAGTTCGGTGAACAGCGAGGCCAGCACCCGCGCCGCGCCATAGGCCGCCAGCACGCCCACCGGCACGGCGGCCCAGCCGGCGGACTGGCCCGCCGTGCCCAGGGAATCCACCGCTTCCTTGTAAAGAAGGGGGACCGAGATGGTGGCCGCCTTGGCGGCCACCATCAGAAGGACGGCGATCACTACCCTGGCCCGCAGCACGGACTGTCCGGCCGGCCACAGGAAGGGCAGCAGGCGGCCGAAAGCCCGCCATTCCGATCCCTGCGGGGCGGCGTCGGCGCCCGACGGGGGCGACAGGGCGGGGGAGCCCCTCATGATGTCATCTCCCTTCAGGCCGCCGCCGTCAGGCGGAACTCGACGGTACCGTCGGGGGCCGCCAGCCGGGTTCTGTCGATGGCCGACAGGGTGCGGCCCAACACCCGCGCGTCGGTCAGGCAGGGCAGCACGGCACCGGCCAGATCGGGACGGGTGATGCGGCCGTGGACGCAGGTGTCGGCATACAGCGCCCCCTGGCCGGTGGGCGGATCGGACACCAGCCCGCCCGGCCGGATGATCACATGGGGGATGGCGGCGGCCCGCAGATGGTCCTCGGCCCTGGTCTTGGCCTGCAGCACGTCGCCGATGGCGGCCAACAGCCGCTCCGAGGCGTGGACCCGGCTGTCGCCGCAGCCGAGCGAGGTGACCAGGATCATGCGGGACGCGCCGAACGCCTTGGCGGCGTCGATGACGTTGACGTTTCCTTCGTAATCGACGGCCCGGCCCGGCATGCCGCCGCCCAAGGTGCTCGCCACCACCGGGGGCAGGGCGCAGGCGGCGAACGCCCGGCTGACCTGGGAGCGGTCGAGGGCGTCGCCCTCGACCACCGTGCAGCCCAGGGCGGTCAGTTCGGGAGACGCCGACCCCGGCCGGATCATGGCGGTGACCCGCCAGCCGGCTGCGCGGGCCAGTCGGGCCAGTTCCAGTCCGGTCCCGGTGCGGGCGCCGAACAGCAGCAGGTCGCGGGTCATGCCCATGCCCTCCCGCTAACCGGCCAGAGCCTGGGGCCGCGCCACGGCGAGGCGGTCGCGCAGCGCGTCGAACCGGCGGATCTGGTCGGGCAGCATGCGGCGCTTCTCATCGCGGCCCACATAGACCTTGAACATGGAATCGCCCTTGTCGTTGAAGAAGGTGATGGCGCAGGTGTCCATCTTCATGAAGGGCCGCTTGACGAAATGGATGGCGGCGCAATTGCCGTAACGCAGATGGCCGCCGATGGCGCCGTGGCCTTCCAGGTTGAAGAAGCCGCGTGCCACCTTGCCGGGCGGCACCTCGCCCTTGCATTCCAGGATCAGGTCGCGGGTATGGACCAGGAAGGTGACCTCGCCCCAGGTGGTGAGGTCGGCCATGACCTCCTCGAAGGCCTCGCCGGTGATCGCCACCCGGCAATGGTCGGGCAGGCATTCCGACACCTGCAGCGGGGTGACGCCGTGTTCGATGGCGATGGTTTCCAGGACGCCGTCCTGGGACTCGTCCAATTGGGCGCGCAGGTTGTCCAGGATGGAGGGATCGGTGTGATCAGCCGACATAACGCATTCCTTCTGATGGGGGAAGAGAGGGGGCGGCGGAAGCAGTCCCGCCGTCCATGAACAGGTCGGTCAGCTCGAACAGGCTGCCGACCAGATTGCAGTGCCAGAACCAGCCGGCGGGGGTGAGGGTGACGGCCGTGGCCCGGCGGTTGACCAGCCCGGCCGCCGCCCACTGGGCCAGCAGCGGCTCGATCGCCGCCGCGAAGCCGGGAGCTGTCAGGGACTCGAGCCGGGCGATGTCCAGCCTTCCGCCTTCCAGTCCGCCCATGACCAGATCGCGGGCCGGGCGGTTGGCGGGCGGCGGCAGCACCACGGTGATCGGCTTGGTGCCGGCATCGATGGTCTTGCCGTAAAGCTCGACGTCGGGCTGGATGACGTAACGATGTCCGGCGACCAGCCCGCCGGCTCCGGCGCCGAAGGCCAGGCAATCGGCTCCGGCCTTGACCAACTGGTTGTAAAGATTGCGCTCGCGGGTGGCCGAGGCCCAGTGGGCCTGATTGAGATGACGCCAGCCAGCGTCGTCCAGCATCTCCAGCCCGGCCCCGTACATGGCGGCCATACGGTCCAGCCCGGCGGCCGGCGGCAACGAGCCCTTGGCGATGGACAGCGCCAGCGGGCTCTTGTCGTGCAGCGTCAGGCAATAGAGGTCGACGCCGTCCAGACCGAGGGACAGGCAGGTCATGACGTCGTCGCCCCACATCTCCATGCTTTGGTCCGGCAATCCGAAGATCAGGTCGCAGACCACCACCGCCCGGTCGCGGTCGCGCAGCCGCTCCATGAAGGCGATGGCTTCGTGCCGGGTCGCCTTGCGGCCCATGCGCTGCCGGAGCCCGGTATCGAAGGTCTGGACGCCGATGGAGAAGCGGTTGGCCCCGGCTTCCAGGCAGGCGTCGACCTTGTCGTCGTCGAAGCCCGCCACCCGTCCCTCGATGGTGATCTCGCAATCGGGGGCCAGCGGCAGGTGGCGGCGCACGGCGGAGATCAGGCGGCCGAGATCGGCTGCCGCCAGGGCGCTGGGCGTGCCGCCGCCGAAATAGACGGCCTGGATGGGGGGGCCGGATGCCGCCGCCTGGTCCATGGCGATGTCGTGCTCCAGCCGCCTTGCGTATTCGGCCATGGAATCCTCGGCCGACCGGTTGCGGTAAAAGCCGCAGAACAGGCAGTGGTTGGCGCAGAAGGGAATGTGGAGATAGGCCACCCGCTTGCCCGGCCGCCGCTCGGCCAGCAATCGGGCGGCGATGGCGGGGCCGTCCTCCAGGGGGCGGGTCCGGCGCTGTATCCATGGAAACAGGTTGCGCTCGGCGAAGGCGCCGGCCAGCGGCTCGCCCGGACGGGCGAAATGGTCTTCGAGGGGCAGGAGTAAGGTCATGCGCGCAATCCCTGCGGAATGGGGGTGGGGGCCAGAGGCGCGGTCGCCAGGGTCAGGCTGCCGGTCAACGGATTGCGCAGCGTGACGCAGGCCAGGCCGAACACCTGGCCGACCACGGTGGGGGTCAGCACCGCTTCGGGCGGGCCGAACGCCACCAACTCTCCCTGATCGAGAACGCCGATACGGTCGCCGTAGGCGGCGGCCAGGTTGAGGTCGTGGACCACGGCGATGACGCCGACGCCTTCTGCCGCCACCTCGCGGGCCAGCCGGAACATGCCGTGCTGATGGGCGGGGTCCAGATTCGAGGTGTGCTCGTCCAGCAGCAGGCAACGGCCCTTTGGGGCCTCGACGCCGGTGATCTGGGCCAGGGCGCGGGCGATCTGCACCCGCTGGCGCTCGCCGCCCGACAGGCTGGGATAGAAGCGCGGCGCCAGATGGGCGGCGCCCACCCGCTCGAGGCAGTCCAGGGCGATACTCCGGGCATGGCGGCTTTCCTCGCGGCCGGTGCCGTGGGGCGAGCGGCCGATCAGCACCACCTCCAGCGCCGTGAAGGCGAAGTCGAGCTGGATGTCTTGTGGGACCACGGCGCGGCAGCGGGCCAGCGCCGCCATGGACCAGCCGTCCAGCGGGGCGCCGCAGACCGAAATCCGTCCGAGATCGGGCCGCGTCTCGCCGGCGATCAGCCGCAGCAGCGACGACTTGCCGGCACCGTTAGGGCCGACCAGGGCGACGACCTCGCCGGCCCGGACCTCCAGCGATACGCCGTTGAGGATGTCGCGCCCGCCCAGCCGCAGGGAGACGCCGGAAACCGAGGCGATCAGCATGTTCCCCTCCCGTGCGGGGCGCGGCGCAGCAGCAGCCAGATGAAGAACGGGCCGCCCAGGGCGCCGGTCACCACGCCGATGGGCAGGTCGGCGGGGGCGGCGACGGTGCGGGCGAAGATGTCGGCTCCCACCAGCAGGATGGCTCCGCCCAGGGCGGCGCCGGGCATCACCATTCGGTGGTCGGGACCGGCGATCAGGCGGATCAGATGGGGAGCCACCAGCCCGATGAAGCCGATGACGCCGGAAACCGCCACCGCGGCGCCCACCGAGGCGGTGACCAGGACCACCGACAGGCGGCTGACCCGGTTGGCGTCGAAGCCCAGATGACCGGCCACGGCATCGCCCAGCAGCATGGCGTTGAGGGCGCGGGCCAGACGGGGCAGCAGGAGCAGCGGCAGCACGGTCAGCGGGGCGGCGGCCCATACGGCGCTCCAGTCGGCCCCGCCCAGGCTGCCCATCAGCCAGAAGGTCAGGCTTTTCAATTGCTCGCTGTCCGACAGATAGACCAGAAGGCCGGTCATGGAACCGGCCGAGGCGTTGACCGCCACGCCGGCCAGCAGCATGGCGCCCCGCTCGATGCGGCCGTGACGGCGCGAGATGGCATAGACCGCCATGGTGGCCGCCAGCCCGCCCAGAAAGGCGGCCAGCGGCATCAGAATACCGGTCATGCCCACGGCGAAGCGGCCCAGCCAGGCGGTCCCCAGCACGATGACCGTCACGGCGCCCAGCGCCGCCCCGCTGGAGATGCCCAACAGGCCGGGATCGGCCAGGGGGTTGCGGAACAGACCCTGCAGCGCGGCGCCGCCCATGCCGAGCGCCGCGCCGACCAGCAGACCGAGCATCACGCGGGGCAGCCGGATATTCATCAAGATGGCCGCCTGGGCCGAGGTGTGCTCGACCGGCAGGATCAGGCCGATCCGTTCGCTCAGGATGGCGGCGACCTGAAGCGGGGCGATCCTGGCCGGGCCGATGGCGATACCGGCCAGCACCACCGCCGCCAGACCGATCCACAGCCCCGCCATGACGAGGGCGGAACGCGTCCATCCCGGTCGGATCGCCGGGTCGGCGGCACCATTGCGCTTGACCGGCAGGGGCAGGACCTCAGCGTCCATGGAGAGCCACTCCCTCGCCGTGGAACAGCACCGACAGGCGCCGCAGCGCCTCGCCCAGCCGGGGGCCGAGCCCAAGCATCAGCGGTCCGGGCATGGGGGCGAACCGTCCGCTCTTTCCCGCCGGGGTAGCGGACATGCCGGGCAGGCGGACCATGCCCGCCGCGCCGCCGATCCCCTCCCAGCGCTCCTCGACGGTCAACACCAGATCGGGGGCGGCGGCGGTGACCATTTCGCCGTTGAGCGGCTTGAAGCCGGTGACGTCCCCGGCGGCGTTGATGCCGCCCGCCATCTCGATCAACTGGCCGGCGATGGTGCCGGCTCCGGCCACCACCGTCTGGGACGGGTCATAGTTGAGGACGAACAGGACGCGGGGCTTCTTCCCGATCCCGGCCACGGTGCGGCCCACGGCGGCGATCTGCCCGTCCAGCGACCGGCGCAGCGCCTCGGCCTCGCGCTCGGTGCCCAGCAGGCGGCCGACCGCGCCGATATTGTCCTCGAGCGCCCGCAAGGGGGGCGTGCGCTCGAACAGCACCACCGGAATTCCCGCCTGCTCCAACTGGCGGAGGGCGCTGGCCGGTTCCGCGTCGCGATAGGCCATGACCAGGGTGGGGGCCAGCGACAGCACGCCCTCGGCCGAGACCTTCTTGTAATAGCCCACCTGCGGCAGCGCCTTGACCTCGGGCGGCCAGACGCTGGTCTGGTCGACGCCGATCACCGAACCGCCCTTGCCGAGCGCGAAGACGATCTCGGTGAGCGAGCCGCCGATCACCACCAGGCGGGAGGTGTCGGCGGCACGGGCGGCAGCGCCCGACGCCAGAGCCATCAGGACGGAGAGGAGAACACGGCTGACGGTCTTGCGCATGACGCTGCCTCCACCCCTAGAAATCGGCACGGACGCTGACGACCACGCTGCGGCCCTGCTGGTTGGCCTCGTCGGGGTTGGTCTGATAGGTCAGGTTGGTCAGGTTGATCAGGTCGAGACCCAGGTGGTAGCCGCCCATGTCGGCGCCGAACGAGGCATTGAAGGTGCGCCAGGCGGGAATACGGGTGATGCTGATCCCGCTGGTGTTGGACGAGCCCTGGCTCAGTTCGTCGGAACGCGATGCGCCGCGCATGTAGAGGTCGGCATAACCGGTGGCGCCGTCCCACAGGGTGCGCTCGTGGCGCAGGCCGATCCGGCCGCTGACGGTGGGGGTGCCGGTCATGCCGCTGCTGGCCGAGCGGTAGAAGTACTTGCGCCGAATCCAGCCGCCGTTGGCGTAGGGGGTGAGGCCCAGCCCGTCGATACGGTATTCGGTGGCCAGTTCGATGCCGGTGCTTTCGGCCTTGTCCAGGTTGACGTAGGTGGTCTCGGACGCGGCCGTGCAGGGGCTGACGGTGGCGCCGTAGATGCCGCAGGACAGCGAGGCGATATAGTTCTTGGCCTTTGAACGGAACAGCGACGCGTCCACCGTCAGTCCGCCCGAGCCGTGCCGCACCCCGAACTCCCAGTTGCCCGAGGTCTCGGGTTTCAGGTCGGAATTGGGGCGCACCGTGGACGAGGCGCCGAAATACGATCCGGTGAAGGCCTGGACCAGGGTGGGATAGACGTAGCCCTGGGCGAATCCGCCGCGCAGCACCGTGTTGGGCACCCCGCTATACAGCAGCGTGCCGCTGAAGATCGGGGCGGCATCCGACGTCGAGCGGGTCTTGTAGCCGCTGTCGTTGCTCCGCAGGCTGTCCAGCCCCGAATTGATCCAGTACTGGCGGGCGCCGAAGACGGCGGAGAAGTCGGCTGGCAGTTTCCAGGTATCCTCGCCGTAGATGGAAACCGTCTCCGTATGCCCTTCCATATCGGCGTAGCGGTTGACCGCGGTGGCGAGGCCGACGCCGCTGCGCCCGCTGCGGGTCATGGATTTGTCCAGGTCGTCGCGCAGATACTGAGCGCCCGTGATCAGCAGGTGATCGGGATGGGGCGTCCAGTCCGCCTGGGCCGTCAGCCCCTTGGTCGCCTGGGTGTCCTGGTCGCGGTGGGAATAATCGTAATTGGCGGCGGGCGCCTGAGCGATGATGACCGGGCCGGCGGCCACCTGCTGGGTGAACAGGCGGTCGATGGTCTGGTAATAGGCGTCGACATGGAGCTTGGCGATCCAGTCGTTGGGCCTGTCCAGCTCATAGGTCGCCCCGACCTTCTGCAGATCGCGGGTCGGCATGTCCAACTGGAACTTGCTGAATGCCGTGCCGATGGTCGACGGCGAGGTGGTGGAACCGCTGGACAGCTCGTAGCGGTCGACGGCCAGGGAGATTTTGTGGCCGTCCGCCCGGTAGGCCACGTAGCCGGAGATGCTCTTGTTGTCGGAATTGGAATTGGGCAGGTCGCCGTCCGGGGTACGGCGGTCGCCCTCTTCGGTTCGGCCGACGAACAGCCGGTAATCCCAGCCGTCCTTGGTGCCCTGCATCAGGGCGTTGGCGGCGTAGCCCTGGGTCGCCGACATGAACGACGCTCCGGCGCTGCCCTGGAACGGCTTGTCGCCGCCTTTCTTGGTGATGATGTTGATGACGCCGCTGATGGCCTTGGAGCCGTAGAGCACCGAATGGGGGCCGCGCACCACCTCGATCCGCTCGATCAGGGCGGGGTCGACCAGGATGGGCGCCCCGTAGGAGGTATGATCAGTGATCTCCTGGCCGTCGATCAGCACCGCGCCGCGCCGGGCTTCCTCGCCCCTGATCTTGATGCGTTTCATGCCGGGGATGGACGATTCGTCGATGCTGACGCCGGGGATGTCGCGCAGCACGTCGGCGATGCTTGCCGCGTTGGAGCGCTTGATTTCCCTTTCCCCCATCACCGAGACGCTGACGGGGCTTTCCATCACCGAGGTTTCCGTGCGGGTCGCCGAAACCACCAGGGCGTCGAGAACCATGGAACCGTGGCCTTGCGAAGTGGCTTCTTCCGCCGCCCATGCCGCCGGGGCACCGACCGGGGAGATGCAGACGACAAGCAGGGCGCGTTTCCAAACCATCGGCATTTTCAGGTCCCCTTAGTGATGCGAATGAGTCGCATTTGCATACCGTATGGGACGACAGTCAAGCAGCCTTCCGGCGTTATTCCCTTTGCCCGAGGTGGGTTGATCTTCCTTTTTCTGATTAACCGGTTGAAATGCCTTGTCTCTTTAAAGGGGCATTCCATACTCCAGGTATAGGCGGGTGCCGACGGGTTGGGCGCGATATCGCCAGCCGATCAAGATTCGGCCAGCACCGCCCGCAGCAATTCGACCGTCTTGAGCTTGCGAATTGCTTCATGGCCCTGCTCGGCGATCGCCGCCCGAACGGGCTGCGGCCGTGACAGGTAATCCCGGCAAGTCTCCACCAGCATCGGGTAGTCGGCATAGACCAGGCCGTTTTCGTATGGATCATTGTCCGCCGTTTCCGAGACCACGAAGCAGTGGTTGGCCAGCAGGTGGGACAGCCGGACGGTCTCCAACTGGCACAAATCGTCCCAGGCGTGGATGTTGAGCACGATCTTGGCCGAGGCGAGTATCCGGTCGCGCGGTTCGCCGTAATCGCCGGTCAGGTGCACGACCTTCAGCCCGGCGGCGCTCAATCCGTCGAGGATGCGCTCCCGGCGCGGATGCGGCGAGCCGCAGAACACGATATCCAGTTCAGGGGAGGGAGCCGGACGAAAGGTTTCCAGGCTGGGATGGAATGCCGGCGGCAGGTGGCTGACGTGGGGCAGGCCGCATTCGCGCAAGTACCGGGTGCCGGCCGGTGAATAATCCCATATCCACGACGCGTTGCTCAGCAACTCCCAATATTCCGGCCATTGCCGCGCCAAGCCGTGGATGTCGTGCAATTGTTCGAGCTGGTAGAGAATATAGGGGCTGCCGCGCAGATGCTCCGCCAACCGTCGGTACCGTGACGCGAAAATGGTCGCACCCATCAAGATATTGACCGCCCCGGCCTTGAGCGCGTTGTGGGTGATATCGCAGGGATACCCCAGTTCGGTGATGGCGGAGCGAACCGAGGCGACCAATTCGCCGTACATGGGGTAGTGCCGGTTAATCGACACGTATGTGATGTTGAATTCAGCCATGGCGGACGCCGTGAGGAGCCTTCCCTGCGCCAATACACCTCTGCCGTGGACCCGGTCTCCGGTGCAGGGCATACGTAGGTCGACCTGATGAAGCTAGTTAAAAAGTGATAAGAAAAATTCCAGTTCGATGGGTCCAGAAAATCATAGCGATGTCGGCATTCTTTCAAAACCTTGATCTCAAGACCAAGATCGTTGCCGCCAGTATCGGAATGTTCGTGGCGGCCATCTGGCTGCTGGCTCATGACGTGGTGGAAGAGGTGCGCGACGACGTCAAGGCGGTGGTCGCCGCCGAGCAGACGGCCCTGGTCGAGCACATCACCGACAGCCTCGAGGAAGAGGCCAGGCTGCGCATCAATACCCTGAAGGACGTGGCGTCGCTGATCACCCCGGAGCTGATGGCGGACCCGGAGCGTCTGGGGGCCAGGCTCGGCGAGTTCAAATATATCGAACGCCTGTTCAATTTGGGCGTGTTGGTGATTTCCCCCCAGGGAACCGGCCTCGTCGATTATCCCGTGCTGAAGGGGCGGGTGGGGTCGGATTTCTCCGATCTGGATTATTTCCGGGCCGTCATCGCCGGCGAGGATGTCGCGGTCAGCAGCCCGCGTCTGGGGCGGTTCAGCAAGCGGCCGGTGGTCCTGATCGCCGTTCCCGTCCGTAACCCGGCCAATCAGATCATCGGCGTCCTGGCGGGGGCCAATTCGGTTTCGGACAGCGATTTCTTCACCGAGATCATCCCGCGGCAAAGCCGGCTGGACGGGGAGTTCCACATCGTATCCCCCCGCGATCGGCTTTTCGTCGCCTCCACCCGGAAGGAACGCATCCTCCAATCTCTCCCGGCGGTGGGCGTCAATCGCATGCTCGACCGCTACGCCGAGGGATACCAAGGGTCCGGCATTTCCTTCGATGCCGAGGGCGTCGAAACCCTCAGCTCGTCCAAGCGCATCGAAAGCACGGGCTGGGCGGTCATCTCGACCATGCCGACCTCCACCGCCTTCGCCTCCATCCGACGCCTGGAATTCGAGATCT
The DNA here is from genome assembly GCF_900184795.1 of Magnetospirillum sp. 15-1. Lineage (NCBI taxonomy): Bacteria > Pseudomonadati > Pseudomonadota > Alphaproteobacteria > Rhodospirillales > Rhodospirillaceae > Magnetospirillum > Magnetospirillum sp. 15-1. The sequence goes on along the minus strand of NZ_FXXN01000028.1, from coordinate 92,002 downwards.
ACAAGGACGCCGCCCTGGCCTCGGCCTTCATCGCCGTGTTGCTGTGGCTGTTCGTCCGGCGCCAGTTGAGGCCGCTTGAACACTCCACCGAGATGCTCAACGCCATGGCCACCGGCACCCGCACCTTAAGCCCCCTGCCGGTGGAGGGCGGACCGGAAATCCGCCAGTTGCAGGACAGCTTCAACAAGTTCCATGAACGCATCAGCGCCCAGAAGCAATCCCTTCGCGACAATGCCGAACAGCTGACGCTGGCGGCGTCGGTGTTCGACGGCACCAGCGAGGCCATCGCCATCACCGATTCGGACGGCAGGATCATCAGCGTCAACAAGCCGTTCTGCCGCCTGACCGGCTACGAGTTGGAGGAGTTGGTCGGCCAGAATCCCAGCATCTTGAAGTCGGGGCGCCATGACACCGCCTTCTACGCCGAGATGTGGCGCTCGCTCACCGCCACCGGCAACTGGTCGGGCGAAGTGTGGAACCGGCGCAAGAACGGCGAGATCTATCCGGAACGCCTGACCATCTCGACCATCTGCGATGCCAAGGGCCGGGTACAGCGCCGCGTCGCCATCGCCTCGGACATCACCGCCCAGAAGAAGGCCGAGGACATCATCTGGCACCAGGCCAACCACGACCTGTTGACCGGCCTGCCCAACCGGCGGCGCTTCCTGGAATTGCTGAGCGATGATCTGGCCCGGGCGGACAGCCTGGACATGGTGGTCGGCGTCCTTCTCATTGATCTCGACCGCTTCAAGGAGGTCAACGACACCCTGGGGCACACCATCGGCGACCAGTTGCTGCTGGAGGCGGTGCGGCGGATCTCCACCTGTCTGGCCGAGGGCGACGTCATGGGCCATCTGGGGGCCGACGAGTTCATCGTCTCGCTGCTGGACGGCCAGGACACCGCCCGGCTCGAGGCGATGGTCGTCGCCATCCGCATGATCATCGCCCAGCCGTTCCGCTCGGGCGTCGATACCATCCACCTTACCGCCAGCATCGGCATCACCGTCTATCCCACCGACGGCCGCGACATCGCGGAACTGTTCCGTAACGTGGATCAGGCGGTGCGCGAGGCCAAGGATAGCGGTCGCGACCGCTCGTGCTGCTTCACCGAATCCATGCGGGAGGCGGGACAGACCCGGCTGCAACTGGCCAACGACCTGCGCGGCGCGCTGGCCGCCGGGCAGTTCGAGGTCTACTACCAGCCCATCGTCCACATGGAGACCCGCGCCATCGTCAAGGCCGAGGCCCTGCTGCGCTGGCGCCACCCCGAGCGCGGCTTCGTCAGCCCCGCCCTGTTCATTCCCATCGCCGAGGAAACCGGCCTGATCAGCGATATCGGCAATTGGGTGTTCCGTCAGGCCGCCGCCGTGGCGCGGCGGCTGTGCGACCGCTGCAGCTACATGCTCGACGACGCCTGCCGCCGGGAATTGCTGGCCAGCCCGTCGTCGCCCTGTCCCTTCCAGATCGCCGTCAACAAATCGCCCCGCCAGTTCTTCTCCGGGTTCAGCCATCTGGAATGGCCGGAACATCTGCGCGACCTCAACATCTCGCCCCGATGCATCTCCATCGAGGTCACCGAGGGCCTGCTGCTCGGCCAGCACGCCGAGGTGACGGAACGGCTGACCAAATTCCGCGAGGCCGGCATGCAGGTGGCCCTCGACGATTTCGGTACCGGCTATTCCGCCATGTCCTATCTCAAGCGCTTCGACATCGACTACATCAAGATCGACCAGTCCTTCGTGCGCGACATGACCACTGATTCCAGCGACCGCGCCATCGCCGAGGCGATCATCGTCATGGCCCACCGGTTGGGCATGAAGGTGGTGGCCGAAGGCATCGAGACCGAGGAGCAATATGCCCTGCTGGCCGCCGCCGGCTGCGATTTCGGCCAGGGCTACCTGTTCGCCCGGCCCATGCCGGCGGTGGAGTTCGAGCCGCTGATCGGTGCTCTCGGACCCGAGGAGGTCTGAGGCTCAGCTCCCGACCCGGACTCTGGCGCCGAATTCGGCGATGGTCCGCCGCAGGGTGTCCGACTGGCTGGACAGCGCATGCGCCGACGACAGCACTCGGTCGGCGATGGCTCCCACATCCTCGGTCTCGCGGGTGACCGCTCCGATATTGGCGGCGACCTCCTGGGTGCCCCTGGCCGCCTGCTCGGCGCTGCCGGCGATCTCTCCGGTGGCGGCCCGCTGCTGCTCCATGGCCCGCGCGATATCGGTGGAGATCTGGTTGATCTCGCCGATAATGGCGACGATGCCCTGGATGGCGTCGACCGCCTGGGAGGTGGCGGCGCGCACCGACACCACCTGCCGGCCGATATCCTCGGTGGCCTGGGCGGTCTGGCTGGCCAGATGCTTGACCTCGCCCGCCACCACGGCAAAGCCCTTGCCGGCCTCACCGGCCCGGGCCGCCTCGATGGTGGCGTTCAAGGCCAGCAGGTTGGTCTGGCCGGCGATGGCGTTGATCATGCCCACCACCTCGTCGATATGGGTGGCGATGTCGGCCAGACCGGTGACGATGTCGCTGGTCCGTGACGCCTGGACCACGGCCTTGTCGGAGATGGCGGCGGCCTGGGCGACCCGGCGCGAGATGTCGTTGACCGAGGCGGTCATCTCCTCGGCGGCCGAGGCCACCGTCTCGACGTTCAGCGACGCCTTGTCGGCCGCGCCGGCGGCGGCGGCGGCCTGGGCCGAGGCGGTCTTCGACATATCCGACATGGTGAGCGAGCTGGATTGCATGGCCTCGGCGGCGCCCGACAGGGCGGAAACCACCTCGGTGATGGTGGCCTCCAGGGAATCGGCCAGCCCTTCCATCATGGCGGTCCGCTCCTGGGCGGCGCGGCGGGCGGCGGCCTCGGCCTCGGCCTCCATGGCGCGGTTCTTCAGGATGTTGCCGCGAAACACCTCCAGGGTCTCGGCGATGGCGCCGATTTCGTCGGAACGGCCGTGACCGTAAACCGCCGCGTCGGTATCGCCGTCGGCCAGGCGGCGCAGGCTGTCCACCGCCCGGTTGAGCGGCTTGGCGATGCCCAGATGCCCGAGCAGGGCGCCCAGCACGAAGCCGCCGATGGTGCCGATCACCGCCACGGCCAGCATCACGGTCAGGGCCTTATTCTTGGCCTCGGCGGCGCTTTCGAAGATGCGGGCGGCCGAGGCTTCGGCGGCGGCGGTATAGGCCAGCACCGACTTCTCGAACCGCCCGGCCACCGTGCTGCTGGTCATGGCGGCCTCGGTGATGATCATCTGGCCCTCGGACACCTCGACGGAGGCGCCGTGCCGGGCCACCTTGGCGATGGTGTCGTCCTGGGAGGCGAGGTAGGCCGACTGGCCGGCTTCGATGGCGCCCAGCAATTCCTGCTGCTCCGGCCCGGTCTGGTTTTTCAGTCCGACCAGCGCTTCCTTGAGCTCCTGCCGCTGGGTTTCGATCCGCTTGCCGGTCTCGCGCAGATTGTCCGGGGTGGGGTCGGAAGCCAGGACGTATTCGCTGCGGTTAAGGGTCAGGGCCAACTGATTCAGCCGGGTGGCGGCCATCACCGTCCGGCTGGTGGTCTCGATGGCCGAAAGGGAATCCGACAGCCGGCCGATGCCGGCGATCCCCGCCATGGCCACCACCAGGGTGACCACCGAGCACAGGGCGGTGACCAGCAGGACCTTGACCGAGATGCGCAGACGGCCCAGGGCCATGAATCCCTGCCCGGCCATCACAGAATTCCCGCCTTGCCCGTCCGCCAGCGGTCCCGTTCGGTCGCCAGCAATTGGGCGTGCTCCTCCTCCTCGGCCTGGAGCTCGCGGTAAAGCAGCGCCTCGGGCGAGCCCTGGGCCGCTTCCGCCTGCTTGGCGAAGAACGAGGCGGCACGAAGCTCGAAGGCGATGGCGGCTGCGAACAGGGTTTCGGGATCGTCCACCGGGCCGTCGATTCCGGCCAGACTTACCGCCTGGGCGAGGCCCATGCCGCCGATGGGCATGTCCACATGATAGCGGCGGGCCAGGGTCCGCATGTGCTCGTCCTCCATGGCCGCCAGCTTGGCGAACAGGGCGGTCACCTCTGGGCCGGCGGCCTGCTCGGCGGCGCGGGCATAGAAGTTCCGGCCGCCCAGTTCGATCTCGAAGGCGGCGCGGATGGCGGCCAGGGCCGCGTCCCCGGTGATGCCGGGGCGTTCCAGGGCATCCAGAGCGCCGCCGCAATGGGGGCAGCGGCCATGGGGGAAGGCGAAGCCCTCGGAGACCTTGGCGCAGGAGCGGCAGCGCCATTGCAGTTCCTGGCCGGCGCAGCAGACATAGCCTTCCTCGCCGTCCTCTACCGGACGGTGGCATTTGGGACAGGCGGCGCCGCCGGCAGTGAAGGCCTCGGCGTCGGCGCCGTCCACCGGCCACATGGCCTTGCCCCTGTCCAGCCAGGTGGCGACCGCCTTGGCGGCGCGGCGCCCGGCTCCCATGGCGAGGATCACCGTGGCTCCGCCGGTCACGATGTCGCCGCCGGCGAACACGCCGGGCAGGTTGGTGCACTGGGTGGCTTCATCCACCACGATGTTGCCCCACTTGTTGAGGCCGAGCCCCGGCGTGGCCTGACCGATGATGGGATTGGCCTTGGTGCCCAGCGCGTAGATGACGGTGTCGCAGTCCAGTTCCACCACCTGGCCGGTGGGAACCGGCTTGCGGCGGCCGCGCTCGTCGGGCTCGCCCAGTTCCATGCGCTCGACCTTCATGCCGCGCACGTTGCCCGCGTCGTCGATCAGGATTTCCACCGGCGAGTGGAGGAAGTGGAACTCGATGCCTTCCTCCTTGGCGTGGCGGATTTCCTCGATGCGGGCCGGGGCCTCGGCCTCGGTGCGACGGTAGACGCAGCGCACCATCGGCGCGCCCAGTCGCTTGGCCACCCTGAGGCAGTCCATGGCGGTGTTGCCCGCCCCGATCACCACCACGCTCTTGCCCAACCCGATGGGCGTGTCGCGGTAGGGGAAGCGGTCGCCGCCCATCAGGTTGACGCGGGTCAGGAACTCGTTGGCGGAATAGACCTGACCGGCGAACTCGCCGGGAATCCCCAGGAAGGCGGGCGCTCCGGCCCCGGCGGCGACGAACACCGCGTCGAACCCCATCTCGCCGGTCAACTGGGCGATGGTGAAGGTCTTGCCGATCACCTTGTTGGTCTCGAAGCGGACGCCGATATCCTTGAGGCGCTGGATTTCGCGGTCGATGATGGGGCGCGGCAGGCGGAAGGCGGGAATGCCGTATTGCAGCACGCCGCCCAGCACGTGCAGGGCCTCGTAGACCACCACTTCGGCGCCGAAGCGCACCAGATCGGCGGCGGCGGCCAGTCCGGCCGGGCCGGAGCCGACGATGGCCACCCGACCCAGGCGGCGGGCGACCTTGGGCGGCTCGGCCCTGGCCGGGCGGGCGAAATCGCCGACGAAGCGTTCCAGGCGGCCGATGGCCACCGGCTCCAGCTTCTTGTTCTTGGCGATGACGCATTGCGCCTCGCACTGGCTTTCCTGGGGGCAGACCCGGCCGCAGATGGACGGGAAGATGCTGGAATCGTAGATGGCGTCCAGCGCCCCTTCCAGGTCGCGGACCAGCATGTGGCGGATGAAGCGGGGAATGTCGATGCCCACCGGACAGCCGGCGATGCAGGTCGGCTTGTGGCACTGGATGCAGCGCTCGGCCTCGCGCAGGGCCTCGGCCATGCCGTAGCCCAGATTGACCTCGTCGAAATCGCGGGCCCGCTGGGCGGCGTCGCGCTCGGGCATGGGCACCTGATGGGGCTCCAGCGCCGAGAGCTTCTTGTAGGTGCGCTTGCCCTCGACCACCAGTTGCTGCTCGAGGCTGCACACATGGGCGAAGTCGGTGTTGGCGGCGGCCTCCTGCGCCTTGAAGCGGCGCTGGCGGGCGTGCAGTTCGGGGAAATCCACCAGATGGCCGTCGAAATCGGGGCCGTCGACGCAGGCGAACTTGACCTCGCCGCCCACCGTGACCCGGCACGACCCGCACATGCCGGTACCGTCCACCATGATGGTGTTGAGCGACACCAGGGTCTTGACCGCGAACGGCCGGGTGGTCTCGACGCAGGCGTTCATCATGGGCAGCGGCCCGATGGCCACCACCAGATCGGGAGGATCGGTGCGGCACAGATCCTCCAGCGCCCCGGTCACCAGCCCCGGCCGCCCGAAGCTGCCGTCGTCGGTGCAGATGATCACCTCGTCGGCCCAGCGGGAAAAGCGGTCCTGCCAGAACACCAGATCCTTGGTCCTGAAGCCCATGATGGCGGTGGTGCGGTTGCCCGCTTCCTTGAAGGCCCGCAACTGGGGGAAGACCGGCGCGACGCCCAGGCCGCCGCCCACCAGCACCACATGCCCGGGCTTGCCGATATGCTGGGACAGGCCCAGCGGACCGACGAAATCGTCGAAGCAATCGCCCTGGCGGTAATCGTCGCGCATCTCGCGCGTGGTCTTGCCCAGGGCCTGGATCACCAGGGTGACGGTGCCCCGCTCGCGGTCGTAATCGGCGACGGTGAGCGGAATGCGCTCGGCTCCTTCATAGAGGCGAAGCATGACGAAATGCCCCGGCTTGGCCGCCCGCGCCACGTCGGGGGCATGGACTTCCCACAGAAAGGTGGAGTCGGAAAAGGCTTCGCGGCGGACGATCGGGTACATGGGGCCTCGTCGGATGGGAAAGGTCGCGGGGCCCTCTTCCGCGGAAGAGGGCCCCGTTGGGAAGGGCGGGCGATCAGTTGCCCGAACGCATGGCGTCCACCGAGAACCGGTTGGCCGGCGACAGGGACGGGTCCACCTGGCCCTTGAACTGGCCGGTGGTGCAGTGCTGGGCCTGGACGTCGACCATGGAGAACATGTCGTCCAAGGCGATGCCGGTGCCCTTGTTGACCGGCAGGTGGGTGTCGGGGTGGGCCTTGCCGATGGTGAAGTTCTTCCACAGCTTGCCGTTGCGGTCATAGGTCAGCGTGCGGGACGCCGCCATGGTCTGGGCGTCGAAGAACATGGTGCGCTTGCCCACCGGATGGTTGGGGTCGACCGGGGTGACGTCCACCTCGTAGGCCTTGCGCAACTGCCAGCTGGTGTTGGGGAAGCAGTTGCCCTTGCCGCCGAAGGCCACGAACTTGTAGCCGGGCTCGGCGTATTCGGAGGCCAGCTCCTGCTCGTTGTGGTTATAGAAGGGCATCAGGATGTTGCGGGTGCCCTTGAAGGTCCACTTCATGTCCGAGGTACGGCCGTTATAGCCCTCGAAATCCTCGATCATGATGTCCGAGCCCAGGAAGGAATCGGTGATCTGGCCGGTGGACAGCTTGCGTACCCGGCGCTGGAAGCCGAGATACAGCCAGGTGGAATCCAGCTTGCTGTCGTCCTCGTAGCGATGGATCAGCAACTGGGTGTCGGCCACGTCCTGGGGTTCCAGCACCTTGACGTAGGTGGCGCGGTACATCTCGGACGGGTTGGGCTCGATGTTGGGCATGGGCGCCTGGCCGGTGCGGTGCATGAAGTTCAGCCAGTGCATGCTCATCTTCAGCACGCGCTCGACCTTGCCGTCGGCCATGGTGCGATAGGTCCAGTAGGTCGGGCTGTTGGCGGCGGAATCACCCCAGTTGATGCCGTATTTGAAGTTCCAGGCGATCTTCTCGCCGGCCCTGGGGTCGGAGGCCTGAGGCTCCTCGGGGAAGGGGCGGCCGGCCACATAGCCCTTGATCTCGCCGACCTTGTCGCCCAGCGAGACCTTGCCCAGGTTCTTCTCGGTGGCTTCCACATAGGACTTGCTGACGTCGAACGAGGCGGTGGGGCCGACCTTGACCTCGTACCAGCCGTTCTTGATGGCGTCGTACATGCCGGGGTCCAGCGCGTCCTTGGCCTGTTCGACGTTGCCCTGGTTGATCACCGCGCCCGGCTTAATCACCGGATGGGTGGGAGAGCCCGCCTTGTAGGGCAGGAAGGATTTATCGACGGTCTCGGATGCCTGGGCGGCGCCGATGCCGGCTCCCAGTCCCAGGCCCACGCCCAGGGCGACGGTCACGATACGGTTCTTCATTGTTTCCTCCGGTTGTCTTGATCGTTTGGGGCCGGCCCGCCCACCCGTGCGGGCGAGCGGGCCGTGCCTCCTAGAAGCGGAACGTTGCGTTGGCGAAGATCTCGGTTTCGTCGTGGGCCATGCCGATGATGCCGGTGCGCAGGTTGCCGAAGGGCTCGGTGCCGAGCCAGGCGCCCTTGGAGGCCTGACCGTCCCACGGCACGCCGGTGGCGGCGTCGGCGTTGTTGCCGAAGGTGTTGCGGTACTCGCCGAACTTGACGTTGGCGCCCAGGCGGAAGCGCCAGGCGGCGGCGGGAATCCACTCGACCGAGGGTTCCAGCACGTTGGCTCCGGCGCGGAAGTCGCGGGCGAAGACCATCTGGGGGCTGACGGTGTCGGCCATGTACCAGCCCTTGACCATCAGGGTGCCGATCCAGTTCATGTCCCAATCGGGCATGCCGACGGTGCCGTTGAAGCGGGTCTTGTGGAGCTCATGCTGCAAGATGTGCTGGCCGAACACCTGGCCGCTGATCAGGAAGGCGCGGCGCTCGTTGAGGAAGGGGATGAAGGTGTTGCGGTCGGCGCCGATGACGTAGCGGACCACGTCGGACTTCTTGTAGAGCTGCTTCTGGGCGGTGTCGGCGAACTCCTCGCCCTGGGTGTAGACGCTCTCGAAGCGGAAGGCGGTGTCGATGGGGTCGACGGTGAAGTCGAGCGAGCCGCCGAAGATGTTCAGGCGGGGAAACTCGATGTCGAAGGCCGGGGCGTAGTCCCAGACGCCGTAATTGCCGTTCAGGCCGTTGCGGCTGACGATACCGCCTCTGAGCGACGGCATCTGCGAGCGCATGGTGAGTGCGTTGACCGAGAAGCCGATGCCCTTGACCTCGCCCTCGACCTTGCCGCCATAGGTCATGTTCGACAGGTTCCACTCGGGCATGTTGGCCTCGCGGATACCGATCTGGTGACGGCCGAAGTTGAGGGCGTTGTTGCCGCCGTTGTAATTGCCGACGGTGCAGCCGTTGTCCCAGCAGTTCTTCAGGGCGCGGAACATGCCGGCGGCGCCGGCGGGATTGTTGGGGCTGCCGGCCTGTCCCAGGTTGTTGGGGCGGAACTTCTCGAACATCCACAGGCCCTGGACGTTCAGATCGTCGAAGGGACCGCGCGCGCCCATGCGGTAATCGGCGCGGACCATGCCCATGGGAATGCGGATGTCCTGCAGTTCGTCATAGATGTTGTTGCGCGAGTAATCGACCGGGTTGACCACGTCGAGCACCCGGAACAGGTCGGTGCGGCCCCACACCAGTTGCTGGCGGCCCACCCGGAGCGCCAGGGTGTTGCTGCCCACCGGCACTTCGGCGTCGACGAAGAGTTCGCGCACCACGTCGGCGCGGGAATTCAGCTCGGGGGCCGCCAGGTCGTTCTTGCTGTAATCCATGTAGTCTTTGATGCAACCGCGGCTGTCCACGTCGCAGGGACGGACCGGGGTGGCGAAGATCAGGCCGTTGTCGGGGCGCCGCCAGCCGTTGACGATGGCCATGCCCTCGTTGGGATTGCCGGCACCCAGCACCATGTCGGCGATGGGCAGGGTATTGCCGCCGCCCCACGACGTCGCCTTCGAGCCGTCGTTGTTGGCGAAACTCACCGAGGAACCGGCGCGGCTGCCGTATTCGCTGGGGTTGAGGTCGTAGACGCCGTCATAGGAGGCGCGCAGCGTGGCGTGGATCTTCATCATGCTGAACGGGCCGCCCACGTTGAGCTTCTTGTCCAGATCGCTCTGGCCCATGCTGCGGGCCTTGGACAGGCCGGTGGTGGGCCGGAAGCGCACCTCCTCGTCCACCTTGTTCTTGACGACCCAGCCATCGCTCTCGTCCGCTTTTGCCGGCAGCGCCAGCACCAGCGGCCAGATCAAGGCCATGGCGGTTATGGTCAAACGACGTCTCATTGGACTCCCTCCCTGTTGTCGCCCCCCTTGGGCGAGTTGGTTCAAGCGGCCTGATCGGCCTCACGGGTGATGAATTTCGGACGGAACGCGGCGATCCAGGCCGGCACGAAGACCATGGCCGAGACGGCGCAGACGACGATCATGAAGATCAGCAGCTTGGCGGCGTCGGCCTGGAACCTGAGATCGGAGACGAACACCCAGGCGACGATGCCGCCCACCAGGGTGGTGACGGTGCAGGTCACCGCCAGCCCGGTGGTGGCGATGGCCCGCCCGATGGCCGCCTGGAAGTCCAGGTGCTCGTGCAGTTCGTCCCTGATGCGGTCGATGATGTAGACCGCGTAGTCGATGCCGATGCCGAGGCCCACCGAGATCAGCGGCACGGTGTTGATGTTGAGCCCGATGCGGTTGACCGACAGGTAGGCGTAGGTCATGGCGGTGGGCACCAGCATGGCGATGAACATCAACAGGCCGGCGTGCCACGAGCGGTAGGTGAAGCCCACCACGGAGCAGATCAGTACGAAGACCATGGGGATGACCTTCAGGTTGTCCGAGAAGATCTCGCGGTTGACCGCCGCCGTGACGCCCAGCACGCCGCCGGCCAGCTCGATGGTCACCCCCTTGGCCAGGGCGGCGACCGCCTTGGCGCCCTCGGCGGCCATGGCGATGGCGCGGTCCACGGTCTCGCCCTTGTGGTCCTTGTAGAACAGGGCAAGGTTGGCCTTGGAATAGTCCGAGGTGATGAAGTCGTTGAGCGTGCCGGGGATCGGGCTGGACGCCATGTAGGCGAACAGCACGCCGCCCACCAGCTGGGCGTCGTGGGGAATCTGCTCCCAGCGCTGGTCGCCGTTGTGGATCAGCTTGTTGACCTGACGCACCAGGGTCGGCACCGACTTGATGCCGCCCAGCTCGGGGTCGAGCAGCATGTGGTTGTTGAAGGCCTCGATGGCCTTCATGGCCTCGGGGTCCTTCAGCCCGCCGGGCTTGTCGGCCTTGGCCACCAGCAGCAATTGCTCCGAGCCGGGGAACAGGGCGTTCACCGCCGCCGAGGACAGGTTGTAGTCGTGGTCGCGATAGAGCAGCGGCGATCCCGGCTCGGACTCGCCGATGGTGATGCCCTTGGCCACCACCAGCGAGCCCAGGACCAGCAATCCGCCGAGCGCGCTCATGGCCATGGCGCTGCGGCGCCCGGCCACCAGATGGCCCAGGCGACCCAGCGCGGCACCCAGCACCGAGTGCTTGCGCACCGTCGCCTTGGGCGTCGGCATGTAGCTGAGCAGCAGCGGCACGGTGACCAGCACGTTCAGCATGCCCGACAGGGCCCACAGCGCGGTGAACACGCCCAGCTCGAAATTGACCCGCACCGAGCCGGTGACCAGCAGGGCGAGGCCGATGGCGTCGCAGGTGATGCCCAGCGTGCCGGGATGGAACATCTCGCGTAGCGTCTGCTCGGCCGCCTTGCGCCCGTCGCCGACCCGGGCCAGCTCCTGGTACCAGCGTTCGACGATCTGGATGCCGTGGCTCATGGAGCGCGCGGCGATCAGGAACGGGATCACCAGCATCAGCGGGTCCAGGTGGTAGCCCAGCACCACGATGTAGCCCAGGCCCCAGACGGTGGAGATGAAGATGCCGACCAGCGGCAGCGCCACCCCGTGGAAGCGCCGGAAATAGGCGACCAGCAGCACCAGCACGATCACCGCCGTGTAGGCGAAGACCTGCAGGCTTTGCGGCAAATAGGAATAGACCCAGCCGATCAGCGCGGGCTGGCCGGTGGTGTGGATGCGGATGCCGCCCTTGTTCTCATGCGCGCGGATGTCCTGCAGCCCCTGGAAGATGCCCAGGTAGTCCAACTGGCCACCGTCGATGAACTGGGCCTTGATCAGCGCCGCCTTGAGATCGGGCGAGACGATCAGCCCGAACACCCGGGGATCGACCAGCACCTTGGCCTTCATGGCCGCCAGTTGCTCGGGCGTCATGGCGCCGAGCGCCGGGTTGTAATAGACCTCCGAGCGCACGCTGCCTTCCTCGGTCAGCGAGATGAAGCGCGCCGTGCGGTGGGTGATGGACGACACCAGGTTGTGGTTGACGCCCGGCAGGTTGTCGATGGCATTGGTCACCCGGTCGATGGCCGCCAGGTTGTCGTTGGTGAAGATGGTGCCGTCCTTGACCTCGACGGCCACGGTCAGCACGTTGGCGCCGCCGAACAGGCCCCTGATCTCGTTGTGGACCTTGATGAAGGGATGCTGCTGGGGCAAAAGCCCCTCGAAATCGGTGTAGATGCGAAGCGCCGGAATCTTGGCCGCGAAGGCCAGGGTCACCAGCAGCACCAGGGTGAGGACGAGTCCGCGTCGCGCGAACAGGCGGTCGGGCAGCGTCTCGATGAAGCTTTTCATGGGGCGGTCCTCAATTGCTCTTGGTGGCGGGGATCGGCATCAAGGTGCCGGTGCCGGCCAGCACCAGCCCGGTCCCGGTGACGGCCAGGCCGCGCAGATCGGCCATGGGAACGCCGGGGATGGGCGTCCAGGCGCCGCCGGCCCGCCGCGCCGCGATGCCGGCTGCACCCGCCACCACCGCCTCGTCGCCGGGCAGGGCGAGGACGCCGTAAAGCGGCGCCTCGACGGGCGCCTTGCCCCGAACCCAGGTCCGGCCGCCATCCTGGGTCTCGATGACGGCGCCGCTCAGGCCCACCACCAGCCCGCGCCGCTCGTTCTGGAAATGCATGCCCTGGGGATAGAAATCCTCGCCCAGCCCGCCGCCCGGCGCCCAGGTGGCGCCGCCGTCGGTGGTGATCAGCACCCGGCCGAACTCGCCGGTCACCACCCCGAAGGCGGGCGTCGGGAACTGGACGTTGAGCAACTGGATGTCCTCGTCCAGGGACTTGGATGTCCAGCTCTTGCCGCTGTCGCCGCTGGTCACCAGCAGGCCGCGCGCTCCCGTCACCCACAGGCGGTTGTCGGGGGCGCAGGCCACGTCCAGATGGGCATCCGACGGCGGCAGGTCGCGGGGCGCCCAGGTGGCGCCGTCGGGCGTGCCCAGCCACAGCCGGCCGCCGAAATCCAGCACCGCGAACGACCCGTCGCCGCAGGTGGCGACCTTGATCAGCGCGCCGCCCTCGGCCAGGTCCCGGCGCTTCCAGGTGGCGCCGTCATCGCCCGAGACGATCACCGCCCCGAACGACCCCACGGCGACCAGCGCCTTGCCGTTGCTTGCCACCGACTGCAGATGGTCGATGCGCCGCACCGCCTTCGCCATCTCGGCCGCCACCCCGCCGTGGCGCTGGTCGTCCTGGCAGCCGCCAAGGCCCAGCACCGCCAGCGCCACGGCCAGCATTCTCAAGCGATAAGACATGTCCTCCCCTTTCTTGACCGGCCCCCATCGATTGGGCGGGGGGCGTGATCACCACCGGAACCGTTGACCGTGGTCGGGTGGTGACCCGAGGGGAGTAGCAACCGCTATGCCAGTGTTGGCGAAATCGCGAAGTCTCTCGATGTTGCGGTGCAATAAATAACAGTATTGGTCGGATACATCCGGATTCTGCGTTCCGGGATCTATTTAAGGAATGTCTCTGGAATCGATATATCTTGTTCCAAATGGCGACACTGTCTTGCATCTGTACACTGCGCGTCGAAACGCTTCCCGCAACCGGTGTGGATCGTTTTCGGTCAGTGTCGCGAAATCAGTCAGTCCCGATGGCCTGCCACGGCGGGTTCCGCCCGGCTGGCGGGGCGGGAGGCGGTGGCATCCAGATTGCAGCGGACCGGGGACAAACAGCTCCAAACGGGAGGACCGTCCATGAAAGTCAATGCCGCCGTTACCCGGGCCAAGCACGCCCCCATGTCCCTGGAAGTTCTCGATCTGGCCGAGCCCCGGGACGGGGAGATCCTGGTCCGCGTGGTCGCCACCGGCGTCTGTCACACCGATATCGCCATGCGCGACCAGACCTATCCGGTGCCCCAGCCCATCGTGCTGGGCCACGAGGGGGCCGGCGTGGTGGAGAAGGTGGGGCGCGGCGTCACCAAGGTCGCGGTGGGCGACCATGTGGTGATGTCCTATAACTCGTGCGGCCATTGCGACAGCTGCAACGAGCACGCTCCCAACTATTGCCACGACTTCTTCGGCCACAATTTCGCCGGCGTGCGTCCCGACGGAACCAGCGCGCTGAGCAAGGGGACCGAGGTCATCCACGGCAACTTCTTCGGCCAGTCGTCCTTCGCCAATTTCGCCCTGTGCCACGAGCGCAACGTGGTCAAGGTCTCCAAGGACGCGCCGCTGGAACTGCTCGGGCCGCTGGCCTGCGGCATCCAGACCGGAGCGGGCGCGGTGATCAATGCGCTGAAGGTCGGTCCGGGGCGCACCATCGCGGTGTTCGGCGCCGGCTCGGTGGGCCTGTCGGCCGTGATGGCGGCCCGCGTGGTGGGCGCCATCACCATCATCGCCGTCGACGTGGTGCCCGAGCGCCTGACTATGGCCAAGACCCTGGGGGCCACCCATACCCTCAATCCCAAGGACGTGGACGTGGTGGCCGAGATCATGAAGATCACCGGTACCGGCGTGGATTTCTCCTTCGAATCCACCGGCATCCCGGCGGTGATCCGCAACGCTATGGAAAGCCTGGCGCCGCGCGGTACCTGCGGCATCGTCGGCGCCGCCTCGCTGGACACGGAGATCACGCTCAACGCCATGCACCTGATGACGGCCGGGCGCTCCATCCGGGGCATCGTCGAGGGCGATTCCACCCCGGACGTGTTCATTCCCCAACTGATCGAACTGCACCGCCAGGGGCGTTTCCCCTTCGACAAGCTGGTCAGCTTCTATCCCTATGAGAAGATCAACCAGGCCGTCGAGGACGCCGAAACCGGCAAGGCCATCAAGCCGATCATCCGCATGGCCTGATCTTCGGATCGCGGACATGAAAAACCCCGGAGCGGGCGACCGCTCCGGGGTTCTCTTTTGCCCCGGCGCCTATTGGGCGGCGTCGGGAGCGGGGCGCGACAGCGGCCAGAAGGCGAAGCCGTCGCCCAGAGCCACGAACACCGGGAAGGTCACCGACAGCATGGCGGTGGCGATCCACAGATCCAGGCCGTAGGTGGGGGCGCCGCCCGGCATGGCGCCGACCAGCATGACGGCGGCGGCGGCATAGACCCGGTACATCACCACGGCCAGCACCACCACCAGGACCAGCAGCAGCAGGCCCTTGACCGGCTGGCGGATGGTCTGGAACGGCGCGGTCTGCATCATGACCAGCATGATGAACTCGCCGAACAGGCCCGACACCGGCACGCGGACCATGTAATCCACCACGTCCATGCCCATCACCTTGATGCCCAGGGTCCAGACGACCCAGGAGGCGGCCAGCACCAGCACGGCGTTGAGCAGGCCAAACAGCGGCTGGCGCCCCAGGGCGGGAATCGCCGCCGCGATGGTGGCCGACGGCCAGAAGTCCAGCAGCACGAACCACATGATCACCGAGACGGTGGTGACGATGAACGCCAGCGCCTTCCAGGCGGGAAAGGCTCCCTTGGGGTCCAGGGCGGCGGCGTAGAAGGGGGCGTCCTTCATGGCGCCGAAATCGAAGCCCAGCCGGAAGGTGATCAGGGCGGTGACATAGGCCAGGACGAAGACTCCGAGGCCGATGACGCCGGGGTGCTTGCTCATGGCGGCCATGGGCCAGCACTGGAACACCGCCACCAGCCAGAAGGCGCAGCACACCGAGACGATGGTGAACATGATGGCGAAGGGCTTGGGCACGCCGAAGCCGCCATCCACCAGGGCCAGGATGGTCGGCGTCATGACAAGGGCGGCCGCCAGCATCAGGCCCAGGATGGCCACGCCCTTCACCGGCTGGGACAGGCGGCCGAGAAAGCCGGGATAAGCGCTCTGCCACACCAGGCCGATGACGATCTGGGCCGGGATGGCGCTCATGATCAGCAACGCCACCCAACTGCCGAAGGTGGCGGGATCGAACTGGGCGCAGATGCCCAGGGACAGGCTGACCGCCACCAGGGCGGTGACGATTCCGAGAACGGGCTGCTTCAGCCCAAGAGAATTCGGCATGGTTTCCCCCATCGAGTTCCGTTGTCGCGTCGAGCGCGTTGCCCCTTGGGTAGCAACCCCCATGCCATCCCCCGGTTCCCGGCGGAGCGGCGGCCAGCGGGGGCGGGTGTCGCGTTTTTGGCTGTCCCGTTTCGGCGCAATGTCTCGTTTCGCGACACTCCTTGCCGCCCGGCAGGCGCGGAGAATGGCGATCCCGGCCCATCGGGAATCTGGCATCACCCTTGCAGTGCCATGCTGCGCAAACCGGCCTCAATGCATGGAGGGTCGGGCAACGGCAAGTTGGGGGAGGTCCCAAGTGAAGAAGAAAAGAAATCAAGCAGCCGTGCTGATCGGCGCGCTCGCCATCGGTCTCGTTGCTTCTGCCGCGACCGGAGATGCCTGGGCGCAAGCCGCCGGGCAGTGGCGCGACGCCCAGCATGTCTATTCGAAGATCTGCGCCAACTGTCACGAGATCGGCGTCGGCCCGGTGATCAAGGGCCGCAACCTCGACCCCGACTATTATCAGAGCGTGGTGCGCCACGGCATGCGGGCCATGCCCGCCTTCCGCCCCACCGACGTGGACGACGCCATGCTGCGGCAGGTGGCCGAGATGCTGTCCAAGAGCCCGGCGACGGGAGGGGCGAAATGAGGCTGTCGCGCCGCGCCGTGCTGGGAGCCGCCCTGGGCGGCGGCACCCTGGCCGCCCTGCGCGGGCTGCCGGCGGCGGCCATGACCGCTCCGGTCTCCGGCGCCACCCTGGTCCTGGCCGATCCGTCGGTGAGCCCAGCCTTCGCCGAGGCGGTCCGCAACTGGACCGGCGGTTCCGTCCGTACCGTGGCCGGTCCCCAGACCCTGGCCGATGCCGCCCGCTGGCTGGCGGCGGCTCCCGGGCGGCGGGTGGTGGGATTGGTCGATGACGCCGACGGCGTGCTGTTCCAGCAAATGGTGCCGCGCGGCCGGGCCACCTGGCTGTCCGCCATTCATCACGCCCCGCGCTCCACCGCCGGAGCGGACTGGGAGATCGCCCTGGGCGACGGCCTGGGCCGCATGGCCGCCGGGCGCGGCACGGGTGGAAGTCCGGATGCGGGCGGCCCGTTGGTGGCCCGGATGTCCTTCGTGGTGGCCGGCTAACCATAAAGAAATCAGGAGAGGAACATGGCCAGCAAGTATGTCGCCCTGCCCAAGGGCGTTTCGGAAAAGAACTTCGACGCCGCCATCCGCGAATACCGCGAGATTCTGGGCGCCGCCAACGTCTTCACCGATGCCGAGCATCTGGTGTCCTACAACAAGATCATGATTCCCGACAGCAACGACAACCACCAGCCGTCGGCGGCCATCTGCCCGGCCTCGACCGAGGAAGTCCAGCGCTGCGTGGCGGTGTGCAACAAGTACAAGGTGCCGGTGTGGCCGATCTCGACGGGCCGCAACCTGGGCTACGGCTCGGCGGCGCCCGGCTCGCGCGGGCAGGTGGTCATGGACCTGCGCCGCATGAACAAGATCATCGAGGTGGACGCCGATCTGGGGACCGCCCTGGTCGAGCCCGGCGTCACCTTCCAGCAACTCTATGACTACCTGCAGGACAACAAGATTCCGCTGTGGCTGTCGTGCCCGGCGCCGTCCTCCATCGCCGGCCCGCTGGGCAACGCCGCCGATCGCGGCGTCGGCTACACGCCCTATGGCGAGCACTTCATGTTCTCGTGCGGCATGGAAGTGGTGATGCCCACCGGCGAGGTGCTGAAGACCGGCATGGGCGGGCTGCCCAACTCCAACACCGCCCAGGTGTTCAAGTGGGGCTACGGCCCCTATCTGGACGGCATCTTCACCCAGTCCAATTACGGCATCATCACCAAGATGGGCTTCTGGCTGATGCCGGCCCCGCCCGCCTTCAAGCCCTACGTCATCCGTTATCCGGAAGAGACCGACATCGTCGACATCGTCGAGACGCTGCGGCCGCTGCGCATGGCCATGGTCATCCCCAACGCGGTGGTGATCGTCCATGCCCTGTGGGAGCTGGGCTCGTTCCTCAAGCGCGCCGATTACTACAACGGCCCCGGCTCCATCCCCGATTCCGTGGTCAAGGAGATGGTGAAGAAGCACAAGGTCGGCATGTGGAACGTCTATTGCGGCCTGTACGGCACGCCCGAGCAGAACGAGGTCAACTGGAACATCATCCAGCATGTGGTCAAGTCGTCGGGCAAGGGTGAACTGCTGACCGCCGAGCAGGTGGGCGACGATCCGGTCTTCAAGTACCGCGCCGACCTGATGCAGGGCAAGATGAACACCGCCGAGTTCGGCCTCTACAACTGGCGGGGCGGCGGCGGTTCGGCGTGGTTCGCCCCGGTCAGTCAGGCGCGCGGCAGCGAGACGCTGAAGCAGATGGATATGACCAAGCGCATCCTGGGCAAGTACGGCTTCGACTACGTCTCGGAGTTCATCGTCGGCTGGCGCGACATGCACCATATCGTCGATCTGCTCTACGACCGCACCGACCCGGCCCAGATGCAGGCGGCTCATGCCTGTTTCGAGGAGCTGCTGACCGAGTTCTCCAAGCACGGCTACGGCACCTACCGCGTCAACACCGCCTTCATGGACAAGGTCGCCGACACCTACGGCCCGGTGAAGAAGGAGGTCAACCGCAAGATCAAGCGGGCGCTGGACCCCAACGGTATCATCGCGCCGGGCAAGTCCGGCATCTGGAACTAAGGGAGGAACAGGAATCATGAAGGAATACAAGCTGTTCATCGGCGGCGAGTGGGTTGCCTCGTCGGGCAACACCGTCGCCGACAACATCGACCCGGCCACCGGCAAGGCCTTCGCCCGCGTGCACCAGGCCGGGCTGGCCGATCTGGAGAAGGCGGTGGCCGCCGCCCATGCCGCGTCCAAGGAATGGGGCAACACGCTGGCCAACCAGCGCGAGGCCATCCTGATCAAGGCCGCCGACGTGCTGGCCGGGCGCATTCCGGAAATCGCCGAGGTGCTGCGCTACGAATCCGGTTCGACCTTCGGCAAGTCCATGTTCGAGGTGTCGTTCTGCGTCAACCTGCTGCGCAGCGCGGCGGGCGAATGCCGGCGCATCTTCGGCGAGACCATGCCGTCCGACTCCCCCGGCCTGTTCTCCATGAGCGTGCGCCGGCCGCTGGGCGTCATCGCCGGCATCGCGCCCTACAACTTCCCCTTCCTGCTGGCCTTCAAGAAGGTCGCCATGGCCCTGGCGGCGGGTAACGCCTTCGTGCTGAAGCCGGCGGGCTATACCCCCATCTCGGGCCTGATGATCGCCGAGGTGATGGAGGCCGCCGGCCTGCCCAAGGGCGTGCTGAACGTCATTCCCGGCCCCGGCGGCAAGCTGGGCGACGCCCTGATCGCCGATCCCCGGGTCAAGATGGTGACCTTCACCGGTTCCACCGAGGTGGGCCGCCACATCGGCGAGATGGCCGCCAGGCACTTCAAGAAGTGCACCCTGGAAATGGGCGGCAAGAGCCCGCTGATCGTGCTCAAGGACGCCGATATCCCCTATGCGGTGGATGCCGCCTGCTTCGGCATCTTCCTGCACCAGGGCCAGGTCTGCATGGTCAATTCCCGCATCATCGTGGAAGAGCCCGTCTTCGACGCCTTCTGCTCGGCCTTCACCGCCAAGGTCCGCACTCTGCAGGTGGGCGATCCCCACCATCCCCACACCGTCATCGGCCCGCTGATCAATCAGGGCCAGTGCGCGGTAGTGCAAAAGCACGTGGACGACGCGGTATCCAAGGGCGCCCGCCTGCTCAACGGCGGCAAGTCCGACGGCGCCTTCTACGAGCCGACGGTGCTGGCCGGGGTCACCGACGACATGGTGGTCTACCGCGACGAGACCTTCGGACCGCTGGTCTCCATCATCCGCGCCAAGGATTCCGAGGAAGCCCTGGAGATCGCCAACGACAGCAATTACGGCCTGTCGTCGGCGGTGATCACCAACGACCTGCAGAAGGCCATGGATCTGGCCTTGCGCCTTGAAGCCGGAGCCGTCCACCTCAACGACTGCACCATCTACGACGAGCCGCACGTGCCCTTCGGCGGCATCAAGGAAAGCGGCATGGGCCGCGAGGGTGGCAAGTGGTCCATGGAGGAGATGACCGAGATCAAGTGGATCACCATCCAGATGGGCAAGCGCCACTTCCCGTTCTGAGCCGTCATCCTTCCCGGCTCATACTGGGCCGGATCGCATTGTCCCCGCTTCGCGATCCGGCCAATTTTCTCCCCAGGACGGCTCCGACATGACCGAATGCAATCGCCGCAAAAGCCCGCTCAACAACGCCAGCGAACAGATCGCCGGCTGGCAGGAGGCCGCCGGCCTGGGCGGTAAGGCCGCCATCCTGGCCGCCGAGCGCACCGTTACCTTCTCGCAACTGGCGGAGAGCATCAACCGGGTCGGCAACGGCCTGCTGGCCGGCGGTGTGCGGCCCGGCGACCGGGTGATCCTGCTGATGGCCGACACGCCCGAACTGGTCGCCGCCTATCTGGCGGTGATGAAGATCGGCGCGGTGGCCATCGCGCTCAACACGCGGGGCAGCTCCGGCGATATCGGCCACGCCATGGAAGACAGCGGCTGCGCCGCCCTGCTGACCGATCACGGCCTGCGTTCCCTGTTCGAATCCGCCCTGGAGCGCACCGATTACCGTCCGCCCCTGGTGGTGGACGACGTGGCCGCTTTCGCCGACGGCTATTCCGGTGAACTGACGGCCCATGCGGTGCTGCCCACCGACCATGCCTTCATGATCTATACCTCGGGCACCACCGGCGCCGCCAAGGGCGCCATCCACCGTCACGGCGACGTGGAGATCGGCGACCTGCACCTGCGGCAGAATTTCGGCGTCGCTCCCGGCGACCGGGTGTTCTCCACTTCCAAGCTGTTTTTCGCCTACGCCCTGGGCCACAGCCTGATCGGCGCACTGAAATGCGGCGCCACGGTGATCCTGCACGATGGCTGGCCCGACGCCGAGGCGGTGGCCCAGGTGGTCGAGCGCCACGCGCCGACCATCCTGCTCAGCGTACCCACCCTCTACCGCAACTTGCTGCGCAGCGACGTGGTCGGCCGCCCGGCCTTCCGCCGCATCCGCCACTTCGTCTCGGCCGGGGAGCGGCTGCCGGAATCGGTGTTCTCGGAATGGCTCCAGGCCACCGGCCAGCCCATCCTGGAGGGAATCGGCACCAGCGAGATCGTCTTCCTCGCCATCGCCAACACGCCTTCGGCCTATCGCATGGGCTCATCGGGCCGCCCCCAGCCCTGGGCCAGGGTCAAGCTGCTGGACGAGGACGGCAAGCCGGTGCGCGAGCCCGGCCGCACCGGCATCCTGTGGCTGAAGATGGCCTCGGTGGCCGCCGGCTACTGGAACCGCCCCGACAAGACCGCCGAGGCCTTCCAGAAGGGCTGGTACCGTACCGGCGACGTCTTTTCCGTGGATGCCGAGGGCTGGTGGGAGCATCACGGGCGCGGCGACGACATGCTGAAGATCTCCGGCCAGTGGGTCAGCCCGGCCGAGATCGAGGAGCACGCCCTGAAGCTGCCGGGCATCGCCGAGGTGGCCGCCGTGGGGGTGACCAACCAGGACGGGCTGGTGCGCCTGGGCCTTGCCGTGGTCCGCGCCGATTTCGCTCCGGGGACCGAGGTGCTGGAGGCCAATCTGCGCCAGCATTTCGAGCGCAGCCTGTCCATCTACAAATGTCCGCGCCGCATCCGCTTCGTCGACGAGATGCCGCGCACCGTCACCGGCAAGCTGCAGCGTTTCCGGGTGCGCGACCTGTTCGCGCCGGAATAGGGAGGTGGCCGTGGACTATACCTGGGAAGAGATCGACCAGATGGCGGATATCCTCGAGGCCGAGATCGCCGGCGGCCGCTTCGATCCCCCCGCTGCCCGCAATCTGGCGCTGCGGGTGGCGGAGTTGTGTCCGGACATCCGCGCCAGCATGAATTTGATTGCGGTTCGGATGATGGAGCATGTTGAATCGACCAAGTAGGCCAGTGTAGAAACGACAAATCACGCGCCGAAAAACGATGCGCGGAAAAATAAGAATAATGTTTTTGGGAGGAACTATGAGGTGCAACCTCGGGATATGATGTTGCCCGATCTGGTCAGCTTTGATCCGGATCGTGGCTTGATTTCATTTTGTGGACGCCGTGCGGTGTTGGTCCAGGCCGACGCCATGGGAGCCTTGCGCAAGGAGTTGATCGACACCCTGGGCGTCGACATCGCCAAGGTGATCCTGACCCGCTTCGGCTATAGCTGCGGCCAGAGTGACGCACGGCACCTGCACGCCCTGATGGGCGACGATGCCGTATCGGAATTCGTCCTGGCCGGGCCGAAGCTGCACATGCTCGAAGGCGTGGTGTGCGTCGAGACCCATGCCCTGCTCATCGATCCGGAAACCGGCCATTACGACATGGCCGGGGTGTGGAAGAACTCGTACGAGGCGGAACAGCACGTGCGGTTGTTCGGGCCATCCTCCGATCCGGTGTGCTGGACGGTGTCGGGCTATGCCTCGGGCTTCTCGTCGGTGGCCTTCGACACGCCGATGATCTGCATCGAGGACCAATGCGTGGGGCGCGGCCATGCCGAATGCTCGTGGCGCCTGATCTCGGCCGATATCTGCGGCCCCGAGCACGACGAGCATCGCCGCCTGTTCATGCCGCTCAATCTGCAGCAGCACATCAACCTGCTGGAGCAGAAGGTGCAGCAGCGCACCGCTGATCTGGCCGCCTCGGAATCCCGCTACCGCGATCTGGTGGACAACCTGTCGGAGATCGTCTTCAGCCTGGACGGCAATGGCCAGCTGGTTCACCTCAACCGGGCCGGGCGCCGCCGTCTGGGCCTGTCGGCCGACGGCGAGATGGTGCCGCTGGCCCGCCTGATGACCATGCCCCACCGCCGCCGTCTGGCCCGCTTCCTGCGTCAGGTGGGCGACAGCGGGTCCGAGGGCCGTATCGAGACCGCCTTGCGCAGCCTGCACGGCGAGGAAATTCCCGCCCAGATGCAGATCAGCCCGGTGATGGACGGCGAGCGGCTGGCCGGCTATCGCGGTCTGGCCATCGACATCTCCCAGCGTCAGGCCCGCGAGCGCAAGCTGACCGAATACGCCTCCAGCCTGGAAAGCCAGTTGGCCCAGGCCACCCGTCTGGCCGGGCTGGGGCAGTTCGCCTCGGGCATCGCCCACGAGATCAACAACCCCATGGGGCTGATCTCGGCCTATGCCGAGGATCTGCTCGACACCATCGGCGATGGCGGCGGCGGGGAGGCGGTCGACGTCGAGCGTCTGCGCCGTGGGCTGGCGACCATCCAGGAACAGGCCTACCGCTGCAAGTACATCACCCAGAACGTGCTGTCCTTCGCCCGCGATCAGGTGGTCAACCTGGAGCCCACCAACCTGGGCGCCCTGGTGCGCGACAAGGTGGCCTTCTTCAGCGACCGGGCCGGGGGGGCTTCCCTCGACATCCGCCTGACCATCAACGACGACCTGCCGCCGGTCCGCACCGATCCCAGCCTGATCGGCCAGGTGCTGCTCAATCTGCTGAAGAATGCCGTCGAGGCGACGGAATCCAATGGCCGCCTCATGGTGTCGCTGGGCCGTTTCCGCAGCCGTATCCGCCTGGAAGTAGCCGATGACGGGCCGGGGCTGGCGCCGGAGATCATGGAAAAGGTCTTCGATCCGTTTTTCACCACCAAGGAGCCCGATAGGGGAACCGGCCTCGGCCTGTCCATCTGCTACGGCATCGTCCGCTCCCTGGGGGGGACCATCACCTGCGGCAACCGCCCGGCCGGGGGGGCCTGGTTCCGCGTGTCGCTGCCAATAATTGCACCCGAGGGGAGTGTCGAGCGATGACGGACGCCCGCTTGCTCATCGTCGACGATGAGCCGCATTACCGCCAACTGCTCAGCGAGCGGCTGAGCCGCCGGGGCTGGGCGACCTTCACCGCCGCCAATGCCCAGGAGGCGCTGGCCATCGCCGAGACGGTGGGCGTCGACGTCGCCCTGGTGGACATCATGATGGCCGGCATGGACGGCCTGACCCTGTTCGAGCATCTGCGGCGCATGGACCCGGCCATCGAGGGCATCATCCTGACCGGCCACGCCAACGTGGATACCGCCATCAAGGCCATGAAGCTGGGCGCCTTCGACTACCTGTCCAAGCCCTACAAGCTGAGCGAGCTGGAAATCGTGGTGGACCGCGCCTTCGAGCGTCGCCGCCTCAATCACCGCTGCGCCGGACTGGTCGCCCAGGTGGAGCATCTGCGCGGGCGCGGCATCGACCGCATGGTGGGCGAGAGCCAGCCCTGGCTGAGCACCATCAATCTGGCCCGCAAGGCGGCGGCCCAGGACGCTCCGGTGCTGATCACCGGCGAAAGCGGCTCGGGCAAGGAGGTGATCGCGGCCGCCCTCCACCAGTGGAGCCAGCGCGCCGGCAACGTCTTCGTGCCCATCAATTGCGGGGCGCTGCCCGACAACCTGCTGGAAAGCGAGCTGTTCGGCCACCGCCGCGGCGCCTTCACCGGGGCCATGGCCGACAAGGAGGGGCTGTTCCAGGTGGCCTCCAGCGGCACCTTGTTCCTGGACGAGATCGGCGAGTTGCAGCCCAGCGGCCAGGCCAAGCTGCTGCGGGTCATGGAGACCGGCGAGTTCCGTCCCCTGGGCCAGACGGCGCTGCGGCGCACCGAGACCCGGGTGGTGGCGGCCACCAACCGCGACCTCAAGGCCGAGGTCAAGGCCGGGCGGTTCCGCGAGGACCTCTACTACCGCCTCAACGTCCTGACCATCAAGGTGCCGCCGCTCAGGGAGCGCCGCTCCGATATCCCGCTGCTGATCGCCCATCTGATGGCCCGCAGTCAGGCCCAGATCTGCGATATCGAGCCCGCCGCCATGGCCCGCCTGGTGGATTATTCCTGGCCGGGCAACGTCCGCGAGCTGCGCAACGTCATCGAACGCATGCTGATGCTGGTGGAGGGGCCGCGCGTCACCGAAAATCTCGTCACCTCGCTGATCAGCGAGCCGACCGACCGGGGGCGCAGTGCCGGCTCGCCCCGCTTCGACCACATGATGAGCCTGGACGAGATGGACCGCGCCTATGTCCGCTGGGTGCTGGCCCAATGCGACGGCAACATCAGCACGGCGGCCAAGAAGCTGAAAATCTCCCGCTCGACCCTCTACCGCTATGTGGAACCGGAAAACGGAGCGACCGGAACGGGCTGACCCGAGGGGGAACCCGCAAAGGCGGTGTCCCGGAAAGGCGAAAGGCCTCAGGTTTCCCTGAGGCCTTTCATGGTGCTGCCGAATGGAATCGAACCATCGACCTTACCCTTACCAAGGGTATGCTCTACCGACTGAGCTACGGCAGCAATTTCAAGGAGCGGCGGGCCACCCCGTGAAGAGGGGCGCTTTATGCCACACTCGATATGCCGACGCAAGCGTCTTTCCGGGGCTCTTGACGCGCTTTTCTCCAGGGGCCAAAACTGGCGGCCATGAATGATGATTCCAACCCGAAATTCTCGGCCAGGGGCCATGCCGAGGCCGCCGCCCGCCAGCGCCGCCAGGCCGAGGCTCTGCGTGCCAATCTGGCCCGGCGCAAGGCCCAGGGGCGCGCCCGCGCCGAGGGCGAGACGGACGGTGACGGCGGGGGCGAGCCTTGCCCCGTCCCGGACCCTGGAGTACAAGACAGCGAGAGTTGAAAAGGGGGAGCGCCTCATGTCCGTCATGCCCGACACCTGGATTCGCGAGATGGCCACGACGAAGGGCATGATCGAGCCCTTCACCGAGAAGCTGCAGCGCGAAGGCGTCATCTCCTACGGCCTGTCCTCCTACGGCTACGACGCCCGCGTCAGCCGCGAATTCAAAATCTTCACCAACGTGGATTCGGCGGTGGTAGATCCCAAGTCCTTCGCGCCCAACAGTCTGGTCGACCGCGAAACCGACGTCTGCGTCATTCCGCCCAACAGCTTCGCCCTGGCCCGTACCGTGGAGTATTTCCGCATCCCCCGCGACGTGCTGGTGATCTGCCTGGGCAAGTCGACCTATGCCCGCTGCGGCATCATCGTCAACGTGACGCCGCTGGAGCCCGAGTGGGAGGGCCACGTCACCTTGGAATTCTCCAACACCACGCCGCTGCCCGCCAAGATCTACGCTAACGAGGGTGCCTGCCAGTTCATCTTCCTCAAGGGCGATTCGGTGTGCGAGACCTCGTACGGCGACCGGTCGGGCAAGTATCAGGGGCAGCAGGGTGTCACCCTGCCCAGGCTCTAGCCCCTCGGAGGCCGAGGCCTTCCTGGCCGACCCGCGCAGCCATGGCGGCCGGGCGGTGGAGCGTATCGACACCCATATCTCGACCCTGTTCCTGGCCGGCGACCGCGTCTTCAAGCTGAAGAAGCCGGTGCGCCTGCCGTTCCTCGACTTCTCCACCCTGGCGGCGCGCCGGAAAGCCTGCGAGGCCGAACTGGAGATCAACCGCCGCGCCACCCCCGACCTCTATCTTGGTGTCCGCGCGCTGACCCGTGCCTCCGGCGGCGGGCTGGAACTGGACGGCAAGGGTGAGGCGGTGGATTGGGCGGTGGAGATGCGCCGCTTCGACCAGGATACCCTGTTCGACCGGCTGGTCCGGCGGGGGGAACTGGACCGCGAGCGCTGCAACGCCCTGACCGAGGCCATCGCCGATTTCCACCGCGTGGCGCCGATACGCAGAGACCGGGGTGGGCGGGCCGGGCTGGACTGGACCGTCGCCACCAACCGTCTGTCCATGCTGGCCCATGCTCAGGGGCAAGGAGGGGCGCCCGCCATCCTGCCGGTGGACGAGGTGGAGGAGCTGGCCCGGCTCTCCTTCGCCGCCCTGGAACGCTTTGCCCCCCGGCTGGAGGCGCGGCGGGCGGCGGGTTTGGTGCGCCAGTGCCACGGCGACCTGCACCTGGGGAACATCTGCCTGTGGCAGGGGCGGCCGGCGCTGTTCGATGCCATCGAATTCTCCGAGGATATCGCCTGCATCGACGTGATCTACGATCTGGCCTTTTTGCTGATGGACCTGGACCATCGCGGAGCGCGGCGGCAGGCCAACTGGGTGATGAACCACTACCTGGACCTAACCGCCGATTTCGCCGGCATCGCCCCCATGCCGCTCTATCTGTCGGCCAGGGCCGGGGTGCGCGCCCATGTGTGCGCCACCATGGCGGCGGGGGCGAGTGGCGAGGCGGGGGAGAGGCTGGTCGGCGACGCCCGCTCGTATCTGGCCGCCGCGCGGCGCTATCTCGCGCCGCCTTCTCCCCGGCTGCTGGCGGTGGGGGGGCTTTCGGGCAGCGGCAAGTCGCGCATGGGCCGCGAACTGGCCCCCTTCCTGGCGGTGCCCGGCGCGGCGGTGGTGCGCAGCGATTCACTGCGCAAGCACCTGATGGGCGTCCCCATCCACGAGAAGCTCGGCCCCGACGGCTATGCGCCCGAGGTGACGGAGCGGACCTATGAGCGGCTCTACGACACCTGCGCCGCCCTGCTGGCCGACGGCCATTCGGCGGTGGCCGACGCGGTGTTCGCCCGGCCCGAGCAGCGCGAGGCCATCGAGCGGGTGGCCAAGGCGGCGGGGGTGCGTTTCGACGGCCTGTGGCTGGAGGCCCCGGCCGAATTGTCCAAGCTCCGTATCGCCGGACGCAAGGCCAACGTCTCCGACGCCACGCCCCAGGTGCTGGAGCGGCAACTGTCCTACGATCTGGGGGCCATCACCTGGACGCGCATCGATTCCTCGCCGCCCAAGGACGTGACCCTGGCGGCCGGCAGGGTCGCGCTGGGAGTATAGCCCTCGTCGGAGTCTGCAGATTTCCAACCCACCGGATCGGGCGCATAATATCCGGATGTCGTGACAAGGAGAGCCGTCATGTCCGCCTTCAAATCCATTCTCGTCCCGGTCGAGGACGAGCTGTCCGCCGCCCTTCCGCTGGACACCGCCTTGCGTCTGGCCGGGCGTTTCTCGGGCCATGTGACGGGATTGCACGTGCGCAGCGACCCCACCAACGCGGTGCCGCTGGTGGGCGAGGGAATGTCGGGGGCCATGGTCGAGGAGATGATCGGCATCGCCGAGACCCAGGCCGCCCAACGCGCCAAGCTGGCGCGGACCGCCTTCGACGCCGCCCTGGCCCGCAACGGCGCGCCGCTGGCCGACGCGCCGCCGGTCGACGGCCTGTCCGCCGAGTGGGTCGAGGTGGTCGGGCGCGAGGAGGACGTGGTCACCTGGCGCGGCCGGGTCTCCGACCTGGTGGTGTTCGGCCATCCCGGCGGCGAGGCCGAGGTGGCGGCCAAGATCACCCTGAACACCGCGCTGATGGCCTGTGGCCGTCCGCTGCTGCTGTGCCCGGCCGATCCGGCTCCGCTGCCCGGCACCAATGTGTGTATCGCCTGGAACGGCAGCGCCGAGGCCGCCCGTGCCGTGGCCTTCGCCATGCCCTTCCTGAGGGGGGCGGCATCGGTGACCATCCTGACCGTGGCCGAGCATGCCGGCGGTCCCGCCCCTGCCGGAGAGCTGGAGAGCTATCTGGCCTGGAACGGCATCGCCGCGACCACCACCGTCATCCACGCCCCCAACTCCCATGCCGGCGAGGAATTGCTGGGGCAGGTCCGCAAGACCGGCGCCGACCTGCTGGTCATGGGGGCCTACACCCATTCGCGCCTGCGCCAGCTGATCATGGGCGGCGTCACCCGCCACGTCATCTCCCACGCGCCGCTGCACGTGCTGATGTGCCATTGATGGGATTGGAGGGATCGCGGCGGCGGGCCGATTACCGCCGCTATCGTGACCTGATGGCGACCCGGCCGGAGCTGTTTCACCGGCCGGGGGACGGCGTCGCCATCCTGCTCGACGAGGCGGACATTGCCGCCGCCTCGAGGGTGGTGGAGCGGCGCAACCGGGCCAAGGGCCTGCCGCCCGCCTCGGCCTCGGTGGGCGTCCTGGCCGAGGATGCCTATATTCTGGCCCTGCGCGATGCGGTGCGTTTTCCCGACGGTTCGCTCGGCACCCACAATCGGGTGGTCTACGTCAACAATGCCGGGGGGGTGGCGGTGTTGCCGCTGTTCGAGGGACGGATCGTCCTGCTGCGGGTCTTCCGTCATGCCATCGGCCGGTTCCTGCTGGAAATTCCCCGTGGTTCGGTCGAGGTGGGGGATGGGCTGGAGGAAACCGTGCTGCGCGAGGTCGCCGAGGAGACCGGCGGCCGGGCCTCCGGCGCCATCCATCTGGGCCGGACGTTCTGCGACACCTCGCTGTCCAATGCCCGCCTCGACTATTTCCTGGCGGAACTGTCGGGAGTGGGAGAACCGCAATTGTCCGAGGGCATCTTCGACATCGTCCAGGTGACGCCGGCCCGCTTCGTCGGGATGGTGGCCGAGGGCGGCGTGGAGGACGCCCACGCCATCAACGCCTTCTACATGGCCCGGTTGAAAGGGTTGTTGCCGTGACCATCTATCTCGTCCGCCACGGCCAGTCCGAGGGCAATCGCGACCGGGTATTGTCGGGCGTCAGCGATCATCCGCTGACCGAGCTGGGGCGTGCCCAGGCGCAAGAGGCCGGCCGCGCCCTGTACGGGCTGCGTTTCGCCCATGTGCTGACGTCCCGCCTGTCGCGGGCGGTGGACACCTGCGACCTGCTGCTGGAGGCCGCCCAGGCGCGGGTGGTCGGCCGCCGAAGGGGCCTGGAGCGGCTGAACGAGCGGAATTTCGGCGTGTTCGAGGGTGTGGCCGACGACGAGGCGGCCCTGGCGGCCGATCCGGTCCGCCGCCAGGTGGCCTTCGACGTGGCGTTCCGGCCCCAAGGCGGCGAGTCCATGCTGGATTGCCTGGAGCGCTCCGTCACCTGCTTCGAGGCCGACATCCTGCCCCTGGCGGCGGATGGTCATGTGCTGGTGGTATCCCACGGCAACGTGGTGCGCTCGCTGGCGCTGCATCACCTGGGCTGGCCGGTGGAGATGCTGCCCGAAATGCCGTCGCGCAACGGCCTGATCACCCGGATCGAACCGGCCGGGTGGCGGGTCAGATCCGCTCGCTGAGCCAGATGGCCAGACGGCAGCCGCCCTTGATGGTCGCCGACAGCAGGGGATAGGCCGGAGCCTGCTCGGCGCCGTGCTCCAGCCCGATGTCGCGGTGCTCGATCTCCTCGTCGCGGAACCTGAGGATGGTCTCCTTCAGCGCCGCCTCGTCCTCGCCCAATTGCTGGGCCTGACGGGCGTAGTGCTCGTCGATGGTCTCCTCCACCGCCACGGTGCAGGCCATGGCCGCCTTCTCGCCCAGCAGGGCGGTACCGGCCCCGAGCGCGAAGCCGGCCAGATGCCACAGCGGCGACAGGACGGTCGGCCGGGTGCGGCGCTCGGCGATCAGACGGTTGAAGGCGTCCAGATGTTCCTGTTCCTGCTCTGCCATACGCTTGAGCAGTGGAGCGGCCTTACCCCCCTTGCGGCCGAGGATCGCCCTCTGTCCCTCATAGATGCGCACGGCGCCCAACTCACCCGCCTGATTGACCCGCAGGAAGCGGTCGATCAGGCCGGCATGGTCCAGGTCGCCGGGAATGCGTTTATCCGCGGTCTTCATGGCTAGGCCTCCGAACGCTTCACCGCCCACAGAATACCCAGGCCCAGCAGGGCCGAGAACGGTACGTTGAGGGCGGCCATGGTGATGCCGTGGAATGACCAGGCCGGAGAATCGCACTGGGCTTCCGCCGGCTTGCTCATCTCGGCCAGCAGGTCGGCCACCGCCACGGCGCCTTGCTGACCGCCGGAACAGACCGCCGAGGCCCACCAATGCTGCTCCACGCCCACGTGATACACGGCGATGCCGCCGTTGATCAGCAGGGCAGTGCCGGCGAGGCGCAGCAGCAGGGCGGCGGGCTGGCCGTCCCTCAGCGCCAGCAGGCCGAGCAGGGCGGCCAGGACGAACGGCACCCGCTGGATCAGGCACAGATTGCAGGGACGCAGGCCGAACCCGTACTGGGCGACCAGGGCGACAGCCAGGGAGGCCAGGCAGATGCCGGCCACCGAGAGGGCGATGGGGCGGGACGCGGTCTTCATTGCACCGCACTATAGGCCCGAGCGCCGCGCTTGACCACCCTCTCGGGGACGAACACAATTGCCGCGAATTTTGGCGCCGCCGCCTCTGGCGAAAGGACCGATCGTGACCCTTGACGACATCCGGGCGGGCGGTAAGGCCGCCCTGGCCCGTGCCCTGGCCGAACTGGAGCGTTTTCCCGACGCGCCCGCCACCGTGGCCCTGCTGGACAGCGCCTATGCCGAACCGCGCGCCCACGTGGTGGGCATGACCGGGCCGCCAGGCGTCGGCAAGTCCACCTTGATGAACGCCCTGATCGGCGGCTGGCGCGCCGATGGGCGCACGGTGGGCTGCATCGCCGTCGATCCTTCGTCGCGGCGCTCGGGCGGCGCTCTGCTGGGGGATCGCACCCGGCTGACCACCGATCCCGAGGATCAGGGCATCTTCGTGCGTTCCATGGCGGCCCGTGACCGCCTGGGCGGGCTGGCGGCGCTGACCGTTTCGGCCATGGTGCTGATGCGGGCGCTTTACGACGTGGTGCTGATCGAGACGGTCGGTGTGGGCCAGAGCGAAACCGACGTGGTCGGCGTGGCCGATACCGTGCTGTTCTGCGTCCAGCCGGGTTCGGGCGATTCGCTGCAGTTCATGAAGGCCGGCATCGCCGAGATTCCCCATGTGGTGGTGGTCACCAAGGCCGACATGGGCGCGGCGGCGGTCCGTGCCCGCGCCGATGTGCAGGGAGCCCTGGGTCTGGGCGGCGGCGGCGATCACGAGGGCTGGGAGACGCCGGTGCTGATGGTCTCCTCCGCCCGGCGCGAGGGGATGGACTCCCTGGTCGCCGCCATCGACGCCCATGCCGGCTGGCTGGGAGAGGGGGGGCGTCTGGCCGCCGCCCGCCACGCCCAGGCCGAGGCCTGGCTGGAGGAGGCGGTGCGCGAGCGCTTCGGCCGCGAAGGCGTGCGCCGGGCTGGCGACCTTTCCCTGCGGATGGGGGCGTCGCCCTTCGCCCGGCTCGCGGAATTGTCGGTACGGTTGGGTTTCGACTCTAAAGGTTGATTAAAATCACCGATTATCCTCGCAGATATTGACAACCCCCCTCCATTCGACGGACCATCACCAGACTATTGTCGTGGGGGAAAACGTGCCCTCGTCCGTTGTTGCCGGGGCTGGGAAGGTGGTTGCGGATCACGAGCTGCTCGAGCTCGTGTCGGCGCTCGTTTGCGTCCTGCGCCAGGGCAATGTGGTCTTCATCAATCAGGCCGGCGTCAGGGTCCTCGGGCTGGGTTCGCAGGCCGATGCCGTGGGCATGGCCTTCGTCGAATTCGTCGAGACCGACTACCGCTTCCTGGTGGAGGCCGGCTGGGAATTGCTGGCCGAGGAAGAGTTCCTGCCGCTGAAGCTGATGCGTCGCGACGGCACCCTGTTCGAGGCGGAAATCCGGGTCCGATTGATTCCCGGACCCGAGGAGAGCTTCCTGGTCGAGGCCCGCGACATCTCGAAATTCGTCAAGTCGGCCGAGGCGCTGCGCGAGCGCGAGGAGCGGCTGCAGGGGGTGCTGGCCTCGGTGGCCGAAGGCATCATCACCGTGGACGAGCGCGGCATCATCGAGACCGCCAACCCGGCCGCCGACCGCATGTTCGGCTATGGCAAGGGCAAGCTGGTCGGCCAGCACATCGGTGTGATGATGGGCTCGGAGCTGCGGGAGCAGCATCAGGAGCTGTTCGCCCAGTACATGGCCGGTTCCGCCAAGCTGATGGGCCGGTCGGTGGAAAGCCTGGGGCACCGGGCCGACGGGTCCCATTTCCCCATGGAAATCTCGGTGAGCGAACTGCGTTACGGCAAGGGGCGGCTGTTCACCGGTATCCTGCGCGACATCTCCGAGCGCAAGGAGAACGAGGAGCGCATCAAGCGCCTGGCCCATCACGACACCCTGACCGGGCTGCCCAACCGCAATCTGCTCAACGACCGCATCAGCCACGCTTTGGCCCGTGTGCGCCGCCACGGCGGCCGGATGGCGGTGCTTTATGTGGACCTGGACAAGTTCAAGCCCATCAACGACACCCTGGGCCACGAAGCCGGCGACGCCGTCCTGCGCGAAGTGGCGCGGCGACTGAACAATTGCGTCCGCAGTTCCGATACCGTGTCCCGGGTCGGCGGCGACGAATTCGTGGTGGTGGTCGAGGAGATCGGCCGCCCCGGCGAGGCGGCCATGGTGGCGCGCAAGATCATCGAGACCCTGGGCACTCCCATTCCCTACGAGGGGCACGATTGTCACGTGGGGGCGTCCATCGGCATCGCGGTGTTTCCCGATGACGGCAACACCATGGACGAGGTCAGCAAGGCGGCCGACGTGGCCATGTACCGGGTCAAGCACTCGGGCCGCAACGGCTATTGCTTCTATTCCGACTCGGTGCCGGTCGACGAGATCGATCTGGCCGAGGCTCCGGCCGGCGGCTGAGGGCCGCGGCGGACGAGGTGTGGATCGAAAGCCTGTCGGAATCAGGCCTTCATCTCGGTGATCATCTGCTCGCGCGCCACTTCCAGCAGCACCGCCATCTGATGGCGGATGGTGTGCTCGTCCAGCGCCACGCCGCTGGCGATGAAGTCGCGGGCAATCTTGTGCCCGGCATCGCGGTCGGTGGCGTCGAATTCCACGTCGACCACCGACAGGGCATAGGTCTTGGCGGCGTCGCCGGAAATCCCCATCTGCTCGGCGGCCCATAGGCCCAGAAGCTTGTCGCGGCGGATCTTCGCCTTGAATTCCTGTTCCTGATCCAGCCGATACTTGGCTTCGAAGGCTTTTTCGCGATCGTCGAAGGCAGTCATGGCGCGCCGCGTTCCGTATCCTTTGTGACAACTGGCGTCCAGCAGATGAAATCTGCGGACGCAAGGCGTGTTATAACGGGCGAAAGCGCCGCTAGAAACGGATTTTTGCGCATGTGCACTCTTGTTTTGCTTCGCCGCCCCGGTCACGACTGGCCGCTGATCGTCGCCGCCAATCGCGACGAGATGAACACCCGGCCGTGGAAGCCGCCGGGCCGCTGGTGGGATGACCGCCCCGAGGTGGTGGCCGGGCTGGACGAGCTGGCCGGCGGCACCTGGCTGGGCGTCAACGATACCGGCGTGATGGCCGCCATCCTCAACCGCATCGGTACCTTGGGGCCGGCGCCGGGCAAGCGGTCGCGGGGCGAACTGGTGCTGGAGGCCCTGGAGCATGCCGATGCCGCCGACGCTGCCCAGGCCCTGGCCGAGCTGAACGGCGATTCCTACCGGTCCTTCAACATGGTGGTGGCCGACAATCGCGACGCCTTTTGGGTGCGGGCCGATGGCCGCCGGGTCGAGGTCCATCCCATCGCCCCGGGATTGCACATGCTGAGCGCCCTGGACCTGGACGACCGCGCCAGCCCGCGCATCGCCGCCTATCTCGACCGCTTCGGCGCGGTGGCCGCGCCCATGCCCGATCCGTCCCATGCGGAGGGGGGCGACTGGGCGGCATGGCAGACCCTGATGGCCGACACCGGCGGCTGCGGCCCCGATGGCGAGGAGACGCCCGCCATGTGCTTTCTCCGCCCTGACGGTTTCGGCACGGTATCGGCCTCGCTGATCGCCCTGCCGGCGCCGTCCCTGGCGGAAACGGGACGGGTCTGGCGCTTCGCCGCCGGACGGCCCGATCAGGTGGGGTACTCTTCCGTCGAGGGGTGAAGGGCGCGCGGGCCTCCCGCGTTACCGCTTCGTTTCATTGTTTCCCGGAACCGAGCCTGCTATACCAAGCTCGAACCGGGTGACGGACTCGTCCGCCGCCCCTTCGCCGTCCGTGCGTTTCCTCCATCCGACCTCCGTGGGGGGATGTGCCGCGGGCGCCATTGATTTGGATTTTTTCCATGGCAAGACGCAGACAGATTTACGAGGGCAAGGCCAAGGTCCTGTTCGAAGGACCCGAGCCCGGCACCTTGGTCCAATACTTCAAGGATGATGCCACCGCCTTCAACAACCAGAAGCGCGGCACCATCACCGGTAAGGGGGTCCTGAACAACCGCATCTCCGAGTACCTGATGCTGCGCCTGGGCGAGATCGGGGTTCCCACCCATTTCGTCCGCCGTCTGAACATGCGCGAGCAACTGGTGCGCGAGGTGGAGATCATCCCGCTCGAGGTGGTGGTGCGCAACGTGGCCGCCGGCTCGCTGGCCCAGCGCTTCGGCCTGTCCGAGGGCACGCCGCTGCCCCGCTGCATCGTCGAGTGGTACTTCAAGTCCGACGCGCTGAACGACCCCATGGTGTCGGAAGAGCACATCACCGCCTTCGGCTGGGCCACCACCCAGGACCTGGACGAGATGATGTCGCTGGCCCTGCGCATCAACGACTTCCTGTGCGGCCTGTTCCTGGGGGTCGGCATCCGGCTGGTGGACTTCAAGATCGAGTTCGGGCGCCTGTACAACGGCGACGACATGCAGATCGTCCTGGCCGACGAGATCAGCCCCGATTCCTGCCGCCTGTGGGACATCCGTACCGGCGACAAGATGGACAAGGACCGCTTCCGCCGCGATCTCGGCGGTGTGGAGGAAGCCTATCAGGAAGTGGCCCGCCGCCTCGGCATCCTGCCCGAGGGCGGTCCCCGCGACCTGAAGGGCCCCGCACTGATGCAATGAGGCCCCCGATGGCGTTTGGCCCTTCAGGTCGCTATACCGATATGGAAGCCTGCAAAGCAGGCGGCGACCTGAAGGGCCCCGCACTGATGCAATGAGGCCCCCGATGGCGTTTGGCCCTTCAGGTCGCTATACCGATATGGAAGCCTGCAAAGCAGGCGGCGACCTGAAGGACCCCGCGCCGATGCAGTAGGGGCACTCGCCTCTTTTACGTTCCCACTCGTCAAGAAACGGAAAGACCGACGTGAAAGCCAAAGTCCACATCACCCTCAAGAACGGCGTTCTCGATCCCCAGGGCAAGGCGGTGCAGCACGCGCTCGGCTCGCTCGGCTTCGGCGGCGTCAACGACGTGCGTCAGGGCAAGTACATCGAACTCGATCTGGCCGAGACCGACCGGGCCAAGGCCAAGGACGCGGTGGAACGCATGTGCAAGGGGTTGCTGGCCAACACCGTGATCGAGAACTACGCCATCGAATTGGTGGATTGAGCCGAGCGTGGTGGTGCGGCCGCTTATCATCGGAGTGTTGCTCGGCCTGGCCGCGGCTTCTGCCGTTCCGGCCTGGGCCGAGGACCCCGTGGCCCGGACTCAGCCCCTGAAGACCGAATTCTTCGAAGACATCGTCGATGGTATCGGCGATGTCCTCGGAGTCCTGGTCGGCCCGCCCATTTCCAGCCCGTCCCCTTATCTCAACACCCCTGGGGCGGTGCTGCCCGAAAACCAGCCGAATGCCCCCGCGCCGGAGAAGGCGGCCGCGCCGGTCGCCGTTCCGGTTCAGCCTCAGGCCGCCGCTCCCATCGTGGTGCAGTCGCCGGTCGCTGCCCCGGCTCTGCCGCCGCCCGTTCCCGCTCCGGTGGTCAAGGCGGTGGCACCGCCGCCGGCACCACCTCCGGCCGTTCCCGCCCCGCCGCCGCCGCGCCCCGCCGCTCCGGTGGTGGCCGCTCCCGCCGCCGCGCCGCCGCCGGTTGCCGTGGCGGCACCGGCCTGTGCCGTGCGGGTCGCCGCCACCGCCACGCTGGAGCAGATGCGCCGTCTGCCCAAGTGCCCGTAGCCGTTCTTATTTCGGCCACAATGCGGTCCAAAGACCGCCATCAAGCTCTGTCATGATGTTTTTCATGGCTCCTCCCTCCATGGAGGGGCGTTCATGGAGAGCGAAATGGCTTACCCCCTGTTCGATAGTGGCTACACCCTGTGGGCCGCCGACCTGGAAACCCGTCTGAAGGACCAGTTGGGGAGTTCGGCACGCGCTCTGGGGATCGACCCGCGTCTGCTGCTGCAGAGCTATTATTCCGGCTACACGGTTCCCGCCGCCCTGGCCCTGCTTGCCTCCCGCTATCCCGCCGCCGGCCTCTGATCTCCCGGTCCTTCGGGGCCGCTCCTTCCGCCACCTTTCGTGATTTTGCCGCCAGTCGACCCACATCCGGGGTTGACTGGCGACGCCGGGCACGGCGTCATACTGCAAAAGACTAAAATATAAGAACGGTGGAGGAGGGGTGTCCGTGGCGGTCAAGTGGCGTGGCCCGTTTCCGTGGCTCGCGGCGGCGTTTGCCGCCGATGTCGGAGTAACCGCCGCGGCAGGATATTTCCTGTCCCAGGGCGTGGTGGATCGCGAGGAATTGACCGCGCTGGTGATGGTATCGCTGGCCGGCGCCACGGTGATGTTCGCCGTGTCGTGGAAGGCCATCGACTTCCTGGTGGTCCGTTCCATCAAGAAGATGGCGGCCGAGGTGCGCGCCATCGCCTACGGCACCGGCGGACGCGACCGTGTCGACCCCGAGCGCTATTTCATGATCGCGCCGCTGCCCGACGCGGTGAACGAGGTCTGCTCGCGCATGGTCAAGGCCCGCGCCGAGTTGTCCGAGGGGCTGTCCGCCGCCACCCGCAAGTCGGAAGAGAACTCCAAC
This sequence comes from Magnetospirillum sp. 15-1, assembly GCF_900184795.1. Taxonomy (NCBI): domain Bacteria; kingdom Pseudomonadati; phylum Pseudomonadota; class Alphaproteobacteria; order Rhodospirillales; family Rhodospirillaceae; genus Magnetospirillum; species Magnetospirillum sp. 15-1. The sequence goes on along the minus strand of NZ_FXXN01000028.1, from coordinate 54,456 downwards.
CGGCTGGCCGCCATCCTCAACGACCTGCACGAGGGCGTGGTGGTGTGCAATCAGCGCCACCAGATGGTGCTTTATAATCAGGTGGCTTTCGACATGCTGCGCGAAACGGCGGAGCTGGGGCTGGGGCGCTCGCTGTTCGAGACCATCGCCCGCGAGCCGGTGATGCATATGATGGACATCCTCGGCAATCGCGGCGGCGCCGTCGAGGGCGGGCTGCCGTTCCTGGCCGGCACCAACGACGACCGCATGCTGCTTCAGGGGCGCATGACCCTGATCCGCAACGACGAGGGGGCGGTGACCGGCTACGTGGTCACCCTGGTGGATGCCGGTCCGCAACTGGCCGCCCTGGCCGGGCGCGAGGCGCTGCTGCGCGAGGTGGCCGAGGACGTGGAGATGCCGCTGCGGCGCATGCTGCTCTCGGCCGGGGATTCCCATACCATCCGCCACGAATGCGCGGTGATCTCCGAAGCCATCAAGCGGGTGACCAAGGGGTATCACGCCATGCTGGCCGGCTGGTGGCCCATGGCCGACATCAATTCCACCGAGCTGCTGTCTTTCGTCGCCACGCGTCTGGGCGAAGGAATGGGTGCGACCGTCATCGGCCTGCCGGTCTGGCTGCACGGTGATTCCCATTCCCTGGTGATGGCCATCGAATCGCTGATCTGGCGCGTGGCCGACCGCAGCGGCGCCACCCAGTTCGATCTGTCGGGCGGCGCCGACGAGGCGGGCGCCTGGGTGGAGTTCGCCTGGGACGGCGACGTGGTCGAACAGGCCCAACTGGACCGCTGGCTGGCCCAGCCGCTGGTGGCGCTGGGCGGCATGACCGTCAAGGACGTGCTGGAGCACCATGCCGGCATCGACCTGATCCGTGACCGTCGCGAGGGCGGCGGCGCGGTGCGCATTCCCATGCGCAAGGGCGTGGAGCAGCACGGCCACGGCCGCCAGGTGCTGCCCGGCCGCCCCGAGTTCTACGACATGACCCTGCTGGAGCAGTCGCGCGATACCGGCGCCATGGGCTCGCGGCCGCTGAAGTCGCTGACCTTCGTGGTCTTCGACACCGAGACCACCGGCCTGCATCCCTCCCAGGGCGACCAGATCGTCTCCATCGCCGGGGTGCGCATCGTCAACGGCCGCATCCTGTCGGGAGAGAGCTTCAACCGCATCGTCAATCCCGGCCGGCCCATTCCGGCGGAATCCATCCGCTATCACGGCATCACCGACGAGATGGTGGTGGACAAGCCGCCGGCCGACGTGGTGCTGCCCCAGTTCCGCTCCTATGTGGCCGATGCCGTGCTGGTGGCCCACAACGCCGCCTTCGACCTCAAGTTCCTGCGCATGCGCGAGAAGCAGATGGGGATTCGGTTCGACAGTCCGGTGCTGGACACCATGATCTTGTCCAACTTCCTGGACGGGCCGGAAGCCGGGCATTCCCTCGACGATATCTGCGAGCGCTACGGCATCGAGATCACCGACCGCCATACGGCGCTGGGCGATTCCATGGTCACTGCGGCGGTGCTGCTGCGCCAGATCGAGGCCCTGGAGGGACGGGGCATCCATACCCTGGACGAGGCGGTCAAGACGCTCGACATCGCCATGATCCTGCATGAGCGGCAGCGCGTCTTGTAGGTCTATTGGGCTGCCGCCCAAACCCGCCCGGGGCGGGAGCCCCGCTTTATCCGCCGACGCCGCAGACGAACTTCAACGTCTTGATGCGGCGGAACGCCCATTTCAGGCGCGAGCGGGTGCGCTTGTCGAAGCGCTTGGGGTCGATCTTGGCCGAGGCCGGAATCTGCTGGGCGATGTCGGCCAGTTGCTGTTCCAGCATGACGCGCAGGACGATCTCGCGCACCTCGACGAAGTCGCGCAGGTCGTCCTCGTGCAGCACGCCGGCATCCTTCAGCGCCGCGAAGCGCTCGTCGGTGCCGGTGGCCGTGATATGGCCGCGGATGGCCCGCATGCGCGCCGCGCTGACCAGGGGCAGCAGGCCGAACTTCTTGGCGTTGAGGCGGCCCTGTTTGGTGACGAAATTACCGAACAGGCCGATGGAGCCGTCCATGCCCGCCACGTTCTGGGCGAGGTAGCGCAGGAAGAACGCCGATTGCGCGGCCTTCTCCATGGCCATGTGGCGCAGTTTCTCGGCCAGGGCGCGGTCGCCCCACACCGGCTGGAAGTCAAAGAAGATGTCGCAATACATCACGGTCTGGTTCTCGACCGAGAAGACCCAGCCGTGAACCTCGTCGCGCCACTCTTCCAGGCTCTTGCGCCACTTGGACTCGCGGGCCATGACGTTGCCGTCGCAGAACGGAATGCCGGCCTTGTTCAAGGTCTCATTCAGCCGCTTGCCCAGTTCGGCGAACCAGGGATCGTCGGATTGCTTGCCGTCATGGACGATGGCGTTGTCCTGGTCGAAGGCCAGCAGGCTTTCGCCGCGCCCGCCAGAACCCAGGATCAGCACGGCGTAGCGGGCCGGGGCGGGGCCCCAGCCGTCGTCGAGCAGCGATTGCTCGGCCAGTTCCGAGGCCCGTGCCGTGAGGTCGCGCAGCACCAGGGCGATGACCGAGGCGATGTTGCGCGCCGTCACCCCTTCGCCCAGCAGCCCCTTGGCCAGCTTGGGCAGGTTGGTCATCACCGCCTTCATCTCATCGGGATTGGCGGCGCTTTCCGCCGAATCGCCCAGCACCAGCGCCTCGGTGGCGCGGACCTTGAGGAGCGCCCGGCCGGTGATCATGCCCAACGGCCGCTCGTCGCCATCCACCACCACCAGATGCCTGAGGCCGAGGCGCGTCATGCGCGCCAGCGCCACATAGACATAGGCGTCGGCCGACACGGTGGCCACCGGCTTGGTCATGGTCTGGCGCCAGGGTCTGTTCCAGACCGGCCGGGCCGTTGGTGGACAGGATGCGCAGCAGGTCGCGCTCGGTGAAGATGCCCAGCGTGCGGCCGTCGGCATCGATGCCGACGATGGACGACACCCGGGCTTCGTACATGCGAAGGACCGCGTCGTTCAAAGTCACCGAGGTCAGCGCGGTCAGCACGGGCGTGCTCATCACTTCGCGCAGGCGATGGCGATAAGGAAAACTGTCGATGCGGGCGAGAGCGGCGATGTCATTCATGGCGCGTGTACGATAGTGGCGGAGGTGGAAAATTCAACCTATTTCAGCCTGAAAAGGGAGTGCACTGCAAAAGTCCCTTAAATGTGTCACACAATCCTTTTCGAGAACACGGTAGGGTGTTTACTCTAGGTGGGTTCGGCGGCTTCGCGTGACCGCACCTAAGGCGTCAAGTGACAATTTCTGTAAACTAAACATAAACTGAAAGGGAATTTGGCGTTGTCTTGAGAAAAGTAGGTGAAGGTTCGAAACGAATACCTAATTTCTCATTAGAATAACCTATTGAATAAATCAGGTGCTTTCAGTTGGTGTTGACGCCAAAGGGCGCGGATGTTAATGAGGTTCGTCGCCTCAGGCAAGCTGCGGGCGTATGACGCGTACGCATAGGTGCCCCAGCGCGCCTGAACGCAAAAAAATGCGGAAACCGGCAACAAGACCGGGAACTGAAAACAACTACCGCCGGACCCTTCAGGGGTTGGCGGCGGTGACAAAGTGGAGGGTCAAAGTGAGCTCACATAACGCACCATCGGCCGCGAATCTCGCGAGCGCCGAACACATTCGGAACAATCCGAAGTTCAAGGAGCTGGTCGCCAAGCGCAACGCCTTCGCGTGGACGCTTTCGGCGATCATGCTGGTCATTTATTACGGCTTTATCGTCATCATCGCCTTCAACAAGGCGTGGCTCGGCACCGTGATGTCGTCCACCGGCGTGATGACCATCGGCTTCCCCATCGGCGTCGGCGTCATCCTGTCGGCCATCGCGCTGACCGGCATCTACGTCTATCGCGCCAATGGCGAGTTCGACGAAATGAACCGCCAGATCATCGAGGAATCCCGCTGATGAAGACGACAAAGACCGCAATCGCGTCCGCGCTCGCCTTCGGCGGCACGGCGCTCCTCGCCACCGCCGCGCTGGCGGCCGGTGCCGACATGGGGGGGGCCGAGAAGCAGGCCACCAACTGGCACGCCATCATCATGTTCGTGATCTTCGTGGGCATGACGCTGGGCATCACCTACTGGGCGGCCGGCCGCACCAAGACCGCCGCCGACTTCTACGCCGCCGGCGGTGGCATCACCGGCTTCCAGAACGGTCTGGCCATCGCGGGCGACTATATGTCGGCCGCCTCGTTCCTGGGTATTTCCGCCCTGGTCTACGGCTCGGGCTATGACGGCCTGATCTTCTCGGTGGGCTGGCTGGTCGGCTGGCCGATCATCCTGTTCCTGATCGCCGAACGCCTGCGCAACCTCGGCAAGTACACCTTCGCCGACGTCTGCGGCTATCGCCTCGCCCGCACGCCGATCCGCACCTTCGCGGCCACCGGTTCGCTGATCGTGGTGATCTTCTACCTGATCGGTCAGATGGTCGGTGCCGGCCAGCTGATCAAGCTGCTGTTCGGCATGGATTACCTGTACGCGGTTATCATCGTCGGCGCGCTGATGATGGTCTACGTCACCTTCGGCGGCATGGTCGCCACCACCTGGGTGCAGATCATCAAGGCCTGCCTGCTGCTGGGCGGCGCCACCTTCATCGCCTTCGGCGTGATGAGCCATTTCGGCTTCTCGTTCGAGAAGCTGTTCGTCAAGGCCATCGAGGTGCATCCCAAGAAGGTGGCGATCATGGCGCCGGGCGCCCTGGTCACCAATCCGGTGGATGCCATCTCGCTGGGCATGGCCCTGATGTTCGGCACCGCCGGTCTGCCGCACATCCTCATGCGCTTCTTCACCGTTCCCGACGCGCGCGAGGCCCGCAAGTCGGTGTTCTACGCCACCGGTTTCATCGGCTACTTCTACATCCTGACCTTCATCATCGGCTTTGGCGCCATCACCCTGGTGGCCACCAATCCCGAGTATCTGACCAAGGGCATCGGCTCGCTGGACCTCAAGGGCGGCAACAACATGGCCGCGGTGTGGCTGGCCCATGCCATCGGCGGCGACATGTTCCTCGGCTTCATCTCGGCCGTGGCCTTCGCCACCATCCTGGCGGTGGTGTCGGGCCTGACCCTGGCGGGGGCGTCGGCGATCTCGCATGATCTCTATGCCAGCGTCATCATGCACGGTCAGGCCACCGAGGGTAAGGAAGTCACCGTCTCCAAGATCGCCTCCATCGGTCTCGGCGTCGTGGCCGTGCTGCTGGGCCTGATCTTCGAGAAGCAGAACGTCGCGTTCATCGTGGCGCTCACCTTCTCGGTGGCGGCGTCGGCCAACTTCCCGGTGCTGGTGCTGTCCATGTTCTGGGGCGGCCTCACCACCCGTGGCGCGGTCATCGGCGGCATGATCGGCCTCCTGATGTCGGTGATCATGGTGGTGCTGTCCAAGGCGGTGTGGGTGCAGAGCTTCGGCTTCAAGGCCGAAATCTTCCCGTTCGCCTATCCCGCCCTGTTCTCGGTGCCGGCGGCCTTCTTCTTCTCCTGGCTGTTCTCGATCCTCGACAACAGCCCGCAGGCCCAGGCCGAACGCGCCGCCTACGAAGCCCAGTCCATCCGGTCCGAGACCGGCCTGGGGGCCGAAGGCGCCGCCAGCCACTAAGGCCGGCGCAAGCAATACACATTCCGACTGGGCCGCCGGATTTCCGGCGGCCCTTTTCTTTTGCCCGAAAGGTCCGGCCGGTGGAAGGCGAGCGCCCGGCGAGAGGGGCGTGGGTCATTGAAGCCGGCCGTCCGCGCGGGCTTCGCGCGAACGTCCCGGAGGAACGGGAGATGGTCGGGGGCATGCCCCGGAGGAATGGGAGGTGGGGGGATGGTCCGGGGCATACCCCGGACCGGGAAATCTCAGCGCAGCAGGATCAGCGCGATCATCGCCGAGCCGAAGACGATGCGGTACCAGGCGAACGGCGCGAAGCCGTGGCGTCCGACGAAGCCGATGAAGCCCTTGACCACCACCAGGGCGGAAAGGAAGGCGGCGGCGAAGCCGATGGCGATCAGGCCGGCGCCATCGAACGACAGGGTGGACCAGTTCTTGTACAGCGAATAGATCGAGGCGCCGCACATGGTGGGAATGGCCAGGAAGAACGAGAATTCCGCCGCCGCCCGCCGGTCGAGGCCAAGCAGCATGGAGCCCATGATGGTGGCGCCGGCCCGCGATACGCCCGGCACCATGGCCAGGACCTGGCAGAAGCCGACGCCCAGCGCCAGGGCGGGGGACATGTCCTCGATGTCGTGGATGCGGGCCCGCTTGACCAGCCGCTCGATCAGCAGGATGGCGAAGCCGCCGACCACCAGGGCGACGGCGGCCACCAGCGGCGATTCCAGCATCTGCTTGATGTATTTGTAGAGGGTGGCGCCGATCACCGCCGCCGGCAGGAAGGCCACCAGCACGTTGCGGACGAAGGCGATGGAGCGCGGCTGGTTGAGGGTGGTGGCCACGCCCCACAGCCGGGGCCAGAACACCACGCAGACCGCCAGGATGGCGCCCAGTTGCACGACGATCTCGAAGGTCTTGCCCGGCGGTCCCTCGAAGCCCAGCATGTCCCCGACCAGCATCAGGTGGGCGGTGCTGGAGACCGGCAGGAATTCGGTAAGGCCCTCGACAATGCCGAGGAACAGGGCTTCGATCATGGCGAGCATGGTTGATCCGTCCGGGGTTGTTTCGGGCGCGGATCATGGGGGGGGACGAGGGTTTTCGCAACCGCTAAACATATCTTTGCGAGAGGCTTGCCGCCGGGCGCCACTTGACCTAAGACTCGTGGGCGGACCAATTCCAATCTGGAAAAGGTGGGGTGATGTCTCTGATCGAGTGGGACCCGTCATTCAGCGTCGGCTCGGCTCGCATGGATGCCGATCACCAGAAGCTCATAACCCTGCTCAACCGTCTGTACGATGCCTGGCACGGTGGCGAGAGCATCGCCGAGCTGGGCTGGCTGTTCGACGAATTGCTGGCCTATGCGGACACCCATTTCGCCGCCGAGGAAATGGCGCTGAAATCCCGCAGCTATCCCCGTCTGGACAAGCAGCAGGCCGACCATATCCGGCTGAAGGAAGCGGTGATCGCCTTTCGCGACCGCCATCTGGCCGGCGAGACGCCCGACGCGCTGACCACCGAGATGACCGCCTTCCTCAAGGCCTGGCTGCTGGAGCATATCCTGGGCGAGGACATGCTCTACCGCAGCTACTTCAAGGGCGAGTAGCTCACCCCACCGTCAGCACGATCTTGCCGCGCACATGGCCGGTCCGAGACAGGTCCAGCGCTTCGGCCGCACGGGCCAGCGGCATCTCGACGATCTCCGGCACCTTGAGGATGCCCTGATCGGCCAACCCGGCCAGGCGGCGGAGATGGCCGGCATCGGGTTTGACGAAGACGTATTTGCACCGGATCCCCAGCCGCTCGGCCAGTTCCCTGTCGGTCTTGTCGGTGATGGAGACCAGGATGCCGCCGGGCTTCACCGTCTCGTAGGAGCGGGTCAGCACCTCGCCGCCCACCGTGCCGAACGCCATGTCGACGCCCTCGGGGGCCAGGGCGCGGGTGGCGGCGACGAAATCCGAGGTCGAGTAGTCGATGACATGGTCGGCGCCCAGGGTGCGGACATAGTCATGGTTGGCGGCCTTGGCGGTGGCGATCACCTTTGCTCCCATCCATTTGGCGATGGATACGGCGAAACCGCCGACGCCGCCCGCTCCGGCATGGATCAGCACGCTCTGGCCCGGCCGCAGTTGGGCCACCTCCAGCATGGATTGCCAGGCGGTCAGGGCGGCCAGCGGCACGGTGGAGGCCTGGGCGAAGGTGAAGCCGGCCGGCATGCCCGCCACGCCATCGGCGCTCATCACCACGTATTCGGCGTAGGTGCCCCATTGGATGTCGGGTTTGCGGCAGAACGCCCATACCCGCTCGCCCAGCGACAGCCCGGTCACTCCGTCGCCCAGCGCCGCGACGGTGCCGGCGGCGTCCCATCCGGGAATCAGCGGGAACTTGCAGGGAAACAGCCGCGCCAGCCCGCCTTCGCGAATTTTCCAATCCACCGGATTGACCCCGGCGGCGTGAATGCGGATCAGCACCTCTCCGGGGCCGGGAGACGGCGTGTCGATCTCGGCGAGACGCATCACCTCGGAGCCGCCGAATTGGTCGCAGAGAATGGCTTTCATGGTGGCGGACCTCAGGCTCCCGCTTCCCGCAGCAATGCCGGGGCCGAGAATTTCGCCGGCGGCGTTCATGGGGTCGGTTCTTGAAAGTGGCGGGCCGCCGTAACAGGCGACCCGCCGGTTTCATTTGAAGGATCAGTCGGCGATGACCCAATCGCCGTTCTTGATGTCAACCATATGGAAGGCGTCGAGGCCCAGGCCCATGTGGTCGGTGGGGGAGTAGGTGAAGATACCGGTGGTGGCGACGAAGCCCTTGGTCTGCTCGATGGCGTCGCGGACCTTGGCCTTGTCGGTGGTGCCGGCACGCTTGAAGGCGTCCATGGCCATCATCAGGGCGTCGAGGCCGTGACCGGGCAGCGGGCCGGCTTCCAGCGGCTTGTTCTTTTCCTCGTATTCCTTCTTGAAGGCCATGACCACCGCCTTCTGCGGATCGTTGGCCGGCAATTGCTCGGCCACCGCCTGGGCACCGGCCGGCAGGCGGGTGCCGTCGGCGGCGGTGCCGACCAGACGCAGGAACTCCTTGGAGGCCACGCCGTGCGACTGATAGACCGGAAGGGTCAGGCCCATCTGCTTCAGGTTCTTGGTGGCGACGGCGGGACCGGTGCCGGTGCCGAAGATGAACAGGGCCTGCACGCCGGCCGTGCCGCGGATCTTGGTCAGCTGCGGGGTGACGTCGGGGTCCTTGGGCGAGTAGACCTCGTCGATCAGGATCTCGACGCCGTACTTGGCGGCCAGCTTGACCGTCTGGTCGTGGCCCGACTTGCCGAAGCCGACATTCTCGGACAGCAGGGCGATCTTGGTCAGGCCGCGCTTTTGCATGTCGGCCAGCACCTTCTCGGCGGCCAGCCGGTCGGATTGCGGGAACTTGAAGGTCCACTTGCGCACCGGATCGCCGATGGCGGTGCCGCCGCCCAGCGACATGTACGGAATCTCGGCGCGTTCGATCAGGCCGAGCACCGCCATGGAGGTGGGCGTGCCCGAACCACCGATGATGATGTCGACCTTGTCGTTGTCGATCAGGCGCTTGACGAAGGTGGCGGCCTTTTCCGGCTCGGACCCGTCGTCATAGATGATGGCCTCGACCTTGCGGCCCAGCACGCCACCCTGGGCGTTGATCTTGTCGATCATGTAGTCGAAGGTGCGCTTCTGCGGGTCGCCCATGGGCGACATCTGTCCGGTGACCGACAGAAACATGCCGATCTTGATCGGGTCGGCGGCCATGGCGGTCGTCGCCGCGCAGACACCGGTCATTACCGCCAGGGCAGCCCCGGCCGTACGCTTCCAATTCATGAAGTTCCTCCCACTTCGTATGATTTATCCAGGCGAATCACTTCTTATTTTTGTCGGTATTGTAGTACCGAATTGCAGGAAAGCGAAGTCCCAAAAGTGCGCTGCCACGGCTTGACGCCGTCTTGGGCTGGGCGCACCATCGCAAGCATAACAAAGAAATGGGGGGCGTGGATCATGAACTCCAAGCCCAGGGCAGGCAACGGCACGCGCATATCGGAACAGGTCACCGACCGGATTCTCGCCCGCATCGCGTCGGGGGAGTGGGGGCCGGGCCATCGCCTGCCCGGCGAGCGGCAATTGGCCGAGGAGATGGGGGTCAGCCGCGTCTCCATCCGCGCCGCACTGCAGTCCTTGAAGACACAAGGGTTGCTCGACGCCGTCCAGGGCGGCGGCACCCGGGTGATCGCCAGCTCGGCGGCCATGGACCCCGGCATGCTGGAACTGGTGCGGGTCAGCCGCGACAACCTGCATGATCTGGCGGAGATCAGGGCCATCCTCGAAGTATGGGCGGTGGGGCGCGCCGCGCTGAACCGCTCGGACGCCGATCTGGCCGAACTGGCCCGCATCATGGCGGCCACCGAGGCGGACATCGCCGGCGGCGCCCACAAGAGCGAGAACGACGTCTGCTTCCACCTGGCCATCGCCAAGGCGTCGGGTTCGGGAATTTATCTCCACATCATGGCGGTGATCCGGGGCATCCTGCACGAGATGGTCGACTACCACCGCTATCAGCTGTTTCCCTCGCGCGAGGACGATCAGGTCATCCTGGGCCAGCACCGCGCCATCTTCGAGGCGGTCAAGGTCAAGGACCCGGCGGCGGCGGCGGCGGCCATGCGCGCCCATCTGGGCTTCGTGCTGACCCGCTATTCCGGCCAGCCGCAGTCGCGATGAGCGGTCCCGGTCAACCCATTCCATTGTAATGTCGGATTTCCGTCACGACGTGATTCCACAGGCGTGGTTGCCGCCCGTGGCGCCTCTGCTATGCTGCGCCTGGGAAAACCATGGGGATTCATATGCGACGCGCACGTAACGCGAAGATCATCGCTACCTTGGGCCCGGCCTCCTCGACGCCCGAGGCCATCGAAAGCCTGTTCCTGGCCGGCGCCGACGTCTTTCGTCTGAATTTCAGCCACGGCAGCCACGACGACCACAAGAATCGCATCTTCACCATCCGCGAGTTGGAAAAGAAGGTGAAGCGGCCCATCGCCATTCTCGCCGACCTGCAGGGGCCCAAGCTCCGCGTCGGTGATTTCGAGGGCGGCCGCGCCCGGCTGGAAAACGGTGCCGCCTTCCGCCTCGACATGGAGGACGCCCTGGGCACCGCCGCCCGCGCTCCGCTCCATCATCCCGAGGTCTTCGCGGCGCTGAAGCCCGGCAGCGACCTGCTGATCGATGACGGCAAGCTGCGCCTGACCGTGGAATCCTGCGGCGCCGATTTCGCCGAGACCCGCGTGGCGGTGGGCGGCGAGATTTCCAACCACAAGGGCGTCAACGTCCCCAACGTCATGCTGCCCATCTCGCCGCTGACCGAGAAGGACCGCCGCGATCTGGAATTCGCCGTGGAGATGGGGGCCGACTGGATCGCGCTCAGCTTCGTGCAGCGGCCCTCCGACGTGCAGGAGGCGCGCCGCCTGATCGGTGCCTATGTGGGCTCGCGGGTGCGTATCCTGTCCAAGCTGGAAAAGCCCTCGGCCATCGAGCACCTGGCCTCGATCATAGAGTGGTCGGACGCGGTGATGGTGGCGCGCGGCGACCTGGGCGTCGAGTGTCCGCCCGAGACCGTGCCCATCCTCCAAAAGCGCATCATCAAGGCCTGCCGCCGGGCGGGCAAGCCGGTGGTGGTCGCCACCCAGATGCTGGATTCCATGGTCCACGCCCCGTCGCCCACCCGCGCCGAGGCCTCGGACGTGGCGACGGCGGTCTATGACGGCTCCGACGCGGTGATGCTGTCGGCGGAAACCGCCTCGGGCGAGTATCCCGTCGAGGCGGTCACCATGATGGACCGCATCATCCAGCAGGTGGAGCACGACAAGAACTATCAGCTCATCACCGACGCCTCGCGCCTCGACCCCGAGCACACCACCCGCGACGCCATCAGCGCGGCGGCACGGCAGGTGGCCCATACCCTGGGAGCGGCGGCGGTGGTCACCTTCACCTCGTCGGGCTCGACCACGCTGCGCGCCGCCCGCGAACGGCCCGAGCAGCCCATCCTGTCGGTCACCGCCGATATCGAGGTGGCGCGCCAGATGGCCCTGGTGTGGGGGGCGCACTCCATCATGGCCAAGGATGTGCGCAGCTTTACCGAGATGGTGGCCAAGGCGGTGCATTTCGCCCAGAGCGAAGGCTTCGCCCGGGTGGGCGACCGGGTGGTGATCACCGCCGGCGTGCCCTTCGGCCATTCCGGCACCACCAACATCTTGCGGGTCGCCGAGATCGAAGAGCACGGCAACCACCACAGGCACAACTCGGATTAGAGTTTGTCAGGTTCAGGTTGAAGCGCCGTCACCCCCGGACTTGATCCGGGGGTCCATGGATGGCCGGGTCAAGCCCGGCCATGACGAGGCGATGGAATGCTCCAGTTAAAGTCGGACAGACTCTGGATGTAAACCGTCCCCCCTCCCAACCTCCCCCCATGCTGCGCACGGGGGGAGGAGTGTGGTTTTACACGTAGCCGAGACGCAGTGCGCCCCAGTGGCGGCCGCCCACCATGATGGGGGCGGAGACGTCGAGCATCAGGGCCTGACGGCCGTTGCCCATGTCGCGGCGATAACTCTGCACGACGAAGGGATCGGTATTGCGGGCCGCCTTGAGACCCACCGGGTCGTCGAACTTGCGGCGGTTGCGGCAATGGGCGGCGTTCCAGGCGGGATCGTCGCCCTGGGGCTTGGAAAACTCGGCATTGTGGGTGGGCAAGTAGCCGTTACGGTCCACGGCGGCGCAGAACATGATGCGGTCGTTGGACCGTCTGGCGCCCTCCTGGAGAGGCGGTAGCAGGCGGTTGGCGAAATCGGTGAAGCGGGTGGTGTACTGGGTGGGATTGGTCCCCGCCACCGGCCGGTAGGCCTCGTCGAACAAATCCTCGGCGGCGATGGCGCCGCGGGCCAGTTCCTGCTCGAACAGGGCGCCGATCTCGCGGGCCTTCTCGCGCGCCAGGGCGACGAACGGGGTTTCAGGCGTCTCGATGCCGGCCTCGGCGGTCAGCACCACCAGCCGCTCGCCGGCGCTGAGCAGATCCTGCAGGCGTTGGCGGGCGTCATCCAGGCGGGTCTTGAACTCGGTCAGCCCGGCGGCGGCCTGATCGATCTCGGAGGACAGTTCCGACGAGCGGTCATGGATGGCCGAGGCGTCGCCCGCCACGTTCCCCACCCGCCCGGCCATGTCGGCCAGCGAGGCGCGGATATGGTCCATGGTGTCGGCGATGGCCGCCGTCTCGGCGGTCAGGCCGCTGGCCTTGGTGGCGCTGTGGTCGCCCTGTTCCACCAGTTTGCCGGCGGTGCCGGTCAGTCCCTCCAGGGTCTTCCTGATCTCGGCGCTGGCCGAGCCGGCCCGGCGGGACAGTTCCTTGACCTCGCCGGCCACCACGGCGAAGCCCTTGCCGTGTTCGCCGGCCCGCGCCGCCTCGATGGTGGCGTTGAGCGCCAGCAGATTGGTCTGCCGCGCGATGTGGCCGATGCCCTGGGCCACGCCGACCACGCTGCCCATGGCCTCCTGCAGTTCGAGCAGCAGGCCGCGTCCGTCGGTGACCATGCGCACCACGTCGTCGATATCGCCCAGCGAGCCGCGCACCCGCTGCTGCGAGGTCTCGGCCTCGGCCCGCGCGGCGGTGGCCCCCGACAGGGTCTCGTCCATGGCGGCGACGATGCGTTCGTTGGCTTCGGACAGGGCCCGGATGCCCTGCTGCAATTCGGCCAATAGGGCATGCTGGTCGGCGACCTTGGTGGCCACCTCGTCGATGTCCTCGGCGATCTCGATCATCTGCTTGCCGATGCCGCCGGTCTCGCGGGCGAAGGCGGCGACGATGGTGGTCTCCTCCTGGCGGATGCGCAGCAGCGAGGTGACGCAGAACCGCACGATGCGGGCCAGGGGGCGCACGGTCTCCAGCGGGCCGGCGATGCCGAAATTGATCAGCCGGTTGCCCTCGAAATCGACGCCCATGTTGACGCCTTCGCGCATGCCCTGGGACTTGGCGGCCTCTTCCTTGGTGACGCCGTACTCATCCATCTCGCCCCGCATGATGCGCGCCGCGATGGCGTGGTTGGTGCCGATGCGTTCCTTGACGCTGGAGGCGACGATGCGGCCTTCCTCGCCCATGAAGCTGCACACTAGGCCAAGCTCGGCCGAGAAGACCTCGCACAGTTCCTGGCCGAAGCGGGTGTCGAATTCGATGCTCATGGCAACTGGCGGCCGGTGGGGCGCATGGGGACTCCATCATGCGGGACACCGCCTTGGACCATGAATGCTACCTAGTCTGGCGGATTGGTAAAATAAACTAACCAAGCCTCCGTGGGAATGCAATATCGGATTACCGCGCTCCGGTCGAAGCGCGGTTGTCTCGAATTCGGCGATGATCAGGAATGGAGGAAGGGGCCGTCCTGGCGATCCGAGTCGGCATGCAAGGTGACGTGGCGCCCATGGAAGGACAGGCGCCCGGCATCGGCCAGCCGGCGCAGCAGCCGCGAGATTACCTCGGGGCCGGTTCCCACCATGGCGGCCAGATCGCGCCACGAGATGGGCAGGGTCAGCGACAGGTCGCCGTTGGCGTCGCGCCCGCCGGTTTCGGCGGCCAGACTGGCCAGGGTGGAGAGCACCCGATCCGGCAGGTCGGCGCTGCACAGGCGGAAGATGGCGTCCTCGTTCTCGCGGATTTCCGCCGAACTGAGCTTGAGTAGCGCCAGGCCGATGGAGGGGTCCTCGTGCAGGGCGCTGTTGAGGCGGTCGGCCGGCACGAAGCAGCCGGTGATGTCGGTCAGGGCCCGCGCCGAGCTTTCATGCAAGGTGCCGCCCAGCATGTTGGCGCAGGGAAAGAAGGCGCCGGGATGAAGGAGCTTGAGGATGACCAGATCACCGTCCTCGTCGACCCGTTCCAGCGCCACCATGCCGGAGGCAAGGCTGTAGGCCCCGCCCACCCGATCGCCCTGATGATAGAGGTTCTTGCCCTTGGACAGCGAGAACCTCGACGACAGGGTCGGAAAGGGACAGCGGCGCCCCAGCACCTCGCGCATCGGCTCGCGTCGAGGGGACGCCCAGGCATCACAGCCACAGCAAGTCTTCAACACGCCCATTCGGCTTTTTCTCCCATCCGGGCGGACGACAAGTTAGATGTCAAAATGAATGACCGTCGAAAGCAAGGAAAAAATATTTATGATGGATTATGTCGAATATCCAGATAAATGCATGACGATGGTTTGCGCAAGAATCGGGCGTGAAACCCGGCGTGGCGAATATTAATGCAGCAACTGCGTATTGTTACAATTCAAACCAGACCTGGATGATCGTCCTACGGCTTTTGTTGGTCGCGGTCCGGTCGATCAAGGCGGCGGCTATCTTGGAATTGCGGGGGAAGTGGTTCAACCATATTCTCCATACGGGTTTTGACGGATTCCCGGCCGAGGCGGTCGGTGATGCGCGCTTGCGGCTTCGTCAAATCGCTCCATATCAATCGGAGCCAAGTCGACCGCCCGGATTATCGCCTATGACAGGGGTGATCCGGCAGCCGCTCAAAGAAGAGGGCAACCATGGATTTCGAGAAGTTCACCGAACGCTGCAAGGGCTTCATTCAGTCGGCCCAGACCCTGGCGCTGCGCAGCGGGCATCAGCGCCTGACCCCTGAACATCTGGCCCAGGTGCTGCTGGCCGATAAGGAAGGCCTGGCCGCCAACCTGATCCGCGCCGCCGGTGGCGACCCTGTCAAGGCGCTGAAAGGCGTCGAGGCCGAACTGGGCAAGCAGCCCAAGGTGGAAGGCCCCGGGGCCGGTGGCGTCCACCTCGCTCCCGAACTGGCCCGCCTGCTGGATCAGGCGGTGCAACTGGCCGACAAGGCGGGCGATTCCTTCGTCACCGCCGAGCGCCTGTTGCTGGCCCTGACGCTCGCCACCGGCTCGCCCACCGCCAAGGTGCTGGCCGATGCCGGGGTTACGCCCCAGGGCCTCAACCATGCCATCGAGGAGGTGCGCAAGGGCCGCAAGGCTAATTCGGCGTCCGCCGAGGACAGCTACGACGCCCTGAAGAAGTACGCCCGCGACCTGACCCAGGCGGCGCGCGACGGCAAGCTCGATCCCGTCATCGGCCGCGACGAGGAAATCCGCCGCACCATCCAGGTGCTGAGCCGCCGCACCAAGAACAATCCCGTCCTGATCGGCGAGCCCGGCGTGGGCAAGACCGCCATCGTCGAAGGCCTCGCCATCCGCATCATCAACGGTGACGTGCCCGAGACCTTGAAGAACAAGCGCCTGATGGTCCTCGACCTCGGCGCCCTGGTGGCCGGCGCCAAGTTCAGGGGCGAGTTCGAGGAGCGCCTGAAGGCGGTGCTGACCGAGGTCACCGCCGCCAACGGCGAGGTGGTGCTGTTCATCGACGAGATGCACACCCTGATCGGGGCCGGCGCCGCCGAAGGCTCCATGGACGCCTCCAACCTGCTGAAGCCGGCCTTGGCGCGCGGCGAACTGCACTGCATCGGCGCCACCACGCTCAACGAGTACCGCAAGCACGTGGAGAAGGACGCCGCCCTGGCGCGGCGCTTCCAGCCGGTCTTCGTCTCCGAGCCGGGGGTGGAGGATACCGTCTCCATCCTGCGCGGCCTGAAGGAGAAGTACGAACTGCACCACGGGGTACGCATCGCCGATGGCGCCCTGGTGTCGGCGGCGACGCTGTCCAACCGCTACATCACCGACCGTTTCCTGCCCGACAAGGCCATCGATCTGGTCGACGAGGCGGCCTCCCGCCTGCGCATGCAGATCGATTCCAAGCCCGAGGCCCTGGACGAACTGGACCGCCGCATCGTCCAACTGAAGATCGAGCGCGAGGCGCTCAGGAAGGAAAGTGACGCGGGGTCCCGTGACCGCCTGGGCAAGCTGGAGGTGGAACTGAACCAGCTCGAGCGCGAATCCTCGGACATGTCCGAGCGCTGGCGCGCCGAGAAGAGTCAGCTGGCCGATTCCACCAAGGTCAAGGAACAGTTGGAGGAGGCCCGCATCGAACTGGCCAATGCCGAACGCGCCGCCAATTGGGGGCGGGCCGGCGAGCTGAAGTTCGGCGTCATTCCCGATCTGGAGAAGCGCATCGAGGACGCCGGTGATTCGGGAGGCCGCATGCTGACCGAATCGGTGACCGAGGAGCACATCGCCTCGGTGGTGTCGCGCTGGACGGGCATTCCGGTGGAAAAGATGCTGCAGGGCGAGCGCGACAAGCTGCTGGGCATGGAAGCCCGCCTCAAGACCCGCGTGGTCGGCCAGAACGAGGCGCTGGTGGCGGTATCCAACGCCGTGCGCCGGGCCCGTGCCGGTCTGCAGGACCCCAACCGGCCCATCGGCTCGTTCCTGTTCCTCGGCCCCACCGGCGTGGGCAAGACCGAACTGACCAAGGCCCTGGCCGAGTTCCTGTTCGACGACGAGACCGCCATGGTCCGCATGGACATGAGCGAGTACATGGAAAAGCACTCGGTGGCCCGGCTGATCGGCGCGCCTCCCGGCTACGTGGGCTACGAGGAAGGCGGCGCGCTGACCGAGGCGGTGCGGCGCCGGCCCTATCAGGTGATCCTGTTCGACGAGGTGGAAAAGGCCCATCCCGACGTCTTCAACGTGCTGCTGCAGGTGCTCGACGACGGGCGGCTGACCGACGGTCAGGGCCGCACCGTGGACTTCCGCAACACCCTGATCGTGCTGACCTCGAATTTGGGCTCGGAAATCCTCGCCAACCAGGAGGAGGGCCACGATTCGGCGGAAGTCCGCGCCGAGGTCATGGAGGTGGTGCGCGCCAGCTTCCGTCCTGAATTCCTCAACCGCCTGGACGAGATCCTGCTGTTCCATCGCCTGGGACGCGGCGACATGTCGGGGATCGTCGATATCCAACTGAAGCGCCTTCGGGCGCTGCTGGCCGATCGCAAGATCACCCTGTCGCTCGACGCCGCCGCCATGGAGTGGCTGGCGGAAAAGGGCTACGACCCGGTCTATGGCGCCCGGCCCCTGAAGCGGGTCATCCAGCGCGCCCTGCAGAACCCCATGGCCGGACAGATTCTGGAAGGGGTGGTCAAGGACGGCGACACCGTGGCCGTCACCGCCGCCGAGGGGGGACTACTGATAAACGGAAGATTTACAGGCGGAGAAGTGTGAATGTCCCACCTGCACGGAAGGACATAGCAGCCATTCCGGTATGCGTTGGCTGATTTTGTAGCGGGGCCGGTATTCGTCGTGTTAGAAGCCGTCCCTCGGGTTCCACCGGTACTCCTCTCCCCCCCCATCCCCCCCGGGAGTGCCGGTTTGATCGGGCCGTCGCGAAAGCGACGGCCCGATCGCCTTTTGGGGGCTGGCTACCGCGCCGCCAGAGGCCTGATCTCGTTCAATCCAACAAAGCCGGGATGGGCGTCCTTGAAGACCTTGAAGGTCTTGGTGCCGCGCCCTTCGGCGAAATCCTCGTAGGCTTCGATCAGCGCGGCGCGGCACACCGCTTCCACCTCGTATTCCCTCAGGCCGTCCAGATCGGTGCTGCGCAGCACCTCCTTGAAGCGCTTGAGGATGTGGAGGCGGCTGACATTGACCACCGATGGGTCGAAGGGAACCCGCAGGGTTTCGAAGAACTGCTCGGCGGCGGACAGGGTGGCGAGGGTGTCGAGGATCATGACGGGACTCCCATGGGGGCGGTGGCGGTGCCGGCGAAGCGGCGCAGGTCGTCGGCGGTGGGAATGGTCTTGGTGGTCGAGGCATGGCGGCGCACCTGGGCCAGCATGGCGCGGGCGATTACGGTGTCCACCTCCAGGCCGATCTCGCGGCAGGCGTGCAGAACCGAGGTCAGGCCGGAATGCTTGCCCAGCACCAGACGGTGGCCGCGACCCAATTCGGCCGGGTCCAGGGACTGATAGGTGCGGGGGTCGCGCAGCAGGCCGCTGACATGGATGCCGGATTCGTGAGTGAAGATGTTCTCGCCGACGATGCTCTTGTCCACCGGAACCGGGCGGCCGGAGGCGTCGGCCACCAGCCGGGACACCCGCCCCAACTGGCGCTTGTCGATGCCGGTATCCAAGCCGTAAAGGTGGCCCAGCGCCACCACCACTTCCTCCAGCGGCGCGTTGCCGGCGCGCTCGCCCAGGCCGTTGACGGTGGTGCTGACATGGGTGGCGCCCCCCCTGACGGCGGCCAGGGAATTGGCGGTGGCCAGTCCCAGATCGTCGTGGGCGTGGATTTCCAGTTCCATGGAGCAGGCGGCGCGTAAGGCGCGGAAGGCATCATGCACCCCGAACGGCTCCATGATGCCCAACGTATCGGCGAAGCGGAAACGTTGGGCGCCGGCCGCCTCGCAGGCCCGCACCACGTCGGTCAGGAAGGCGGGGTCGGCGCGCGAGCTGTCCTCGCCGCCCACCAGCACCTCAAAGCCCATGGCGCGGGCCTTGCCCACCATGGCGGGGATGTGATCCAGCGCCCAGGCGCGGTCGCGACCCAGCTTGGCCGCCAGTTGCAGGTCGGAGACCGGAATGGACAGGTTGACGGTGGCGACGCCGCACCGCGTCGCCGCCTCCAGATCGTCTGCTCGCATGCGGCACCAGGCGATCAGCCGGGCCTTGAGACCGAGCGCCGCCACCTTGGCGATGGCGGCCTGTTCCTCCGGCCCCATGGCGGGGATGCCCACCTCGATCTCCGGCACCCCGGCGATATCGAGCGCGCGGGCGATGTCCAGCTTCTCGTCCAGGCGGAACGCGACCCCGGCGGTCTGTTCGCCGTCCCGCAGCGTGGTATCGTTCATCACCGGGGCGGGCATGGCTTTTCTCCTAGCCGCAGCTTTTCATGGCGCAGGAGCAGCCGCCGCCGCTGGTGGTGGGGGCGGGGGGCTGGTTGGGATTGTCGAAGACGAAGCCCGAGCCCATGGAGGAATTATCCACGTAATCCATGGTGGCCCCCGTCAGCCACAGGGCCGAGCCGGGATCGATGAACACCTTGACGTCCGAGAACTCCAGCACCTGGTCGTCCTCGGCGGGGGTCTCCTCCAGGCCCATATTGTAGGAAAAGCCCGAGCAGCCCTTATTGACCATGATCCGCAGACCCAGGTATTCGCCGTTGCAGACCTCGCGGATGACGTCGACGGCTTTGTCGGTCAGGTTCAGCATGACTTGGTCCTCCTTGCCGGATGGAATGTCCTGTCCTTGGATCAGCAAGAAGAGTGCCAAGTGCTAGTATATTGAAATTAAACGATAGTATCGGGGGCGAAATCCGACAATGTCGGCTTTGCGACAGGCTGGCCCGACAGCATGGACGTGCCGTCCTCGGCCCCGAAGCAGAGGCCGAAGTCGGAGCAGACCTCGCAATTGGGCGATCTGCAGATCAAGACGCCTTCGCGCTGGCAGAGTTCGCGGTAGAAGAACTTCTTCCACTTCATGTCGCGGCTGTTGAGTTCGGCCAGACCGACGAAATGGCGGCGCATCAGCCCCGACAGGTCGGCGCGGCTGGTCAGCCCCAGATCCTGCCACAGGTGGTTGGCCCCCAGGCAGCGTCGCGCCACGATATGGGCCAGCCATTCCTCCTCGATCAGGTCCCGCGTGCGATAGTCCAGCAGCAAGGTGCGCAGGTCCGGCTCCTCGATGGTCAGCGGGGCGTCGCCATGCCCGGACAGCGACAGGCCGGACAGCAATCCTGGCGCCTGGGGGAAGTAGCGCCCCACCAGGGCGGCCAGGCATTCCTCTGAAAGTCCTAGTCCTAAAGTCAGGCTCTCGCCGGGCGACGACAGGGCCATGGCGACGGCGCAGGCGAACAGGTGGCGGTCGAACGGATCGCCGCCTCCGGGGTCGGACATCAGACGGGAATAGATCTCCTTGGCCATGGGTGCTGCCCTCCCGTGGGTGACGAGAAGAAAGTGGGGTCAGGCCGGCACGGCCTCGTGGGTCTGGGCGTTGGTACCGCACACCGCGTTGCAGGAGCCGCAGCCGATGCAACTGCCGTCCTTGTCCATGGTCATGACCTTACGCACGATCTCTTCGGAATCGTCGAATGGGTCGCACATCTCGTCGTCCTCGTTGATGCCCATCAGCTTCATCACGGCCTGGGTGCAGACCTTGAAGCAGCGGCCGCAGCCGATGCACAGCTCGTCCGAAATGGCGGTGAGATACTTCGGAACCCAGGGGTTGCCGTCGCGGGTGGTGAAGGTGCGGAACGACATGGTTTTTCCCTCTCTTGATCGGGTTGGGGGTCAGGCGGCGGCGACTTCGGGGAATTTGGCGATGGTGGCGACGCCTTCCGCGATGATCTTGGCGGCCTTGGCGCTCATCTCCTCGGCGGAGTCGAAGCCGAAGCGGTGCAGCTCGCGCAGGTAGGTGTTGACGGCCACCAGCTTGCCGGCGGTAAGGATCACCCGGCCCCAGCCCTCGTGATGAATCTTCATGATGGGGGCGACGGCGTGGCCCGATTGGGTCTCGATGGCCATGGCGATGGCGTTGAAGTACTGCTCCACCCGCCACAGGATGTCCGGATCGGGATCGCCGAACAGCGGAATCTCGCGCCGCTGCTCCTTGGTGAGGATGTAGGGCGCCAGCACCTCCTCGTCGGGCATGGATTCCCAGGCCCCCGACTGGTCATGGGCGCGGATGAACATCAACAGGCTCTTGATGAACGGGTCCTGGGTGGTGGCGATGGCATTCATGGCGGTGCTCCTTTTCATTGCCCTCAGGCGCCGGGCGCTTCGCTTGGCTTACGCGCCATAAGGCGCGGCGGGCTTTGCCCTTGCCTTCTCGCAGGCAAACCGTGAACGGTTCGCCTGTTCGGCGGTGCTCTACTCGTCGTCGTCGATGAAGCGTTCGTCGCCGGCATCGCCGTCGCGCATGGCCTTTCTCAGCCAGGGCGGCGGGTTGCCCTTCAGCATGACGCGGACCCGGTCGATGACGTCGGAAATGGCCTCGTCGGCGGGCAGCTTGATGGGGTGGACGCGGGCACGGACCACGCGGGCCGCCGCCGGGCCGCCGATGGCGCGGCAGAACAGCAGCGAGGCGCCCTCCAGGGCGTTGATCTTGGCGGCCAGACGGTCCTCGCCGTCCTCCTTGTGGTTGCCGTCCTCGGCCGAGACGTTGTCGAACTGCACGGCTTCGAGGAAGGTGTGACCCTCGGGGCCGATGTCGTAGAACATGAAGGTCTTGGCGCTGGCGAAGTGGGCGTCCACGCGCTGGCGGTCCTGGGTGGCGACGGCGATTCTCATGTGACCTCCTTTGATCTTCGGTCTCGATCCCTGAACAGGCGCGGCCGGATCAACCAGCCGCAGCACTCTGGTGACCATGGGCGTGCTCCGACTGCTCGTGGGCGTGTCCGGGCCGTTCCATCAGGATGTTGCCCAATTGGGTGATCAGGTCGCGGGTGCCCCGATAGCCCGCACTGGTCAGGTGGGCGGCCCCCAGGCGGTCGAACACCGGAAAGCCGGCGCGGAACAGGGGGATGCCGTGATGGGCCGCCACCTGGCGGCCGTTGGAATTGGCGATGATCAGGTCGGCGCCGCCGGCTTCCAGGATCTGGTCCTCCAGATCCTCGAAATCGCCGACGATCACCCGCTCGGCCTTCAACTCGGCCAGCGTGGGGATGGGCTGGGTGGTGACGGCGGCCGCGATGGTGGCGCCCATGTCGGACGCCAGCTTGCCCATGCTCCACAGCAAAGCGGGCTCGGCGGCGATGGCCACCGAGCGGCCGCCGAAATAGAAGTGGCCGTCCAGCATGGCGTCGACCAACTGCGAGCGGGCGCGACGCTGGCGGGCGGGAATGGTGACGCCCGCCACCGAAGACAGGCAGACCATCAGCCGGTCCACGGCATCCAGGCCGGTGACCCGGTCCAGGACGACGGAGGGAACACCGGTGATGGCCTCGGCGGTCTTGGCGGCGATGCGCATGTGCTCGCCGATGGCGATGGTCAACCGTGCGCGTCCCATCTCGCGCACGCCGGCCACCGAGGTGCCGCCCAGGGTGGTCGGCGTGTAGGAATCGGGGACATGGCCGTCCAGGGAGTCCGACAGATCAGGCAGCACCATGGCTTCCAGGCCGAAATCGGCGATGATGTCCTTCAGGGCCTCCACGTCGCCGGGGGTGAGATGGGCGCCGGGCAGCAGATTGACGCGGTCCAGCTTCGCCTGATTGCCCGGAGGCCGCGCCAGGGCCTTGACGATGGCGGTCACCGCCTTGCCCCAGCCGGTCTCCAGCGAGCCGGAGAAGTCCGGCGCCGAGACGTCGACCACGGCGATGTCGGCCAGTTCCTTGTTGCGCGCCCGGATGACCTTGACGTCGCCGGCCATGTCCTCGCCCCTTGTCTCGGTCAGCGCGGTGGAGATCAGCCCGATGATCTCGGGCTTGGCGCGCTTGGCGATGTTCAAGAGGCCTTCCTCCACCTGATCCATGCCGCCCAGGATGGTGCTGATCTCGTTCATGGCGGTGGTCTGCAGCGGAATGGCCTCGCGGAAGTGCCGCACCATCATCACCAGGGCGAAGGCGGTGCAGCCCTGCGAGCCGTGGAACATGGGCAGGCAGCCCCGCATCCCCATGAAGGCCAGGGCGGCGCCCAAGGGCGCGCTGACTTTCAGCGGCGAGGTGGAAAGCGCCTTGTTGTGGTCGATGATGAGGGCCATCACGAATTCTCCCAGGGGGCGGGGGCGCGGACCTGCGCCCAGATGGGGCTGTTGATGGACAGATCGATCTCGCGCACCAGGGCGACCATGCCGTCATAGGCGGCATAGCCGTGGTGGCGTTCCTGATTGATGTCGATCCAGGGCGTGCGGGCCTTGAGCGCCACGAACTGCGAGCGGCCGCCCGACAGCATCATGTCGGCCTTGCCGTCCTTGAACATGGCGTACATATCCCTGGGCGTGATGGCGTCGGCCAGCTTGTCCTCGTCGCCGCCCAGGCGGTCCAGGGCCTTCTTCTTGTCGGCCTCGGTGGCCTTGCGGACGGAGGAGCCCACCACTTCCATGCCCACCTCCTGCAGGGCCTGGATCACCGACCAGCTTTTGACCCCGCCGGTGTAAAGCAGCACCTTGCGGCCCGAGAGGCGTTCCTTGTAGGGCTCGAGGCGGGCCCAGGCCCTGGCCTCCTCCTCGGCGATCAGGGCTTCGGTGCGGGCGGTCAGCGTCGGGTCGGCACCTCTGTCC
Organism: Magnetospirillum sp. 15-1; assembly: GCF_900184795.1. Classification (NCBI taxonomy): domain Bacteria; kingdom Pseudomonadati; phylum Pseudomonadota; class Alphaproteobacteria; order Rhodospirillales; family Rhodospirillaceae; genus Magnetospirillum; species Magnetospirillum sp. 15-1. The sequence continues at coordinate 30,670 of NZ_FXXN01000028.1, read as the reverse complement.
ACCAGCATGCGGGCGATGTTCCTGAGCGCCTCGGAGGTATCGGAGATGCCGTAGAACGAGCCCTCGTAAAAGGGGATGCCCCACTTCTCCCTCATCTTGCGGGCCAGGGTGACCAGGGCCTGGGAGCACAGCACCATGTTGGCGCGCGCCGTGTGGCAGGCCGCCACCTCGCGGTAGCGGGCGTCGCCAGTGATGGAGGCGCGCAGCCGGATGCCGAGGCGGGCCAGCAGGGGGCGGAACTGGTCCAACTCGCCCGCCACGTTGTACTCGCCCAGGATGTTGATGTCGGTAGCGCCGGCATCGTCGGGTTCCACCGTGCCGATGACGTGCTCGAACAAAGCCTCGCCCCCCAAGCGGTTGCCCAGATTCTTGGAGCCCACGAAGCCGGGTGAGTTGATGGGGATGACCGGGGTGCCCAGGCGCTCCGTGGCGGCGCGGCACACGGCGTCCACGTCGTCGCCGATCAGCGAGCCGACACAGGTCTGGTAGACGAACACGGCGGGCGGGTTATGTCGGGCGATGGCCTGCTTGATGGCCTTGTAGAGCTTCTTCTCGCCGCCGGCGATGATGTCCAGGTTGGTGAGGTCGGTGGTGAAGCCCCGGCGGTAGAGGTCCGAGCCGCTGCTCCACGAATTGCGGCCGTCCCAGGAATTGCCCTCGCAGGCGATGGGGCCGTGCACCAGATGGACCACGTCGGTGATGGGCTGCAGCGCGATCTTGGCCCCGTCGAAGGCGCAGCCGCCGGCCGCCGCGCCGGGCACCAGCGACTTGCCGCAGCCCTTCTTGCGGTCGCCATCGGATTTCGCCTGATTCTTGGCGCAACCGGGCTCGTGCATCAGTTCGGCGATCTTGGCCTTCAGCATGGCGGACCTCGCTTGAATGCGGTTCGGACTCCGCCTCGCAAGGCCCGTGCCATCAGTTGGAATGGCGGAAATGCTGGGGTTTAAAACTCGATGGCGATGGATTGTCGGATTCGCGACAGGTGTCTGTCCGACAAAAGAAGAGCCCCGGGGAGGGCGGGTTCCTCCCCGGGCCAAGGCTTCCGACAAAAGGAGAGCCCCGGGGAGGGCGGGTTCCTCCCCGGGGCGATCTCACGCGTTACTGGAAGGGGTTGGGAGACTAACGCGTGAGGTCGAAGGAGATGTCGCTCGACGCGTCGGTGGCCTCGAAGATGCGGTCGAGGATTTCCACCAGCACCCTGAGCGCACCCTGGTAGCCCAGGGTGGGGAAGCGGTGGTGGTGGTGACGGTCGAAGATGGGGAAGGTCAGGCGGATCAGCGGAATGCCGGTATCCTTCTCCAGGTACTTGCCGTAGGAACTGCCGATCAACAGATCGGTCGGCTCGGTGAACAGCAGCGAGCGCATGTGCCAGAGGTCCTTGCCGGCGTAGACCTTGCAGCCGGCGCCGAAGGGCGACGAAGCCAGCAGGGCTTCCATGGCCGCCGTCCATTCCTTGCCGGCGTTGGTCGACAGGCAGTGGGTGGGCTCGCAGCCCATTTCCAGCAGGAACGAGGCCATGCCGTAGACGAAGTCGGGATCACCGAACAACGCCACCTTCTTGCCGTGCAGATAGGCCTGGCTGTCGGTGATGGCGTCGACCAGACGGCCGCGCTCCCTCTCGATGCTCTCGGGGATCGGCTTGCCCGACAGTTCCGAGATCTTCATCAGCAGGGCATCGGTGCCGCCCACGCCCATGGGGTAGTGGAAGGACGCGGTGGGCTGGCCCTTGGTCGCGATATATTCCAGCGACTTGTCCGAGCAGGCCTTCTGCAGGGCGATGGTCGCCGTGGCATCGATGGCGGTGCGCACGTCTTCCAGCTTGGTGCCGCCGTCATACATGCGGTAGGTGCCGTCCGAGGGGGTGTCGTAGATGTCCGACACGTCGGAGATGAAGGTGTACTCGACGCCCATGGTGTCCATGTAGCGCTTCAGTTCGCGGTTGTTGGCGACCGCATAGCCGTCGAAGCCCGGAATGATATTGATCTTCCCGCTGACGGTACCGCGCTTCAGCTCGCCCTTCTCGCGGTCCCAGAAGTAGTTCAGCACCCCCTTGATCATGTTGTCGTAGCCGGTGGTGTGGCTGCCGACGAACGACGGGGTGTGGGCGAAGGGGACGGCGAAATCGGCCGGAACCGATTCCTTTTCCTTGGCGGTGGCGATGAAGGCCGACAGATCGTCGCCGATGACTTCGGCCATGCAGGTGGTGGAGACGGCGATCATCTTGGGCTTGTACAGGGTGTAGGCGTTCTGCAGGCCGTCGACGATGTTGGTCAGGCCGCCGAACACCGCCGCGTCCTCGGTCATGGAGTCGGACACGCAGGGCACCGCCTCCTTGAAGTGGCGGGCGAGGTGCGAGCGGAAATAGGCGACGCAGCCCTGGGAGCCGTGCACGTAGGGCATGGTCTCCTCGAAGCCCTGGGCGGCGAACACCGCACCCAGGGGCTGACAGGCCTTGGCCGGGTTGATGACGGCCTTTTCGCGGGCGAAGTTCTTTTCCCGGTATTCCCAGGTCTTGGTGTACTCGGCCTGGGCGGCGACCGCCTCATCGGCCGGGCGGCACTCGAAGGCGGCCTTCTTCGCCGCGAACATCTCCGTGTACTCGGGCTCCTTGAACAGGGAGACGTGGTCCTTGGTCTTTTCAGCGCTCTGGGGCATGACTTCTCTCCTTCTCAACTCCCCGCGCCCCCGGTTGTTGGGCGATACGCGGGGAGGAGTTAAAGCAAAACAACACGTTACAAGTCGGAAATGGAGGTTCAGGCGGCCTTCCAGGGGGCCTTGAACTTGCTCCAGACCGGGCTGTTGATGGCCATGTCCATGTCGCGCGCGAAGATGGCGAAGCCGTCATAGCCGTGATAGGGGCCCGAGTAGTCCCACGAGTGCATCTGGCGGAAGGGCACGCCCATCTTCTGGGTCGCGTACTTCTCCTTGATGCCCGAGCCGACCAGGTCGGGGCGGATCTGCTCGATGAACTTCTCCAGCTCGTAGCCGGTGACGTCGTCGTAAATCAGCGTGCCTTCCTTCACGTAATGGCCGGTGCGCTGGTAGTCGTCGTTGTGGGCGAATTCATAGCCGGTGCCGACGATCTTCATGCCCAGGTCTTCGTAGGCGTTGGCGACGTGACGGGGGCGGAGCCCACCCACGTACAGCATCACGGTCTTGCCTTCCAGGCGGGCCTTGTACTTGGCGAGCACGCTGTCGACCAGCGGCTGATACCTGGCGATGACCTCCTCGGCCTTCTTCTGGATGGTCTCGTCGAACTGAGCGGCGATCTTGCGCAGGCTGGTGGCGATCTGGCTCGGGCCGAAGAAGTTATATTCCACCCACTTGATGCCGTACTTCTCTTCCATGTGGCGGCAGATGTAGTTCATGGACCGGTAGCAGTGGATGAGGTTCAGCTTGGCCTTCGGCGCGCGCGCCATCTCGGACAGGGTGGCGTCGCCCGACCACATGCCGATGACCCTGAGGCCCATCTCTTCCAGCAGCTTGCGCGACGGCCAGGCGTCGCCGCCGATGTTGTAGTCGGCGATCAGGTTGACGTCATAGGGGCCGGGGACGAAGGCTTCCTCGGGCGCGGGCTTGTCGAAGACCCAATCGCGGATGGCGTCGTTGGCGATGTGGTGGCCCAGCGACTGGGATACGCCGCGAAAGCCTTCGCACCGCACCGGCACGATGGTCTTGCCGGTTTCCTTGTGCTTCTTCTTGGCCACCGCCTCGATGTCGTCGCCGATCAGGCCGATGGGGCACTCGGACTGGATGGAGATGCCCTTGGCCAGCGGGAACATGGTGTCCAGCTCGTCGATCATGGCGTCCAGGTTCTTGTCGCCACCGAACACGATGTCGCGTTCCTGGAAGTCCGAGGTCACCTGCATGGTGACGAAGCTGTCGACGCCGACCGTGCCGTTGAAGTAGTTGCGGCGCTGGGACCAGGAATACTGGCCGCAGCCCACCGGGCCGTGGGAGATGTGGACCATGTCCTTGATGGGGCCCCACACCACGCCCTTGGAACCGGCATAGGCGCAGCCACGGATGGTCATGACGCCGGGGATGGACTTGATGTTCGACTTGACGCCGCAGGAGGTGGTGCCCTCCTCCTCGGCCGGCTTGGCGACGGCGAGGTGCTTGGCGCGGCGCTTGGCGGCCTTTTCCGGATAGGCGTCAAGGACGTCCTTGATCAGCGCCTCGGCGGCGGCGGTATCGTTGGTGTAATCGAGGCTCATGGCCCTCTCCTTCAGCTTTCGTTGGGGGCCCTCCACCCTTTAGGAGGGCCCTCCGGTTACCGTCGAAGTCCTAGGCGCTGCAGAGCGACTTTTCCTTGGCCTCGAGCTCGGCCAGGGCCTGCTCGTCCGACTTCATGATGCCGAACTCGAGCAGCATGTCTTCCAGCTCCTCCATGGTGATGGGGGTCGGGATGGTGCCCTTGCCGCCGTTGGCATGGATCTTTTGGGCCAGGGCGCGGTATTCGCCGGCCTGCTTGGAGTCGGGGGCGTACTGGATGACGGTCTGGCGACGCAGTTCCGCATGCTGCACGCCGTTGTCGCGCGGCACGAAGTGGATCATCTGGGTGTTCAGCTTGGCGGCCAGGGCCTCGGCGAGTTCCAACTCGCGGTCGGTCTGACGCTCGTTGCAGATCAGGCCGCCCAGGCGGACGCCGCCCGAACCGGCATACTTCAGAATGCCCTTGGCGATGTTGTTGGCGGCGAACAGCGCCATCATCTCGCCCGACATGACGATGTAGATTTCCTGGGCCTTGTTCTCGCGGATGGGCATGGCGAAGCCACCGCATACCACGTCGCCCAGCACGTCGTAGGACACGTAGTCCACGTCGTCATAGGCGCCGTTCTCTTCCAGGAAGTTGATGGCGGTGATGACGCCGCGGCCGGCGCAGCCGACGCCCGGCTCGGGGCCGCCCGATTCAGTGCACTTGATGCCCTTGTAGCCGATCTTCATCACGTCCTCGAGTTCGAGGTCTTCCACCGAGCCGGCCTTGGCGGCCAGATGCAGCACGGTGTCCTGCAGCTTGGTGTTGAGGATCAGACGGGTGGAGTCGGCCTTGGGGTCGCAGCCGACGATGAGGATTTTCTGACCCATCTCGACGAGAGCGGCCAGGGTGTTCTGCGAGGTGGTGGACTTACCGATACCGCCCTTGCCGTAGAAAGCGATCTGACGAACCATGGGAATTTCCTTTCGCTGGTTAGCCTAAAATTTGCTCGGCGAGGACTGGGCCACCGCCACGGCCTCCTCATCGCAACGGGCGTGCCAATTCGGTGTGCGGCGCAGCGAGGAAAAATAACTCAGCAAAAACAGAACGTTATCTCCGCCTGTCGGGATCGTGCCTGCTTTTTGGGCGCCTGTGCGGAATCCGACAAACCGCCGCGGCTGTGTTGCAACCCCAACAGAACCAGGGTTTTCGCCCTTTCCCTCCCCCTTATGGCGAAAGGTACGGGTCTTGCATGAGTCGCGCCTGAACAACGGGGATTCGAGCAGGCCTCATGAACGACGCGCAGGCGCACAGCATCGGCCACAGCACCAACCTGATGGGATTGTCCACCAGCCTGCTGGGGTCGACGGTCTTCAACGACGAGCCGCGCGAGCTTCATATCTCGGGCGTGCGCGAGATGAACGGCCAGTTGTTCGAAATGCTGGGGCAGTCGGACGGGCTGATGGATGCCGGCGATGCCTTTTATAAGTACATGATGGCCATGTTCGGCATCGATCCCGAGCAGCAGGAGGAGTTGAAGGGTTCGCGCCGGCGTTACCGCTCCAGCTTCCTGCGCCTGCTGAAGGGCTGGGGCTACGATTCCAACGGGCCCGAGGGTGCCGTGCTGAAGGGGTGGGTGGAAAGCCGCTTCGGGCTGTTTCCCACCTTCCACAAGGAGATGATCACCCGCTTCTCCACCCGGGGCTGGGCGGCCTATGTGGACGAGAAGATGTCGAGCCGCTTCCACAACAACTCCATCTACTGCCAGCTCGACATGCTCTACGAGTTCTGTCAGTGGGGGCTGGCCCGCTTCGCCGTCCCCGGCCAGACGCATCTGACCCTCTACCGGGGTATCAACGCCTTCGATGAACACCAGATCGTCGAGCGTCTCGACCGCAAGACCGTGGTGATGCGTCTCAACAATCTGGCGTCGTTCTCGTCGGACCGCACGGTCGCCGACTGCTTCGGCGACACCATCCTGACCGCCTGCGTGCCGGTGGTGAAGGTTCTGTTCTTCAACACATTGCTGCCCGTCCATCCCCTGAAGGGGGAGGGCGAGTATCTGGTGATCGGCGGCGATTACCGGGTCAGTGCGGCCTATTTCTGATTGGACATTCCATGCGATTGCCATTGCCGTTCCTCGACCGTCCCCCCACCTCCGGCCCCAGCCTGGAGGATCGCGCGCTGGGCGCCTATCTGGGCTTCGCCGTCGGCGATGCCCTGGGGGCGACGGTGGAGTTCCTGACCAAGGGGGAAATCCGCGAGAAGCATGGGCTGCACCGCAAGATGATCGGCGGCGGCTGGCTGCATCTGGCCCCCGGACAGGTCACCGACGATACCGAGATGTCGCTGTGCCTCGGCCGGTCATTGGCGCGCAAGGGCGGGTTGGACCCCAAGGACGTGTGCGAGGAATTCGCCGTCTGGCTGAAGAGCGGTCCCGTGGACGTGGGCAACACCTGCCGGCGCGGCATCCGCCGCTTCATCACCAACGGCACGCTGGAGGGCGGTTATTGCGAGGGTGATGCCGGTAACGGCGCCGCCATGCGCAACCTGCCCACCGCCATCGCCACCCTGCATCGTCCCGACCTGCTGGAGGAGTGGACGGTAGCCCAGAGCCACATCACCCACCACCACCCGCTGTCCGACGATGCCACCCTGGCCCTGGGGCGGATGACCCAGGCGCTGTTGTCGGGGCAGGGGATGAAGGCGGCGCGCGACGAGGCCAACGCCCTGGTGGAGAAGCACAAGTGCTTCCGCTTCGAGACCTTTCGCGGCCAGTCCACCGCCTATGTGGTCGATACCATGCAGACGGTGCTGCACTTCTATTTCCTGACGGATTCCTTCCGCAACTGCCTGATCGAGGTGGTCAATCAGGGCGGCGACGCCGACACCACCGGGGCCATCGCCGGCATGCTGGCCGGGGCCACCTATGGGGTGCGGGAGATACCCTCCGCCTGGCTCGGCAAACTGGACAAGGCGGTGGCCGACGAGATCCGGACCCAGGTGCCGGCGCTGCTGGCCCTGGCGGAAAAACTGAAATAAGGGAGTGACGCCATGGCGATGATCGTCTTCTACGAAAAGCCGGGCTGCATGAACAACACCCGCCAGAAGCAATTGCTGGCGCAGTCAGGCCACGACGTGGTGGCGCTGGACATCCGCGCCCAGGGCTGGAGCCCCGAGACGCTTCGGCCGTTCTTCCATGGGGTGCCGGTGGCCGAGTGGTTCAACCGTGCCGCTCCCCGGATCAAGTCGGGGGCGGTGGTGCCCGAAGCCATGGCGGCCGCCGAGGCCCTGGCGGAAATGTGCCTGGACCCCCTGCTGATCCGCCGCCCGCTGATGGAAAGCGGTGGGCGGCGGATGGCGGGTTTCGACGAGGAGGCCGTCAACGCCTGGATCGGCCTGACCCCGGTGTCCGAACCCATTTCCGAGACCTGCCCGCGCAGTGACGGCATGTGCTCGGTGCCGGGGCGTGGAAATTAGAGCGGCGCGCCCTGAATATGAGGCGGGCTGCTTCAGCGCCCGTTGAGGGCGCGGCCAAGGGCGCGGATGCGCCCGCCCGGCGAGGGAAAATATAGCGTGATGCACATTTTGGGCATCACGCTATAGGACCCTTACGCGGTGCGGACGCCCCCCAGGAAGGTTCCGACCATGGATTTGAGGTCGGTGGCGTGCACCGCCAGCGAGCGGGCCGAATCCAGCACCTGACCGGCGGCGGATTGGGTGTCCGATGCCGCCCGGCCCACGTCGACGATGGTGTCGGCGATCAGTTCGGTGCCCGAGGCGGTTTCCTGGACGCTGCGGGCGATTTCCGCCGTGGCGGCCGATTGCTCCTCCACTGCGGCGGCGATGGCGGTGGCGATGTGGTTGATCTCCTCCACCCGGGCGACGATGTCGCCGATGGCGGTGACCGCCTCACCCGTGGCGGCCTGGACGGCGGCGATCTGGGTGCCGATCTCCTCGGTGGCCCGCCCGGTCTGGTTGGCGAGGTTCTTGACCTCGTTGGCCACGACGGCGAAGCCCTTGCCGGCTTCGCCCGCCCGCGCCGCCTCGATGGTGGCGTTCAGCGCGAGGAGGTTGGTCTGCGACGCGATGTCGTTGATCAGGCTGACCACCTCGCCGATGCGGGCCGAGCTTTCGGCCAGACCCCGGACCTTTTCGGTGGTGCGCCGCGCCTCGTCCGAGGCGGCTTGCGAGACCTGACTGGACTGGCTGACCTGCCGGCCGATCTCCATGATGGAGGCGGAAAGCTGCTCGGCGGCCGAGGCCACCGTCTGAACGCTGGCCGAGGCGTTGCTGGTGGCGTCGGCGGCGCCGGCCACCTGGCTGCTGGTTTGCTGGGCGGTGCCGGCCATGGCCTGCGCGGTGGTCTCCAGCGCCGTCGAGGCGCTGCTCAACCGGCCGAGGATGCCGGCCACCTGTCCGTCGAAATCGCCGGTCAGGGTCTGGATGGTGCGCGCCCGCGTCTCGCGGGCGGCACGGTCGGCCTCCTGCTCGGCGGCCAGCCGGTTGGCGCGCAGCAATCCTTCCTTGAAGATGGACAGGGCGCGGGCCATGGCGCCGATTTCATCGCGGCGTTCGGTGTTGGACACCGAGGCCGACAGATCGCCGGCCGCCATGGTCTCCATGACCGTGGTCATGGCGGTGATGGGAGTGGCGATGCTGGCTCCCAGGCGCCGCGACGCGGCGATCATGGCGCCGACCGCCAGGACGATCACCCCGCCCAGCCAGAGCAGCAACCGGTCGAAGGCGGCATCCACGTCGTCGAGATAGACGCCGGTGCCGACGATCCAGTCCCAGGGCTTGAAATGATTGCTGTAGGAGATCTTGGGCAGGGTCCTGGAGGCGCGGTCGCCGCTGGACTGGCGCGAGGACAGATAGGAGGTGTAGCCGCCACCGGCCAGGGCCTTGTCGATCATCTCGCGGGCGTAATGCTTGCCGGTGGGATCGGTTTCACCGACGCGGTTCTCGCCCTCCTTGGCCCTATTGCCGCCATGGACCTGGGTCAGGCCGGTGCTGTCGTAGGCGAACAGGTAGTTGCCGCCGCCAAAGCGCATGGCGCGGATACCGGCCTTGGCCCGCTCGCGCGCCTCGTCGGCGGGCAAGGCGCCCTTTTCGGCCTGCTGCTGGTAGAAGCTGGCGACGCCGATGGCCGCCTCGACCATCTGCTGCACCATGACCTTGCGGTCCTCGATCATCGACGAGCGCAACTGGTACAGGCTGAAGGCGGCCAGCACCAGGACCCCCACGATGCCGACCGACATCAGCGCCCAAAGCTTTCGCGAAATCCGTAAATGACTGAGCATGGCCACACTTCATCATCATTGATTGCAGGCCGTGCGACAGTAGCCCCGCCCAAAGGGCGGGGCAAGCCAATCAAATGGAAAGGGTCTAAATCGCCTTGACGCTGCCGAGGAAGGTTTCCACGTGCTTGCCCAGGCTGGTGCCGGATTCTTCCAGCACTTCCGCCACCTTGAACATGTTGGAGGCCATCTCGCCGGTCATCTGGGCGGCCGACGACACCTCGGTGATGTTGCTGGTCACCTCGTGATTGCCGTTGGCGGCTTCCTGGACGTTGCGGACGATTTCCTGGGTGGCGGCGTTCTGCTCCTCGACGGCGGCGGCGATGGACGACACCACCTCGTCCACCCGGCCGATGGCGGCGCCCACCGTCTTGATGGCGGCGACGGCGCTTTGGGTGGTGCTCTGGATGCCGCCGATCTGCTCGGCGATCTCGCTGGTGGCCTTGGCGGTCTGGGTGGCGAGGTGCTTGACCTCGTTGGCGACCACCGCGAAGCCCTTGCCGGCCTCGCCGGCGCGGGCCGCCTCGATGGTGGCGTTCAAGGCCAGCAGGTTGGTCTGCGCCGCGATGTCGTTGATCAGGCTGACGATCTCGCCGATCTTCTGGGCGGCGGTGGACAGGCCTTCCACGGTGGCGTCGGCGGTCTGCACGCCGTCCACCGCTTCCTGGGTGATGCGGGTGGTGTCCTGCACCCGGCGGCTGATCTCGTGGGTGGAGGCGCCCAGTTCCTCGGCGGCGCTGGCCACGGTCTGGATGTTGGCGGTGGCCTCCTCGGCGGCGGCGGCCACGGCGGCGCTCTGGCGGCTGGTCTGCTCGGCGGCGGCGTGCAGGCTGGTGGAGGTGGAGTGGACGTTCTGCACCGTGTTGTCCACCTTGGCGATCACCCGGCGGATCATCACGTCGAAATCGGCGGTCAGCAGCTCGCGCTTGCGGCCGCGCTGAACTTCGCGCTCCTGCTCGGCACGGGCCTCGGCCTCCAGCCGTTCGGCCTGAATCATGCTTTCCTTGAACACCTGGACGGCACGGGCCATCTCGCCGATCTCGTCCCGGTTGGCGGTGGCGGGAATCTCCACCGCCTTGTCGCCGGTGGCCAGCTTGGACATGGTGTCGGTCATGGCCTGAACCGGCTTGACGATGCTGCCGGCGATCAGCGAGGCCAGCAGCAGGCCGACGATGAAGGCGCCGCCCGACAACACCAGACCGGTGGTGGTGGCGTTGCTCATGCCGTGGACGGTGCTTTTTTCCAGGGTATCGAGGGCGGCCATCTGGGAATTGCGGGTTTCATCGGCCAACTTGGCGATTTCCGTAGCCTCGGCACGCATGACGGTGTTGGCCAATTGCTCGACCGTCATGGTCTTGTCCACCATCTGGGCGAAGGCGGCGCCGTAGCGTTCGGCCAGGGCGGCGGCCTCCTTGGCCAGACGCTTGCGGGCCGGATCGTGCAGACGCTCCTCCAGCGAACGCGCCTGGGTAAGGAACGCGGCCAATTGCTGACGGGCGGCATCGGCGAGCTTCGGGTTGGGGGAACTGGTAAAGCGGCTGGCCAGCAGGCGGGCCTGCATCAGGGCCTCCTGAGTCTGGCTGGTCAGCGCCGCCGCCTCGAAATCGCCGTTGGCCATGGCTGCGGCGACAATCCCGGCCAAGGCTTCCCGCGCCTGCAGGCCAAGGACGCCCAACTGCTCGTTGACCAGCTTTTCCTTCTCGGTGCGGGCCTCGGCCATCTTCTCGAAATTGACGGCATAGCCCTCGATCTGTGTACCGATCCGCTTCAGATTGTCGATGCGCGCGGAGTCGATCGAATTGGCGATGGCGATCGCCAGGCTCTCGCGCAGCTTGCCGAACAACTGGCGGGCCTTTGTGGCGGCTTCGGGGGTGCCTTCCTGGGCGAACAGCCGCGCGTTGCGCCGGGCCTCGGTGAAGTCGCCGACCATCACCGACACCCGCACGGTGTTGTCGCTGATCTTGGCGTATTTTTCTACCTGCCCGGTGGCGGAACTCAGGCTGCTGACGCCGATGACGGCGACCAGGGCCAACAGGGCCAGAACCAGGCCGAAGCCCAGAAAAATGCGGGCCTTCACGGTGAAACGGGACAGGGTTTGATCAAGCGCCATTGCGAACCACCCGTAAATATCTGAAATTATTGTTTGATGGCATGGTGCTAATAAAGCATTTGCAATCATTTGAACCTTATGATGTTACAAACATCAAGGCTATATGGAAAATACCGCCTATACTCCGGTGTATACAAAATACGACACCAGGGTTTTACCTTAATTCTTATGTTATAAAAAATGAAGGGACGCCCCGCCGGGGACGCCCCTTCTCGATCTGCGAGCTTCCGCCACCTATCGCCGCAGATCGATCTCGACGCCCGGCTCGCCCGAGAATTCCACAAGGATATTCTCGTTGCGGACGATGTACTGACAGGCCAGCCGGTAGGGCGGAGGCATGTCGTTGGTTTCGGCGTTATTCACTTGGTCCCTGTTCAACTTGCCATTGATCGAAAGGGTAAGTTTCTCCTTGTCGGTCAAATGGATGCCGGACGGGCGCTTGTCGTCCAGGATGGTGACCTTGATCAGGCACGAGCCGCATTCGCCGTCCTGGCACTGGCACGGGATGGCGACGCCGTGCTGCTTGGCGACGCCCAGCAGGGTCTTGTTGTCGCCGGCCACCGCGTAGACGGTGATGTCCTTTTCCAGGGTGGGGGCACTGAACGTAACGTTGGCCATGGTGTTCCTCTCTCCAATGGTGATGGCGGCGGGTCAGGCCGGCCGTTCGGCGCTCATCAGCGCGACGGCCTCGGCCAGCGGCAGGGTGATGGGAGTAATGCCCTCGATCTCCAGGAATTTCAGTTCGTTGCGGGTCAGGCCCCCGGGCACCACGGCATAGCGCGGCCCGCCCGAGCGCTTGGCGATTTGCCGGGCGAAGGTGCGCAGGATCTGGTCATAGAAGCGGCAACCCAGGAAGACGAAGCCGCGACCCGCCCGCCGGTCCTTGACCACCTGGGGAATGGGGGTCTGGATATCGATGTCGGTCAGCACCTCCACATAGTCGGAATCCGACACCAAGACATCGCCGGTGGGCTGGGCGGCGCCATGGGGCTTGTAGAGCACGGTGCGCCAGCCCTCGGCCACGTCGTCGGCGACGGTGAGGCCATCGGGGGTTACCGCCCGCGTCCAGACGCCGCCATCCAGGCGCCGCGCCTTGGAACAGCCCTGGACGATGCCCCAGTTGTCGCACCCCGCCGCCTCGAAGGCGGCCTTCATGGCGCCGTCATACCAGGTGTCCACCACCAGGGGCAGCCTGGGCAGGCCGGCCAGCCAGCGGTGCAGCGAATTGGGCCGGGGCACCGGCTGGAAGAACCCGGCCATCAGCTTGTCCAGGGTCATCCGGTGCTTATGGGTTTCGATGTACTGGGCGGAATGCCACAGGTTGTGTTTGATGCGGCCGGGCACCCCCACCTTGGCCCCCAGGGCCAGGGCCAGGGCGCGGGCGCCCACCGGCACCGGCGGCGGCGCCTCGAGGCACAGCACGTCGGGTCCCAGGAAGGGGATGAGATTACCGGCGGCAATCCCGGCGCCGATCTCGGCAAGCAGTGAGCGGGGGGAGTCGAGCATGGCCGCGTCCTCCTGTAAGGGGCTCAGTCGTCGCCGCCGCTGAGTTTGCGGGCCTCGACGGTGATGGGCAGCTTGGTGTCCGGCGGCATGTCGGGCATGGCGAAGGTCCAGCCGTTGGCGATCTTGATGGTGCCGCCCCAGATGGTGTCCTTTTCGGCCTCGACGACCAGTTCTTCCAGGTCCTTCTTGGGGACGTAGATTTCGTATTTCTCGCCCACCTTGCGCAGCATGACCTTCATGACACCCTCCTTTCGTCTTCCTCGGCCCGTTCCAGTTCGTGGGCGCGCATGCCGACCAGCCGCTCGCTGTCCAGGAAGTCCACGGCGTAGACATAAAAGCGGTTGAGATAGGTCCCCACCTGGGTGACGTATCCCACCTCGCCCCTGCGGATCAGGAACTCGCCGATTTGCGAGCCGGGATAGGTGCCGTCGTTGCGGACGTCCCGGAGTGCCACGACCTTGTCGCCGCGCTCAAAGAGGGGCTTGTCCCACAGTTCGAAACCGGTTCCTTCGCTCATGACGGCACCCTTTCGGAAAAAGGTCAGCCCTGGACGATGCAGCCCTCGACCGGGCAGACCGCCTGGCACTTGGGAGCGTCGCCGTCGCACTCGGTGCAGCCCGACGCCTTGATGGTGTAGACGTCGTTCTTGATGGAGATGGCGGCATTGGGGCACTCGAACTCGCAGGCGCCGCAGGTGGTGCATTCGGAAGCAATGATCTTGAGAGCCATGGTCTTCTCCTCTTCTGTCTAGGCAATATCGGCGGCGAGGCCGTAGGTCCGGGCGTACCAGCCGGCCACCGCCGTTTCGATGTAGTCGAAGGGATAGGCGTCGATGGCCTCGATGCCCGCCTTCTTCAGGTCGTCCTTGGGACAGCGGCCGATCTTCGCCACGAATACCGTGTCGATGCCCTCGAGCGCGCCCAAGACCACGTCCAGCTTGTCGTCGTCGCCATAGCCGCCGACGCAGTAATTGTCGGCCTTGCGATGGCCCGAGAAGCGCACGCCCTTGGCATCCACCTCGAAAATCTGGAATTCCTTGGCGTGGCCGAAATGCTGGTTGATGCGGCCGCCGCCCTTGGTGCACACCGCCACCAGCCGGGTGGGGGCGGTGGGAGTGGACTCGGCCAGTTCCGCTTCGGCGCCCAGGACCGCCTTGGCGCGGTCGGCGCGCTCGCGCTCCACCACCTCGCGGTAGAGGCGGCGGGGCTCGGGGTCGTAGGCGACGGCCACCTCGGGCAGCTTGTCCAGGGTGAAGTCCTGGGACAGATCCTCGCCCAGCATGCCCACCGCGTCAGCGCGGCACTGGCGGCAGTGGCGCATCAGGTTGGCGCCGCCGGCCAGCTTGTCCTGCAGGTCCTTCAATTCGGCCGGCCTGGGGCCGCGCTGACCATTGAGGCCGAAGGCGGTGCCGTGGGCGGCGTCGGAAATCAGCGGCATGACGTTGTGCAGGAAGGCGCCGCGCGCCTTGATCTGCCTGTTCACCTCGATCAGGTGGTGATCGTTGATGCCGGGGATCATCACCGAGTTGATCTTGGTGAGGATGCCGCGCGACGTCAGGCCCTCCAGTCCCTCCATCTGGCGCTCGTGCAGGATGCGGGCGCCCTCGATTCCGGTGTAGCGCTTGCCCTTGAAGTAGATCCAGGGGTAGATCAGCGCGCCGATTTCGGGATCGACCATGTTGATGGTGATGGTGACGTGGTCGATGTTGTGCCGGGCCAGCTCGTCCAGATGGTCGGGCAGGGCCAGGCCGTTGGTCGAGACGCAGTATTTGAGGTCGGGCAGCAGCTTGGAGACCTCGCGGAAGGTGGCCGAGGTCTTCTTCCAGTCAAACATGGAATCACCGGGGCCGGCGATGCCCAGGACCGAAAGCTGCGGCACCTTGGCCGCCACCGCCGCCACCTTGCGTGCCGCCTGTTCGGGCGTCAGCTTCTCGCTGGTGACGCCGGGGCGCGATTCGTTGGCGCAGTCGTACTTCCGGTTGCAGTAATTGCACTGGATGTTGCAGGCCGGAGCCACCGCCACATGCATGCGGGCGAAGTAGTGGTGGGCTTCCTCGGAATAGCAGGGGTGGTCCTTGACCTTGTCCCAGATGTGGGCGGGCATGTCGCCCCGGTCCTGATCCGAGCCGCAAGCCTTGGAGGAACAGCCGCCGGCGGGCGCGGCTGGAGCTTCGGCGGGGACGGTGCGTCCACGGGCGATGCTGGAGAGAGAGATGACGTTGCTGGACACCGGCGGCCTCCTCGTCAGGGGTCTATGCCGGGTTCCTTTGCAATGGCGGTGCCAAGTGCTGCAGTGCAAAAAATGGCGAAAATGTTGGGGTTACAGCTTTGTCGCATCCCCGACACGGCGGTCGGGGACGCGACAAACACCTTGGTTTGTCATCCTGACGACCAGCGGGAGGATGGGGGGCGCCTGCTTCAAACCCCTGGCCCTGACGGTTCGGGAGCTTGCCATTTCAGGTCGCCGGTTTCCCGGAGCGGCCGGGATAAGGGCCATCTGGACATCACCCGGCGGCGATGCTCTTGTCCTTGCGGCGGCTTAGCTGCAACTGGCCGTCCCCCCCTTTGACATAGGTGGTCTTGCCGATCGCGAGATTGTCGAGAATCGTCACCAGGGCGCGGGGGATGGCGGCAAATTCCTTGGACCCGCGATCACCTGCGTTATAGGCGGCAATGGCCGAGCGAATTTGGTCGCGTGTAACGGGCTTACCATCATTGCCGATCATGATTTCCTCCCCTTTCTCTAATAATGCGGCGGCGGCTTGTCGTCCTGGGGCGAGACGGGCAGGCCGGCCTCGGCCTCGCCCAGGCGCTCGCGCAAGCGACGAACCTCCGCCATCAGAATGTCGATACGCCGCGTCTGCTGCGCCACGACCTCGGACAATTCCTCGGCCATGATCTCATGGTGGGAAAGCCGGCTTTCAAGGGCGACAAGGCGACGATCGGCTTCATCGGTCCAGAGTTCATCCGTCATTTCAGGCCCCTTTTTTTGACCGCGTGCCAGTTTCTTCCCCGTCTTCCGGAACCAGCTCGGCTCCGGCCGCTTCACGAACGGTACGAAACGCGGCGGACGTGCGGAAGGCGCTCCTCCCGTCCCGAATCGGACGAGGAACGGCTTGACGATCTGGTCGTCGGCCGCGGCATCCTGTGTCACTTCGAGGGGGATGGCAAGCGATCCGGCGCCGATGGCGGCCACGCTTGCTGCTGTCGAGGCGTCGGCCTGACAGGTCCGACCGCAATTCCGAGTCGGGTGAATTGGATACGGGCTTCGGAGATCGGTAGGGGCGGAGCCGGGTCGAACCTCAGGCCGCCGGTTTCCCATGAACACGGCCGGCATTCATTACGATGCCGGCCGTGCCGCTGGAAGGCTAGAGGACCTTCAAATTGACCGCGGAGGTCTTGCCCTTGCGGGGGTCGCGCTCTTCCTCGAAGGAAACCTTCTGGCCGTCATTCAGCCCAGAGAGGCCGGCCCGCTCGACGGCAGAGATGTGCACAAACACGTCGGGACCACCATTGTCCGGAGCGATAAAGCCAAAACCCTTGGTGCTGTTGAACCACTTGACGCTGCCATTCGGCATGAAGATTTCTCCGAAATTGAGATAGACAGGCCGCGCGCTTCGCGTCCTGCATCAGATGCCGACCAACTCTGAATTTTGCTCAAGGCATGATCGACTCATACAGTCTTTGTCGTTTGTCGATAAAAAAGCAAGCCTGCTGGTGCTCCGGGTCAAATAAATGGTGGAAATTCCGTTTCCGGGGCAGGCCGGCGCTTCCTCCTCCGGCAGGAAAAACGGCTGAATTCAGGGATTGTTCCAGGCCGGGGCCGGGAATGGTTCCAATCAATCGAAATCTTCGCCATCCGCCGGCATACCGCCTACACCGAAGGGCTTCCTTGGTGGCGTTTGCTACATAAGTCCGGGAGATTGGCGCAACCGGTAGGATTCGAACCTACGACATCTGCCTTCGGAGGGCAGACGTAATATGTTTTCCGGTGTTGACTGCCGCTTTCTGAGATCGCTTAGATCATTGTTTTTATAGCAATAAAAGCGATTATGAGGGCAACGGTCATCACGGGAATATACCAGAATTTCCCGCCTACTGTTGACATGGTGCTGACAAAATCTCTATCGTTATCCCTGGTGTTGGGGGTGATGGCCGATAGGTGCGCCATACGATTCCAACATGACCATTTAGCGGTGTAACGGGTGTAACAGGTGTTACAGCGTTGAAAATATTGACGTTTTCGCGTTACACCATGCCCGCCCGAAGGTGTAACAGGTGTTACATCGTTGATTTAGTTGGAGAAATCTCATGTCGGAGAAGCTAACCAAACGCTTGGTTGATGCCGCTGAGGGCGATCCCACAGGGAAACAGGCGATCATCTGGGATTCCGAGGTCAAGGGTTTCGGCCTGCGAATCACTCCCGGCAGCAAGTCCTACATCGTGAATTATCGGACGGCTGGCGGGGTGATGCGGCGGCTGACCATCGGTAAGCACGGCTCCCCCTGGACTTGCGAAGATGCCCGGAAACGGGCAGTCGAGTTATTGCGGGAGGTCGCTGCCGGGAGTGATCCGTTGACCAACAAGGCCGCTGAAAAGGAGGCCATGACCGTCGAGGAGTTGACCAAGGAATATTTCCGGGCGGCTGATGCCGGTGCGCCCATGGGTAAGGGCGGGCGACCCAAGCGCACCTCGACGTTGGAGATCGACAAAGGTCGGGTGGCCCGTCACATCATCCCCCTGATAGGCAAAAAGAAGGTCAAAGACCTTGGCCGGGCTGACATCTCCAAATTTATCGCGGACGTGACCGCCGGAAAAACCGCCGCCGATGTGAAGACCGATAAATTACGAGGCCGGGCCATCGTGGAAGGTGGCGCGGGGACGGCCAGCCGCACCGCCGGTCTACTGTCCGGTATCCTGACCTTCGCGGTGGAACAGGGAATCATCACCGTCAATCCAGTTCATGGCGTGAAGCGGCCCGCCGATGGGAAGCGGCGCTTCCGGTTCTCTGATGACCATTACCGGGCGCTGGGCAAGGCGCTGACCGAGGCCGAAGACGCCCACCCCCTCGTGGTCGCCGCCGTGCGCCTTCTGGCTCTCACGGGCTGCCGGAAGGGTGAGGTCGAGGCGTTGAAATGGTCGGAGATTGACGAGGCAGGGAAGTGCCTTCGACTGACAGATAGTAAGGAAGGCTATTCGGTTCGCCCTATCGGTCAACCTGTCCTGGACGTACTCGCGTTGCTCCCCCGTGAGGGCGAATACGTCCTCCCTGGTGGTGGTGCGGCGGGACATTTCGCGGGACTGCCCAAGGCGTTCTTACGGATCTCCAAGGCGGCTGAACTGCCATCCGAGGCCACAATGCATACGTTACGCCACGGCTTCGCCAGCGTGGCGGCGGATATGGGCTATAGCGATTCGACCATCGCGGCCATGCTTGGGCACAGCACCCACACCACGACCAGCAGGTATACGCATCATCTTGACGCGGTGCTGATCGCGGCTGCGGATCGGGTGGCGGGTGAGATCAAGTTGAGGATGAAGGTGTGATCTACGCCACCCGGCGCGGCTGCACATCGTGCTCAATGGCGGCAAGGCTCTCGACCACGACCTTTGACAAGTCGTGTGCCTGCTGCAAATTGAGCCAGAATTCCGCCGTGGTGCCGAAGTAGCGGCTAAGGCGCAATGCTGTGTCAGCGGTCACGGCGCGCCGTCCTGCTACTATTTCGTTGATCCGGTTCGCGGGAATCTTGAGCGCATGGGCAAGCTGATTGCCGGAAAGCCCAAGCGGAACCATGAACTCCTCCTGGAGCACCTCGCCCGGATGAGTGCGGACCCGCTCAATGGTAGTCGCAAATTTCGACATCATGGGCTCCATCCTCTTTCCATATAAAGCACAGCCGCCATTGGTCATTGATGCGAATGCTGTGCTGACCCTTTCGGTCATCCTCCAGCGCCTCCAGGTGGTTCCCCGGCGGCACCCGCAAGTCCTCCAGCACCACAGCCGCGTCGAGCATGTCGAGCTTCCGCACGGCCTGACGGCGGATCGCCTCGAACGGGCGGCTCCGCCTGCCTGCCCATAGCGCCTCGGTGTCCTTGTCGCGGAAGCTCTGAATCATGTCTGTATGTTATACGTACAGCGATCAATGTCAAGGGGCGCTGTTTTTATAGATATAGATATAACATTAACAATAACAATTGGTCTATGTTCGGAATAGCGAACAGCTATTAGCTCATGGTGACAATAATCACAATATTAATGATCGCATCGCCATGAAGAAGACGCTTGACATGGAAGGCCCTCTGGTGCTTTGTATTGCATGTGCCGCCGATGGCACATCAACCAACGAGGCTGTAAATGACAAACCCCCTTACAGAAAGCAATTTGGTGTGGTCCGATGTGATCTACGCCATTGAGGGCACGCCCAAGGCGGTGCGACACTGGATGCAGAAAGAACAGGTGCGCGTTGGTGTCGCTGATGCCAACGGTCCCCGCCGCACGTACTCCCTCGCTGATGCCGCCACGCTGGCGATTGTCCGCAACTTGGTCGATTACGGCGTACCGGTCGCCATGGCTGGCGATATCGCTCACCAGTTCGTCGGGGCGAGTCTTTTGCTCAATTACAAGAATACGCCGCCGGAAGTCCTCTGCCAGTCGCTGCGCAACCGTGTATTGCTGGTTTGGCGGGATGGAGACAACTGGCAGCACCGCACGGACTTAGCCCACGACATGGGAAAGACGCCTGCGCCGGTCTACTTGGCGATAGACGTTGGCAGTGTTGTTGGTCGCGCCATCGACCGGGCATTGCTGTGCTCGCGCAATCCCGACGAGGTTGATGGTATCGCCAAACTCACGCACACATTGGCGAGACTGACCAAAGAAACGATCCACGCCATGGACGAGTCCGAGCAACGTGCCGATGCTTTGCGCGACAGGTCTGGGCAGGCCGGAGATCTCGACCATGGCTGACCATGCCGAAGCCGGCGGGTGCCCGGCGCACATTTTGTGCAAGAACAACCTCCGGAGAGCCGAAGCATCGCTCTACCTTGGAGAGGTATTCGGCATCCCATGTGCAACAGCGACACTTGCAAAGCTGGCAAGCATTAGCAGTGATGGACCGCCGTTCTACAAATATAATAGGACGCCACTGTATCCGCGTTCCGAGCTTGATGCTTGGGCGTTGAGCAAATTGCTCAAGATGTACGCGAGCACGTCGGAGTATGCGAAATGAATACTGCCGACGCCACAGCCGAGCGCATTGCGCTCCGGATCGAGACCGCCCTACACGACCTCATGGCGCTACTGCGAGCCATCCCCGACAACGAGGTGCCGAAATGACCTATCTCAAAAAGGAAGGGGCCGGTTGCAGCCAGCCCCATTCCGAAACCCAATTAACTACCGCCAACAATAATGCCTTTCAAACCGCCACGCAACATCCCGATGGGCCTTCGCGAACCTGCGCGACGTGCCGGGCTGGTCGCGCCATCCCGTCACCTGTGGGGTATTACCATTGCTACTATTGGCCGGAACCGTCCGAGGAGGCACGCCCTGGAAGCACGCACTGGTGTCTCCAGCACGCTCCCCGTATCCCGGCGCCTCCGGTGACGCGATGAGCGCCTCTATCATCCAACTGGACCGCTCGCCCCTTTGGGGGCGGGCGGACCACGCCGCCCTGGTCAACCGGGCCATGATCCGCCACCACCTTGCGGGCGTACTGTCGCTGCCCGCAAGGGGGACATGGATGTTGTGCGGCTATGCCGAAAACCCGACGACCGGGGAAAAGCTATCCTCTAAAATCATGCCGATCATAGATCTGGACAGCGCCGTCGAGACCGCTGCCGCCTGGGCCGTCGAACCGCATCGCAACGTATATATAAGTGCCGCGACGATGACCGTGCCGCCGCCTCCAGGTCAACGCGGCGCAGAGGTAGATATCAACCACGTCGGATATCTCGTCTGTGATTTCGATGACCTCGACGCGGCGAATTGGGCCAGCCGTATTCCAGGCGCCTGCCCAACCTTCGTGATTGAGTCCTCCCCCGGTCGCTTCCAGGTTGGTTTCTCCTTCGACCGCCCTGTGGGTGCCGAGGAAGCCAAGCCGCTCGCTCGCGGCCTCAAGGCACTGGCACGATGTGACCACGGGAGCGCCGACATTGCGCATGTCTGGCGCGTCCCCGGCTGCCTGAACTGGCCCAACGCCAAAAAGGCTGCTGCCGGTCGCCCTCTTGATCCGGCGGCGGTAGTGGCAACGATTCCCTGGACGGGCGCATTGCACGATCCCGCCGGTCTTCGCGCCGTCCTACCCGCCGAGGTCCCGCCGCCTCCCGGTACACGCGGGTTCGAACGTGACATTGGGTTCGTTGATGGCCCAAGTGACGAATGGGATGGCCCAAGTGACGATGCCGCGTTGCTCCGCATCGCTCTCAACTCCCGCACGTCGTGGTCTGTCGCATCGGGGGACCGCTGTAGTCTCAAACGGTTAATCCCTGGCGATCCGCTGGTGCTCAAAGAGCACTTCGATAACGACCCGTCTCGCCTCGACGCGGCCCTGGCACAACATCTCTCGTTCTGGACCGGCAAGGACGGCAAGCGCATCGAACGCATCATGCGCAACACCATATGGGTCAGACCCAAATGGGATGACCGCGACGACTATCTGCCGCGCACCATCTCTAAGGCGTGCTCGCGTCAAGTTGAGGTCTATAACCAATCCCGGCACAGCCCCAACCCCGTCCCGGTGAAGGGAAACACAACGTTTCGACTCACGGATACAGGAGTCGAGAAAAAGACTGAAGTCGAAGATAAAATAACACTGGAAAAAAAGGACGTGTGGAATCTGTTCTGCACCCGCCTTGAAGTGCTGGCTGATACGCGCAGTCACGATGGTAAAAATTGGGGCAGGCTCCTTCGAATCACCGACCGTGATGGAAACACGAAGACGTGGGCGATGCCCATGGCCCTGATGGCGGGCGAAGGTGCCGCCTATCGCGAACCTCTATTTGATCTTGGCCTTGTACTATTCCCCGTCAAAGGGGCGAAGACGTGGCTCGACGAGTACCTGACGACAGTCCAACCCGACGCCAAGGCCAGATGTGTCTCGCGGATCGGCTGGCATGGTCGGGCGTTCGTGTTGCCCGACGCCACCCTGGGCGACACGGCGGGGGAGCAAGTTGTTCTTCAGGGGGCGACCGACCACGCCTTTCGAACCGGTGGCACCCTGGATGGCTGGCGTGATGGTGTGGCCCGGCTGGCTGTCGGCAACAGCCGCCTCGCACTTGCCATTGCTGCCGGATTCGCAGCCCCCCTCCTTCACCTTGTGGACGCGGAATCAGGTGGCTTCCATTTTCGAGGTCCGTCCAGCACCGGCAAGTCTACGGCCCTGATCGCCGCCGGTTCCGTCTGGGGCGGCGGTGACGTTCGCCGCTACGTCCGGTCATGGCGTGCAACGGATAACGCACTTGAAGCTGTGGCGCTGAATCACAGCGACGCACTCCTTTGCGTTGACGAGATGGCTGAGGTCACTCCACCTGCCGCCGCCGCTGCCGCGTACATGTTGAGCAACGGCATGGGTAAATCCCGAGCGACCAAGACCGGCGATGCCCGCGCCGCGTCGGAATGGAGGACGCTGTTCCTCTCCTCCGGCGAGATCAGCCTGGGCGACAAGATCGCGGAAGATGGTCGAGGCCGGAAGGCAGCGGCGGGACAGCAGGCTCGCCTAGTCGATATCGCCGCCGATGCTGGAGTGGGGTACGGATTATATGAATATCTCCACGGTCTTCAGGCTGGCAACATCCTGTCCGACACCATCAAGGCCGCTGCTACCGAGCACTACGGCCATGCCGCCCGCGCCTTCCTCGAATTACTGACTGCTGATCTGGACGGCGCTATCGCGGCTGTGACGACCACCCGAAACGCCTTCCTCCAGACACATTGCCCACCCGGCTCCGATGGACAGGTGTCGCGTGTCGCCGCCCGGTTCGGGCTGGTTGCTGCTGCTGGTGAGCTTGCCGCCGCATGGTGCATCCTGCCTTGGCCCACAGGCGAGGCGATGCGGGCGGCTGCGACCTGTTTCCGGGCATGGTGCGACGGGCGCGGCGGTATCGGCGCTGCGGAGGATGCGACCGCGATCAGCACAGTTCGCAGGTTCATCGAACAGCATGGCGGTTCCCGATTCGAACCGATGGACGCTGCGGGCACGGTGGGAATCCCGAACCGGGCGTCGGATCATCGCATTGTCAACCGGGCGGGTTTCCGCCGCCCGACTGCTGACGGTGGTACGGAATTTATTGTATTGCCCGAGGTCTGGAAATCGGAGGTCTGCCAAGGACTCGATGCTACCGCCGTGGCAAAGACCCTGGTTCATCGCGGCTTGCTGATCGGCCAAGGCGGTAAACTTCAGGGGGTTGTTCGGCTCCCTGGCAATAGCGGCCCCTCCCGTGTCTACGTCATAACGTCGTCAATTCTATCTGGAGAATAGACGGGAAAACATGAGAAAAACTAGTTCTCGCGCGCGATAAGCGACGTTTTGACATTATGAGTATTCTGCGAGATTTGTAGCAATGCAATCCGCAGGATGCTCATAAATGTTCAACATCTTCCGCCGCCGCACTGAGACGCGATCCATCGGCCTCGACGCACTTCTCGCCCTAGGCGGTGCGCCGACTGCTGCCGGTGTCAGCATCGGCACCGATTCCGCCATGCGCAGTCCGCCTGTCCGGTGTGCAGTAAAGATCATGGGCGACACTCTGGCATCGCTCACTCCGCACCTATACCGCCGCCTGCCCGATGGTGGGCGCGAGCGTGCTACTGACCACCCGCTCTATCCTCTGCTGACCGATTGCGCGAACGGCTGGACTCCCGCCAGCGAGTTCAGGTTGGTGATGCAGACTGCCCTGGCCCTGCACGGCAACAGCTTCGCCTGGGTGGGCCGTGACGGTGCTGGTCAGGTCATTGAACTCATTCCCCTCGATTCTCGCACCGTCTCCGTTGAGGTCGATAGCGCCACGATGGAACCGCGCTATGTCGTGACCACCAGCAACGGCCAGCGGCGCGAATACTCCCGGCGAGACATCTTGCATATCCGCGACGTAGGTTCGTCCCTTTACAAGGGTGATAGCCCGGTACAGATGGGGCGGGAAGCAATCGGCCTGGGTATTGTTCTTGAACAGCACGCCGCTGGCCTGTTCGGTCGTGGTGCCCGTCCCTCCGGTGTCCTAAAATACCCCAAGCAACTTACCGATGACCTGTTGGTCCGCCTGCGTAAGTCTTTCGAGGGATTTTATAAGGGCGGTGACAATGCTGGCCGGGTTGCGATCCTGGAAGACGGCGTAACCTTTGAGCCGCACCAGCTTTCCAGCGTGGATGCGCAGTTCTTGGAGATGAGGAAATTCCAGCTTCAGGAAATCGCCCGCATCTGGCGCATCCCGGCGCACCTGATGGGCGACCTTGAGCGGACTACGCATAACAATGCGGAAGAGATGGGCGCACAGTTCCTCTCCTACTGCCTCATGCCAATCTTGAAGCTGTGGCAAGACGCTATCCGCATTACGTGCCTGACGCCCGATGAGCGGCGCGAATACTACGTCGAGTTCCTGGTTGATGATCTGGCACGGGCTGATCTGGCAGCAAGGTTCACAGCGTACTCACAGGCCATCAACGCTGGCGTGCTGTCCCCGAATGAAGTCCGGGCCATGGAAAACCGTGGGCCGTATGAAGGTGGTGAAGTCTTCACCAGACCTGTGAACACTGCCGCCGTGAAGGACGCTGCACAATGACCACAGAGTTCCTGAACAGCACGGCACCAGAACTGCGCTTCGCCCCTGATGATACGGGCGTAATCAGCGGTTATGCCGCCACCTGGGGGCGTCCTGACTCATTCGGTGACATCTGGGTCAAAGGCTGTTTCGCGGCATCGCTGGAACAGCACCGCGCCGCTGGCACTCGTCCTTTGTTGCTGTGGGCGCACGATCCTGCCAATCCCATTGGCGTTTGGGAATCGTTCGTTGAGGACGCCACCGGCTTGAAGGTTGAGGGCCGTCTGGTCCTCGACGCCACGGCTGGCCGCGATGCTTTCGCTCTGCTGAAGGCTGGCGCTGTGGACGGCCTGAGCGTCGGTTTCAGGACCGTCAAGGCCACGGCGCTACCCAAGGGTGGGCGCCGTGTCGAGGCCGTTTCCTTGATCGAGGTGTCCCTGGTCGCTCGTCCTAGCCAGGGCGCGGCCCGTGTCACCAGCGTTCGTTCTGAATCCCAAGCAGCCGGGTTGGCTGCATATCTCCGCCTCGCTGCGGAAAGACTGAAAGGTTAAACGATGACCCATATCAACCCGCAGCGGGCCACCTGGGAAACCCGCTCCGAAGACGATGCTCAGACCGAGGTCCGGGCCGCGATTGACACCCTGACCACCAGCATCGAGACCCGGCTTACTGCCTTCGGCCAGGAACTGACCGAAGTCCGTGCTCGCCAGGATCGTGCCGAGACCGTGAGCCGCCGCCCCGGTGCCTCTCAGGAACAGCGGCAGGACCTCGATATCGAGACCCGTGCGTTCTCGACCTATTTGCGTTCGGGCCGCGAGGCTCTTGGGGCGGACGAAATCCGCAGCCTGCATATCAGTGATGGCACGGCGGGCGGCTTCCTGGCCCCTTCGCAGTTCAGCGCCGAACTGCTGAAGAACGTCGTCGAGGTCTCGCCCATCCGCGCCCTGGCGACCGTGACCGCCATCACCGGCTCCGAGTTGATCCTGCCGAAGATGACCGGCACCAGCACTGCGCAGTGGGTGTCCGAGACCGGCACCCGTCCGAACAGCGAGCCGACGTTCGGGCAGGTGAGTATCGTCCCTGCCGAGGCCGCAGTGTACATCGACATCTCCCGCCGCCTGCTGGAAGATGCGGGCGTCAACGTCGAGGCGGAAGTGTCCGCGATGCTGGCTACCGAGTTCTCGCGCTTGGAAGGTGCCGCCTTCACGGCGGGCAATGGCGTCGGCAAGCCGCGCGGTATCGTGGTCCATCCCGACTTGCCGGTGCTGGTCAACGGGCACGCCACCAACCTCAACCCGGACAAGCTGATCGCGCTCATGTACGGGGTCAAACCGGCGTACCGCAGCCGAGGCGCGTGGCTGATGAACGGCTCGACCATCGCTGCTGTCCGCTCGCTGAAGTCCTCCACCAGCGGCGAGTATATGTTCAAGGAATCGCTGGCCGATGGTGTTCCGGCGACGTTGCTGGGTCGGCCCATTTACGAGGTGGCCGACCTCGACGACGTGGCTTCGGACAAGCTGCCTATCCTGTTTGGCGACTGGGCTACCGGCTACCGCGTTGTGGACAAGGCCGGTCTTTCCATCCTGTCGGATCCGTATTCGCAGGCGACCAACGGCCTCGTGCGCCTGCACGCCCGGCGCCGTGTCGGTGGTGAACTCGTCATGCCTGAAGCCGTCATGGCCCTGAAGATGGCTGTGTCCTAATGCTGCGGGGTGGCTCGTTGTAATGGCGGGCCACCCCAAGGTTTTCTGCCCGCCGGTAGAAACAGGCGTCAGTCGGTGAGTCGCCTGCACCAAGAAACCCCGACAGCCCATGGTGCGGACTTCCTCCTGTGCGCGATGGGCACCTTATAATACTGGAGTCGCCCCGATGTTGACGATCCTGACGCCCGCGACCAACACCCGACTGACGACCGTTGCGGCAATCAAGGCGGAGATGGGGATTACCAGCGGCGCCGACGATGCTTGGTTTCAGGATGCCATCGAACGCGCCAGCGCCGCCGTGCGCTCCTGGTGCAACTGCATCTTTACACAGGAAACGATCAGCCAAGTCATCCGCCTTCAGCACCCCGAGGACTCCCTGATGCTTACCCGCGTGCCGGTGGTATCGGTCGATATCATCGCGGTCAACGGCAAGGAACTTGGGGCCGGTGACTATGAACATGACGCGGCTACCGGGTTGATCTATCGCCTGGACGCTGCCGGGGACCACATCCGCTGGCCCACCGGCAAAGTCGTGGTCGAGTACAGCGCGGGCTTTATCCTGCCCGGTGATCCTGGTCGCACACTCCCCCACGACGTTGAACGAGCGACACTGTTGCTGATGAAGGCCGATTACTTCGGTCGCCAGCGCGATCCGCTCGTCAAGTCCGAGAATGTCTCTGACGCCCTCAGCACCAGCTATTGGGTTGGTGGATTTCGTGACGGCGGGACGCTGCCGCCGGAAGTCGAGGGCTTGTTGTCCCCTTATCGTCACCCTGCAATCGGATAAACGACCATGCTCAATCCCGGCTTCTATTCCCTGTGGGGACGCCAATCACCTACACGCCGAATCCGTTGGTTGTGGTAACACAGCCGTTGGTGTCCCGCAAGGATGCGCTTGCTGTGGTGAGGCGTAGGTAGACCAATGACATAAGTAAAAAGGCCGCTAACCCAGAGGATTAGCGACCTGCCTGAACGGCTAAGAAACTGTGTTTGGCGACCTCTTTCTTAGCCCAGGTGGGTCAGGGTGTCAACGGGAAATCTCGTGTTTCCTGAATGGGTTGGCTTGTCCCTTTTTTCCTGTCGTGACCTGCGCCCTCCGTTGGAGGGGCAATGACCAATGGGCTTTTGCGAGGACTCTTTCAGCGCAGCTTTACCACGGTGGCAACCGCACCAGGTGCGCCTGGTGGCGTAGCCTTGCCACCACGTCAGCAGATGCAGGCTGCTCTGGCGGCGGCTATCGCCAGGACGAAGGCGGATCAGGTCGCCCAGCGCCGGGAGATGACGCCCGACCAGCTGGAGGCTTTCGAGGCGTACTGGCAGCGTCGGACTGAACGGGCCATGCGGGCCAAGGAGGCCCAGAAAGAGCGGCGCCAGGCCCGTCGAGCACGAGATTCGAATCCAGCGCCGCCGCTCACCAAGATCTGGGCGAAGGCGATGAGCCTGCAGGCGGCGGTCGATACCCGGCTGACCATGGGGGCTCGTGTGGCGCTGCAGGCGATCCGGGCGCTCACCGGGAGGCTGAAGCGCGTAAGCCGTTCTGGCCTCGCCGTCCTGCTGGGGGTGCATCCTCGCACCGTGCAACGGTATCTCTCCGAGCTTCGGGAGCGCGGTTACATCCGCACCAGGTTGTTGGTCAACAAGATGGGTTGGGTGATCGCCCAGCTTATCGAAGTCACCGAGATGGTGTTGCCGAAACACCATCGCCCCAACACCGCCGCCACTATGGCCGATGGGCTGCAGCGCTGCTTGAGCCGGCGGGAAAGTGGCGAAAGACAGGGGGAGACAGGATTGTCCCCCTGTGAGTCTAAATACTTAAACATAACGGGGAAAGAGGACGTTTCGGATCTCTTGCCCCTGCTGGTCGGTGCCGCATGACGGCCCGGATCGTCGGCGCCGCCATCCTGGTGGCCAGCGCCGTGGGCAGCGGCTCGTTCGCGGCCGAGCCTGGGCGGGTTCTGTGGGTCATCGATGGCGACACCTACCAGATCGCCCACGCCGGCGCCCCACAGGGCGAATCCGTCCGCGCCAGGCACTTCGATACCCCGGAGAAAGGCGACCGGGCACAGTGCGAGGCCGAGCGTGTCAAAGCCATGGAGGCCACGGACGCCGCCAGGAGGCTTCTGCCTAAGGGAAGTGCGGTTCTGCTGTCCGACCTTGGTCGGGACCGCTATGGCCGTCTGCTGGCCTCCGTATCGCTTTCTGACGGCACTGACGTTGCGACCTGGTTCATTCGGAATGGCCTTGCCCATCCCTACGAGGGTGGGCGGAAAGCCAGCTGGTGCTGGCCATGGTGATTTCGTCCCCCACCCACGATAAGCGGAACGCCCCTCGTCGGGGCGTACCCCTCCCCAACCCTCCCCGCCATATGCGGGGAGGGAGCATGAACAGCGTGGCGCTGGTCGCGCCACTTACGCGCCCCAATCAGGGCGCGTCTTGGGGGCTCATGGGACGAATGAGGAAGGGGCTTCCGCCCCTCGCGCGTCAATGGGCAAGCGTCGGGCTGGCGCCCGCCGTCAGGGGTCGGGATACCCCAAAAATCCGCAAGCGGATCGCTTCGCGCCCTCCGGGTTTTGGGAGCTACCCCGCCCGACCCCTGACCCATGACCCGACACACCCTGATTCCACGACGAGGAAAAGGTGCGCCGCCCTCCAACGAGCGGTGCCCAGCCCAACCCTTCCGGGGAGATCGTCATGACCAGTCCCATTACCAATACCCGTCCCGGCCATATCGCCTCCGTGCTGGCCGACGTCGTCCATCGCCGCAGGACCGGCTCGTGGCCGAGTGGCAAGGTGCCCAGTTGGGCAAGCGAGTACGCGGCGCAGATCGGCACCAAGGCCGGCACCGCGAAGTTCGACGAAACCCTCGACCGCTGGTACGTGAGCCAGCTTGAGGAGGCCCTGCGGCCCTTCGCCCAGGCCGGGGCGGCGCTCAGTCCCCGCACCGATGCCGCCGGCACCGCCGTGGCGATCCAGGGCGACGACGGCAAGAAGCTCACCGTTACCTACGGCCAACTGCGCCAGGCGGCCCGGATGCTGGGCGAGGGCCTGCGCAAGCTGCAGGACCAGGCCGAAATCATCAATCGGGCTGATCTGCTGGATGATCGGGTGCTCTGGCAACTCCGCTGGATGGCCTACTACGCCGACAAGCCGCGCTGGCTGCTGTTGCGCGAGACCCCGCTGAACGACGGCCGCTGCAAGCTGGAAGCTCTGGCTTATGACGGGAAGGTGCGGAGTACCGTGACCTTCGTGCCCGCCGCCGATGATGGAGACCTGAAGGTCAGCCTGAGTCGGTTTGGCGCGGTGCCCATGCTGAAGGATGCTGGCCGCCTGGACGCTATCCGGTCGTTCACCAGGACTGGAGACCTCAAGGGCAGAGGCACCCTGGAGGAGGCCTGGAGCCGCCGGATATCTGATGACGCCCGCGAGCGCCGCTACCGTCGCCGGTGGGCGGTGGTGTCCGATGTTCACCTCAACGTGGCCGGCGTTCCTGGCGACCGTCTGATCCGCCTTCGCTGGCTGGATGCACCGGTGCGCAGCAGCATCATCACCGGCGACCGCTCCGAATCCGATCTGGTGTTTCGCGTTGGCGCCGACGGCGAGACCAAGGTGCTGTATGGCAACGAGCCCTGGCAGCCCAAGCCGGGCGAGCCCCGCTGGCGGGTGGCGTCCTACGTGGTCGAGGCGGACAACGCCAACAAGCTGCTGGCCGGGATCTCCGCCGGCAGCGTCCGGATGATCGCCGAGGCAGTGGCCGGGATTACCGATTCCGCCTGGATACACCAGACCGAGGCTGACCGCGTGCTTCAGGCCGTCCAGAGCGAGGGAGGGGCATCATGATGGTGCAATGCCCTATCTGCCGCACCAGGCATTCCATTCCCGAGAGCTTAGGCCGTAGACTCATTACGCGGCGCACCAAATGCGCAGGGCGACGAGCTTTACGGCGGCGAGGAAATTCCGTGGGTCTTTGTCATAGCGGGTGGCGATCCCCCGGAAGTGTTTGATCTTGTTGAAGAAGCGTTCGACCAGATTGCGCTGGCGATAGACCCAGGCGGAAAAGGCGAAGGTGCCCTTGCGGTTGGACCTGACCGGGATGTTGGCCCAGG